>NZ_BAAAHK010000003.1:322981-358374 GCF_039525325.1 Kribbella koreensis
ACGACCGCGGCGGCGCGGCGGCCGATCGCGGGTCAGGGCTGACCGGGCTGGCGGACCGGGTCGAGGCACTCAACGGCACGATCTCGGTAGCCAGCCCGGCCGGAGCGGGCACCACGCTGCTCGTCGACCTTCCGGTGCAGCCGGGCGCCTAGGTCGCTCGCGCTCGGCGGACCACCGCATCGAAGCCTGCCGCGAGAAGCAGTACGGCACCGGTGACGACCCACTCGTAGCCTGCCGAGTTCGCGCCCTGGATGAGGTCGCTCATCCCGTTGATGATGACGGCCACGACCAGGCCACCGAGAACGGCGTCGATGATGCGGCCGTGCCCGCCGAACAACGACGTACCCCCGATGACCGCGGCACCGACCGCCAGCAACAAGGTGTTGCCCGCACCGGCGTTCGACTGCACCGACTGCAGCAGCGAGGCTGCGACGACTCCGGAGACAGCGGCCATACCGGAGCAGATGACGAACACGGAGATGCGAATCCGGGACACCACGATGCCGGCCCGCCGCGATGCTTCCTCGTTGCCGCCGACGGCGTACAGGTGCCGGCCGTACCGCGTGCGGCTGAGGACGAAGTGCCAGACCACGAACAGGATCACCAGCAGCACGACCACCCACGGCATGCCTTGCGCCGAGTTGTCGAAGAACGCATTGGTGGACACGTTGCGGTTGACGCCCATCTCGTAGGTGAACGCCGCCCCGAGCACAGCCAGTACGACGACCTTCCCCGCGATCACCGTGTACGGCGGCCGGGACAGTCCGGACCGCACCCGCCCGAGCGCGTCGTTGACCTTGGTCGCGGCGTAGCCAACCACCACCAGTGCCAGCAGCACCCAGCCGAGCCAGAGCGGCACGAAGCTGTTCTCGAGCTTGATCAGCGGCGAGCCGTCGGGCAGGATCACCGACCCTTGACCGCCGATCAGGATCAGGGTGACGCCCTGGAAGGCCAGGAAGGTCGCCAGCGTGATGACGAACGACGGGATGCCGACCCGGGCGCGTAGCCAGCCCATCCCGAACCCGATGGCCAGGCCGACAACGAGACCCGCGACCAGCGCCAGCCACCAGGAGGCGCCGTGCCGCAGGATCAGTACGGCCGTGATCGCCGAGCACAGGCCGCCCGTCGTACCGGCGGACAAGTCGATCTCGCCGAGCAGCAGTACGAAGACCAGGCCCATCGCCATCACGATGATCGGCGCTGCCTGGATCACCAGCGCTTCGAGGTTGTAGGCGCTCAGAAAGCCCTGGTGCACCCAAGCGAAGACGCCGGTGATGACGACCAGTCCGACCAACGCCGGGATCGAGCCGAGCTCGCCGCCCCGCACCCGGCCGGCATAGTCCTTGAGGTAGGCGACCAAAGCCGCCAGTCCCTCCCCCGGCTCGTCCGGCGCCGGTTCGTCCTGCTGGACCAGCTCGTCCACCTGCGCGCTCATACGACCGCTCCGGAGGACTCTTCGGGCGACAACCCCAGGTCACCCGAACGACCCGCCGTGATCAGCTCGACCACCTGCGTCTGGGTCACGTCCTTGCGCCTGACCTGGGCCGCCATCCGGCCGAGGAACAGTACGCCGATGGAGTCGGCGACCCGCATCACGTCGTTCATGTTGTGCGACACCAGGATCACGGCGACCCCCTGCTCGGCCAACCTGCGGACCAGGTCGAGCACCTGCTCGGTCTGGGCGACCCCGAGGGCAGCCGTCGGCTCGTCCAGGATGACGACCTTCGACTTCCACAGCACCGACTTGGCGATCGCCACCGTCTGACGCTGACCGCCAGACAGGCTCGCCACCCGTTGCCGCACCGATCGGACGGTACGGACCGACAGCGAGGTCAGCGCCTGCCGGGCCAGCTTCTCCATCGCGTTCTCGTCCAGCGTGCGCAACCGGGTGATCTGCTCGCGGCCGAGAAACATGTTCTGGACGATGTCGAGGTTGTCGGCCAGGGCCAGGTCCTGGTAGACGATCTCGACCCCGAGCAGCGCCGCATCGCGGGGGCCGGCGACGGTGCGCGGTACGCCGTCGAAGAGCAACTCCCCCGCGTCGACCCGATAGCTTCCGCCGATGCACTTGACCAGCGTCGTCTTGCCGGCCCCGTTGTCGCCGACCAGTGCGGTCACCTCCCCGGCTGTCGCCGTGAAGTCCACCGACGACAGCACATGGACCGGACCGAAGGACTTCTCGATACCCCGCAGTTCCAGGGTGGGTCGCGACGTCATGGCGTCTTGATCCCGTTGGCGCTGCACAGGGCCACCAGCGCGGGAGTGGGGCAGACGGCCGCGGCGGTCACATAGCCATCCGTCACCGGCAGGGCGACGTTGGCCTTGGTGATCACGGTCGGATCGGCCAGGTACGCCGGAACCGCACGGCCGGTCGACGGATCCTTGACCGTCGTCGGGGCGGTCGGCTTCTGGCCCGCGAGGATCTGGCCGGCGAGTTTGATCGCCACGTCGGCCTCACCGGCGACCGGCTTGTAGATCGTGAACGCCTGGCTGCCGGCCATCACGTTGTCGAGTCCGCCCGCGGTGGCGTCCTGCCCGGAGACCGCGACCTTGCCCACCAGGCCCTGCGCCTTGAGCACGTTGATGACGGACTGCGCCATCGTGTCGTTGGCGACCATCACCGCGTTGAGGTTCGGGTGCTGCCCGAGCATCGTGGTGAACACGGTCTGCGCGGTGGCGGCGTCCCAGTTTCCGGTCTGGTCGGCCAGCTTGGTCCAGCCGGGCTGCTTGGACAGTACGGAGTTGTAGCCCTGGGCGAACTGGGCCGCGTTGTTGTCGGTCGGCGCCCCGTCGATCTCGACGTAGCCGACCGCCGCCTTGCCCTTCACCTCGGGAGCCTGGGTCAGCGCGGTGCCCTGGTCCTCACCGACCTTCACGTTGTCGTAGGACACGTAGTACGACGCGGTGCCGCCCGCGGTCAGCCGGTCGTAGTCGATCGTGACGACGTTGTGCTGCTTGGCGAGCGCCTCGATGGCCTTGCCGGACCCCGAGTCCAGGTTCACCACCAGCAGGACGCCGACGCCGGTGTTGATCAGGGCCTGTGCCTGCGACTGCTGGGTGGTCGCGCTGCCGTTGGCGTTGTCGATGTAGCAGGTGAGCTTGGCCGCGTCACACTGCTTGCGGAGTTCGGTGGGGTCGGCCGACACCCAGCGCGGCGAGGTCGCCGTGTCGGGCAGCAGGATGCCGACCTTGTTGTTCGCGGGCGGGGTGCTGCCCGAGGACGTCGTCTTGTCGCCACAGGCAGTCAGCCCGGCCGTCGCCGCAACGACGACGCCGGTCACCGCCACGGCCCTTCGGAGTATGTGCAAGGAAGCTCTCATACTCGCCAGATTCGTCCGAACCAGGCGCCGAATCATCCCGGCAGACGCCCATCCCCCGTACCTGCTAGCAGGTACCTGCCGACCGCCAGGGGCTAGGCCTTCTCCATCCCGAAGCGAGCCATCAACTCCCGTTCTTCGTCCGGGGTTGGCGGCTCGCCGCGGTTCCACAGCTCGTGAAGCTCAGCGAAGTACGCGTCCATGGCGGGCGTATGGATCACCAGGAGCCGTGCCTCCGCGTCGCCACCGTTGCCGAAGGTGTGCGGCGTACCCCGAGGGATCAGCACGAATCCCTCGGGGCCGACGGACAGCTCCTCGTGGCCGGCCTGGATGGCGACCAGACCGTCGAGCACGAAGTACGCCTCAGTGCAGTTCGTATGGCGGTGGGGCGGTGGGCGGCGTCCACCGACCGGCAGGGTGCGCTCCATCAGCGACAGGTCGCCGTCGTCCTGACCGGCCAGCGCCTTGAAGAACATCCGGCTGCCGCGAGCCGCGTACTCCTGCTCCGACTCGCCCGGACCCAGCATCCGCACCACCGCCACCACTCCTTTCGGGGCACTTAGGGGTAGTTCACCACGTTGACCGGCACCGTGCCTGGCGGCGTGACTGCTCCGGTGTCGTTGATGACGTGGGTGATCACGCCCTGGTAGTTGAGTGAGACCGTGCAGAGGCTGTGGAAGCGGACATTTGCGTTGTTGGGAACCTCGAACGCGTTGTAGGCGCTGACGGAGGGGTTGACGTTGAAGAAGTTGTAGCTACCCAGTCCCCAGGCCTCGTGGGACGTGACGTTGTCGCCCACCTTGTACGCCGGATAGCCCGCCTTCCCGCTCGGCCGGTTCCAGCTCGCCTGGTTCGGTACGTCGTACGGCATCTCGTTCTGGAAGAAGATCGTCTTGCCGCCCTGCCCGTTCCAGATCACCTGCGACTTCTGGTAGTGCTCGACGAACAACCCGGTCGCCAGCACGTTGTTGCCGTTGACAAGCAATCCGGTGTCCGCGGTCGCCTGCGTCCAGCCCCAGGTGCCCGCGTTGCCGTGGTCGGCCCGCCAGGCCCAGATGTGGTCGATGATCACGTTGTTGCTGTTGACAACAAGACTCGTCGTCGCGTGGCCGGCGATCGAGCCGCCGATCCGGAAGAACACGTCCTGCAGGGTGGTCGGGTTCGCCGCGTGGTTGGCGGATGATCCCGACGCGCCGACGGTCAGCAACGCGGCGCTGTTCGTCGTACCGGCGTCGAACAGCAGTCCCTTGATCCGTACGCCGTCCACGTCGGCGACCTGCATCGCGTTGACCCCGTTGTCCGGGATCAGCGTCGGGTAGCCGATGCCGAGCACGACGGTGTTGGCCCGGTTCACATTGAGCGTCTGGTTGAGGTGGTAGACGCCCGGCGTGAAGAACAGGTTGCAGCCGGCCGTGAGCGCCGAGTTGATCGACGAGGCGGTGTCGCCGGACTTCACCACATAGAACTGGCTCATCGGGATCGACGTGCCCGGCGTCGAGCCGTTCGCCCAGCTGGCGCCCGACGCGTTGGTCCGCAGTGACGGCGTGAAGACCCGGTACTTCCCTGCGCTGTCGATGTAGAGGTAAGGCACGTCCCGCGAGACCGGCGTCGTGGCGAGGGTCGTCTCGGGTGGGTTCGGGAAGGTGGTGGCGGGCGCTCCCGGCGTACCGGAGAACACCATGTTCCAGACGCCACCGGCCCAGCTGCCGAGGTTGCTGTCCCGTGTGTACCACTGCTGCTGCGAGATCGAGGCAGTCTCGCCGGACACCTTGGTGTCAGCGATGTAGCCGCCGCTCGCGAAGCCGTAGCTGGCCGGGTAGAGCTGCAGGTTGCCGCGGATGTCCATCCGGCGGAACGGCGCCGCCTGCGCGACGGCCCAGCGGTTCGAGCCACCGATCGGGTTGACGGCCATGTTCTCGGCGGACCGCCAGAAGTTCTGCAGCGCCACGCCCTGGTCGGACGCGTTGAACGCATCGACGGTGATCGCTCCGTTGATGACCACGTCGCCCGGGTTCTGGCCGAGGCCGGCCACCGAGGTGTAGTAGCCGACGTCGTCGTGCACGCTGTAGGCGCCGGGCTTGAACAGGTGCGCGACCCGCCGGTCGGCCATCTGCGCGGTCAGCGTGTCCTTCTGGTTGTTGAAGTCCGTGTCGAGCTGCGCCTGGATCGTCGCGGCCGACATGCCCGGGTCGAAGATCCGCGTGTTCGGGCCGAAGTTCGGTACGTCGGGCTGGGTCGTGCACCCGGTCGGTACGGACCCGATCGTGTACGACGCGCTGCCGACGGCCGAGGTGGTGAGGCCGGACTTGATCCCGATCGCGTTGACCGTCCGGGTCGTCGGGACGCTGATCGGGCCGGAGTACAGGGTCGAGGACGCGGTCGGCGTGGAGCCGTCGACCGTGTAGCGGATCGTCGAGCCCGCGGTCGAGGTGGAGATCGTCACCGTCTGCGCGGAGGTGTAGTTGCCACCAGCCGGCGAGAAGGTCGGTGTCGCGACCGTCTGCGGCGGGGTCGTGCCGCCGTGCGTGTAGCTGAAGTGCGGGGTGTCGTACTGCGGTCCACTCTTCTCGTACGTGAACCAGTAGTCGATGACTGTGCCCGACGACAACCCGCTGACGGTCGTCCGCCAAGTGCCGCCGCTGAGAGTCATCCGGACGTTCTGCTGACCCTGTGCGGTGCCGGTGTAGTGCACATCGACGTACAGGGCGGCCGTCGTCGGGGTGAAGGCGATCTGGGCCTGGGTCGCGTTCAGCGACGTGACCGACTGGGTGTAGTCGTCGGCAGCCGTCGCCACGCCACCCACCAGGAGGGTCGAGCAGACGGCCAGGACGAGTGCGGCGATCGCCGCGCGCCAGCGCAGACGGCGTCGGCGGGTCGGGGCAGGGGTGGGTATCACGGAAGCACCTCCGGGGGCGGAAGAAGGCGAACTCCCGTGTGAGAGCGCTCACACGGACCTTGAAGGTAAACCGGATCGGGCTCCGGGGGAAGACCTCGGCCACCTTCCCCGTGAGCATCACCACTCCCCTCCGGCGGCGGCCGGTCCGCCGACTAAGGTGGGGTTGCCTCCCGGGGTGGCCCGGGGAGCGACATCGACGGAGCAGAGGACAGACGCGAGTGACTGAGTCGACCATCATCTACACCCATACGGACGAGGCCCCGGCCCTGGCGACGTACTCGTTCCTGCCGGTGATCCAGGCGTACGCCGCGCAGGCCGGTGTGGGCGTGGAGACCCGGGACATCTCGCTGGCCGGGCGGATCATCGCCGTCTTCGGCGACTACCTGACCGAGGACCAGCGGATCCCGGACGCGCTGGCCGAGCTCGGCGCGCTGACCAAGACGCCGGGCGCGAACATCATCAAGCTGCCGAACGTGTCCGCCTCGGCCCCCCAGCTCAAGGCCGCGATCGCCGAGCTGCAGTCGCAGGGCTACGCGCTCCCGGAGTACCCGGACGAGCCGAAGACCGACGAGGAGCGCGACATCCGCGCCCGCTACGACAGCACCAAGGGCTCGGCCGTGAACCCGGTCCTGCGCGAGGGCAACTCCGACCGCCGCGCGCCCGCCTCGGTGAAGAACTACGCCAAGACCCACCCGCACCGGATGGGTGCCTGGACGGCTGACTCGAAGACGAACGTCGCGACGATGGACGCTGACGACTTCCGCACGACCGAGACGTCGACCGTGATCGAGGCCGACGGCACGCTGCGGATCGAGTTCGCCGGCGCCGACGGCACCACGTCCGTACTGCGTGAGTCGATCCCCGTGCTGGCCGGCGAGGTCGTCGACTCCTCGGTCATGCACGTCGCCGCGCTGGACGAGTTCCTGACCGCGCAGATCGCCCGGGCCAAGGCCGAGGGCGTGCTGTTCTCGGTCCACCTGAAGGCCACCATGATGAAGGTGTCCGACCCGATCGTCTTCGGGCACGTGGTCCGCACCTTCTTCCCGAAGACCTTCGCGCAGTACGGCGCGACGCTGGCCGCGGCCGGCCTGTCCCCCAACGACGGCCTCGGCGGCATCTACAACGGCCTGGCCGCGCTGCCGGACGGTGACGCGATCAAGGCGTCCTTCGACGCGGAGCTGGCCGACGGCCCGGCGCTCGCGATGGTCGACTCGGACAAGGGCATCACCAACCTGCACGTGCCGTCCGACGTGATCGTCGACGCCTCGATGCCGGCCATGATCCGTACCTCCGGCCACATGTGGGGCCCGGACGGCGCCGAGCACGACACGCTCGCGGTGCTGCCGGACAGCAGCTACGCCGGCATCTACCAGGTCGTCCTCGACGACTGCCGCGCGCACGGCGCCTTCGACCCGTCGACGATGGGCTCGGTCCCGAACGTCGGCCTGATGGCGCAGAAGGCCGAGGAGTACGGCAGCCACGACAAGACCTTCGAGCTGGCCCAGGCCGGCACCGTTCGGGTGGTCGATGCCGACGGCAACGTAGTACTTGAGCAGGAAGTGGCCGCGGGCGACATCTTCCGCGCCTGCCAGACCAAGGACGCGCCGATCCGCGACTGGGTCAAGCTGGCCGTCACCCGGGCCCGCGCGACCGGCGACCCGGCCATCTTCTGGCTGGACGAGACCCGCGCCCACGACGCCAACCTGATCAGCAAGGTCGTCAAGTACCTCACCGAGCACGACACCGAGGGCCTGGTGATCAAGATCCTGGCGCCGGTGGACGCGATCAAGTACTCGCTCGAGCGGATCCGGCGCGGCGAGAACACCATCTCCGTCACCGGCAACGTGCTGCGCGACTACCTGACCGACCTGTTCCCGATCCTCGAGCTCGGCACCAGCGCGAAGATGCTCTCGGTCGTCCCGCTGATGGCCGGCGGCGGCCTGTTCGAGACCGGCGCGGGCGGTTCGGCTCCGAAGCACGTGCAGCAACTGGTCAAGGAGAACTACCTCCGCTGGGACAGCCTCGGCGAGTTCTTCGCCCTGGCCGCCAGCTTCGAGCACCTCGCCCAGACCACCGGCAACGCCCGCGCCCAGGTCCTGGCCGACACCCTCGACCGCGCCACCGCGACGTTCCTCAACGAGGACAAGTCCCCCACCCGCCGGGTAGGCGGCATCGACAACCGCGGCAGCCACTTCTACCTGAGCCTGTACTGGGCCCAGGAACTGGCCAACCAGACCGACGACGCCGACCTGGCCAAGTCCTTCACCCAGGTCGCCGAAACCCTGGCCACCGACGAGCAGACCATCGTCGGCGAACTGATCGCCGTCCAGGGCTCCCCCGTCGACCTAGGCGGCTACTACCAGCCCGACCCCGCGAAGGCCGCAGCCATCATGCGCCCCTCCAAAACCTGGAACGAAACCCTCGCAACCCTGAGCTGAGCCCAATGCAAGGCGCCCGGTCGATCCGGCCGGGCGCCTTTGCCTTGGCGCCGGAACGCCGGTCAACTGTTCATGACCGCGGCGCCCATCAACGCGGCGAAGACTCCGTTCGGGATGGCGAGCAGGGCCTCCGGGCTGCCCTCCTCGACCACGTCGCCGCTCTCGCTCAAAACGATGACGTGTGTCGCCGTCGAGACGAACTCAAGGCGGTGGCTCACCATCACGACCGTTCGGCCCGGGTCGGCCATCCATTCCGTCATCGGCTCCCGGACCTCCGCGAACGTGAAGGCGTCGACGCCGGCGAGCGGTTCGTCCAGTACGACGATGGGGGCCTGGTCCACCAGGATCCGGGCCAGTGCCAGGCGCTGTTTCTGTCCTTCGGAGAGCCGTCTCGCCTGCGCTTCGAGCAGTTCGACGGCGTCGGCTTCGCAGCCGGCCAGCCGGACCGTCCGGAGTGCCCCGGCCAGCACGGAGACGTCCGTTTCTTCGGCCGCGAACAGGTTCTCGCGGACGGTTCCGTCGATGACGTGACCGGTCTGGGACAGGTAGCTCATCTGTCTCAGCAAGTCCTCGTGATCCCAGGAGTCGACCCGCCTGCCGCGGACCTTGACCTCCCCCAGCTCAGGCGTCAGGAAGCCGAGCAGCATCCGCGCGATCGTCGACTTGCCCGCGCCGGATCGGCCGACGATCAAAGCCACACCACCGACCGGGACGCGGAAGGAGCAACCCTGCAGGACCGGTCTGCCGGCCTCGTAGGCGAACGAGACCTGCGCGAACTCCGCCTCCCACGACGAACCGGCGCCGGACTCCGCCGCGACCACGGGCGTAGTGGCGGCCTCCTCCCGCGCGAGCAGGCGCAGCAACGTCCGGGAGGTCGACATCGAGCGCCTGACGCTGTCGTAGCCGTACAGCATGTTGCGGATCGGGCTCATGATCCGGGTGAACAGCGAGACATAGAAGTACGCGTCGCCGACGCCGTTCACATTGGCACCGCGGGCCGCGGCGACCAGCACGATGCCCAGGATGGCGATCAGCCCCAGATCCTGGATGAGGTTCACCAAGCCGCGATAGACGCTCTCCCGGGTGGACAGATCCTTGTCGATCGTTCCCAGTTGATGGCTCGACCCGGCGAGGCGGCCGACGTAGTGGGGCTTTCGCTCGTGGGCCAGCAGGACGTCCCGGTTGGCCAGCACGTCGTTGGTGAATCCGAACAGCTGGCGGCGGCGTTCGTCGTACTTCTCCCGGCGGTTGTTCAGCCGCCGGCCCTGGTCCCAGCTGAGCACGGCGAGCACGGCAGCGAGGCCCAGGCACAGACCCGCGAATCCGATATGCACGTTGGTCAGCACGATGACGATGGTGGCCAGGCTGAAGACGTACTGCCCCGCCTCGACCAGCAACGTGTAGGCACTGGACACTGCGTGCGCACCTTGTTGGACCGCTCCAGCCATGCCGCCCGGCTCGTCCTCCAGGTCGACCGGCACGGACGACTTCGTGAAGGCGTTCTGCACACCGGCTTCGAACAGCCCGGAGAAGAGCCGCCGGGTGATGCTCTCCCGCGAACTCGTGGTCACGACGCCCAGCAGCACGCTCACCAGACTGACCGCCACATAGATGGCGATGCCCCAGCGGAAGGCGACTCCGCTGAACAGCGAGTTCGCCAGGTCGCTCACCCAGTCGGAGTCGCCCGAGCCGATCTCGCCGAGGGGGCGCGACCCGATCGGGCCTTGCTCGTTCCCGTTCACCACGTCGGCCACCGCCGCGATGATCCGGGACTCGATCAGAGATTTGACGGTGGCGATCGTGCCCGCGATGAAGGCGCCGACGACCACCGTCGCAACCGCCACCTTGGAGCGCCTGAGCGCAGACCGCAGGTATGGAAGCGTGACTCGCCACATGATCGGCCCCCCAGCCTCGTTGCCTGCTGCTCCCCGCGAGCACCTCACCAGCCCCCCGGGTGAGATGCCGATCCGTACGGACGACCAGCAGTTCCCCTCAGTGAGTCATGCGCGGCAGGTCGTGTCAACGGTCGGCCGATCACGAACCCGTGCGCTACCGCAGGTCGATCCGCATCAGAACGCGGGGGTGGCCGGCCAGCGTCGAGGTGGTGTCGGCGACCTTGACGAACCCGGCGCGCTCGAAGTTCTTGCGGATACCGGCGTACGCCATCGTCAGGTCCACCTTGGCGTCGCCGCTGTCGAGTGGGTAGGCCTCGACGACGGGTGCGCCGTTCGTCCGGGCGAAGTCGACGGCGCCGTCGATCAGGATGCGGGACAGGCCGGATCCGCGGTGGCCGGGACGGACGCGGATGCACCACAGGGACCAGACCGGTAGGTCGTCGACGTGCGGGATCCTCGTGGTGCGGGCGAACGAGGTGTCCGCGCGGGGCGCGATACCGGCCCAGCCGACCGGCTCGTCGCCGTCGTACGCGAGGACGCCGGGGGCCGGCTCCTTGCGGCAGAGCTCCGCGACGTACTCGCCGCGTTCCGGTCCGTGGAGCTGGTTGTTCAGTTTCGAGGGGATCCGGTGGCTCAGGCACCAGCAGACGGTCGCGTCGGCACGCTTCGGCCCGATCAGGACCCGGACGTCCTCGAAGACCGAAGCAGGCCGTACCTCGATACCCATCCGCTCACGATGGCACACCACAGGTTCTGTCACCGTTCGCCCGGGACGGGGATCATGAACCACATGGACAGCCTGGTCGTACAGACCGCCATCGGACTCATCCTCGTCTTCGCCACCCTCTCCGCCGTGGTCTCGGTCTTCACCGAGGGAGCGGCCCGCTTCATGGGGCTGCGCGGCGAGTACCTGCTCCGCGGTATCCGTTCGCTGGTCGACGGCAAGAGCGAGTTCAAGCTCGGCTGGAAGGACCTCGTACGCCGTACCTCCGAAGCCCCCGTCGTAGCGCCCAACCAGCCGCAACCACCGGTCGGAACGAGCCCGTTGGTCACCCAGGTGATGAACCAGCCGATGGTCTCCCGGACGGCAGACAACGGAGTGGTGGCCCTCGACGCGGGCAACGCCAAGCTGAGCGCCAGGGACCGGCGCGAACTGCCTTCCTACGTGTCGGGCCGTGCCTTCGCCCGAGCCTTTCTCGACGTCATCGTCCCCGACCTGTCCGGCGCCACCACCCTCGATCAGGTCAAGGCCGAGATCGCCGGCTGGCCGAACGACAACCCGCTGAAGAAGACGCTGCTCGGTCTGGTCGCCGAGGCGAAGGGCGACCTGACGACGTTCCGGCAGAGTCTCGAGCAGTGGTACAACGACCACATGGACCGGGTGTCCGGCTGGTACAAACGCCATGTCCGCTGGATCTCCCTGACCGTGGCCGCCGTCCTGGTCGTCGTCTTCAACGTCAACGCCATCGGCATCACCCGCTCGCTCTACACCGACGAAGCCCTCCGCGAAACGGTCGTCAGCCAGGCCGCCGCGAACTCCGCCGAATGCAAGGCCGACGATGCCGGCGACTGCCTGAGCGACCTCCGCAAGGAGATCCAGAAGACCCGAGCGGCCGGCCTCCCCCTCGGCTGGGGAACGGTCTCCGCCTGTACCTCCCCGGGAGTTTCTTGCAACTGGCTGGAGAAGCGCGGACTGCTCGACCCCGACCACGGCGCCGGCCAGGACATCCAGGTCTTCCTGCTGGTCCTGCTCGGCTGGATCTTGATGATGCTGGCAACCATCCCCGGCGCGCGCTTCTGGTTCGACGCCCTGTCCCGCCTCGGAACCCTCCGCTCCACCGGCCCCAAACCGGCCAGCAAATAGCTACCCCAAGGACTCGGGCAGCGGTGTCGCGTGGACGACTCGCAAGGAGCTGACTGCGCGGGTCAGTACGACGTAGAGGCGTTGGAGGCCGCGGGGTTCGGCTGCCACGATCTCGGACGGTTCGGCGACGATGACCGAGTCGAACTCGAGTCCCTTGGCGAGGGTCGCCGGGACGCAGACGAGGCGGGTCGTGTCCATCTCGTCCTCGGTGGCGCCCAGTAGGGCGGGCTCGAGGCCGGCGGCGAGCAGGGCGTCGTACAGGGTGGTGACGCGGTCGTCGGCGGCGATCAGGGCGACGGAGCCTTCGGTGGTGAGGGCGGTCCGGCAGGAGGTGATCAGGGTTTCGGTGAAGGTCTGGTCGTCGGTCGCGATGACGGTGAGGGCATCGGCGATCGTGCGGACGCCGGTCGGGGTGCCCAGGGTCGGGGCGATCTGCGGGAGGAGTTTCGCGGCGAAGTCGATGATCTGTTCGGGGACGCGGAATCCCCGGTCGAGCTCGGCGATGACGGCGTCGGGCTTCTCGAGGTGAGCGAGTACCTGAGCCCAGGAGCCTGCTGCCCAAGGGGTTGTGGCCTGGGCGAGGTCGCCGAGGACGGTGGCGGAACCGGTGCGACAGCGTCGGGACAGCGCGCGGAGTTGCATGGCTGAGAGGTCCTGGGCCTCGTCGAGGACCAGGTGGCCGAGGGAGCCGGAGTCGCGTTCGATCAGGTCGTTGAGCTCGTCGAGCAGGAGGGTGTCGGCCGCTGACCACTTCGCCGACTTCCACGAGCGGGCCGGCTTCTGCCAGAGCAAGGCAGCGCACTCGGCCGCTGTGAACTCCTCCCCAGCACATTGCGACAGGAAGTCCGCGTCGGAGAGCAGCCGATGCAGGACCTGCTCCGGTACGACCTTGGGCCAGACCGCGTCGAGCAATGCCTTCACCGGCTTCGACCTGGCCACGGCGTTCTGCACGCGATCATCCGGCGATTCGCCCCGCCGCTCCATCTGAACCAGTACTGCGTGCGCCACCCGCTGCGCCAGCGCATCCCGCCCCGGCGCGTACCGAGTCGACTCGCGCAGCGCCGAGACGATCTCCGCCAGCTCGTAGTCGTGCACCCGATACCGCTGGGATCCCTTGCTGTAAAGGATTCCCTCGGCCGGTACGCCGATGTGCGACCACAGCGCGCGTCGCAGTACCAGCGCCATCCGCGCATCGCTCTTCAGCCGTGCCGCCTCGGCGTCGTCGACCGCCGTGGCCGGCTGGCTGATCAACTCGTCGATGGTGATCTGCCGGACGTCGACCTCGCCGAGCGCGGGCAGAACCTTGCGGATGTACGACAGGAACGACCGGTTCGGCCCCACGATCACGACGCCGCCCCGGCTCAACCGCTCCCGCTCGGTGTAGAGCAGGTAGGCGACGCGGTGCAGCCCGACAGCCGTCTTGCCGGTACCAGGCGCGCCCTGCACGCAGACGCTCGGATGCAGCGCGGCCCGAACCAGATCATCCTGCTCCGGCTGAATCGTCGCCACGATGTCACGCATCGGCCCAGTACGCGGCCGCTCGATCTCGGCCCGCAGGAACGCGTCGGCCTGGTCGGTCTCGACCGCCCCGATCAGCGACTCGTCCTCGAACCCGGTCAGCTCGGCATGATCGGAGAACCCGTACCGCCGCCGAAGCACCAGCCGCTGCCGATCGCTGCGGGTCGCCCGATAGAACGGCACCGACACCGGCGCCCGCCAGTCGATGACCAGCGGCACCCCACTGCCGTCGTGGACGTGCCGGCGGCCGATGTGGATCTGGTCCAGATCCTCGATCGTGCCGGCCTCGTAGTCGAGCAGCCCGAAGAACAGCGGCACGTCCGGCAGATCGAGCAGCGCCTGCGTCCGCATCTTCTTCGCGCGCTCGTTCGCCTCATTGGTGAAGCGCTCGTCATTGTCCTCGCCCCCGATCAGCGGGACGTCGCGCTCCTCCACCTCCTGGTGCATCCGCGCCAGCGCGGCCTTGGCCTCGGCCAGGAAGACGCGCTCGGCCTCGAGCTCGGCGGTTGAGGCAGGGTTGAGTGTGGTTTCGGCCATGACAAGGAGCCTCGAATCATCGAATCGGACTGGTCGCGGTCAGAAGATCCCGCCCCGGAGATCCACCCGGTTCGATTCGATCCACCATCAAAAAGACAGGCCGGGGACGTTACCCAACCGGCCCGGTCCCCCGCAACTCGATTTCCGTCAGCCCTCGATCTCGGCCAGCCGCAGCTCCAGTAGCTGTTTGAGCGGCAGCGACTCGCCGTCCCGCGCACCCTGCCCGATGATGATCGGCGGATCGGACGGCACCACCCGTACGCCGAGCAGCCTGGCCTTCACGCTCGGCTGCATCCCCAGGATGTAGAAGTTGCCCTCGGCATCGACCCCGAGCGACTGGTTGCGCCGGAGGTACCAGCCGGTCACATCGGTCCGGTAGCTGGCGCCCGTCCCGACCACCGGAGCCCGCAGTGGCTGAGGTTCGATTCCCCGCGAATGCATCGTCGCGACGAACTCCGCCAGTAACTTACGGGCCTGCGCAGTCTCGTTGTCCTTACGGTGCTGGAGAGCTGCTGCTTGGGCCGCGGCAGCCTCTCTGCGGGCCTCTCGCCAAGTCTGCGGATCGTCCATCATGCAAGCGTATGCGCGGAGGTCTGGACAACGTGTGCGCGGGGCTGTGTACTCACCTCACCCCAACGGAGGTGGTGATGACAGCAATCCGGCTGGACTCGGTTTCGAAGACCTACGACGGCAAGTATCCCGCCGTGAACGACGTGTCACTGAACGTCGCGGACGGCGAGTTCATGGTGTTGCTCGGACCGTCCGGATGCGGCAAGACGACCCTGCTGCGAATGATCGCGGGGCTCGAGGAGATGAGCGCGGGAGAGGTCTGGTTCGGCCGGACGCTGGCCACCGACCTGTCCCCGAAAGATCGCGGCGTCGCGCTGGTTTTCCAAAACGGCGCGCTGTACCCGAACCGGACCGCGCGCGAGAACATCATGTTCCCGTTGCGGATGGCCGGCGACGACGTGACCGAGGCGAGCACGAAGGCGGCCGGGCTGGCAAGGATCCTGCGGATCGAGGGCGCGCTCGACCGGTTGCCGAGAACATTGTCCGGCGGCCAGCGTCAGCGCGTGGCGATCGGTCGTGCGATCGTGCGGCAACCGCAGATCTTCCTGATGGACGAGCCGTTGTCCAATCTCGACGCGACGCTGCGGACCGAGCTGCGCCAGGAGATCGGCGCGATGGCCCGCGATCTCAACGTCACCACGGTGTACGTCACCCACGACCAGATCGAGGCGCTCACCCTGGCCGACCGGATCACGGTCATGCGCGACGGCCGGATCGAGGACGTCGGTACTCCGGACCAGGTCTTCAACGACCCCGCGACCGCCTTCGCCGCCGGCTTCCTGGGCAGTCCCCGGATCAACCTGATGTCGGCCATCGTCCGGGTCACCGCGCACCACCGGGTCAGCCTCGACTTCGGCGCCCAGTCCATCCAGCTGCCGCCGATCGACCGCCGGTCGCTGATCCTGAGCAGCCACGACGGCGCCAAGGTGATCGTGGGCGCCCGCTCCGACGCCTTCACCGTCGCCGCGGCCGGTGGCGGCGAACCCGGTCACCTCTCCGGCAAGCTGCGGACCCTCGAATTCCACGGCAACCAATGGATCGCGTTCATCGAGTGCGGCGTCGAGATGCTCAACCCCGACCTGGTCGGCGTCTCCCCCCGCCCCCGTACGCCGAAACGCCTCGCCTTCGCCGACGGTGGCCCGAGGACGCGGCATGCGGCTCCCCACATGTCCGGTCTCACCTCCCGCCTGTCGGGCTGGCGCTCCAGGGCCAGGACCCGCCTGGGCCGGGTCGAGGCGTCATCGATCGAGCCCGAGCCGACCGCCGCCGCGACCCACCGCCGCGCCGACCTGGTACTGGAGATCGACCCGAACGCCGGCCTGAAGACCGGCTCCAAGGTCCACCTCGCCGTCGACACCGCCCGGCTCCACATCTTCGACGAATCCGGCCGCCGCGTAGACCGAGTCACCCGCGATTCCGAGACCCGCACCCGCTGACCACAGCCGCTGACCTCTGCCGCTAGCGCCAGCCGTGCCGAGCGGCCTGGAGTCCTGCCTGGAAGCGACTCGTCGCGCCCAACTGCTCCTGTACTTGCGCGATCCGCCGCCGCAGAGTCCGCCCACTGACTCCCAACTGCCGAGCGATCGCCTCATCCTTCATCCCACTCGCCAGCAGATTGATCAGCGAAGCAGCCGGGTCGACAGCATCCGACTCCGTCAGCCGCAACGGCGTCGCCTGCCCCCACAGCTGATCGAACAACACCTGTAGCGCATTGGTCAGCGCCGAATCAGTGACAACCACTGCCCGAGCCTGGGCCGGACTGGTCGGCTTGTCATCACCGGCCAGCGGCAAGATCGCCGTGGTGCCGTCGACGATCAGCAGCTTCAAGGGCACCTGAGGTAGTACCCGCGCCTGTTCACCCCGCTCCGCCATCGACGTCAGATGCGCCACCCACGCCGGGTGATCCAGTACTTCGGAAGCGTAGATCGACCGGAATCGCACCCCCCGGTCCAGCAGCGCCAACTCGGCACTCGACACCTGGTGGCTGCCGTCCGCAACGTAGGGCGGCGTATCGGTCCCCACCGCCTGCTCAGTTGCCCCACGCAACATGTCCTCGATCCGCGCCTCGATCGCCTCCCGCCCGACCGCGATCTCGATCAGCCGGCTCGGCTCGGCCCGCAACTGTCCCGCGCTGAACTCGCGCGCCAGCTGATCGGTCATCGCCGCGACCCCGTCGAGCGCCGCCCGCCGCTCCCGCACCAGCATCCCGACCCCCGACCGCGGATCCACCGGTGCCGGCGCCTCCTCCGAGCCACCGCGTACCAACCCCACCCCAACCAGCCGAGCCACCGCCGCCTCAACCGTTGCCACCGGCACCCCGAGCGCCTCGCCATGCTGCGCGACCGCCACCCCCGGCTCCCGCAGCAATTGCCGATACAAATCTGCGTCGAACCCGCTCAACCCCACTGCTTCCCAATCAGCCACTCAAGCAGCCTAGATGGCCACAATCGGCGCTTGGCCGGAATGGGCGCCGAACGGGCCGGGACAAGGCTTACCGTGTGCGGTGGCAGTCGTCTAGGTCCGAGGAGTGAACAGTGCGTCTGTATGTTGGCCGTTCCGCGATAGCGCTGGCTGGGGCGATCGCGACCGCATTACTCGTGAGCTCGGGGGCGAGCGTGGCGACCGCGCAACAGCCCGCGGCCCCGAAGTTCGCGCCGCAGTCCATCGTCTGGCCGACCCCGAACGACGGCTACCTGCTCGGCAGTTGCGGCAACGCGAGCTGCTTGGCGGAAGTACAGGCGACTCACGATGGCGGCAAGACGTGGGCCAAGGCAGGCACGACGCACAACCCGCTCGCGATGAGCGGTGAGCCGGGGCTGACCAGCCTCCAGTTCGCCGACGCGAAGTTCGGCTGGGCCTACGATCCGTACCTCGAGGTCACCAAGGACAGCGGCAGAACCTGGACGAAGGTCGCGGTGCCTGGCGGCGACGCCAAGGTACTGCAGTTGCTCGCGGCACCCGACGGTACCTACGTCGTGACCTCGGGCTGCGCGATCGGCACCGGCATCTGCGACGACCGGCCGCTCAAGGTTTGGCGCGCCCCCGCCGGGAAGTCCACCGGCTGGCAGCAGGTCAAGGTCGACGTGGCCGCCGATGACAACGTGCTCCTCGCTGCACAGGGCTCGACGGTTTACTTGCTCACGGCATCCTTCACGGCCCCCAACAAGCTCACCACACTGCGCGACGGCAAGGTCCAGGCGACCAGCACGCTGACCTGCGCGGATGCCGAGGACGCGATCGTCACCGACCTCGCGACCAACGGGCCGAACCGGCTCTTCGCCCTCTGCATCGCCCACTACGGCCGCGGCCAGTCGGAGAAGACCGTCATGGTGTCCGGCGACGGCGGCAAGACCTTCCGGTACGACGCTGTGCCCGGCACTCTCGGCCTGGGCAGCCAACTCGCCGTGAACGCGGACGGCGCGGTCATGCTGACCACCGTCACCGCGAGCCTCGTCTACAACCGCCCGGCGCTCACCAAGTCCTGGCGCTACGACCAGAGCTGGCTGGAGAACAGCGAACACATCCACGACCTCGTCTGGCAGTCGCCGACCACCGCTTGGCTGGTCGAACGCGACGCCGCCTACACCCCCGATACCCAGCTCTGGGTGACCCGCGACGCCGGCAAGACCTGGCAGAAGACAGGAGTACACCAGTGACCGCCCTGCGCCGGTTGGCGATTCCCCTGGCCCTGCTCATGGTCGGCGGCACGAGCATGGTCGCTTCCGCCGAGGTCGCCGAGTCCCCGAAGGTGGTGGCCAGCTGCGACCAGAAGGTCGAGCCCGGCTACTTCACTTGCTTCGCGCAACGACGGGCCGACCTCGGCTTCCGCGCTCGCGCTGCCGGTGCGCCGCAAGGCTACGGCCCAGCCGACTTGGCTTCGGCGTACAAGTTGCCAAGTGCAACAGCAGGCAAGGGCCAGCGCGTTTACATCGTCGACGCCTACGACGACCCGACCGCTGAGTCCGACCTGGCCGTCTACCGCAAGCAGTTCGGGCTGCCGGCCTGTACTACGGACAACGGCTGCTTCCAGAAGCTCAACCAGAACGGCGAGACCAGCCCGCTGCCGGCCCCGTCGTCCTCCTGGTCGGGCGAGATCTCGCTGGACCTCGACATGGTCTCGGCCGTCTGCCCGAACTGCGGCATCACCCTGATCGAGGCCGACTCTCCGAGCAACGACCTCCTGGCCGCGGTGAAGACCGCTGAGAAGCTGGGCGCGAAGTTCGTCTCGCTGAGCTGGGGCGGCCCCGAGTCGGGCAACCTGCCAGAGCTCGACAAGCAGTACTTCAACACCAACGGCATCGTCTACGCCGCCTCCACCGGCGACTACGACTACGAGGCCGGTACCTCCTATCCGGCAAGCTCGGCGGCGACCACGGCCATCGGCGGTACGACGCTGACCAAGACCGACTCCGGCCGCGGCTGGTCCGAAACCGTCTGGAACAACGAACCAGGCCACGGCACCGGCTCCGGCTGCTCCGCCGAGATCACCAAGCCAACCTGGCAAGCCGTCATCCCAGCAGCCACCTGCCCGAAGCGTGCCATCGCCGACGTCTCCGCAGTCGCCGACCCCGCGACAGGAGTGGCCGTCTACCAGACCACCGGCGGCAACGGCTGGGCCGTGTACGGCGGTACCAGCGCGGCCGCGCCGATCATCGCCGCGACCTATGCCCTCGCCGGCGACCCCTTCCCCACTTCGCAGCCTGCCAGCTACCCCTACGCCGGCACCGCCAATCTCAATGACGTTGTCGAAGGCAACAACGGCGAGTGCAAGCCGGCTCCGCTCTGTACTGCGCAACCCGGCTGGGACGGACCGACCGGCCTCGGTACGCCGAACGGCCTCGCCTCACTCACCTCGCCGACCAAGGCCAATCGCATCACCGTCACCACTCCAACCCAGCAATTCAGCTCCGTCGGCACCCCGGTCGTGCTCCACGTCCGGGCGACCGATTCGGGCGGACGTCCGGTCCGTCTCACCGCGACGGACCTCCCCGACGGTCTGCGCCTCAACGCGATCACCGGCCTCATCTACGGCGTACCGAGCAAGCCCGGCACGCACTCGACGACGGTCACCGCGACCGATTCGACCGGGGCGCGCGGCAACACGGTGATCAGCTGGGTCGTCAGCACCCACAAGGGAGCCGTCGTCAACGGCGACTTCGAGGCCGGTACCGGCGGGTGGACCCAGTCCGCCGACGTGATCCGCTCCGATGGCCAGTACAGCAACGCCGGACTCGGCTACGCGATGCTGGGCGGGTATGGCGCAGTCCAGTCGGACATGTTGAGCCAGCAGGTCGCCGTACCGACCACCAGCCGACCGCAGTTGCGCTTCGCCGCACGCATCACCGGCGGCGACAAGGCCGACTCCCTCAAGCTGACCATCAACGGCAAGACGGCCCGCACCCTGACCGGCGCGCAGTCCACCTCGCGGTACGTCACCCAATCACTAGACCTCACGCCGTACCGAGGCCGCACCGTCACCCTGTCCTGGACGAGCACCGAGAACGACACAACCCCAACCTCGTTCCTCCTCGACGACATAGCAATCACCCGCTGAGGCTGGGGCGACATCAGGATCAGCCGGCCCGAGGCTGCCGGCCGAGGCCGGGATCAGTCGCCGGTGGCTGACTGCTTGACCGAGTCGATCAGTGCGTATGACGCCTGGGCGGCGGTCTCGGGATTTCCATCCCGGATCGCCGCCACCAAGGTGTGGTGGGCGTCGCGGACGCGGGGGTCCTCGGGGATCGTCGCGGTCTCGTGGATCGACTCGGTCAGCACTTCGGCGACAGCGTCGTACAGGCGAAGCAAAAGCGGGTTGCCACTCGCCTCGACGATGCCCCGATGGAACGACGCATCCGCGGCGACATAGCCGTCAAGATCACCCGCCTCGTGCGCACTTCTCCGCGCGACGAGTGCCGCCTCCAAGGCAGCGAGACCTTGCCCGGTGTGATGCAACGCAGCCAGCCGGGCGGCCGCACCCTCGATGCCGGCGCGTGCGTCGAGGACATGCGTCAACGTCGCCGACAACTCGTCGCGGACCAGTACGCCGCTGATCTCGTTGGTCGCGCGCACGTACGTACCGTCGCCAACCCGCGGCTCGAGCAGCCCGGTCAGGCTGAGCGACCGCAACGCCTCACGCACCGTCCCGCGGCTCACCCCCAACTCCCCAGCCAGCTGGTTCTCCCCCGGAATCTTCGCCCCGACCGGCCAAGCACCACCCTCGATCAGGGCCCGAAACTGCTCTGAGACCTGCATCACCAACGGAGCCTGCCGTACCGGTCCACTCAATCCCATGGTTAGAGTGTAAATGTCGGACATCTAATCGGTCGAGCCAGCGAGGTGGACCGTGACAGGCGCGTGAATCGTGACAGGGACCGTGGACCGTGGCAGGGACCGTGGACCGTGGCAGGGACCGTGGGTCGTGTCAGTGAGATGCGGGGCGTGGCGGTGAGACGGGGTACCGGGCGTGGCAGTGAGACGGGGTGTGGCAGTGAGACGGGTCGTGTCAATGAGATGCGGGGCGTGGCAGTGAGATGCGGGGCACCGGTCGTGGCAGTGAGACGGGGCATGGCAGTGAGATGCGGGGCGTGGCAGTGACGTCGTGGCGGTGACGACCGGAGCGGTGACCGCCCGGCGGAGTTCCTTGATCGCCGCGAGCGTCTTCCTCGTCGCGCTCTGCCTGCGCCCGGCCATCACCGCAGTCGGCCCTCTCCTGCCACAGATCGGCCTGGACGAAGGCCTCGGCGAAGGAGCCCTCGGCGTGCTCGGCGCGCTCCCGCTCGTCGCCTTCGGCCTCGCCTCTCCCCTGGTCCATCGCCTCCCGAAGTGGCTCGGCATGGAACGCGCCGTCTTCGTCTCACTGCTCGTACTCGCCGCCGGCAGCGTCCTCCGCTCCTACACCGGATCCGTCGGCCTATGGCTGGGAACCCTCGTGATCGGCGCCTCGATCGCGGTCGGCAACGTCCTCGTACCGGTCCTGATCAAACGCGACTACGCCGGCCACGTCTCCCGCGCGATGAGCATCTACACCGCCTTCATCACCGGCGGCGCCGCCCTCGCGTCAGCGATCGCCGTACCGGTCGCCGCCGGCTCCAACTGGCGCCTAGCTCTGGCAATCTGGGGCGGCCTCGCGCTGGTCGTCGCCTTGATCCGAATCCCAGCCCACTCGAGCTCCGCCCCGCTCCCCGCAGAGCCGGCCGACGACAACACGCCCCTGGTGAGCGTCTGGCGGCAACCGATGGCCTGGCTCGTCACCGCCTACATGGGCCTGCAGTCGACGAGCTTCTACGTCTTCGTCACCTGGCTGCCTACGATCGAGCTCTCACACGGCTTCTCCGAGCAGGCCGCCGGCATCCACCTGTTCCTCTTCCAGGGCTTCGGCCTGGTCGGCGGCCTAGCCATCCCCTGGCTGATGCGCAACCCGCGCAGCCAGCGCGCCGGCGCCGTCACCGCCAGCATCCCGATCGTCGTCGCGCTCCTCGGCCTGCTCCTGGCGCCGAAGCTAGTCATCGCCTGGACAATCATCGGCGGCCTAGGCCAAGGCGCCGCCCTGGTAGCAGCCCTCTCCCTGATCAGCATCCGGGGCCGCAGCCATCACGAAACCACCCAACTCTCCGGCATGGCCCAATCCATCGGCTACCTCCTGGCCGCCACCGGCCCCGCCCTAGCCGGCTACCTCACCGAACTAACCACCACCTGGACCACCACCCTCATCGTCTTCACCACCCTCGCCACCCTCCAAATCCTCATCGGCGCCACCGCCGGCCAAGACACCCGCCCCACGCCGTAACCACCCCACCCCACCAACCAACCCACCATCCACCCCAGCCCGACCACCCCACCCCAGCCCGACCACCCCACCCACCGCACAACACCAACCCACCAGCCACCCCAAGCCCGACCGCGCCTCCCACCGCACAACACCAACCCCGCCACCGGCACCCGGTGCCGCGCAACACCAACCCGGTCGCCTGCCACGCGCAACATCAACCCAGCCGTGCGCCGGAGCCATCGCGACGAACTCGCCACACCGGGCCGACTGCCGGGCCGCCACGCACGCACAACCCGCGCGAACCGGCCGACACGCCGGTGGCAAACGCGTACCGACCGAGTTATGCATGCGCCGACGGACCGCCGGGCCGGCAGAGCGCCGGGGCGCACCGGGAGCGGCGGCGTTTGGGGGTGGCGGCTAAACGTCGGAGCCGGTGGTTGACGGGCGGCGGGTGATGGGGTGGCGGTTCGGGCGGACCGCGCCCACCGGGGGGGCGGCCTCATTCGGGGGGCGCCGGAGCACGTGCGTCTCTCGAGGCGCGGGAGCACCGGCCTCGTTGAGGACGCCGGGGATGGCGGCGCTTGGGGGCGTGGGGGTTGCTGGGGCGATGGCGGCTGAGGGTCGGAGCCGGTGATTCATGGGTGGCGGGTGATGGGGTGGGGGTTCGGGCGTTGTCTTCGGGGACCGGCCGGAGTCTCGGGGCGGGGGCCGGTGCGAGGTGGGGTTGGTGACTGGAGGAGCAGTAGCGCGATGAACCGCGGCACATAGAGGCGCACTTGCCCTGCCACACTCCCTCCGAGTTGGTCACTCATCCCTCCCCCTTGCCGAGGTCAGTGCGAGGTCGGTGGTGGTCGGGTGTCGCAGGATGGTGACGGCAAGTAGTACGGCTCCGAGGAGTAGAGCGGCGCCGAGCGTCATCCCGAGGGCATAGCCGTCGTTGAGCGCCTCCGGCGTCGCAACCCCGCCGGTACGCCGATGCGCCGCAGTACCGAGGGCCGCCAACCCAAGAGACGCCCCGATCTGCCGAGAGCTGGCCAGCAGCCCGGACGCAGTACCCGACTCATGCGCCGGAACCCCTGCCGTGGCAAGCGAAACCACCTGCCCCAAGCAGATCCCGAACCCGATGCTCGTGACGATCGAGGGCCCCAGGAAGTCCGCATGGAACGACCCATCGGCACTGATCAGCCCGAACCAAGCGAACCCAGCCGACGCCAGCAGCCCGCCGATCACCAAGAGTGCCCGGGTACTGAACCGATTACCGAGCTTGATCGCCAGAACAGCCCCGACCACCACCCCGAAGGCAAACGGCAGGAACTCGATGCCGGTCCGCGCCGGTCCAGTTCCGAGCACCCGCTGGAGATAGAGCGACGCGAAGTAGAACGACGACGCCATCGCAGCCCCCAGCAAAAGGTTGTACGAGTTGGCCCCCGCAACCGCCCGATTGGCGAACAATCCCAGCCGGATCAATGGATCGCGAGTAGTCGTCCGCTCCACGTGGACGAAAGCAGCCAGCAAAGCGACCGCGATCGCCAGCGTCGTGAGCGTGGCCGCAGAACCCCACGCGTGCCGGTCGGTCCGTACGACGCCGAACACCAGCAAGACCATGCCCGACGTCGTCAGAACCGCACCCAGCACATCCGGACGACCGCGATCCCCCGAGCCGGCATCAGACCGCACACTGCGCCAAGCCATCACCAACGCACCGATCGCCATCGGCACATTGACGAACATCAACCAGCGCCAGCTCGCGTACTCCGTGAGCAACCCGCCGATCAACACCCCCAACGCGCCACCCGCCGCATTCACCGCACTCCACACGCCGAAGGCTCGGGCACGCTCCCTGCCACTGGGAAAGGTCGAGGTCAGGAGCGACAACGCGGCCGGTGCCAGCGCGGCAGCACCGACCCCCTGCGCAGCACGGGCAGCGACCAACTGGCCAGCGTCCTGCGCGAATCCGCCCGCCAATGAGGCCAGCCCGAACAACGCCAGCCCGGACAACAGGACGCGCTTACGGCCGTACCGGTCGGCGAGTTTGCCACCGAGCAGCAGCAGGCCGCCGAAGGTGAGGGCGTACGCGTGGATCACCCAGGTCAGGCCGACTTCGCTGAAGCCGAGGGCGGCGCCGATCTGCGGCAGGCCGAGATTCACGACCGACAGATCCAGCGACACCATGAACTGCACGACGGCCACCGCGGCGAGGATCAGATCCTGGCGGGTGCCCGCCAGCTCATCGACCGGGACGGCTGGGAGCAGCTGACGATCCGCAAGCTCGCCGCTGAGCTGGGGGTCGGCCCCACGACGCTCTACCACCACGTCCGGGACAAGGAGGATCTTCTGCTCCTGCTGATCTCGGCGTACCTCGACAAGGTCCCGCACCCCGAGCTGCCCAGCGCGCCGCGCGACCGGATCATCACGGCCGCCATCGCGATCCACGACAGCCTCGCGGCCTGGCCGTGGACCGCCGAGGTGCTGACCGTCGACGGGTTCATCGCGCGGCTCAACGAGCCCACCCTCTGGTTCGTCGAGACCATCCTGGCCGGCGCGATCGACCACGGCTGTACGCCGCAGCAGGCCGTCCTGCTCTTCCGCAACATGTGGTACTACGCGGCCGGCGAGATCCTCGTCCGCGCCCGCACGAAGGAGAAGGCCACCCCGCCCGACTTCGACGCCTTCTTCGAACGCCTCAACGAGGCCGACCTACCGCATCTCACGTCCGTCGCTCACCACTGGGACAGCTGGGCCGCCCCAGACACCTTTGCCCTAGGCATCGAAGCAGTAGTAGACGGCCTCCTGGCCCAAGCAACCTCGACCTAGGCCTGCCCGTTCCTCTCGGCCGGCTCCGGCTGTCCAGCCACGGCCGACTTCGGATCGGGGACGGCCGACAGCTCCGCGACCGGCGGAGCCGATGAGGCCAGCTCCTGCGGAGGCGCGTCGCCTTCGCCAGCTTCCAGTGCCGAGGCCGCTTCCGGCTCCGCTGCGGCCGGCTCCTCCGCTACCGCCTTCGGCTTCGGCGCTTCGGCGGGGGTGGAGCGTTCCAGGAAGCGGAGTAGTTCGACCGGGAACGGAAGTACCAGCGTCGAGTTCTTCTCGGCGGCGACCTCGACGACGGTCTGCAGCAGACGCAACTGCAGCGCCGCCGGATGATCCGCCATCACCTCAGCGGCCTGCCCGAGCTTCTCCGACGCCTGCAGCTCGCCGTCCGCGGTGATGATCCGCGCCCGCCGCTCCCGCTCGGCCTCCGCCTGCCGCGACATCGACCGCTTCATCGTCTCCGGCAGCGCGACATCCTTGATCTCCACCCGCTCGATGTGCACACCCCAATCGAGCGCCGGGCTGTCGATCATCAACTCCATCCCCTGGTTGAGCCGCTCCCGGTTCGACAGCAGGTCATCCAGATCGCTCTTACCGATGATCGACCGCAGCGAGGTCTGCGCCACCTGCGCGATCGCCGACAGATAGTCCTGTACGTCGACAGTCGCCCGGACCGGATCGATGACACTGAAGTACACGACCGCGTCGACGCGAACCGTCACGTTGTCCCGCGTGATGCCGTCCTGCGCCGGCACCGGCATCGTGACGATCTGCATGTTGACCTTCTGCAACCGGTCCGCGATCGGCACCAGCATGGCCAGCCCCGGACCGCGGATCTCCGGCTGCACCCGGCCGAACCGGAAAACGACGCCACGCTCGAACTGCTTCACGACGCGCATGCTCAGCGCCGCGCCGATCAGGCCGAGGAGGACCGCGATGAAGACGATGTCGAGGATCATGTCCACTCCCCGCGCGGATCGATGCCACCGGCGGGGTAGATCCGGGCCGGCCTCACCAAACTCGAGCGATCCGTGCCCTCCAACGATAGCTCGCATCCGAGCGGCTTTCAGGCGGTCAGCGTGACCACCGTGCCGCTCGTTCGGGCCTGCTCGGCGGCCCATACCACCCGATGCGTGGCGAGGCTGGCGCCGGCATCAGTGGGCAGCAAGGTCGGGTCGCCGGTCTGTACGGCGCGCAGGAACGTCGCAGTCAACTCCTGATCCCCACCACCATGCCCGTCACCATCGGCCTCCGGTACTGCGAGCAGCTCCTCCTCACCGGTCCGGAAGTCCACCAACCGGATCGTCTGCCCATCGCCGTCGAGGAACCCGTGCGTGCCGAGAAGCCTTGTCCTGCGATGCTCCATCGGCGTGAACGCGCTCATCGTGAACGAGCACGTGCCGCCATCGGGAAACTCCAGATTCACCACCTGATGATCGACAACATCGTTGTCACACGCATAGACACACCGCCCGTACGGACCGGTCTGCAGCGCCTCGAGCACACCCGCCTCGGTGCGCTCGTCCGTCACCGCACCCAACGGCCAGTAGTGCCGATCCGGATCGGCCAGGCAGTCGAGATAGAGCCGCTTCGCGGAGTACGGACACGTGGATTCCAGCGGACAGTCGAGGCAACGCAGCGCAGCGCCCAAGGGACGCTCGGACGCCTTGAAGTGGGACAGGCTGCCGAACGAGCTGACCCGCGTCGGTACCGCGTCGAAGAGATGCACCAGCCAGTCGAGGTCATGGCACGCCTTCGTGAGCAGCATCGGCGCCGACGTGTCCGACCGCCGCCAATGCCCGCGGACAAAGGAATGCGCCTGATGCCACCACCCGACGGGCTCGAGGTGCTGGACGTTCACCAGCCGCCCGATCCGCCCGGAGTCGAGCAATTCCTTCAGCATCCGGGTGTAGGGCGTGTACCTGAGCACGTGGCAGACCGCGAGGATGATCCCGTTGCGCTCGGCCGCTGCCGCGATCGCAGTCGCCTCGGCCTCGGTCGTCGCCATCGGCTTTTCGAGCAGCAGGTGGTACCCGAGGTCCGCCAGCCGCACGGCCGGAGCCGTATGCAGCTGGTCCTGCGTAGCGATGATCGCGGCGTCCGCCAGCCGGCCGGCATCGGCCAGGTCGGCCCAATCGGCGTACCGGCGATCGGCCGGTACGCCGAATTCCGCACCGAGTGCCGTCCGCCGCCCCGGATCGGGCTCGGCGATGGCGGTCACCCGGGCTGTCCCGGAAGCGACGGCACTCCGGGCGTACAGCTGTCCGCGGAGTCCGCCGCCGACCAGGGCTAGAGTCACGCTTGTCATGGATTCCTTTCCCCGAGATATAAAGGAGTCCATCATTATTGGCACTGATCGCGACGAACCTCAAGGGGTGGACGATGACCGAGGAACCGAGCGGTGGCGACCTGTCCAGACTGCGGCAGCTCAACGCGATGGCGGCGATCAGGGCGCTGCGCGACGACAAGCCGCTGACTTTGACCGAGCTGGCCAAGCGCACCGGTCTGTCCCGCGCCTCGACGGAGGACGTGATCCGGGAGCTGATCGGCCGCGGCTGGGTGGCCGAGGCAGAGCCGACCGCCGGTACGGTCGGGCGACCCGCGCGGCGGTACCGGTTCCGCGCTGACGCCGGACGGGTGCTCGGCGTCGACATCGGCGGTCACACGATCCGCGCCCTGGTCACCGACCTCGACGGCGAGGTGCTGCACTCCGCGACCGTCGCGGTGACCCCCGAACTCGGCCGCAAGGACCGCCTGGCCGCCATCGACCGCTGCGTGGTCGCCGCCCTCGCCGGCGCCGGCACCACCCCCGACCAGATCTGGTCGACCGGCGTGGCCACCACCGGCCTCGTCGACGGCACCGGCAAAGTCATGCTCTCCGACTCCCTCACCGAGTGGACCGGCGTCGACCTCGCGGACCACCTGCGCCGCCTGGTCCCCGCCCCGATCCGAGTCGAAAACGACAGCAAACTGGCCGCCCTGGCCGAGTCTTGGCGCGGCGTAGCCCGCTACGCCAAAGACGTCGTCTTCCTGCTGGCCGGCGTCCGCACCGGCACCGGCCTCATCATCGACGGCAAACTCCACCGAGGCTTCGCCAACGCCGCCGGCGAAATCGGCGCCCTCCCAGCCGTCGGCTGGCTCAAAGCCCCCGACCACCTCCGAGCCTGGACCGCCAGCAACGCCGGCACCCGACCCACCGGCGGCAGCACCGATCGCGGGCTCACCACCGGCAGCACCCGCCCCACGCCTGCCACCGGCAGCTCCACCGCGCCTGCCCGCCCCAATCCCACCTCGCTCGCCCGGCCCGGCGCGGCCGCGGCGGGCGAGCGCGATGAGGGGCGGGGCGGGGCAGATGAGTTCAGCGATGTGTTCGAGGCCGCCCGGAGCGGCGATCGAGCTGCCACCAAGGCCGTCCGGCGGTATACCCGGGATATCGCCGTGGGGGTTTCAGCTCTGATCCTGACCCTCGACCCCGAACTGCTGGTGATCGGTGGCGGATTCTCCCGCTCCGCCGATGTGGTGATCGACGGCTTGCGCGGGGAGCTCGATCGGTGGTGTCTGCGGACGCCGGAGATCCGGATCTCGACGTTCGGCGACGAGGGGGTAGTGCTCGGAGCGGTGCGTTTGGCGCTCGAACAAGTGGAAACGAGCATGTCCGAAGGCGCCAACCCCTTGACATAATTTCAATGGACTCCATGATTAGTCCCAATCACCGGGATGTTGTCTGGAGGACCCAGGATGCGATTGTCGAAGAGGCTGAGCGCGCTGCTGCTCGGCGGGCTACTAGCGGTTTCGGCCTGTTCGGGTGGCGGCGACGACAAGTCGGCCGCCGACCCGAACGCGAAGGTCACGCTCTCGTACGGCGTCTGGGACGCCAACCAGAAACCGGTGATGGAGGCCCTCGCCACCGAGTTCACCAAGACCCATCCGAACATCACCGTCCAGGTGCAGCTCACCCCGTGGGCCGACTACTGGACCAAGCTCAAGGCCGCCGTCACCGGTGGCGCCGCACCGGACGTCTTCTGGATGAACGGCCCGAACTTCCAGCTGTACGCGTCGAACAAGGTGATCGCGCCGATGCCCGGCCAGGCCGACCTCTCGGTCTACCCGAAGCCGCTCACCGACCTCTACACCTTCGAGGGCAAGCCGTACGGACTGCCGAAGGACATGGACACCGTCGGCGTCTGGTACAACAAGACGCTCTTCGACGCCAAGAAGGTCCCGTATCCGAAGGACGACTGGACCTGGGCCGACTTCAAGGACGCCACGGCCAAGCTCACCGACGCGTCGAAGGGCATCTATGGCACGGCCGCCCAGCTGGGCAGCTTCCAGGAGTACCAGTACGACACGATCGCCCAGGCCGGCGGCTACGTGATCTCCCCGGACGGCAAGAAGTCCGGGTACGACGACCGGAAAACCATTGCCGGCTTGACGTTCTGGACCGACCTGATCAAGAACAAGCAGTCACCGGACCTGAAGACGATGACCGACACGACCCCGATCCAGCTCTTCGAGGCGGGCAAGATCGCGATGTACTGGGGTGGCTCCTGGAACGTCTCGGAGTTCACCGCGAACACGTACACCAAGGGCAAGGTCGACGTCGCCCCACTCCCCCGCGGTGAGAAGCAGGCGACCATCATCCACGGGGTCGCCAACGTCGTCTCGGGCAAGACCGAGCACCCCGACCAGGCGTGGGAGTTCGTCAAGTACCTCGGCTCGAAGGACGCGGCCGAGATCCTCGGGCAGAAGGGTCCGATCCCGGCGTACAACGGAACGCAGACCGCCTGGGTCAAGGCGCATCCCGAGCTCAAGCTGCAGACCTTCCTCGACTCGGTCAGCTACGCCGTACCGTTCCCGGTCTCGAAGAACACGGCCGCCTGGAACGAGGCAGAGCTCACGTACCTCACCAAGGCCTGGACCGGTGAGGAGCCGATCGACAAGGCCGCCACCGACCTCGCGCAGGCGATGAACTCGCTGCTCGCCAAGGAGTGAGATGCGGCGACCCGGATCCGTCAAGGAGGCCTTGTGGGGGTACGCGTTCATCGCTCCCACAGGCGTGGGGATCGCGATCTTCTACCTCTGGCCGGTGCTGCAGACCGCGTACTTCTCGCTGACCGAGTGGGGTGCGTTCGGCGGCCATACCTTTACCGGCCTGGAGAACTACCGCCGGCTGGGCAGCGACCCCGAGGTCGGCCGGGCGCTGGTCAACACGCTCACCTACACCGGGCTCGGGCTGCTCAGCATCCCGCTGGCGATCGGCTTCGCGGTCCTGCTCAATCGCAAGGGCATGCGGTTCGTCGGGCTGTACCGGACCTTGTTCTTCCTGCCCGTCGTGACGATGCCGGTCGCGATCGCGATGGTCTGGCGGTGGCTCTACAACGGTGACTACGGGCTGATCAACTACCTGCTGTCGCTGATCGGGATCGACGGTCCGAACTGGGTGGCCGATCCCGCGACCGCCCTGTATGCGCTGGTGGTGGTCGGTATCTGGGCCAGCGTCGGCTACAACCTGATCATCTTCCTCGCCGGACTCCAGGCGATCCCCAAGGAGTACTACGAGGCTGCCGCGATCGATGGCGCCGGACCCTGGCGGCAGTTCTTCCACGTCACCCTGCCGCTGCTGTCGCCGACCGCGTTCTTCGTGTCGGTCGTGTCGGTGATCGGGTCGCTGCAGCTGTTCGACCTGGTCTACGTGATGGCTGGGGCAGGCGCCGGGGCTCGGGCGAACCCGGCGTTCCCCCGGCTGGAGACCGTCGTCCAGTTGTTCTACGACCGGGCCTTCGTCACCAACGACCGCGGCTACGCGGCCGCCATCGTCATGATGCTGCTGCTCCTCATCGTCGTGCTGACCGCGATCCAGTTCCGGTTCCAGAAGAGGTGGGTGCACTATGCGTAGCAAGAACGCCCCGGTGCACACGATCCTGATCGCCTCGGCGCTGGCGATGGTGGCGCCGTTCGTCTGGCAGATCATCACGTCGCTCAAGTCGCTGAGCAGTGCGACGAGTGTCCCGCCGTCGCTGTTGCCGGAGGGGCGGTGGGACAACTACAGCAAGGTCTTCCAGGTCCTTCCGTTCGGTCACCAGTTCCTCAACACGGTGCTGATGGCTGGGCTGCGGACGATCGGGCAGGTGCTGTTCTGCTCGATGGCCGCCTATGCGTTCGCGCGGCTGCGGTTCCCCGGCCGGAACGTTCTCTTCGGCGTTCTGCTGTCGGTGCTGATGGTTCCGCCGCAGTTGTTCATCATTCCGCAGTACCAGATCATGTCGTCGCTGGGTTGGCTCAATTCGCTGCAGGCGTTGGTGGTACCGGGGCTGTTCAGTGCTTTCGGGGTGTTCCTGCTGCGCCAGTTCTTCCTCGGGCTGCCGAGGGAGCTCGAGGAGGCCGCGGCGATCGACGGCGCTGGGCCGGTACGGATCTACTGGTCGATCGTCTTGCCGCTGGCCCGGCCGGGGCTGGTCGCGTTGGCTCTGCTCGTCCTGCTGTGGTCCTGGAACGACCTGTTCTGGCCGCTGGTGGTCAACACCGACCCCGACAAGATGACACTCTCGGCCGGACTCGCCTCCCTGCAAGGGCAGTTCCAGACCGACTACCCCGTCCTGATGGCCGGCTCGCTGCTCGCGTCGCTGCCCATCATCGCGATCTTCACGTTGTTGCAACGCCAGTTCATCCAGGGCATCGCGACATCTGGAATCAAAGGCTGACCCCTTTCACTGGAGGACCTACCGCCCATGAGGTCTCTGAAGACGCTCGCCGCTGCCGTCGCCGGCAGCCTGCTCGCCGCCCTTGCCATCACGTCTCCCGCCTACGCCACGATCAGCGGCCAGTCCGCGACGAACACCGCGACCACTGTCACGTACCAGTTCGGCTTCACCGGCGCACCGACGTACGCGCGGACCTACATCGACACGGATCGGAGTCCGTCGACCGGCTTCGCAACGGGTGGGGTCGGTGCTGACTACCTGCTGGAGAACGGGAGTCTGTACCACCACAACGGCGGCGGTTGGAGCTGGACGCTGGTCGGGGCGGTCACCTTCTCGAACACCGGCGGAGTCGCTCGCTGGACGGTGAGTCGCTCGAGCATCGGTGAGACCGCGACGCCGAACGATGCCGATCTGGTGTTCCAGGTGGAGGCGCCGCTGGAGACGTCGGCGAAGTACACGCAGGTCTACAGCGGGGGCGGCGGCTCGGGTGACGTGACCTACCCGGCGGCGACCGACAACTTCGCGAATCCCGAGCGCGGGCTCTATCACCACACCGGTGACTGCGACAAGGCGGACTTCTCGCTGGCGACGCTGCAGAGCTATCGGACCAGCCAGGGGATCTCGCTGGTGATGTGCGTGTTCTACCTCGCGGAGTACAAGAACTCCGCGATCGCGCAGTCGGCGCTGGATCAGCTCCAGCAGCAGCTCACGACCGTACGGGCCGCTGGGCTCAAGATGGTGCTGCGGTTCGCGTATACGACCTCGACGGCCGGCGACGACGCGCCTTTGAGCCGGGTGCAGTCGCACCTCGATCAGCTGGCGCCGTACCTGAGCGGCAACAAGGACGTCATCGCGGTCATGCAGGCGGGCTTCATCGGTGCCTGGGGTGAGTGGTACTACACGCAGAACTTCGGCAACGCGGGCACGGTCAGCTCGGCCGACTGGGCCAATCGGAAGGCGGTCGTCGACAAGATCCTCAGCGTGCTGCCGTCGGACCGGATGGTCCAGCTGCGGACGCCGAAGATGAAGCGGACGATGTACTCGACGTCGCCGGTCGCGGCCGGTTCGGCGTACAACGGATCGTCGCTGTCCAGGCTCGGTCACCACAACGACTGCTTCCTGGCCAGTCCGGACGACTTCGGGACGTACGAGAACACCTCGGTCGAGTATCCCTATCTGCAGTCCGACACGTCGTACGTAGCGATGGGTGGCGAGACGTGTGGCTCGAACCCGCCGCGGTCGAGCTGTCCGACGGCTCTGTCTGAGCTCGCCGGCTTCCACTGGTCCTTCATCAACACCGACTACGAGCCGACCGTCCTCAACTCGTGGAACACCGGCGGTTGCCTCGCGGACATCACCAAGCGCCTCGGCTACCGCTTCACCCTGCAGACCGGCACGCTCCCGACGACCGCTACCCGCGGCGGCAGCCTTCCGATCTCGATCACCCTGCAGAACAGCGGTTTCGCGACGCCGTACAACCCACGTCCCGTCCAGCTCGCACTACGGAACACGTCGACCGGCGCTGTGACAGCACTCGCCCTGAACACCGACCCCCGCAAGTGGACGGCCGGCGCGACCACCACGATCTCGCAAACCCTCACCGTTCCCTCGAGCCTCCCTGTCGGCTCGTACGCCCTGCTCCTCAACCTCCCCGACCCACAGCTGTCCAGCCGCCCCGAGTACTCCGTGCGCTTCGCGAACCAGTCCACCTGGGAAGCGGCGACCGGCATGAACTCGCTCCTGCGCACCATCACCGTCAGCTAGCCTTCAAGGAGTCCATCGTGAACCGGCCCCGCCTGAGACAGCTCTCCGTCGCCATCGCTCTACTGAGCCTGGCCCTCCCCACCCAGGCCGCCGTTGCCCATGGCAACGGAACGACCACTCGCACCTACACCGCCTCCACCGATGTCATCGCCAACCCTGAGCGCGGTTTCTACCACCACACCGAGACGCACTACTACGCCGACGGCTCCGGCTATGTCCCGCTCGACGCAACCACTCTGCGGGGGTTCCGCACCTCTGAGAACATCACCCAGATCCTCCGCGTCTTCTACCTGGAGAAGTTCGCCGGCCAGGACAAGCTCGACCAGGCCTACCTGGACAAGGTCCGCGCCGACTTCACCACCATCCGCGTCGCGGGCGTCAAGGCGATCGTCCGCTTCGCCTACGCGCTCCCCGGCGAAGGCTGGCCGCCACCCACGCCGTACGGCGACGCACCCCTGGCCCGGGTGTTGAAGCACATCAACCAGCTCACCCCGATCCTGCGCCAGAACTCCGACGTCATCGAGCTGGTCCAGGAAGGCTTCATCGGCCTCTGGGGTGAGGGCTACTACACCGACCACTTCTCCGACCCGACCGACCCCAGCATCGTCACCGACCAGAACTGGGCCGATCGCAAGGCCGTGACCGACGCCTTGCTCCGAGCACTCCCCCGCGACCGGATGATCCAGGTCCGCACCCCATACATGAAGCAACGCACTTACGGCGTACCGACCGGCACTGCCGGCGCCCTGACCGCCGCCCAGGCCTACAACGGCACCCCTCTGGCCCGAATCGGCCACCACAACGACTGCTTCCTGGCCAGCCCCGACGACTTCGGCACCTACCTGAGCGACCCGATCCAGCTGGACAAAGACTTCGTAGCCCAAGACAGCAAGTACCTCCCCCAGGGCGGCGAGACCTGCGCCGTGAACTCTCCCCGCTCCGACTGGCCCTCAGCCTCGGAGGAAATGGCCCGCCTGCACTTCTCGTTCCTCAACACCGACTACAACCACGACGTGCTGGACACCTGGGCCGACGGCCTAACGGTTGCCAAGAAGCAACTCGGCTACCGCTTCACCCTCGTCAACGGCACCTACCCCACCTCCAGCCGCCCCCGCCGCAACCTCCCCATCACCCTGAACATCCGCAACGACGGCTGGGCCACCCCCTACAACCCCCGCAAGGTCACCCTCATCTTCCAAGGCGCCCACCACACCTACACCACCCCGGTCCCCACGGACCCCAGGCGCTGGCTCCCCGGCACCACAACCACCCTTAACCTCAACCTCCCCCCCCCCCCCCCCCCCCCCCCCCCCC
>NZ_BAAAHK010000003.1:358394-458968 GCF_039525325.1 Kribbella koreensis
CCCACCCCCGGCACCTACCACCTCCTCCTGAAAATCGCCGACCCCCAACTCCCCAACCGTCCCGAATACTCAATCCGCCTAGCCAACCAAAACACCTGGCACCCCACCACCGGCACCAACGACCTGGCCACAACCCTCACAGTCACCCGCTGACCAACACCGCCGTCGTCTGGCGCTGCCCTGAAAAGTCAGCGCCAGACAGGCCGCCCGCTCCCATCAGGTCCACCCGCGTTCCTGATGTCCTCAACTCCCCGAAACTCCACCGGCACCGCACTCCCCGCCCGCACCGCCTCCACCGCCGACTCCGGAGCATCGGGCCTGATCGTGAACCCCACCGCGGTGAAGTCACTGTTCGGCCCAGCTGAATTCACCACACCCCTGTTGGCCCTCATCAGCGCCCACGCAGCCGCTACGAGTTCAGTTCGGCTGTAGACAGCGTTGCGAATCGCCACCGGCACCACCTGACTCGCCGCGACCAGCTTCAACTCAGCCGGCGGCTCACCCTTCCAATACACGACCACGGTCTCGCGATCCCTGAGAATCCGAACCGTCCCCGCATCGCTACTGGGATGCTCCACCAGCCACCCCATCACAGCCTGAGCCGCCTCGTCCGCGGGCGTCGGCAGAATCTCCCCCGCCACAGCCCCTTCCGGATCCCGAGGAACCTTCGGGTCACGACCACCAGACACCATTCCCCACCCCCAACGCCACACCGATCGTCTGCAGTATGAAGCTCACCTCCCAGGTCGTGAACCCCAAACCAACCAGCCATCTGCCGCTCCTCCCCCTGGGCTCGGCCTAGTCCGCCACCACAAGCCGTTCGACCTCAAGACCCACGAACAGTCGGCTCCTGCGCCGTCCTGAGGATCGGGGCGCCAGTCGTTCGCCTGGCGACGGTCATACCAACAGTTCTCCTGCCAGAAGCCTCTTGCATCCCTAGCAGTTGTGGATCCAAGAGGCAGTTACCGAACGCCGGGCAGTCCGGTTGGCGCCCGGCATCTAACACTGTCCGGCCGGGGTCGAACGCCACAGCCTCGCTCGCAGCGAGAGAGGAGGCGTCGGGACCGGACTGACTCCGCGCGAGATTGGCACCACCCCCGAGCCCCCCAGACGACGCCGCCGTACCGCCAGTCCTGTCACCCACTCTTCGCCCCACAGTCTCATCGCCGCTACCCGCAGGACTTCATCGCGACCCACAGGACGTCATCGCGACCCACAAGATGCCGCCGCCACCCACAGGACTTCATCGCGACCCACAGGACGTCGTCGCCACCCACAGGACTTCATCGCGACCCACAGGACGTCGTCGCGACAAGGCCAACCCCAGCCCGAAGCCGGCGTCGAGCTGAAGTCCCCTGATGCCGCGCAACTAGCGGACCCGTACCGCCAACTCCGGACGAGCCTCAACACTGCGCGGTGGAACGACGCGCTCACGTCATACCCTTTAGCAGTCGCCGCCACCTCGGCTCGCGTACGGCGGGAACTTCTACGCGGTCCAGTCGCTGGAGCAGCTCGCCACTGCCGAGACAGCCGTTGTCGCACCAGCGGCGCACAGGTGGATCCTGTGCCCACCCTCTGCCGCTGCAGAAAGCGAGCCATGCCCCTGAGCGAACAACCAACGATCGAAATGCCCGACGGCAACCAGGCGAAGACACTCCACGCCCAGCCCCAGCTGCGCACCTCACGACCGAACCCTCGGTCGTCGACGAGATGTCCGATCGCAATGGCAGGCCGGCCGTTGCGGCTGGTCTCAGACGCCGTTGCGGCTGGTCTCAGACGCCGTTGCGGCTGGTGTCAGGCGCTGTCAGCCTCAGCCCACCGGTCAAATGCGGCTGCTTCCTCGGGTGCGGCCCACGGGACGCTGCCGCCACCGGCGCAGCTCCGAGTAGACGTGCTGGCCGATCCAACTACCCCAGTCGAAGTACCCGCAGTTGGCGAGCCGTCGCCCCACGGATCGACACCAGCACTGTCCTCGCCAGCGCCCCACGGGACCTCATCCCGACAAGACCAACTCCACTCCCGAGCCAATGCCGAACCTGGCGCAGCCGCCGCCCCAGCCTCGTTACCGGCCCCAGTACCGGAGCCGGAGCCGATACCGGAACCAGTACCAGAGCCGGAGCCAGAGCCGGAGCCAGAGCCAGAGCCAGAGCCGGAGCCGGTACCGGAGCCTGAGCCGGTACCGGAGCCTGAGCCAGAGCCGGAGCGGGAGCCGGCTCCGGTACCGGAGCCGGAGCCTGAGCCGGTACCGGAGCCGGAGCCTGAGCCGGTACCGGGGCCGGAGCCTGAGCCGGAGTCAGAGCCGGTACCGGAGCCGGAGCCGGAGCCGGAGTCAGAGCCGGTACCGGAGCCGGAGCCGGAGTCAGTGCCGGTGCCGGAGTCGGTGCCGGAGTCGGTGCCGGAGTCGGTGCCGGTGCCGGTGCTGGAGTCGATGCCGGTGCTGGTGCTCACCGGTACTTCGTCAGCCGCCGCCGGCCGCATCCAGGAGCCAGCGTCAGCCGCCGCGGCTGCTCTGCTCGCGCCGGTCGATGGAGACCAATCCTCAGCATCATCTGCAGACCAAGGCCCAGCACCACTTGCAGGTGTCGTATCCAACCCTGGCAACTCAGACCAGGGATCGGCGTCAACCATCGCCGACGATGCACCCGGGCCGGACCGTCTCTTCGTGGCGGGCTGTGCGCCCGGACCCGGCCGTGTGTCCCGACCAAAGCCTATGTCCGTAGCAGACCGCGTGCCCGGACCAGACCGTTTGTCCGGGCCGGACCCTGTGTCCGGGGCAGACTGTGCCTCCGTCGCAGACCGTGTGCCCGTGCCCGACCGCGTGCCCGGGCCAGGCCGTGCCTCCGTCGCAGACCGTGTGCCCGTGCCCGACCGCGTGCCCGGGCCAGACCGTGCCACCGTCGCAGACCGCGTGCCCGGGCCAGAGTGTGCGTCCGTCGCAGACGGTGGAGCTGGTGGCTGGGGATCCGCGCTTGTCGGTGGTGCGGCCGTGGCGGTTGACCGGACCCAGGGGTCAGTGGCCGTCGGCGCGGGTGCGGTCGCGGGGGTGGTGCTGGGCTGGTCGGGTTTTCGGCCGGTGTTTCGGGGTGGTGGGTTGGCCCAGGTGGGGCGGGTGACGTGGACTTGGTTGTTGATGATGGTGATGGTCCAGTGGCCGTCGTGCAGTGAGTTGTGGTCGACGCGGCAGAGCAGGACGAGGTTGGTGAGGCTGGTGACTCCGCCGTCTTGCCAGCTGACCAGATGGTGCGCGTCGCAGTAGATGGGTGGGGCGTGGCAGATGACGCAGCCTTTGTCGCGCTGGTTCAACGCGTTACGCAATCCGTTGGTGACGTACCGGAACTCGCGGCCGACATCCAGCGGCTGACTGTCCGAGCCGAGCACGATGGGGATGATCCCGGCATCGCACGCCAACCGGCGGATCGCCGCCGCCGAGAGGCCGTCGCCGTAGGTCAGGTCACCGGTGGCGTGGCGGCCGGCGTCGAGGAGGTCGTTGAGGTTGATGGTGACCGCGATGTGCGGCTTGATCCCACCCCGGGTGGGCAGGTCACCGGACGCCAGCGCGATGTCGAGGGCATCGGTCAACGCGTCGGCCTGGCGTTTGCCGCGGGACCGCGGATCCTGTTCGCCGTCGTCGGTCTTGTGGGGTTTCGCGCCGGCCTGGAGGACGGTCTGGAGTTTCTCGGCGTTCTCGCCGGCCAGGTAGCCGCCGAACTTGACGCCGTCGTCGGCCTTCTTGACCCAGACTTCTTCGCGGGCGCGGGCGGCGGCTTCGCGGGGTTCGGGGCCGTCGGTGTCGAGGATGTTGCGGACCTGTTCGCCCAGGCTGCGCAGGTCGCCGGGGTTCATGTGCCGGGCGGCCTGGACCATCGCGTCGGCGGCGGCGTCGAGTTCTTCGACGGGGATGTTGGCGCGTTGGGGGAGTTTCTCCAGCGCGGACACGATCGCGTCGGCCTGCGCCGACGACAGCACCACGGCGTCGTCGGGCAGGTCGTTGCCGGGGGTGGGGAGCGCGGCGGCCACGGTCGGGTGTTTCGGGAGTGCGACGGCGAGGCGGACCCGGCGGCGGGCATCGGCGGGGTCGAGGCGGTAGCGTTTCTCGAGCAACCGGGCGGTGTCATGGGCACCGATCTCTTCGGCGTACCTGATCTCGTCCAGGCGGCGGACAACCTGGTGGCGGCGGGCCAGCAACTCTTCGATCGTGGCCTCGATGACGTCGGAGTCGGACAGCAGCTCGTCGCCGCTCATCGTCTCCACCGCCCGGTCGTCCATACCCGTAACGTTAGACGGGTCCGGCGACAGTTTTGGGCCGGAAAGCCCTTATCCACAAGGTGAATTCCTCACCACTTCACATCGACCAAGTACCTGTAGGTTGTTTGAGGAGCGGGGCCTCGTTCGGCGTTCGCGCCGCGGCTACGCCACTCGACGTCGACAGCAGCCGACCCGCCCCTGCCTTTCACCTCGGCGCCCTTGCCGCCCAGCAACCGACCTTCGTCCCAGCACTGCGTGAACCACAGCGACAACCGGGTTGGCCTGTAGTTCTGGCCTGTAGTTCTGGCCTGTACTTCTTGCCTGTAGGTCTTCGCCCACGACCGTCGCTCCCGGCACTGCCTAAACCACAACGGAAGCCGGTCTCTATGTAGTTCTTCGCAACTGGGAGCCCGGCACAGCGTGAACCACAGCAGCAGCCGGGACTGGCTGTTGCTCTTCGCTGTTGCTCTTCGCTGTTGCTCTTCGCTGTTGCTCTTCGCTGTTGCTCTTCGCTGTTGCTCTTCGCTGTTGCTCTTCGCTGTTGCTCTTCGCTGTTTGGTTGTTGCCCAAGGCACCCATCGGCCGGCCGGGGTGTCTTGCCTGTGTGGGGTCAGCGCCAGATCAGGTGGTCGGCGGGGCCGCCGGGGACTGGTTCGAAGGTTACGTTTTCGTTGGGGACGGCTTGGCCGGTGGTGTCGATGAAGGCTACTGAGACGAGTTCGCCTGTTTGGGTGTTGCGGCGGAGGACTGTGGGGCCTTCTTCGCGGGGTTCGTAGATGTCGCCCCATTGCTGGAGGGCGGCCAGGGTCAGCTTGAGGTCCTTGCCGGCCTGGGTGAGGTGGTAGGAGGAGCGGGTGCGTTCGCCTTCGGCGCGGTAGTCGTGCTTCTCGAGGACGCCGGCTTCCACCAGGGTGTGCAACCTGGCGGTGAGGATGTTCGGGGCGATGCCGAGGATTTCTTTGAACTCGGCGAAGCGGGTGTTGCCTCGGTGAACCTCGCGGAGGATCAGGAAGGACCAGCGGTCGCCGATGACCTCCAGAGTGCGGGCGATCGAGCAGGTCGGTCGAGCTGTTTCAGTCTTCATCGGGCCTCCGCTTCCAAATTACCCCGTACTGCGAGCAGCCCCGCCACTCCGAACGCCAGGACCGTAAGCACTCCGATTGCCAGCACGCCAAGGAGCAATGCCGTGCTGAGCCCGAAGGCGGTAGCGATGGCTCCGAGCGACAACGCCACCGCGCCTTGACCGACGTAGGCCACCAAGTAGACCGCAGAGACGGTACCGCCTCGGTGGTGGGCCGGTGCGTGGGTGGCGACGAGCCCCAGTCCACCAGAGAACAGCAGGCCATAGCTGACTCCGCCGAGCAGGCTGGTCACGATGAACAGCAGCAGCGAGTGCGTCTGCGCCGAGACCTCCAGCAACGTCAGCGCCGCAGCAACGAAGCCCGTACCGACGAGAACCTGCCGTCCTGCCGGGAAGCCACGGGTCAAGATCGCCGTCACCCCACCAGTCGCCGAGAGGATCGCGAGCACCAGCCCGGTCACGAAGATGTTGGTCGACCCGATCAGGTCACGAGCCAATTGGGCGCCCAAGGCAAGGAACACCGTGCCGAACGCGAACGACGTCGTCACCGCGAGCGCAGCAGCGGCGTACAGGAGCCGGATCCCCTTGGGCACCCTGATCGGGCGCGGGCGCCACCGGCCCTGGCTCTCGTCCTTGGTGTGCCGCGGCATCGCCCACACGAACGGGAACACCACAGCGATCACCGCCACCAACACCCAGAAGTCCAGATGCCGCGGCGCCGGACCGTACTGGATCAGCCCGCCACCAACAATCGTCGCCAACGACAACCCGACCGTCGTCGCCGCAGTCGTCACAGACGAGGCCCGCGCAGCCTTCCCGCGAGCACTGAACTCGACCGCGGCAGCGTCGCCGGCGCCAGCGCCAACCCGACGCCCACCCCCATCAGCGCCCGCCCGGCATAAACCCAGCCGACCGACGGGGCCACCGCGAACAGCAGCACCCCACCGAGCATCGCGCCGAGCCCGTACAGCATGGTCGTCCGTCGCCCGATGTAGTCGGACAGCTGCCCGAACACCAGCAGGAACACCACGAGCACGATCGGATAGACCGCGAAGATCGCCGTCGTAGCGGTCGGCGTCAGATGCCAGGTTCGAGCGTAGAGCGGGTACGTCGTGGTCGGCGCCGCGCTCGTCCAGAGGCTCAGCCCCGCGACAGCCGCCGCGGTCCAGAAACTGGCCTTCCGGCTCAACGTCCGCGGTTCTCGCGCGGTCACGACAGGTAGTTCGAGTGTGGTCATGCTGATCCTCAACACCTGAATATCGATTTGCAATCCAGCTACGGCTATGACCTGGGTCACACCACTGCCTGACCTTCAGCGGGTCAGGCTGGCATTACGGCCCCGACGCATACTCGGAGACATGAACGGAAGCGGGGAGCTCGGCGAGTTCCTGAAGGCAAGGCGAGCGCGACTGCTCCCCGAAGACGTAGGCCTCAAGACCTACCTCGACAAGCGCCGCGTACCCGGTCTGCGCCGCGAGGAGGTAGCGCTCCTCGCAGGAATCAGCGCCCCGTACTACACCCGCCTCGAGCAGGGACAGTCCCACCGAGCGTCGCCCGAGATCCTCGACGCCATCGCCCAGGCCCTCTGCCTGACCGAGTCCGAGCGAACCCACCTCCGCCTCCTCGCCGACGCCAAACAGCGTCGCCCCTCCACCCGCCGGCCCGCCCCCGAGCGCGTCACCGACGCGACGACTGCTCTCCTGGATGCCCTGAACGACGCGCCGACGATCGTGCTCGGGCGCAGTACCGACGTACTGGCCTGGAACCAGCTCGGACATGCCCTGTACGCCGGCCACCTACCGCCCGACGCACCCCGGCAACCGTCGACCCGGCCCAACATGGCAAGGCTGGTGTTCCTGGACGCGCATCTGCGCGAGCTCTACCCCGACTGGCTGAGCAAGGCCCGCGCCGTGGTCGGCAACCTGCGAATCGCGGTCGGCCGGAACTCCGACGATCCCCTGCTGCTCAACCTGATCGGCGAGTTGACCGTCAACAGCCCCGAGTTCGCCGCCCTCTGGGGTGACCACCGCATCCAGCCCTGCGACGTCGCGGCCTATGCGATGAACCACCCGTTGGTCGGCAGCCTGACGGTCACCCAGCAGACGCTGCAGAGCCCCTCGCGACCGGACCAGTACATCGTCGTCGCCACCGCCGAGCCCGGCTCGCCGTCCCAGACCGCGCTGAACCTTCTCGCCCAGGCGACCGCGCCCACCAAGACTTACCAGCCAACCTGACAACACCCAAAACCCAACAAAACAAGGGATACCCATGTCCAGAATCAAGGCGCTCTCAGCCGTCGCACTAGCCGCAAGCCTCGCCGCAGCCGGCCTCCAGTCGACCGCCGTCGGCGCAGCAGCGGCCGGCCCGTCGTCTCCCAGCCTCTCGGCCGCCGCCGTCGCCTCCCGCGCGACCGCTGCCCGCATCGCAGTGCACTTCGACCTCGCAGCCGGCCAAACGCCCGAGAACGTCGCCCTAGCCCCCGGCGGCGTCCTCTACGTCACCTTCGCCGTTGGCCGCCAGATCGCCCGAATCGACCCCGACGGCACTACCCGCGTCCTCGCCACCCTCCCCGCTCCCGCCGACGGCGCCAACCACACCCCCGTCCTCGGTTTCCCCCTCACCTCCGGCATCGTCCGCGACACCAACGGCACCCTGTACTTCCTCTACGCCACCGGTACGACGGACCTGACCGGCCTCTACCGCCTCCGCCCCGGCGGCAAACCCGAACGCATCGCACCCCTCCCAGCCACCGGCCTCCCCAACGGCCTCGCACTCGACAAGCGCACCGGCACCCTCTACATCGCCGACTCAGTCCTCGGCACGATCTGGCAGGTCCCGAAGACCGGCGGCACGCCCAAGGCCTGGTCGACCGCACCAGAACTGGCCAGCACCGGCTTCCTGGGTGTCAACGGCGTCAAGCTCCGAGACGGCGCCGTCTGGGTCACCAATCTCGACAAAGGCACGGTCCTGCGGATCCCCATCGATCACCACCAGCGGGCCGGCCAGCTCCAGACCCGCGCGACCGGCCTGCCCGGTATCGACGACTTCGAGTTCACCGGTCACGGCGACGACCTCGTGGCGACGATCGACTCGGCCGGCACCCTCGTCCTGATCCGCCCCGACGGCACCCGCAAGACGCTGCTCACCGGCGCCGACGGTCTCCAGAATCCGACCTCGGTCGCAGTACGGGGAAACACGGCCTACGTACTCAGCGCCGCCTACCTCACCCAGCAGGACCCCAACCTCGTCATCGCCCGCATCCACTAGGCACGACCGCACGACCGCACGAGCTGGCGACGATTGCGCCCGGGCCACCCGGATGCAAGCCTGGCCCCGTGGCCATCGGAGATCGTGAGCTGCGCGGACGCCGGCAGGAGAACGCCGTACTCGACGGCGTGATCGACGCCGCGCGGGCCGGCCGGGCCGGCGTACTGGTACTCCGCGGCGAAGCCGGTGTCGGCAAGTCGGCCCTGCTCGACGCGTTCGTCGCCCGCGGCAAGCGATGCCAGGTCGCCCGGGCCGCGGGCGTCGAGTCCGAGATGGAGCTCGCGTACGCCGGACTGCAACAGCTCTGCCAGCCGTTCCTGGGCCGGCTCGACCACCTGCCGCCGCCTCAACGCGACGCCCTCGGTACTGCGTTCGGCCTGGTGAACGGATCGGCGCCGGACCGGTTCCTGGTCGGCCTGGCCGTCTTGAATCTGCTCAGCGACGCGGCCGACCAGCAACACCCCGTGGTGTGCGTCGTCGATGACGCCCAGTGGCTGGACCGGGTGTCCGCGCAGGTACTCGCCTTCGTCGCCAGGCGGCTGGAGGCCGAGTCGGTGGTGCTGGTCTTCTCCGTCCGCGACGGCGAGGAGCACGAACTGACCGGCCTCCCCGAGCTGGAGATCCGCGGCCTCGACGGCGACGACGCGCGGGCGCTGCTCGACTCGGTACTGCCCGGGCTCGCCGACCAGCGCGTCCGCGACCGGATCGTCGCCGAGACCCGTGGCAACCCGCTCGCCCTGCTCGAACTGCCACTCGCCTGGACCACCGCGGAACTCACCGACGGATTCACCTCGGGAGGTCTGGCCGGCCGGATCGAAGAGGGCTTCGCACGACGCCTCGAACCGCTCCCCGCCGACACCCGGCTGCTCCTCCTCACCGCCGCCGCCGAACCGCTCGGCGACGCGACCCTGCTCTGGCGCGCGGCCGAGCAGCTCGGTCTAGGCGCTGACCCGGCAGCGGCCGCGATCGAGTCCGGGCTGATCAGCTTCGGCCAGCACGTCCGGTTCCGGCATCCGCTGGTGCGCTCGGCGGCGTACCGGATGGCCTCGCCGCAGGATCGGCAGGCCGTGCATCGGGCCCTGGCCGAGGTGACCGACCCGGCGGTCGATCCGGATCGGCGGGCCTGGCACCGCGCCCAGGCGACGGCGCGACCCGACGAAGACGTCGCGGCCGAGCTCGAGAACTCTGCTCACCGGGCCGCCGGCTGCGGTGGTCTCGTCGCGGCCGCCGCCTTCCTTGAACGCTCGGCGGCGTTGACACCCGAGCCCGCCCAGCGCGCCCGACGAGCCCTGGCAGCAGCCGGAGTGATGCGCAGTTCGGGCGCGCTGCGCGGCGCGCTCACCCTGCTCGGAAGCGCTGCCTCGGGACCACCGGACCCACTCCGGGCCGCCGAGATCGAACGCCTGCGGGGAGAGATCGCCTTCGACCAAGGGCACGCCGGCGACGCTGCCCGGCACTTGCTCGACGCGGCCAAGCAGCTCGAACCGCTCGACCCCGGCCAATCGCGCGAGACCTATCTCGAGGCGTTGTCGGCCGCGATGTGGTCCACCGGATCTGAGGCCCCGGCCATCCTGATGGAGACGGCGAACGCAGTACCGGCTGCCACTGAATCGGAGCGGCCGGTCGACCTCCTGCTCGACGCGCTCGCCTTGCGCTTCACCCGTGGATATCCAGCGGCCGCACCGGTGCTCGCCAAGGCACTCGCCCATGCTCTGCAGACTGAGATCGGCGCCGACGAGGTCAGCAGCTGGCTCTGGCTGGCCGGGAACCGCGCGGGCGGCACGATCGCGCTCGAGGTCTGGGACTTCGGCGCAGCGCTCGAGCTCGCCCTCCGGCAGGACCGGCTGGCTCGCGAGTCGGGCGCCCTGGTGCAACTGCAGTTCGCGCTCAACTTCCGGGCCAACCTCCTGTGCCTGACCGGCGAGCTGTCCGTCGTGGCGGGGCTGCTCGAGGAGGACCGCCGGATCGCGGCCGCCTCGGGCAACCCGCGAGTGGCCTACGGCAACCTCATGCTCGAAGCGTTCCGGGGCAACGAGGCGACGGCGACCCACCTGATCGACACGACCATCCGCCAGGCGACGGCCCGCGACCAGGGTCGGATGACGGCGTTCGCGACGTACGGGAGGGCGGTGCTGCACAACGGCCTCGGGCGGTACGACGTTGCGCTGGAGGCGGCCCGCCAGGTGTTCGAGCAGGATGTCGTCGGGTACGGCGTACTGGTGGTGAGCGAGCTCGCCGAGGCAGCGTCGAGGACCGGTGACACCAAGCTGGTCGAGGCCGCTCTCGCGTGGCTGACCGAACGGACCAGCGCCCTCCCGACCGACTGGGGGCTCGGCATCGAGAGCCGTGTCCGCGCATTGCTGACGTCGGACGAGGCGGCGTACCGCGAATCGCTCGACCGGCTCAGCCGGACCAGCCTGCGCGTCGAGATCGCCCGCGCCCACCTCCTGTACGGCGAATGGCTACGCCGCGAGGGTCGTCGCGTCGATGCCCGCGAGCAACTCCGGGCAGCCCACGACCTGCTGATCGAGATGGGACTCGGAGGATTCGCCGAGCGTGCCCGGCACGAGCTGCTCGCCACGGGTGAGACCGTCCGCAAGCGCTCACCCGAGACGGCCAACGACCTCACCGCGCAGGAGGCCCAGATCGCCGGCCTGGCCCAGGACGGCCTGACGAACCCGGAGATCGCTGCGCAGCTGTTCATCAGCCACCGGACCGTCGAGTGGCACCTGCGCAAGGCCTACTCCAAGCTCGGCATCACCTCCCGGCGGCAGCTCCGCGGCGCGCTCGCCCGCTCCCCTGCCTGACGCACCAGAGCCTTCCACGGATGCGAACGACCGCTGCCGGCACCGGATCGCCAGTACCAGGCTCTGCCCGTCGGCGAGTTCGCCGGTGGTGCGCCTGTGCGGAGTTCAGTGACCCGGACGGCAACGGGTGGATCCTCGTGGAGGCGCCTATTGTGGCAACTCCATGAAGGTGATGGTGACGCCCGCACTCGACCCGCAGCGAACGGAGTAATGATGAGCGAACTGGACGGCCAGACCGTCGTGGTGATCGGCGGCAGCCTGGGGATCGGGCTGGAGACCGCCCGGCTGGCGCGGGCCAAGGGCGCCAAGGTGATCATCACCGCCCGCAACGCCGAACGGCTCGAAGCGGCCGGACAGGAGCTGGGCGCGGAGACCGCTGCCTTCGACGCCACCGACTTCGCCCAGCTGACGAGCTTCTTCCAAGGCCTGCCGGCCCCGATCGACCACGTCCTCGTCACCGGCCCAGGCCCGTACTACGCTCCGCTGCCGGAGCTCGACCTCGACAAGGCCCGCGAGGACCTCGAGTCGCACCTGCTGCTTCCGATCCTGATCAGCAAGCTGGCGATCGGCAAGGTGCGCCCCGGCGGCACCCTGCTCTTCATGGGTGGCACCGGCGGCCGCAAGAGCGCACCCGGGATGTCCGTCATCGGCGCGCTGACCGCCGCGGGACCCGCCCTGACCAGGAATCTCGCCGTCGAACTCGCCCCGATCCGGGTCAACCTGATCGCGGCCGGCTTCGTCGACACTCCCCTGTCGGCGACACTGCTCGGCGATCAGCTCGACACCCGGCGCGAGCAGCTCCGATCGACGCTGCCGATCGGCCGGGTGGTCGGCCCGGAGGACATCGCCACCCTGGCCGTCCACCTGATGACCAACACCGCCCTGACCGGGGCCACCTACGACATCGACGGCGGCCAGCAACTCGTTTAACCAAATGTGAAGACGTAGGCCTCCGCGCCGGCTTCGAGAAAGGTGATCTCCACCGTACGGTCCCAGACCGGCCCGTCCTGCCGGATCAGCTGGTACATCCGGCCGGCCTCGAGCAACCCGTTGCCCTCAGCATCGACATCGACCCCGTGGGACGCGCCCGGCGGCTGCCCGTCGAGCAGCACCCGGAACGGAATCGGCTCACTCCGCCGCGACGACAGCACCAGATGCGCATCCCTGGCACGGAAGGGGAAGGCGATGCTGCCACCCGCCTTGTCCAGTACGACGTACTCCCGCTCAACCCTCCAGTCGCCGGCCAGCCCCTCGATCGGCTCACCACGCGTGTACCCGAGGTAGGTCTCCGGAGTACGCAGACTGGCCCAGTCGGCCTCCGCCTCGACGCCGACACCCACGACCGACGGCGAGACCAGCTCACGCTCGATCCCGAGCAGTTGCTGGATCACGCGCTCGGACTGCTCGTACCTGCCTTCGCCGAAGTGATGATCGCGGATCTTGCCGTCGCGATCCACGAAGTACAGGGCCGGCCAGTAGTGGTTGGCGAACGCCGTCCAGATCCCGTAGTCGTTGTCGAGGGCAACGGGATAGTCGATCTCCCGCTCGGCGACCGCCAGCCGGACCCGGTCCAGCTCGTGCTCGAAGCCGAACTCCGGCGTGTGCACCCCGACGACGACCAGCCCGTCGTCGCGGTAGGCGCGCGACCAGGCCCGGACGTACGGCTCGGTGCGCAGCCAGTTGATACAGGTCAGGGTCCAGAAATCCACCAGCACCACCTGGCCGCGCAGCCGGTCCAGGGCCAGTGGCGCGGTGTTCAGCCAGGCCGAGGCCCGGTCGAACGACGGCATGTGCATCCCTGCGAACATGACCACCCCTCCAGTCGGAGTCAGCCCCTGCGTTCGATCGCCCGGAGCGTCTTCTCGAACGCCTTGCCGAGGATCCGCCGGCCGCCGACGGTCAGCAGCGCGCCCAGCAGCTTGCCCTTGACGCCCATCCCGACCCGGTCGACGACGACCGCGATGTCGGTCTTGCCGTCGGGCCGCTCGGTCAGCGTGTACTCGTGACCGGAGCCCGGGCCCCACAGGTTGGACTCGGTCGTCTTCAGCACGATGTGGTGCGGGTCGGTCCAGTCGTAGGACAGCCGCTCCCAGATACCGTTCGAGCCCTCGGTGACGTCGGCATGGCCGGGGCTCTGGCTGTGCACCTTCAGGTAGCCGTCGGTGCTGTTGCCGAACAGGTCCCCACGCCCCGGGGCCGAAGTCGGTCAGGCCGGCGATGAATTGCTCAGGTGTCGCGGTGGTGGTCTGGGTGAAGCGAATTGTCGCCATACTCGAACCATACCGGCGGCGAGGCGGCCTGGCGGCCACCTCGCCACTGCCTGTGGACGGTTACTCGGGCAGGTCGGCGCCGGACTGTTCGGCGACCATGTACGCGGCGTACCAGGCAGGCCACTGCTCATCGTGTTCGCCGGTGCGCTTCTCGTGTTCGCCGTGCGCGGTCGCTGCCCGGATCAGGGCGTCCTGGACGTCCTGCACCGAGGCGTAGGTGGTCTCGCCGGAGTCGATCCGCCCGGGCAGGCGCTTCGTGATCTCCTGCAGAAGCCAGGTGTTGCCGTCGGGATCGCTGAAGGTCGCGAACGAGCCGTAGCTGGCCCCGTCCTCGGCCCGGCCACTCTCGCGCCCCTCGCCGTCGGCGGCGAACTGGGCACCCGGCGCGACGCTGTGGAAAACCTCGCTGACCTTGGCTCCCTTGGCCAGCAGTTCCTCGCGAGCGGCCTCGATGTCGGAGACGACCAGGTAGAGCCCCTGGGCCGAACCGGCCGGCGCCGAGGTGATCTTCGACCCGAACTGGACGGACGCCGGCGACCCCGGCGACGTGAACTGCACGACCCGGAAGCCGTTGTCGAACGCGAAGTCGGCGTCGAGCCGCCAGCCGAGATCGCCGTAGAACGTCTTCGCCCGGTCCACGTCGGTGACCGGGATGACAACCGCTTCGAGCTTCAGATCGCTCATGACTCTCTTCCTCCTGAGTAGGACTGGTGACTACACCCTCGCGCTCCAGCCCCCACTCTCGCACCAGTACGACCCCCTGGTCATCGCACGGGCCAGAACCTGGCGGGGCGGATTCCGGAGGCGCATCATCGGCAGTATGGGGTGGTACGTCGTGCGGATCCAGGTGCGGATGGGCTGGCCCGCGTCGGCGTCCGAGCTCCACGAGATCCGGTACGCCGGGCGCCGGCTGCCCTGGCCGATGCGGCTGCGCGCCGACCTCTGCTTCGTGCACGGCGACGTGGAGTTCACCCTCCGGACCCGGAGTCAGACCCCGGCAATGGCGATCCAGCAGGTCAGGCTCGCGCTGCCGATGCTCCGGTTGCGGCGTGAGCTGGTCCGGCAGATCGACGTACGGCGCCTGCATCCGCTCCCCTCCCACCGGGAGCTACTGGCCACCTGGATGCCTCCGCCGGACCGGCCGCGACTCGTTCGGCGACGCTCCGTCGGCCGCTGAATCCAGCGGGTGACAAGAACAATTCGCCCAGAGTTGTTCAGCTTCTGTTCGCCTGCGGCAGTGAGGATCGGGGTCACGTCCAGGATCCAAGGAGCAACGCAATGTCTCTCGATCGTCGTTCTGTCCTCCGGGGTGCCGCCGTCGGCGCCACGGGTGTCGGCTTCGCCGCCGTCGGCGCCGTCCCCTCGCTCGCCGAGGCGACCCCCGAGCCCGCTGAAGGCGGCTCGCGGCCGTTCCCGACCAACCGCCCGTTCCCGCCGCTGATGGACGACCCCAAGGGTCTGCTCGCGCTGCCCCCGGGCTTCAAGTACACCGTCGTCACGCACGCCGGCGAGACCACGCTGAAGAGCGGCCACAAGACCCCGACGCTGCACGACGGCACGGCGGTCTTCGGCAACGGCACCAAGCAGTACACGCTGATCCAGAACCACGAGATCAGCGGCAACGACCCGCTCGGCGTACCGCAGATCGCCGGTACCGTCTATGACTCCGGCGTCGGCTCGGCCGGCGGCTGCACCGTCATCTCGGTCGACCGCGACGGCACCAACCACGGCGAGTGGGTCGGCATCTCCGGCACCCTCACCAACTGCGCCGGCGGCCCGACGCCGTGGGGCACCTGGTGGACCTGCGAGGAGACCGAGAACAAGGCCAACGGCACCACCCGGCTGAAGGACCACGGCTACGTCTTCGAGGTCTGGGGCGACGGCAAGACCGCGCACCCGGTGCCGCTGAAGGCGCTCGGCCGGTTCGCCCACGAGGCGGTCGCGGTCGACCGGGACAAGCAGCACGTGTACCTGTCCGAGGACGCCTCCGGCCCGAACGGATCCTTCTACCGCTGGACCGCCCCGGCCGGCTACCGGCTCGGCAAGGAGAGCTGGCAGGACCTGCAGGACGTCAATTTCGGCACCCTCGAGGCGATGGCGATCCTTAACGACGACGGCAAGCCGATCCCGGACGTCGCGTACCTGACCTCGGCGCAGCTGCTGCGCCCGTTCCGGGTCGCCTGGGTGCCGGTACCGGACCGCGACGCCGTCTCGGTCTCGGCCCGCAAGCAGTTCACCGACGGCCAGGTCACCCGCGGCAAGAAGTTCGAGGGCGTCTACGGCACCCACGACGGCGTCTACGTGGTCAACTCGTTCGCCAAGCTGGGCACCACCGACATCCCGGCCGACGGCGTCCCGCACGAGGGGATGATCTGGTTCTACAACTACAAGCACCAGACCATCCAGCTGGTCACCTACTTCCCGGCCAACCCGGCCGCCGACAAGGGCGCCGCGGCGAAGTACGACGACTTCAACTTCGACGCACCCGACAACGTGACCGTCACCCCGTGGGGTTCGCTGATCCTGGCCGAGGACGGTCTGGCCAGCAGCCACGTGCTCAGCTCGGTCCCCGGCGGCCCGACCTACGCGATCGCCCGCAACATGCTCAACGACTCCGAGTTCACCGGCCCGACCTTCTCCGAGGACGGCAAGGTGCTCTTCGTCAACATCCAGACGCCTGGTATCACGCTGGCCATCACCGGCCCGTGGCGCGACTACCTCGGCTGAGACCGAGCTGCTGATCGGCCGGCAGTGCGCGGTTGCGCGCTGCCGGCCGTTTCATGTCCAGGCCAGCTTGTGCAGTTGGTTCAGGTACGCGTCCACGTGGGATTCCAGGGTGGAGGCGTCGAACATGGCCGGGGTGTAGGAGATCTTCCCGGTGAGCAGGCCGCCTGGGCGCTCGTCGATGGTCCACAGACCGTCCAACGGCACTGCCACGCCGTGTGGGCGGGAGCCGGGGCGGCGGTCGAAGGACTCATAGGTCGCCGCGGGGCCGAATGCTCGGGGCTGCCGTCGGCCAAGCGGGATGTGCTGGAACGGCATCAGGACGAAGGACTCGTCAGCCAGCAGCAGGCCGGCGTCCGGTACTTCTTCCAGCAGCCGCAGGACGGGAAGTTCGTTGCGGTAGGCATCCAGACAGGTGCGGCGTACCTCGGCGAGTGCTTCTCCGGCGTCCTTCGCCGTACTGAGGTCTGTGCGGAGCAGGAGCGCGTTGAGGAAGAAGCCGACCGTCTGGTCGAGCTCGGGCCGGCCGCGGCCGGCGGTCAGGGTCGGGACGGTGAGGTCGGTGGCGCCGGTCAGCTCGCGCAGGGTGAGCAGGTACGCCGTCAGGTGGACCATGAACGGCGAGCACCTCGCCCGGCGCGCCGTCTCCGCGAGTCGCTCCGCGAGCGCTGGGTCGATGTCGAACCGGAGTTGGCCGCGGATGCCGTCGTCCTTCGGCTCCCTCGGCCGATCGGAGGGCAATGAGGTGACGTCGACCTCGGCGAGCTTGGCCGACCAGTAGTCGAGTGCCCTTGCAGCGCGCGGGCTGTCACGCCGCGCCTGGTCGTCGACAGCGAACTCCGCATAGGTGCTGGCGGCAACGGGTTGCGGCAGACGACCTTCGATGCGGGCGGCGTAGCAGGTGGCGAGGTCGCGGACGAGTAGATCCATCGACCATGCGTCGGCTGCGGAGTGATGGGCGACGAGCGCCAGTACGCCGTCCGCGGGGGCGACCTTCGCGTAGTACACCCAGAGCAGCGGTGATCGGTCGCCCGGATGGTCGCGGGTGTCCAGGCTGTCGAGGAAGTCGTCGGGGTCGCCGCCGACGTCTCCACCGCGCTCGGTGAGGTCGATCGACTCGAACCGGCCCACGCCGGGCTCGTGGATCTCCTGCCAGGGCATGCCGTCGCCGCCGTGCAGGGTGGCGCGCAGTGCGTCGTGCCGGCCGATCAGCTCGGTGACCGATGCCCGCAGCAACTCCTCATCGACGGACCCGCTCACCCGGTACGCCGCGCTGATCACGAACGCCGGCCCGGTCGCCTGCCCCGGATGCAGCACATCGAAAAATCGCAGCAGGTGCTGCGGGAACGACAACGGTACCCGCATCACAAGCCCTCCCGAGTCCCCATCAGCCCCGGACGAAACCAAAATCCCCCGCCCCTGTCAAGACGATTCCATCAGGACGCAGAGGGTCCCCCGATGAACCGCTCCCGTGCGTAGGGTCGCGACGCGCTATCCCCGGACTGAACCGCATTGCCCCCGGACCGAAGGAGTTCGCATGCCCATCGCGGCCCGCGTCGCCGAGCTAGTAGCCGACCACGCCCCCGCCGGCCCCACCACCCCGACGGCCCCCGCCCGTCTGGTGGAAGACCTAGGCTTCGACTCCCTCCACCTGATGGAACTACTCGTCAGCCTCCAGATCGAGTTCGGCCTGGAACCCTTCGACGAAGCCGACCTGATCGGCCTGACCTCAGTAGCCGACCTGACCACCTTCGTCACCACCAAACTCCCCCCAGAAACCGACGCTGAGCTCGGCGATGCCCATGCGTTGCTCGGGTGGCTTTCCTCGCCGCGGTCAGATGCAGGCATCTCCTGGCTCCGCGACGATGGAGAGTGGGCCTCAGCGTCGTACGCCGAGCTGGCGGCCGACGCCTTGGGCACAGCTGCGTGGCTCCGGGAACAGGGCGTCCAGACAGGTGATGTGGTGTCGCTGACGCTGGCCGGCGTGGACGACTTCGTCGCAGCCTTCTTCGGCGTACTCGCGGCCGGCGCCGTACCGTCGCCACTCGCTCCCCCGCTGGCCCTCGGCTCCCTCGACAACTACATCGACCACGCCGCCCACCTCCTCACCCTCGCCAACCCACGCCTGGTAATCGCCGACCCCACCATCGCCGACCACCTAACAGCCGCAGTAGCCAAAGCAGCCCTCCCCTGCAAAGTCACCGCCCTCACCCCCGGTCCCGCCCCACAAGACGACAACTCCACCCCACACGCCACTCCCCAAGACCCCGACCCCATCCCCGCCTCCACACCGCACCAGTTCGACCCGGAGGCGATCGCCCTTCTGCAGTTCACGTCTGGGTCTTCGGGGCGCCCGCGTGGGGTGCGGCTGACTGTGGGGAATCTGGGTGCGAACATCGGGATGATTCGGCGGTGGCTGGCGCTGGGGCGGGATGAGTTGACGGTTAGCTGGCTGCCTTTGCATCACGACATGGGGTTGATCGGGTGTCTGTTGACGCCGATTGTCAATCAGAGTCCGTTGCGGACCATGCGGCCTGATCAGTTCATCCGGGATCCGTTGCGCTGGTTGCGTTGTCTTGGCGCGGACGGGGCCGCCGTGGCGGTGTCGCCGACGTTTGGTTTCGCTTACACGCTCAACCGGGTACGGCCGGAAGCGCTGGACGGGTTGGACTTCAGCGGCTGGCGCGTAGCGATCGTTGGTGCGGAGCGGGTGGATCCGCTTGTGCTCCAGCGATTCGCCACGCTGCTTGAGCCGCAAGGGTTCCAGCCGGGGACCTTCCGTCCCGCCTACGGTCTGGCGGAGGCGACGCTGGCCGTGACCGGTACGCAGGGCGAAACCCCGCTGGCGATCCGCCCCGACTGGTCGACGATGGTACCCGGCCAGCTCGTCTCGGTCCTCGACGAACAACCGCTGGAAGCCGTCCCCGCCGGTCCGGGCTGGGTTACATGCTGCGGGCAACCACATCCCAGCCTGCTGCTCGAAGTACTGGATGACGAGGGTCGGCCCTTACCGCCCGGGCACCTCGGCGAAGTCGCCGTCTCCGGCCCCTCGGTCAGCACCACCCAGGCCCACCTCGGCGACTCGACCTCGGCCACCCGTCTGGCCGGGACCCAGCTCAGGACGGGTGACGCAGGTTTCCTGTACGCCGGACAGCTGGTTGTCGTCGGCCGCACTGGCGACAGCCTGAAGGTCCGCGGCCGCCACCTGTTCGCCGAGGAACTCGAAGCCCGCCTGGTCACCGAAACCGGAATCCCGGCCGGACGAATCGCAGTCGCCCTAGGCATCGCCGCCGGCCGCGAGACCGCCGTACTGGTCTGCGAGCAACCCCTCACCGACGACCAGCAGGCAGCAGCCGAAGCAGTCCTCACCCGCGAAACCGGCGGAGCCGACATCCGAATCGAGACAGGCCCCCGCGGCCTCGTCCTCCGCACCTCCAGCGGCAAGGCCCGCCGCCGCGAACTCTGGCACCGGTACTGCGGATGAGCACCCACCCGCAACAAGATCAGCGACCCGAAGCCGCAGATGTGGCCGGCGCTGCACGCTCGACGACTCCACCGGGCCGCCGCCAGATCGTCGACGGCAGCACCGGCTTCGTCGGCGCCAACCTGATCCATCGACTGCTTGCCAACGGCAACCACGTCACCGCCCTCGCCAGGCAACCACCCGACGCCGTCCGCCACCAAATCACCACCGCCGCAATCGCGGACACCGACCTCGCCTCGCCCCAGCTCGGCACGACCAGCATCGCCACGACTGGCTCCGAGCTCGTCAGCCAGGCCGCCCCGGCCAACCTCCCTGGCCTGGAGGTGCTGGACTGGTCGCTGGACAGACCGGACCTCGGGCTGGCCCAGGCAGCGTTGGAGGAGTTGTTCGCCGAGCCGTGTGACTACTGGCATCTGGCGGCGGCGATCACCTTTCGGCCTGGGAATCATGAGGAGCTTCAGCAGGTCAACGTTGACGGCACTCGGACGGCGCTGGCTGTGTTTCACAAGTACGCGCCGGCTGGGTCGCGGTTCTTCCAGGTGAGTTCTGCCTACAGTTGCGGGGTCGTCAGCGATGAAGTGCCGGAGGTCTGGCATCCGTCGGCTGAGCCGCACGAGTTCCGGAACTACTACGAGTACACCAAGCGCGAAGCAGAGCTCCTGTACGCCGATACGCCCGGCGCCGTACTCCGCCTCGGCCAGATCGTCGGTGATTCGCGGACCGGTCGCGCCGCCACCGACTACGGTCTCTACGACTACATCCGCGCCATCCACACCATCACCCGCCGACGCCCCCACGAAAGCCTCCGGGTAGTCGGCGACCCTACGGCCGAACTGCACCTCGTACCGGTCGATGCCTGCGTTCGCTGGATGACCGAGCTCGCGAACCGCGACCTCAGCCGACTCGATCAGCCGATCATCCACCTGGTCGACAGCGTCTCGGTGACCGCCGCGAAGGTCGCCGAGATGATCAGCGCGCACCTCCCCGTGGACCTGCGGATCGCCCCGCAGGACGAGGTGGCCGCCGCCCCGCTCAATCAGCTCGAACGCGTACTGGAGGCCCGGATGACCTACACCGGCAAGTACATCTCGCGATCGATCAAGTTCCGCCGCGACAACCTGCCCGCGCTCGGCATCGACGACCCGCCGACCGTCTCCGACGACGTCCTCGACCGCCTCGTCGGCAGCTACGCCCGCTCACTCCAAACCCCGAACGGAGCCCCCCGATGACCAACCAGGCCCTCGACCAGGACGACGAGCGGGACCAGGACCGCGACCAGGACCCGAAGCGGAAGCCGGAGCAGGAGCGCGACCAGGAGCAGGTGCGGCGGATCTGGTCGGAGGTGCTGGGCGTCGAGTGCGAGCCGGCGACGACCTTCTTCGAGGCCGGTGGCAACTCGCTGGCCGCCTTCCGTATTCTCGCCCGCGTCGAGGCCGAGTTCGGCGTCCAGTTAGAGGTCTACGAACTCTTCGAAGACCCGAGCGCAGCAGAGTTCGCAGCACTGATCGCAACGGCCGGTCAGACCCGGTAGCCGATCCGCTTGTAGCCATTGACGAAACTCGACGCCAGCCGCTCCGGCTCACCGGCCAACTGCAGTCCAGGCGCCTGCCGAAGCAACTCGCGGAACACCGCGGTCAACTCGATCCGAGCCAGGAACGCGCCGAGACAGTGATGCGGTCCACCCGCGCCATATCCGACATGAGGATTCGGATCGCGCGTCACGTCGAACCGGCTGGGATCGGCAAACACCTTCTCGTCCCGGTTGGCCGACCAGTAGAACAGCAACAGCCGATCCCCCTCGGCGTACCGATTGCCGTTGAGTGAGCAGTCGCGGCTCACCGTCCGGCGCATCCAAACAGTCGGCGAGGTGAGCCGCACGATCTCCTCAGCCGCCGTCCCGCCATACCGGTCGTAGTCGGCGAGCAGCACGTCGCGCTGGTCCGGGTTGTCCTGCAGCAACAGGAGTCCGTTACTGATCGCGTGCCGAGTCGTCTCGTTCCCGGCAACCAGCAGCAGGATGAAGAACGATGCCACCTCCGCCCGGGTCAACCGTTCACCGTCGATCTCAGCCTGGATCAGCGTGGTCGCCAGATCGTCGCGCGGATCCGTCTCCCGCTGCTTCACCAGGTCGTCGATCAGCTGGATCAGATCCGCGCCCGCCGTGAGGATGTTCGTCGCGACATCCGGCTGCCCAGCGGCGTACTCCGGATCGAACGCCCCCAGAATCCGGCTGGACCGGCTGAAGACGAACTCGTACTCCGACGGCGGCACCCCCGTCATCGAGCAGATGATCCGCAACGGCAGCGGCGCCGCGACCTCAGCCACGAAGTCGCCCTCACCCCGTCGCACCGCCGCGGTCACCAACTCAGCCGCAACCTTGTCGATCGTGCCCGACAACTTGGCCAGCGTGCGAGGCGCGAACGCACGAGTGACGATCCGCCGAACCCGCCGATGCCGTTCACCATCCATGCTGAGCAGCGAACTGAACCCCTCGTTGAACTCCACCGGCAGATCCATCACGCTGACAGCGCCCTGCCCGGACTGGAAGTCCTCCGGCCGCCGAGTCGCCTCCACAACATCCGCATGGCTGACCAAGGCGTGGAACCCTTGCCCACTCGGCAGCCCCCACTCGACCTTGCTGCCGCCGGCGAAGTACCGAGGCGCAGGCTCCGAGCGCAGTACTGCGAACGCCGCGTCCCGCTCCACATCAGGCAACCGCCAGAAGGCCGAAGCCGCCAGATCGATCTCCTGAGTGCTCATCGCTGAAGTCCCGTCAGTTGATCGCGGCGGAGTTTCCCGCTGGTCCGCCGAGGCAACTCGTCGACCAGCGCGAAGGACAGCGGCACCTTGCCGGCCGTCAGATTCGCCCTGCAGAAGTCCTCCAGTTCGCTCACCGAGACCGGCGCACCCGGTACGACGAGCGCATGAACGCTCTGCCCCAGATACTCGTGCGGCACCCCGGTGACGGCGACGTCGGCGACCGCTGGATGACCGGCCAGCACCTCCTCGATCTCGGCCGGGTACACGTTCTGCCCGCCGACATTGAGCACGCTGGACCGCCGATCGACCAGGTACAGATAGCCGTCCGCGTCAAGCCGGCCCAGATCGCCGATGGACAGATAACCGTCCCGCTCGGCCAGCCGAGGGCCGCTTCCGACGTACTCCGGCTGCCGCGCCCCCCGGAAGTAGATCTCGCCGATCTCCCCTGCCCCGACCGGTTCACCCGACTCGTCGAGCAACCGAATCGCCCCCTCGGCGGGCCGCCCGACACTCCCCGGATGCTCGAGCCACTCGTCACCCCGGATCGCGACCGCCCCGATCCGCTCCTGGCTCCCGTAGTCCTCGTACACCCGCTCCGGCCCGAGCAACTCGATCCACCGCCGCTTGACATGCTCCGGACAAGGCCCAGCACCGTGATACAGCGACTCGATGCTCGACAGATCGTGATCGGCAAGCCCCGGCACGTCGAGCAGCATCCGCAAGTACGCCGGAACGATCCGCACATGCTGCACGCCGTACTCAGCCACCAGCCGAGGCCACAACGAACCGACGAAGCGCTCCATGATCACCACCAGATGGCCGAGCGCGAGTCCTTGGTAGAGCGCACCGAATCCCGCGTGGTACATCGGCAACACGACCAGCTGGACCTGCCCCTCACGCACCCCGTGCGAGATGTCGCTGGCCGACAGGTAGTTGCCCTCGTCATACACCCACGGCCTCGATCGGACGATCACCCGCGGCTGCCCCGTCGTACCGCCGGTGAGGGACGCCGAGCGTGGTGAGCCGACGGGCTCGCGCGGGGTGGGGTCATCGCCGTACCAGTCGAGCGAGTCGATCAGGACGTGCTCGCCGATCGCCTCCCGGAACGCCGCCAGCTCACGCCCGGAAGCGGCGGAGTCGATCGGGATCACCAGCGCGCCCAGCTGCCAGGCGCCGAGCGTCGCGCGGACGTGGTCCAGTCCCGCCGGTAGCGCGATGGCGACGGTGCTGTTCGCCGTGACACCCAGCGCCGCCAGGGCATTGGCGGCGCAGTCGGTGTCACGGCGAAGCTCGGCCCAGGTCAAGGAGGCGCGCTCGCCTCTGGGCGGGACGCTGACGACCGCCGTCCGGTCCGGGTGCTCGGTGGCCAGTTGCGCGATCCGGGTGCCGATGGTGATCGGGGCGGGCTGCATCTGTCTCCTCGACTCGCGGGCTGCTCGGCCGCAGGCTACGTCGCCGGAAGGCCAGGCCGCTGCACCTTTCGAGCAGGCCTGAAAGGTGCAGCGGTTGACCGCCGCCGCGGCTAGCGTGGCCGGTCTGGGGAGCACGACAGTGAGGATCGATGCCTTGAGCAACCACTTGCCGCCGTTGTTCGCGGGTGCGGCCGAGTACTACGTCCGCTACCGCAGCGAGTACCCGGCTCCGATCTTCACCGAGCTGGCCGGCCGGCTCGGTCTGGACGGCCGGCAGTCCGCCCTCGATCTCGGTTGCGGACCGGGGATGGCGACGTTCGGGCTGACCGAACACGTCGCCTCGGTGACCGCGGTCGATCCCGATCGGGAGATGCTTGCCGCGGGCCACGCGCTGGCCGTCGAGAAGGGTGTCGACGGCATCGACTGGCGCGAAGGCAGCTCGGAAGACCTGGCCGGGTTGGCGGTCGGGCCGTTCGACCTCGCGCTGATGGCGGCGTCCTTCCACTGGATGGATCGGCCGGCCACGCTGGCGACGCTGGACAAGCTGATCAATCCCGGTGGCGCGGTCGTGATCATCACCGGCAGTATGAGCGGCCTCGCTCGGGACACCCCCAACAGGCCTGCCTGGGCCGAGGCTGCCTACACGACGAGGGAGCGCTGGGCACCGTCCCGGCGACGCTGGCGCGGCGATACCTCGGACAACCAGAGCACGTACACATTGCAGCGTGGCGAGAACCGGGCCGTCCTCGAGGCCTCCGCGTTCGCCGACGTCGACAGCTACGAACTGCACTGGCAGCGCACGCACACGGTCGACGAGCTGATCGGCCTGCTGATGACCGTCCCCGATCTCACCCCGACCGCGCTCGGCGACCGGATCGACGGCTTCCGCACCGAACTGCGTGAGGCCCTCCTAGCGGCGCAACCCGACGAGCATTTCGTCGAACCGATCTGGACCCAGGTCCTGATCGGCCGCCGCCCCACGGACTGACCATGGACCTCTGCCGCCTCCTGGCCACCGACCCGATCCTCCGCCTGTACGCCGCCCCGCCCGGCACCACCACCATCCCCCTCCAGCAACTACCCATCGAACCGAGCCCCATCGACCCGGTCGAGTACTTCGTGCGGCCCTTGTTGCGGGTGTTCCGGCGAGGGCTGGACAAGTACGGGCTGCTGCTGGTCGACGCCGGGTCGCCGTTGAACTACTTCGAAGTCGCCGACGAGAGGCGACCCACCGGAAGGGTGCTGGTCACCTGGCCGGGCAGGCTGACCACCAACGGACCGACCGCGGTCGAGTTGCTCGCCGATCTGTTCGGAACGGACGTCTCCGAGGTGATCCGGGGCGAGCTGCGCTTCCTGCAACCCGAGGTCGCCAAGCTGCTCGGCGCCGACAAGCGCTGGGCAGACCATGTCCACTCAGCACCAGCCACCGACCAGCAAGCCACCGACGCCGTCGCCGAACTCGTCAGCAACCAGCAGGCAGCCCGAAGGCGAGGCGCCGAGCTTCCCGCTTCGATCGTCCGCTATGTCGGAGCGCGACCGCCCGGCTGGGCCCGCTTCGAAGCTGAACTCTTCCACCTCGGCGGACGCCTCGTGGGCGAGGAGTCACCCGGCCGGAGCGTCGCCGAGCTGCACGGCCAGAGCCTCGACCGCGCTCCGCACAACTGGGGCGACGAACCCACGACCTCACACCAGACGACCCTGTCAGCGCTCCGCCTCGGCGATCTCCGCCCGGCCCCGCTCGCAGCCCGTCACGGCATCCACCTCTCCGCCCAGGAGACCGACGACCTCATCGGCCGGCTCGTCAGCGAGGCACACAAGGCCGCCGCCGCCCACGCCGAGAAGGTCCTCCGGACGACAACAGATCCACTCGAGCGGATCTACGAGGTGCTCCAGCGGCGACCGTTCCGGGCCGGCTCGCGGGCGAACTACCGCCCGGCGGACATCTGCCGCGACCTCGCGGTCACCGTCGAACGCCGGCAGCCGCTGCGCCTGAGCAAGCTTCTGTTCGCCGTCAAACACTGGCACAACCGGCTGAAGGCTGCCGGCCCGCTGCCCGATCTGACCGAGCTCGCGATGATCGTCCGGATCGTCGAGCTGGTCACGACCCTCCGGGCCGTCTACCCGCCGGGCGTCGAGGACTTCCACCTGATCAACGACGGCGAGCACTACCGCCCCCATCCAGCCGCTCCCTTCGCCGACGGCATCCGAACACTCCGCCGGTACGCCGATGCCGCCGGCGCCGACTTCCTCCGGTTCCGGGACATCGACGAGCTGGCCGGCTGGACCTACGAACCCCACGTGCTGACCGGGCACGCGAAACTGGCGAGGGACAGCCGCGAGGCCTACCGCGGTCTCTTCGACGGGCTGGACGTCACCGACGACCCGATCAACACGCTGCACCGGGCGGCGGCGCTCGACCCGTCGCGGAACCTCGTCCCGTTGTTCCGGTCTCTGGTGTTCTCGGTGCCGATACCGGGCGAGCCCGATCCACGCTGGTCACAGCGGGTGCTGGCCGAGCTGTACGACCTCGGCACGTCCGTGCCGTCCGACGTGCGGGCCGCCCGGCGGGGAGTGCTGCTGGCCGCTTGGGCGGATGCACTCGAGTACCTCAGCACGTCCGTGGCGGACGCGGAGTACGACTATGTGGACAACCTCGTACCGGGGGCGCTCCGACTCACCCAACGACCACGTCCTGGGCGAGCCGCTTTCGGTCCGCTGAGTGGCCGGTCGGTCGGGCCGGGCCACGCGACCGGAGTCATCGACGCGCGCGGCATCGTGACCGCCGACTTCCACGTGGCCCTGCTGGACCAAGGCTTCGTCCCGCTCCACACGCCACTGCTCGGCGAGCAACCGTTCGCGATGATCCCGGCGACCGCCGTCACCGACGGCCGCTTCGACCTCCTCGCGACAACCCGGCTGAGAACCAGATGACTCAGCCCGCCTGGGCAGTCTTCGCCGTACTCCGATCAGCCGGCTTACCCGGCAGGTCCTCGGCCAGGAAGGCGTCGCGCGGGTGCTGGACCGAGGCGAGCGAGACGATGTCCCGGCCGAAGAAGAACCCGGTGATCCAGATCGACAGCACCCGGATCTTGCGCTCCCAGGTCGGGACGGCCAGAACGTGGTAGCCGCGATGCATCAGCCAGGCGGGCAGGCCCTTGATGACGAGCCGGCGGTACTGGAAGATTCCGCGATAGAGCCCGAGCGTCGCGACCGAGCCGAGGCTGTGGTGGACGTAGTTCTTGGGCTCGCGGCCGCGGAGTACGGCGATGATGTTCTTGGCCAGCAGCTTGCCCTGCCGGACCGCGTGTTGCGCGTTCGGCACCGTCAGCGCGCCGGGGATCTCGGACGCCAGGTCTGGAACCGCGGCGTCGTCACCGGCACCCCACGCGTCGGGGATCACCTCGTCCTTCGTCCCGACGCGCAGGTCGGCGCGCACGCTCAGCAGTCCTCGCTTGTCGATCGGCAGATCGGTGTGGCTGCGAACCATCGGGTTCGCGGCGTTGCCGGCCGTCCACACCATCAGCTCGGTGTCGTACTCCTCGCCGGTGGACAGTACGACGTGGCCGTCGGTCGCTGAGAGCACCTGGCTGTTCAGGTGGACGTGAGCGCCGCGCTTCTCCAGCGACCGCACCACCCATTCACCAGGCTCGTCGGTGACCTCGGGGAGGATCCGGCCCTGCGCCTCGATCAGGTGGAACTGCAGCTCGCGCGCGTCCAGTTGCGGGTAGGACTTCAGCAGCGACGTCGCCAGCGACAACAGCTCACCGAAGCCCTCGACACCGGAGAAGCCGCCGCCGACGAAGGTCGTGGTGAGCAGCCGCTTGCGGAGCGGGCCGGGCTCGAGGGCCGCGGCCTGATCGAAGGCAGTGAGCAGCCGGTCGCGGATCGCGACCGCTTCCTCGACGTGCTTCATGCCGATCGCCTGCTCGGCCACGCCCGGGATCGCCAGCTTGCGGGTCACCGCGCCGGCGGTGACCACGATGATGTCGTAGCCCAGCTCCACGTCGGGTCCGAGCGACGGCCGGACGGTCACCGTCTTGTGCCGATGGCAGATCGCCGTGACGGTCCCGGCCAGGATCCTGGTCTTCTTGAGGTGCCGCCGCAGCGACACTGCCGCGTGCCGGGCCTCGATCGACCCGGCCACCACCTCGGGCAGGAACGGTTGGTACGTCATGTACGGCCGGGGGTCGACCAGCACGATCTGCGCCTCGCCCCGCCGCAACTTCTTCTCCAGCCGCCAGGCCGTGTAGAAGCCGGCGTACCCGCCACCAACCACCAGGATCGTCCGCACGATGTCCTCGACTCTCTAGGTCTCTCACTAGATAAGACCAGATAGCCCCCCGAAATGTGACAGCGCAACCCGGTCAGTCGCGGAGTTCCGGTTCGACGTACTCGAAAGTCGGCCCGGCGGTGTAGCCCTCGAGGTCGGGCATCGCCATCAGCGCCTTGGCCTTGCCCTTGAGCTGGTACATCAGGCCGATGGCCGTCCGGAGCAGCGACGGCTCGCCGTTCGCAGCCTGCTCCAGGAGCTGAAGCAGGTTGCAGTACAACCCGTTGAACTCTTCCTGGGCCTGGCGGACGGGGCTGTCAAGCCCGTGGTCGGCCAGTCGTGAGTTGGGGCGTACGGGCTGTACGCCGCTGTAGTCGACCGTGACCGGCTCGCCCGTCGGCCCGGATTCCGGAGTGTCACCGCGCTGGTACCGGCGGCCGAGCTTGAGCTCCTGGAACCGGTAGTAGTGCGCGACCTCGTCCCGATCGCGGTGGAAGATGTCGTGGTCCCCGTCCCACACCTCCCCGCGGGAGGTGCCCTCGCCCTGCTCGACGATCTCCTCCAGCGCGGCCAGTGCCGACGCGAGATCGGTGACTGCGTTCAGCGCGCCGGCGCTGTGCCCGAAGTGGTCGGCGGTGAGCTGCCGGGCCGGATCGCCGGTGAAGACCTTCTCCTCGCCGTACTGCTCGCACAGCTCGCGCAAGCCCTGCTCGACCGCATCGTAGAACTGCCCGATCGTCTCGTAGTGGTCCCCCTCGGCCACCTCACCGGGCGGCTCCGGCAACTCCAGCCGGAGGAACATCTCGATCGCCTCCGGCCCGAACGGGACCAGCGACAACTCCAGCCCCGGAGCCGCGTGCGGCAGCCGCCGGGGGTGGCGAGGCAGCATCTCGCGCTTGTCCATCCGGGGCTGTCCGCCGACCGCGTTGAGCAGGTTCGCCGCGAGCGCGAGGTGGATCATCTCTTCCACGAAGACGCTGCTCACCACCTGTACCGCATCAGGGTTCTTGTCCTCGTCGAGCGAGTACAGAGCGGTCATGTACGGCGGTAGCGTCGCGTGCTCCAGCTCCACCGCCCACTGCAAGTGCCGGCGAAGGCTTTCGAGCGTGTCGATCCGGGCTCCTGCGGAAACATGGTTCATGGAAACTCTCACTTCGAAATCGGGCAGCTGACCGCGTGGATCAGCTGCATCGAGACTTGATCACTGGCGAACAGCCGGGTCAGCCGTTCGCCCTGCCGGGCCGCGAGTGCATAGGCGGCAGCCGAGCGGTGGCGGGCGGCGATGACCGCGTTGACCTGCTCGACCCGCCGGGACCAGGACAGCGGCGCGGATTCGGGCCGGCTGGTCTGCTCGAGCAGGGTGAATCCGGTGTGCTCCAGCAGCTCAGCGAGCTCGTCCTGGGTCGGGAAGTGGTTGCCGTCCGGGACCCGCAGGATTTGCGGACCTTCGGCAACGACCACCAGCAGCCCGAGCGAGGCGCCTGGCGTCAGTACCCGATGGATCTCGCTGAGTAGAGCGGCCTTGTCCTCGACCGTGCACAGCACTCCCAAACACCAAGCGGCATCGACCGAGCCCGTCCGAAGCGGGATCCGCGTCCCGTCGGCGGTCAGTACCGGCAACCCGAACAACCGCGATGCAGCCCGACCAGCGGCCTGCATCGGCTCCAACAGGATCGGCCGTACGCCGAACCGCTCAGCGGCCCAAGCGGCCGGCCCACCGGCGCCTGCCCCGACGTCCAGCAACCTGGTGCCGGGCGACAACTCGCATGCCTCCGCCAGCCAGGCCAGTGCCGCGGGACTGGCGCTGCCCCGGCAGGCGGCCGGGATCGCGTACCGGATGCCGAGCTGCTCGACCGCGTCGGCGGTCCACCCCGCGACATCGTCGAACTCGGCAACCATCGCCGCCACAGTCACGGCATGCTCCCGTCTGATCCGGACAACAGGTCAGCACTAAAGACAGGGCAGCCGTTCCGCGTGTGACAGCGGCTCAGCTCGCGGGGCTGCTGGTGCGCAGCCGACGCAGGGCGAAGGCCGTTGCGATCGCGCCGAGGCTGAGGTCGTAGCGGCCGCCGAGTCCGATCACGACGTCGAACAGGAGGAAGAAGGCGATCATGCCGGTGAGGACGCGGTTGGCGTCGCGGCCGTGGAGTCCGCCGCTCGCGTACCGGCGGACCAGCAGAATCGCGATGGCGATCGGGAGCAGGGAGATGAGGGTGCCGATGGGCCAGGGCAGGTTCGTCGACGGGATCGCGTAGACGAGGACGAAGTGGGTCGTGGCGGCGAAGAAAGCGATCCACGCCAGGCCGCGTCGCCGGGCCGCCTCAGCGCTGGGCGGTCTGCGCGGTACCAGGAAGGCGCAGACCACAAGCAGGGCGCAGAGGGCTCCGGCGGCGATCAGCACCGGGATCGGAGGGACGTAGAAGTCCGCCGAGCCGAGTGGGACGAGGATGAGGAACGCGACGGCGGCGACCGGTAGGCCGCGGCGGCCGGCCCAGGCGCGGTCCCGGTGCGAGGGGAACAGGCGCTCGACGACCAGGATCGAGGCGCAGATGCTGATCGCGGTGTGGAAGGCGGTCAGGTGCGTCGCCAGCAGCAGGTTGGTGTGCCAGACCTCGCTGTAGTCGCCGACCTTCGTGTCGGTCCAGAACGTCGGGTCGAACCAGAAGCGGTCGATCAGGCCTTCCTCGTAGACCCCGTACGCGGCTCCGAGCAGACACAGTCCGAGCAGTCCGAACCGGTGTCGGCGGGCGATCTCCCGGCAGATCAGCGCTCCGCAGCCGTACAGACCGACCACGATCGGCAGCCGCCACGGCAGCAACAGGTCGAGGGGCGCGGTGGCGGTTGAGAAGGTCTCGCCGAAGAACGGTGCGATCAGGAGAATGGCCAGGGCAGGCGCCTTCACCACCCGCGCCACCCGTCCCATGACGATGAGTGAAGCATCGGCAGGCCCGGCCGTGACGCATCTTCGGTCTCGGACCCGCCGACGAAAGTCCCTCAGGCAGCCGCACGCGAGGCCGCGGCTCAGCCAGGCGTGGTGGTCGAGCAGACCGCGGCGTTCCGGTCTGGGTGGGAGTTGAGGAGGGGCTTGGCGCGGTGCCGGCCGAAGTTGAACTCCAGCCAGTCGTCGTCGGCGGCGTCATGGTCTTTGAGCGCGCAGTCGGCGTCCTTGGCCGGGAGTTCGGCAAGGACCGGTACTGCGTCGTCGGACAGGCCTTGCAGGAAGATCCAGTCGACCTTGCCGGTGGCGGTGTAGCGGTCGACGTTGTGTTGCGCGATCCAGGCGTCGGGGTTGATCGCGGCCAGGCCGAGCAGCAGGGTCGCGCCGCTGAGGATGGCCGCCCGGGGTAGCCAGGTTGCCTTGAGGGTGATGCCGGTGACGATGACGCCGACCACCAGCAGGCCGAGCCAGCCTTCGAAGACGTCCACCAGCAAGCGCAGCTGGGTGAAGCCGTAGGCCTCTTGGTAGAGGTGCATGCGGTAGAGCGCGGAGGCGACTACGACCAAGGTCAGCAAGCAGAGTAGGCCGAGGGAGCCCCGCAACCAGAGCACGTCGGCGGGCGTAGTACGGGGTGCTTTGCGGGCTGCTGCCCAGACCACCAGCAGGGTGAGGGCGGTGGCAACGGTGAGTTGGCCGAAGCCTTGGTGCACGTACTCCGCGTAGGTGAGGCCGGTGATGCGTTCGACGTACTCGTGCCCGCCGAAGCTGGCCGTCGCCTGGGCGATCAGGAAGACGAGGAAGACGGCGTCCACGAGCAGTACCGGGGCCAGCCACTCGTAACGGCGGGCTACCGGGCGTACCGGGCCGTTGCCGGTCTCGACGTTGGGCGGGTTCAGGCCGAGGTACGTCGCGGCCAGCACGATGCCGCCGATGAAGACGGTGAGGAAGGCGCGCAGGACGAAGGAATCGAGGTTCAGGTCGGGGACGACCGCGCCGGCCCACTTCTTGAAGAGCGCGTCGGCGGAGGCGAACAGCAGGCCGAAGACGAGGACACCCAGGACGGACCAGATGATCGTACGAACCGCCGCCGCGCTCTTCCGGACGCTGGTGACGGCTTGCAGGGAACGACCGAGCCACGGCAGGCCGCGGAGCCCGGCGAGGGGCAACGAGATGCCGGCCAGGATGAACGCGGGCACGCTCCGGCCGTTGACGAGCCCGACCAGGCAGAGCACGCCGCTGGCGAGGATGGACAGGACCGCGATCCATTCGGCGTCGCGGACGACGGTGATGAGTGAGAGGAGCACACACAGCGCCGCGCAGGCCTGGGTGAAGCGCGAGCGCCGGTTCACACTGAAGGTCAGGATCACACCGCCCGCGGCGAGGATGACGATCGCATAGCCGATACCCATGTCACGAAACGGCAAGATGATCCCGGCCAGCAGGCCCGCCGCAAGGCTGTAGAGCACGGCCCGCACGTTGCCGGGCACCCGCGCATCAGGCCAGAACCTCCCGAACAACGCATCCATCGGAGACTCAGTCCCCGGAGGTACAGGAGGTGTAGGAGTGACGACCGGTTGGGACATGACTGGCTCCTCGGCCTTGGCTGAGATCTGAGGTTGGTCTTGTGGCTTCAGTGGGAGGTCGACGCGGGCTCGGGCGCCGGGGGCGCCGGGTTCTGGTTCGACGAAGTGGATGGTGCCGCCGTGGAGGTCGGTGACCCACCGGGCGATGGCTAGGCCGAGGCCGGTACCACCGCCGCCCTCGGTCTCGGCGAGGGTGCCGAAGCGTTCGAACACGCGGTCGCGATCGGCGACGGGGATCCCCGGGCCCTCGTCGGTGACTTCGAGCCGCCAGCCGTCGGCGGTCGCGAGCGCCACCAGCCGGACGACTCCCCCGGCCGGACTGTGCCGGGACGCGTTGTCGAGCAGGTTCGCGACCAGTTGATGCAGCCGAGACAGATCGGCCGGCACCGTGAGCCAGGTCGGCGTGACCTCGACCTCGTACCGGACCTCACGACCGGACACCTTCGCCTCGGCCACCGCCTGCTCCAGCAGCGAACGCACCTCCACCTCGGTGGTCGACAACTTGGCCTTCCCTGCGTCGACCCGGGCAAGGTCGAGCAGGTCGGAGGCGAGCGCCGCCAGCCTCTCGGCCTGGTCGAGCGCAGTACGAAGCGCAACGGGATCCGGCTCGGCCACCCCATCGACGAGGTTCTCGAGGACCGCGCACAACGCCGCGAGCGGAGTACGGAGCTCGTGACTCACATTGGCCACCAGCTCGCGCCGCTGACGATCGACGGCAGCCAGATCCTCGGCCATCCGGTTGAACGCCCGGGCCAACTCCCCCACTTCATCGCTCGACGTCGCCGTGACCCGAGCGGAGTAGTCGCCGCGCGCCATCCCCCGAGCCGCTGCCGTCATCTCCCGCAGCGGCGACGTCATTCCGACGGCCAGCAACTGGGTGATGCCCAGCGCGAGCGCGACCGTCACCGGCACGGTGAGCCAGAAGGGCACGCCGCCGACCGCGCCGGTCGCCGCCAGGATCGACGCCACCGTCACGCTGACCGCGACGAGCAGCCCGAGCTTGACCTTGACCGACGTGACCTGATTGAGGATCGGCGAGCTCATGCGCCCGGCTCCAACGCGTAGCCGACGCCATGCACGGTACGGACCCGATCAGCGCCGATCTTGGACCGCAGCGCCTTCACGTGACTGTCGACCGTGCGAGTCCCTGAGGCACCCGGCCAGCCCCAGATTTCGGCGTACAGGTTCTCTCTGGTCAGTACGACGCCAGGACTGGCGGCCAAGCAGAGCAACAGATCGAACTCGGTGGGCGTCAGATGTACTTCGGTCGCCGCGACCCAAACCCGCCGGGCCGCCGCATCGACGCGCAGGTCGCCCAGGTCAGCGGTCGTCGGCCGCGCAGCCAACTCCGCCGCCCGATCGACCCGCCGCAGCAGAGCCCCGACGCGAGCCACCAACTCCCGCATCCGGAACGGTTTGGTCAGATAGTCGTCAGCACCGACGCCAAGCCCCACCAGGATGTCCGCCTCGTCGTCCCGAGCGGTCAGCATCAGCACCGGCACCGGCCGCGCAGCCTGGATCCGCCGGCACACCTCATGCCCGTCGAACCCCGGCAGCATCACATCCAGCAACACCAGATCCGGCGCCGTCGCAGTGAACTGCTGGACCGCGCCAGGGCCGTCCCAGGCCTGGACGACCTCGTAGCCCTGGCCTCGCAACCGGTCGGTGACCGCCTGGTTGATCACCGGCTCGTCCTCGACCACGAGGATCTTCGCCCCTGCACTGACTGACATGCCTTGAGACTAGAAGTCCACCCGGTCGGAAACAGCGGACGACTCGTGAAGGTTTTGTGCAGGTCCGCCGGGGCCGGCCCCGGCGAGTTGGTCAGTGGCGAGTGGAGGTCGTGTTGCCCAGGGCTGACAGCGGCTCGCGCCCGAGCGGCTGCGTCGGCCGGGGCAGCAACGGCTTGCGTGGATGGACCGCGCGGGTCACCGGCTTGCCGGCAGCCACCTGGATCTCCTGCCCCTCATGGAGAATCGCGATACTCGCGTCCGGGCCGTCATGGACGTCGTAGGTGACCTCCTCCTGGCCGATCTGCACCCGCAACCGGACACCCTGCCAGCGAACCGTGAAGGCCAGCTTGTTCAGTCCGGTCGGAAGTACCGGCTGGAAGGACAGCCCGCCCGCACGCGCTCGCAGGCCACCGAAGCCCGCGACGAGTGCGGTCCAAGCACCGGCGAGCGACGCCATGTGCAGGCCGTCGCCGGAGTTGTGGTGCAGGTCGAGCAAGTCGATCAGAGCGGCCTCGTAGGCGTAGTCGTAGGCGAGGTCGAGATGGCCGACCTCCGCTGCCGTCACCGCTTGCACGCAGGCCGACAGCGACGAGTCCCGGACGGTGATCCGCTCGTAGTAGTCGACGTTGCGCGCCTTCTGTTCCGGCGTGAATTCGTCGCCACACCAGAACATCGCCAGTGTCAGGTCCGCCTGCTTGACGACCTGCTTGCGGTACAGCTCGAAGTACGGCGCATGAAGGAGCAGCGGGTACTTGTCCTTGTACGCCTCGAAGTCCCACATCGCGTAGTCGGTGAAGCCCTCCGACTGCGGGTGGACGCCGAGCTCTTCGTCGTACGGGATGTAGACGGCGGCCGCGGCATCTCGCCAGGCGGCCTCTTCCTCCGTGTCCACGCCGAGCCGGCGGGCGTCGTCGGGAAAGCGGGTGACGAAGGACGCCGCGATCCGGAGGTTGCGCGCGGCCATCAGGTTGGTGAAGACGTTGTCATCGGCAACGGCGCTGTACTCGTCCGGGCCGGTGACGCCGGGCAGGTGCCAGTTGCCGTGCCGGTCGTGGTGGCCGAGTGACATCCAGAGCCGGGCGGTCTCGACGAGCAGCTCCAGGCCGCAGTCCTTGATGAAGGTGTCGTCACCGGTGGCGAGGTGATAGCTGTCCACTGCCGCGGCGATGTCGGCGTTGAGGTGGAAAGCCGCGGTGCCGGCCGGCCAGTAGCTCGAACACTCCTGGCCGCGGATCGTGCGCCACGGGAACGCCGCGCCGCGCAGCCCGAGCACCTCGGCGCGCTCCTTCGCCATCCGCAGGGTGCTGTGCCGCCAGCGCAACGCGTCGGCTGCCGCGTCGGGCATGGTGAAGATCAGTACCGGCAGAACGAAGCCTTCGGTGTCCCAGAAGGTGTGGCCGTCGTACCCGGCACCGGTCAGGCCCTTCGACGGGATGGCCCGCCGCTCGGCCCGCGCGCCGGACTGCAGGACGTGGAACAAGGCGAACCGGACCGCCTGTTGCAGCTCCGGATTGCCCTCGACCTCGACATCGGCCGCATCCCAGAAGTCGTCCAGGAAGACGCGCTGCTGGGCGACCAAGCCCTCCCAGCCGGAGAACTTCGCGCCCACCAGTGCCGCCGACACCTGGTCGGTGATCGCAGTCTCCGACCGCAGACTCGACCAGCCGTAGGCGAGGAACTTCACCACCCGGATGGACTCCCCCGGCTGCAACTCGGCCACGACCGTGGTCCGGCCCCAGTCGGCGCGGACGTCGACATCCACTTCGGTACGGGCCGGGCACTCGACCGTGTGGGTCATGCCGGCGGCCATCAGCTGGCCGCTGGACCGGGTCCGGTGGACCAGGATCACTTCCTCGTCGTCACTGTCCTGCGAGACCGCTTGCAGTGGGCTCTCCAGGACGGCCGAGACTCGGGGGTCGTTGGACAGCTTGGGCTGGGTCTCGTTCGCGACCAGCTCCGACTGGACGACGAAGCGGACCGGTTGGTCGACGGCCTCGACGACGTACTCGATCGCCGCGACCGCGCGCTGGGTCAGCGACACCAGTCGCCGCGAGGTCACCTTGATCCGCTTGCCGGCCGGTGAGGTCCAGTCGAGTTCGCGGGTGAGGATGCCGGTGCGGAAGTCGAGACGGCGCTCGTGCGAGTGCAGTTCGCCGTACCGGACGTCGAGGGGCGAGTCGTCGACGAGGAGCCGGATCAGTTTGCCGTTGGTGACGTCGACGAGGGTCTGGCCCGATTCGGGGTAGCCGTAGCCGGCTTCGGCGTACGGGAGCGGGCGCTGCTCGTAGAAGGAGTTCAGGTAGGTACCGGGGATCGCGTACGGCTCGCCCTCGTCGAGGTTGCCGCGCAGGCCGATGTGCCCGTTGGAGAGCGCGAACAGCGACTCCGCCTGGGCGAGCTTGTCCATCGGCAGCTCGGTCTCGCGCAGCTGCCAGGGCTCGATCGGGTGGGGTCCGCGGTCGATCATCGCTTCTGTCCTTCCGGCTCGGCACCGTCCAGCAACTCGGCGAGATCCTTCACCACGATGTCCGCGCCGTGCACCTTCAACTGGTCGGCCTGACCGACCCGATCCACCCCGACCACATAGCCGAACGCACCAGCCCGGCCGGCCTGTACTCCGGCCAGCGCGTCCTCGAAGACGACCGCCTGAGACGGCTCGACCCCGCACCACTTCGCGCCGGCCAGGAAGGTGTCCGGGGCAGGTTTGCCGCGCAGACCCTTCTCGCGGATGGTCACCCCGTCGATCCGGTGCTCCACCAGTGGTGCGAGGCCGGTGACCTCGAGCACCTGCTGGGTGTTCGCGCTCGACGACACCACCACGCGGCGAAGGCCTGCCTCCTTGGCGGCTTCGAGATAGCGCCGCGAGCCTTCGAACACCTGGACGCCGTCGTCGTGGATGCGGCGCAGGACGGCGACGTTCTTCTGGTTGCCGAGCCCGTTGATCGTCTGTTTGCCCGGCGGGTCGTCCGGGTCGCCCTCGGGCAGCGTGATGCCGCGCGAGGTCAGGAAGTCGCGGACGCCGTCAGCGCGCGGCTTGCCGTCGACGTGCGCGTCGTACTCGGCATGAGCGTCGAATGGGACGAACGGTATGCCCGCCTGCTCGGCGTGGGCGCGCAGGAAGTCGTCGAACATCTCCTTCCACGCCGCCGCGTGCACCGCCGCTGTATCGGTCAGCACCCCATCGAGATCGAACAGGCAGACACTGATCTGCCCCGGCAACCCCAACATCGCTCGCCTTCCGGTCGGTGACGTGGTACGAGCATCACGCTCGTAGTCACCGTAGCCGGTGTCCGCCCGGCTCCCCGGTCAGGACGTGCAGAGGAACGGCGGTTGTCCGCCGCCCGAGTGGTACTTGTACTGGGTGCCAGCTGCCTCGAGCACGGTCAGGGTCCCCTGGACCACGGCCTGCGTGTAGAACCTTCCGGGCTGGGGGCAACCAAGGCTCCCGTCGGGCCAGGTCACCTCCTCGGAGCTGACCACGGTCACCTCGGACTCGTCGATCCCGAGGTGGACGGCCAGATCGGCCTTCGCCCGGGCGACCAGCTCCGCGGTCATCGGTGCACCGCCGGTTTGGTGGGAGGCGGCGGCATCACCGGCGGTTTCACCGGTGGCGTCGGCGGCGTCACCGGGGGCTTGGTGGGCGGTTTCGGCGGCTTCGGCTTGTTCTTGTCTTCCTTGGCCTTCTTCGCCTCTTCGTACTTCTTGTCCAGCGCCGCCTGCGCCTTCTGCTGCTCCGGGGTGCCGTTGACCAACCGGTCGCTGGGGGCCGTGAAGCGGAGCAGCGGCATGCCCTGCAGCGCGTTCTGCATCGCCGTCTTCCACAGCGGTCCGGCGGTACCGGAACCGGTCGGGTCGGAGATGTCCTCGCCGTCGAGAGTGTGGCCGTACATCAGGTTCGTGTACGGCAGCGTCGCATCGGCGACCACCGCGGCGCCGGCCAGGTTCGGCGCGTAGCCGGCGAACCAGACCGCCTTGTTCTCCTGGATCGTTCCGGTCTTGCCGGCCAGATCCCAGTTGCCGAAGTTCAGCTTGCCGCCGGTGCCGCCCGGCTCCATCACTGCGCTCAGCACCCGGTTGACCCCGTCGGCCACGCCCGGCTGAAGGGCCTGCCGGCACGTGATGCCCGGCGTCTTGATCGGCCGGCCCGCCTTGTTCACCACCGAGGTGACGATCAGCGGAGCGCAGAACTTGCCGCGGGCGGCGAAGGTCGCGTAGGCGTTCGAGAGCATCAGCGGCGTCGTGTAGCCGACGCCGAGGGTGAACGAGACCACCTGGTCCAGCGGGCCGAGGGTCTGCGCGTTGTACATCCCGAGCTTGGCCGCGATGGTGGCCGGCGCACACAACCCGGTGCGCTGGGACAGCTGCAGGAAGTAGGTGTTGGTGGAGGCCCGGGCCGCCTCGACCATGCTCAGGTAGCCGCTCTTGGTGGAGTTCTGCGGCGTGTAGTCCGGGTCCTCGGTGGTGCCCTTGCAGGTGGTGAATTTCTTGCCGCTGAGGTCGATCTGCTTCGGCGAGTTGATCTTGTAGCTCATCGGCAGGCCCTTGGACAGCGCCGCCGCGATCGTGAAGGCCTTCATCGTCGAGCCGTTCTGGAACCCGCCGTAGCCACCGGCGTACGACTTCTCGACGTTGTAGTTGTACGCCGTCTGGTTCCGCCCGGCCCCGTACGGCCGGCTCTGCACCATCGCCTTCACCAGCCCGGTGCCGGGCTGGACGATGGTGATCGCCGCGATGGCGGAGTCGGACCGCTTCGTGTGCTGGGCGATCGAGGCCTGGGCGGCGGCCTGGATCCTCGGGTCGATCGAGGTGCGGATCGTCAGCCCGCCCGTCTTGAGGAAGTGTTCCCGCTCGTCCCGGGTCTTGCCCAGCGCCGGGTTCTGCAGCAGCTTGGACACGGCGTACTCGCAGAAGAACGGGTACGGCGAGTTGGCGCAGCCGTTCTTGACCTTGTGCATCTTGCTCAGGTCGATCGGCGTCTTGATCGCCGCGGCGGCCTGCTGGGCGGTGATCACGTTCAGCTCGGCCATCCGGCGCAGTACGACGTCACGCCGTTCCCGGGACCGCTTGAGGTTGTTGGTCGGGTCGTACCCGGTCGGGTTCTTCACCAGCCCGGCGAGCATCGCGGACTGCGCCAGGTTGAGATCCTTGGCCGCCACGTGGAAGTAGTGCTGCGCGGCCGCCTGGATGCCGTAGGTGCCGTCGCCGAAGTTCACCAGGTTCAGGTACTTCTCCAGGATCTGGTCCTTGGAGTACTCCTCCTCGACCGCGATCGCGTACCGCAGCTCGGCCAGCTTGCGCTCGTAGGTGACCGCGGTCGCCTGCTCGCGCTGCGCCTGGGTCTTCGCCTTCTCGACCAGGGTCAGCTTCACGAACTGCTGGGTGATGCTCGATCCACCCTGCTGGACGCTGCCCTCGGACTGGTTGCGGACCAGCGCCCGCAGAGTGCCCTTGGCATCGAGCGCGCCGTGCTCGTAGAACCGGTCGTCCTCGATCGCGACGATCGCCTTCTGCATGATCGGGCTGACCTTGTCCAGCGTCACCGGCACCCGGTTCTGCTCGTACAGGGTCGCCACCAGGCTGCCGTCCGCCGCCAGAATCCGGCTCCGGGTCGCCAGCGGAGCCGTCGTCAGCTCGACCGGCAGATCCTTCACCGACCCGGCCACCGTGGCCGTGCTGCTGCCCGCGAACCCCGCGAACGGAATCACCAGCCCAGCCGACAGCGCACCCGCGAGAACACTCACGCCGATCAACTTGACCAAGGCCTGAGTACCACCGCGTACGCCTCCCCTGGCTGAACGCATGAACCCAAGAGTAGTCGACACCAGCTCACCGGTCAGCCACAGGCATGTTCCCAGCCTGAATCTGCGCTCAGGACAAGGCACGGGCCTGCTACGGGCGGGTTGGTAGGAGTCTTGGGGGTGGGGCGAGGGGTGTTGAGGGGATCGGGTGCCAGGTGGCGGTGCCGGCGGGGGTGGTGAGGACTTGGCCGAAGGGTTGGTCGCCGAAGTGGCAGGCGAAGGCGATTGTGTTGGGTTTGGTTAGTTCGGTCAGGAGGGTGGTGCGGGCAGCTAGGACTGCGGCGGCGTCTACGTCTGGGCGGGACGGCCAGGTCGGGTTGGTGATCTGGGCGGGGATGTGGAAGCCGTCGCCGAACGCGATCACGCGGGTGTCACCGGCTGTGATGACGTACGCGGTGTGGCCGGGGCTGTGGCCGGGGGTCAGGAGGGCGTGGACGCCGGGGAAGATCTCCTCGCCATCGGCGATCTCGGTGTGGTCGGGGATGAGCGGTTCGATGACCGCGGAGCGGGCGGGGGCGCCTGGGATGAGTTCGCCGCGGCCGTGCGGGGCCCATTCGGAGTCTGCGATCAAGTACCGGGCTGTTGGGAAGTACTTGCTCGGTTTGTCGCCAGCGGTGAACGCCCAGCCGGTGTGGTCGACGTGCAGGTGGGTGAAGGCGACGGCCTCGATCTCGTCGGGTGAGAGGCCGGCGCTCTTCAGTACTTCGGGGAGGCTGCCGCTGTTGGCGTAGCCGATGATGCTGTCGCCGATCGGAATCGGGCCCTGGTAGTCGCCGAGGCCGACGTCGAGCAGGATCGCCCGGCCGTCGCGCTCGACCAGCAAGCCGCCGGCGGACATCGCGACCAGGCCCTGCTCGTCGAGGGCCTCTGGATGCGCGGCCCAGTACGACTCCGGGATCTCCGGGAAGAACTCCTGCGGGATCAGCCCCATCGCACCGTCGACGACGAACGTCAGCCGGACCCCGTCCTGCTCCCACACCCGTACCGCCGATTGCTCCCCCAGTGTCCCCGGCATCTGTTTCCCTCGCTCGTGGTCGGCTCTTTCGGCCGAAGTTATCAGCGGGGGTCAATGTGCTGTTGGATGATTCGGGTGCAGGCAAAAGACTCCCAGACCCCTTGCGTACTGGTCGCCCACCTCGGTTACGGGACCTCGGCAACCAAGGCTGTCGTCGCCGTTCTCCCCGACCTTCCGTTCACCGCCGAGCTCCACGGACCGGACGGAATCTCGGTACTCCGGCCAGGTCCCGTCGAGCACGTTCCGGGGTGGACCGGTGGTCCGTACTCGCGGATCCCACTCCCCGGAGTACTTGCCCCCGGCACCTATTCCGTGCGGGTCGTCGCCGAGGGTCTGGACGTGCGGTCGGAGCCCTTCGTCGTAGCGCCGGAACGCCTGCAACGACAGACGATGTCGGACGTACTGGCCTACTTCAAGGCCATGCGTTCCAGCGGCGAAATCGACCGCAAGGACCGGGCCGCGCAGTTCTGGGACGACCCATCCGGCGCAACGGTCGATGCGCGAGGTGGATGGCTGGACGCCAGCGGGGACACCAGCAAGTTCCTGTCCCACCTCACCTATACCTCAACCATGAGCCCGCAGCAGATCCCCCTCTGCGCCTGGGCCATGCTCGCCGCCCGCGACGAACTCGCCGCCCACACCCCTTCCCTCACCCCGGTCCTCGGAGCCCGGCTGCGCGATGAGGCACTCTGGGGCGCAGACTTCCTCACCCGCTTCCGTTCCCCCACCGGCACCTTCTACACCGGCATCTTCGACGCTCTCACCAAACGCCTAGAAGAACGCTTCATCACCGCCCCGCTCCAGAACTCAGTCCGCACCACCCGCTACCAAGCCGCCTACCGCCAAGGCGCCGGCCTAGCCATAGCCGCCCTGGCCCGAGCCTCCACTACCAACACCGACGGCGACTTCCCCCGCTCCGATTACCTAGCTGCAGCCCGCGCCGCCTTCACCCACCTGGAAACCCACAACCGCGGCTACCTCTTCGACCACACCGAATCAATCATCGACGACTACGCAGCCCTCCTAGCCGCCACCGAACTAGCAAGAGCAGAAGCCCTCCCCCACCCCCACCCCCAAGCCGACACGGTCGATCCCATCCAGCCGGACGCCAGCAACGACAGCAGTCCCCTCCGGCCGGACGCGGGGGACGAGAGCAGTCTCATCAGGCCAGAGGCCGGCGGGAGCGGTCCCGTCCCCGGGGCGTCGCGGGCGGCCGCTCGGCGGCGCGCCAGCGCGCTGATCGCCCGCTACGTGCGCGGCGCGGGCGCGGGTGCCGCGTCCAGTGGTCCCACCGTCGGGTTGGGTGCGGGCGCGCGTGGCCTGCGGGGCGGTGGACCCGGGTGGTTTCGGGGTGATGAGGGTGGGCGCCCGTTCTTTCATGCTGCGGAGCCTGGTCTGCCGATCCTTGCCTTGCTCCGGTTCGCCGAGGTTCTGCACGACGCACCTGAAGCGGAGCCTGCACGGGCGACCGCGCTGCAGGCGATGCTCGACACCGTGGACCGGACGGCGTCCATCGCCAATCCGTTCGGGTATCCGCGGGCGCTTACGCAGCCGCTTGGCGGCGTACCTCGGGAGAGCTTCTTCTTTCCGCATGCCAATGAGACCGGGTACTGGTGGCAGGGGGAGAATGCAGCGATTGCGTCGTTGTCGGCGGCTGCCAGCAGCTGTGCGCGGCTCGACGGGGTCAGCGACGAGGATCGCGCGCGGCTGAGGCGGTTCGCGGACGATCAGCTGGCGTGGATCACCGGCAGGAATCCGTTTGATAGTTCGATGGTGCAAGGGCGGGGGCGGAACAACGCGGACTACTCGTCCGACTTTCCCAACCTGCCGGGTGGGATCGTCAACGGGGTCACCTCGGGCTGGAGCGACGAAGATGATGTCGCGTTCCTGCCCGAGGACGCCCCCGAAGGCGACTCCTGGCGATGGGCCGAGCAGTGGATCCCGCACACGGGCTGGTTCCTGCTCGCCGTCGCGGCCGCCGGCTGATCCGACGGCCGTCACGCCTCAGACGATGAGCTGCAGCCGTAGCGGCTCAGGCGGTGAGTTGACCGTTCGCAGGGCCCTGCAGGCGGAAGCGCGCGGCTGCCGACAGCTTCGCCGCGAAGTCGTTGGGCAGCGACAGCCGGAACACCTTCGCCCACGCCGACGCGACCTGCTTCGGCAGCGGGCCGGTCGTGTACGCGAGACCGTAGTCGCGGAACAGCTGCTGCACCTTCGGCGCGATCTCCTGGTACCGGTTGCTTGGCAGATCCGGGAACAGGTGGTGCTCGATCTGGTACGAGAGGTTGCCGGTCATGATGTGCATCGCCCGCCCGCCGGAGATGTTCGCCGAGCCGAGCATCTGACGCAGGTACCACTCACCCCGCGTCTCCCCCTCGATCGACTTCTTCTCGAACGTCTGCACGCCCTCGGGGAAGTGACCGCACATGATCACCGAGTGCGCCCAGATGTTGCGCACCACGTTGGCGGTGAAGTTCGCGGCCAGCGTGTGCAGCGCCGACGGCCCGGACAGCAGCGGGTGGACGACGTAGTCCTTCGTCATCTGCCCACGGATCTTCTTGAACACCTGCTTGGTGCGCGCCTTGAAGTCCGGATTCTGCCGACGCTTCTTGGTCGCCAGGTTCTTGCCCAGCTCCAGGTCGTACGCCGCGATGCCGTACTCGAAGAACATCGCGTTGACGAAGTTCCACAGCGGCTGGGCCAGGTACGCCGGGTACCACTTCTGGTCCTCGTCGACCCGCATGATGCCGTAACCGAGGTCGTTGTCCTTGCCGACCACGTTCGTGTACGTGTGGTGCAGCTCGTTGTGCGAGTGCTTCCACTGCTCCGACGGCGACGCGTGGTCCCACTCCCACTTGGTCGAGTGGATCTTCGGGTCACGCATCCAGTCCCACTGGCCGTGCATGATGTTGTGGCCGATCTCCATGTTCTCCAGGATCTTGGCCACCGACAGGCCCGCGGTACCGATCAGCCAGGCCGGCGGGAACAGCGACGCCAGCAGGACCGCCCGGCTGCCCAGCTCCAGCTTGCGCTGCACGTTGATGACCTTGCGGATGTACGCCGCGTCGGACGCGCCGCGCGCCTCGATCACCTCGGCCCGGATCTCGTCGAGCCGCCGGCCGATCTCCTCGATGTCGTCCGCCGTCAGGTGGGCGATCGGGTTGTCGGCCTTCTTCTGCAGAACAGTCATATGAGTCGTCTTCCTCAACAGTCGATGTCGCACGCGCCGGCCGCGGCCGAGATGCAGGTCTGGATCAGGACGCCGTCGCCGGGCGCGGCAGTGGTCACGTCGCCGGAGCGAAGGTCGCGCACCGAGCCGGAGCGCAGGGGCAGGACACAGGAGAAGCAGATCCCCATCCGGCAGCCGGACGGCATCAGTACGCCGTTCTGCTCGCCCGCGTCGAGGATCGGGGTGGTGCCGTCGAGCTCGATCGTGGTGCCGGTCCCGGTGAAGTGGACGGTCCCACCCTCGCCGGGCTCGGCGAGCGCAGTACGGAATCGCTCGGTGTGCAGGCCGCCCAGTTCGAGCGAAGCCCACTGCTCCTCTAGCGCATCGAGAAGACCGGCCGGCCCACAAGCCCAGGTCTCCCGCTCGGCCAGATCCGGTACTACGTCCGCAAGCGCCGCCACGTCGAGCCGGCCGTGCGTATCGGTGTGCTGCTCGACCAGCCGCAAGTGGCCGGCGTCGGCCCAGGTCCGCAACTCGTCGCCGAAGATGACGTTCTCGGGGCAGGACTCCGAATGCACGAGGACGACGTCGTCGAGCCGATCGAGGCCGGAGCGGAGCATGCCCATGACGGGCGTGATGCCGCTGCCGCCGGTGACGAAGAGAACCTTGCGAGGCGCGCGCTCGGGAAGTACGAAGTCGCCGACGGCCTGGTCGAGGTGGACCAGCTGGCCGGGACGCAGCTCCTGCGCGAGGTGGGCGCTGACGAGGCCGTCCGGGACCGCCTTCGCGGTGATGGTGAGGAGGTCACTCCCCGGCGCGGAGGTCAGCGAGTAGGAGCGCCAGAGGCGGATCCCGTCGACCTCGAGGCCGATGCGGACGTACTGGCCCGGCTGGTGGCCGCGCCAGGCGGCGCCGGGGCGCAGGACGACGGTGACCGCGTCGGCGGTCTCGGGGCGGACCTCGATGACGCGGGCGCGCAGGTCGGCGCCGGCCCGCAGCGGGCGGAACATGTCGAGATACTCGGAAGGGTCGAGCGGATGGGTTGCAGCCGCGGCGACCTTCCAGAGCCGGTCACGCAGCCGCCCCCGGAGGGTGGCCGGGGCCTCGGCGTCGGACGCATACGTGGTCATACACTCCAGCATCCTCGACGCGAGGTGTAGTTTCATGACCAGGAGCGGTGAATCTGTTCTTCGATTTTGTTCGGAGGGAACAAAGAATGGTCGACGTCGATCCGGCCCAGCAGCCAGCCCCCGCTCAGCAGCCACCAGGTCCCGCGCAGCACCATGCGCCGGAGCACGCCAGCCGGACGGCGCGTGGGGCCGCCGAGCTCGAGCTGGGTGAGGCGGCGGTCGAGCTGCTGCGCTCCCGCCTGCCGGACATCGCCGGGCTGACCGTGACCGCGATCATCGTCGAGGTCCCCGCCTACACCAACGCCCTGGCCGGCCCGATGGGCGCCAAGATCGAAGGCGCCGTCCAGCTAGCCCTAGGCGGGTTCCTACGCCTGGCGAGCAGTGGCGACCCCGGTACGCCGCTCGCGCCCGCGCTCGAAGGCGCCTACGTACTAGGCCGAGGCGAAGCCCGCAGCGGCCGCACCATGGACGCCCTCCTGGCCGCCTACCGCGTAGGCGCCCGAGTCTCCTGGCGCGAACTCTCCCGCACAGCCGTCGAAGCAGGCCTCCCCGCCGACACCCTCGCCAAATTCGCCGAACTCGTCTTCGCCTACATCGACGAACTCTCCGCCGCCAGCGTCTCCGGCCACACAGACGAACTGGCCACCACCGGCCGAGTCCGAGAACGCTACCTCCAAGACCTGGCCCTCGGTCTCCTGCACGGCGACTCCCCCGAACAACTCACCGCCCGAGCCGACCGAGCCGACTGGGAACCACCCCGCACCCTGACGGCGGTGATTCTCCCCAGCGCCCAGGTCCGCAGCATGCTGGGTGCCCTGGACCCACGCACTCTGCGCCCCGAAGTCGACCTCACCGAGCTGGCCGAACAGAGCCCCCTCGGCCAGCCGGATCGCTCTGGCCGGGCCGGGCAGCCCGGCCGCCCTGACGAGCTCGGCGAGCCCAGCGATGCCGACGCCGCGGAGCTGGCGGTGCTGCTCGTTCCCGATGCCGACGGGTCCTCTCGGCCGGTCCTGCTCCGCAATCTCCGCGGCTACCAAGCCTGGGTCGGCCCACCCCAACCTTGGGCAGCCGTCCGTACGTCGTACCTGCGAGCACTCCGAGCGCGACAGCTTCACCTCACCGCCGAACCCGATGCCCCCGTCGACACCGAGCGCCACCTGACCACCTTCGTGGTCACCTCCGACCCGGCAGCTCTCGAAGACCTTCGTCGCCAAGTGCTCGCACCCTTCGCGGAGCTCCGGCCGGCCACCGCCGAGCGGCTCACCGAGACTCTCCGCGAGTGGCTGCTGCATCTGGGCCGCCGCGACGAGGTCGCCGCGGCCCTCCACATCCACCCGCAGACCGTCCGCTACCGCATGGGCCAGATCCGCGACCTCTACGGCCCCCGCCTCGACGACCCCCAAGTCGTCCTGGACCTCACGATCGCATTGGCAACGCCGCCCCGCTCTGCCAACGATTGAGCAATCTGGGTGGCGGTTGGCTCCGTGGATTCGGGGTTGGCGCATGGTGAGGGACTGTGGATCGCGTCGCCGGGCTGCGAAAGTGTCCTAGTCGAGGCACTGGGCGTCAAGAGCGCTTCGCGCCCCTGCGGGGTCGAACAAGTTCGACTCTTGACACCCAGCACCGCGACCAGGGAAAGACGCAGCTATCCCGGAGCCGCTGACAAGACCGGCCACAATGGAACGACCAGCCCCCAACGCCCGGCCGACCCGTCATCCGGCCCGCGACGAGCACGGCCGGCCCCGACGAGTGGACAGCGTCGGGGTTCCGGCCCTGATTGCCCTGCCAGTGGCAGGTTTCGTACCGGTGGCCTGAAGCATCACGCCAGCGACACCCAAACCTGCCAGCCAACCCCCAAAAGCAGTGGCCTGAGGCACTTTGTGCACCACCTGGGCATTTCTCGGCGACGAATCTGCTCACGTCGTGCACAAAGTCGCCTTGATCGGGGGTTGGGGAGGATTCTCCAGCGACCGGGGAGGAAAATACTCCCGATCAGGGCCAAAATCCGCCCCAACCCCGACCCGACCAGCCTTGTCAGCAGCACCCCGCAACACGAGCCGGCTTACCGGGGTGCCCCATCGGCTCAGACCCCTCCGCGGGATTCCGATAGCTGCGAACCACAATCCCTCACGGCACAGCACCCGCCAACCACAGCACCCTTGCTAGCTCAAGGACAGCCCCGCCTCCAGGGCGGCGATGAGTTGCGGGCGCAACTCCTCCGGGGTGATCACGGCGTCTACCGAGCCGACGGCTACGGCGCGGTGGATGCTGTGGACTCGGTCGAATTCGGCAGCCACCTCGCCGAGCTTCTCGGCGCGGACCGTCGAGCGGACATCGGCCAGCTCGTTGGTCAGCGCGGCGCGCTCGGCACCCTCCGACTCGGCAAGGCGAGCCGACACCTCGGTCACCCGCGGGTCGGCCGACGTGCGGTTGTTCACCTCACCGGAGAAGACGACAGCAGCCGCCGGCGCCCCACCGATCACCGAGGCGAACGACCCCTCGACGGCCAGCACCGTCATCCGCGGATTCAGCGTCTTCGAGAAGACCACGAACGCCCCACCGTGATACCGCGACACCACGCAGAACACGATCGGGCCCTGGAAGTTCACGATCGCGCGACCGATCTCGGCGCCGTACTCCAGCTGCAGGTTCCGCATCGACTCCGGCGACCCGTCGAACCCGGACAGGTTCGCCAGCACCACCAGCGGACGGTTGCCACTGGCAACATTGATCGCCCGCGCCGCCTTCTTCGACGACCGCGGGAACAGCGTGCCGCCGTTGTACGTGTCCGGCCCATCGGTGGGCGGGAACCCCCGCCGCGGCACCGGCTTCGACTCGATCCCGAGCAGACACACCGACACGCCACCAAGCCGGGTGTCGACGACGACGGCGGTCTCCGCGTCGGCCATACCCGCCCAGCGCTCCAGCATCGGGTGGTCCTGGTCCGACACCGCCCGCATCAACGTGCGGATGTCGAACGCCTTCTTCCGATCCGGGTTCGTCGCGTCGGAGAAGATCTCCCCCACCGTGCTGAACCCGCCATCGGCCGGATCATGCGGGAACACCGTCACATCACGGTCGTGCGGGTCAGAGCTGGCAGCGCGACGCGGCCCGCTCTCCCCCGGTACGACGTACGTGTGGTCGTAATGCGCCATCAGGATGTCCCGCGCACCGGCCAGATCGGGCGCCCAGTACTGCGCCTGCCCGTTCGGCCCCATCACCCGGTCGTACCCGCCGATGCCGAAGTTGTCCTCGGCCGAGACGCCACCGGCGAAGTCCAGCGTCTGCTTGCCGGTCAGCACCATCGCGCTGTCCGGCGTCATCACCAGGATGCCCTTGGTGTGCATCAGCATCGTGGCTTCGGCGTTCCAGTACGGCTGCGCGCCGACGTTGATGCCCGCGACAACCACATTGATCTCGCCGCCGGCCTGGGTGAACTCGACGATCCGCTTCAGCGCCTTCGCGACCCAGTCCATGTTCTCGGTGCCGGAGTCCATCGAGATCCGCGCACCCGCCGACACCGCGAACCACTCGACCGGTACGCCGAGCTTCTCGGCCAGGTCGAGCGCCCCGATGATCCGCGCGCACTCCGCCTCGGCGACGGCCCCGAGCGCCTTGGTCGGGTCGCCACTCAAGACGACCCGCGTGACGCCTTCGGAGTGCCGGCGGGTCGGCGTACTGACCACACCGACGATCAGGCCGGCCTTGTTGAGCCCGCGCGGCCGCTGAACCGGTACCAGCGCACCCGAGTCGTCCAGGTCGTGCTCGACGAAGGTTCCGCCCGCGCCGACGACCATGCCGGCGACCTCGTACGGGTAGACCGTGTTGCGCCGACGTGCCCGCTGGACCTTCTGCGCGTAACCGTCCAACGGCTTCAACGGCTCGGTCGCGGGCCGCTCGACAGCCGTCACGACACCAGCGCCCGGCTGGTAGTAGAACCGGCCGACAACCGGGAAAGGCTGCCCGTTCGACCCGATCACGCGACCGGTGACGACGACCTCTTCGATCCCCGCGCCCGACGTCAGCGGCGCGATGTTGCGCTGCAGCGCGGTGAGCTCGGCGACCTGACCGTCGATGACCGGCCAGACCGTCACCCAGACGTGGTTCATCTCCAGGCGGGCGCCGGCCGCGCCGCGGGCGGTACGGGCCCGGCGGATGCCTTCGAGGCAGTTCGCGATCGCTCGCTCGACGTGCGGGAGCGAGGTGACCTTGCCGTTCTCGTCGCGTACGACGGCGAACTGGCGCACCTGAGCCAGCGCGACCAGTCGCTCGTCGGCTTCGTTGTCACGGGCAACACAGTGGTAGAGCAGGACGTCCTCGGGCGCTTCCAGCCGGGTGATCCGGAAGTCGCGCAGCCGCCACAGGTTGAGCCGGCGGCCGACCATCGGGTGCACGCCGCGGACGTTGTCGTCCTCGACGATTCCTTCCGAGGACGGGCGGTAGGTGAAGTACCAGACCTCGCGCCCGCCACCCGGTGCAACCGCGATGGCGACCCGGCGGACCTGCTGGGTGAACGGCAGGCCGGCGACGATCTCGCACAGCCGGTCGGAAGCCTCCTGCTGGTTCTCCGGGGTGTCGGGCCAGGACAGGTACAGGTCGGCGACCGCCTCGTGCCCGGCCGGGCGTACGGCGATCTCGGCGGTCAGGTCGTGGACCAGGCCGCTCTCGACATCGGCCAGCTCGGCGACCGTACCGACCGTGCTGACCAGGTGCGTCGGCCGCTCGTCCAGCGTGTAGTCGGCCGTCGTGAAGGCGCGGCCGTTGACGCTCGCGTTGCGCAGATCGTGCAGCTCGTGCTCGAGGTAGTGCCGGCGGACCAGCACCTCCAGCATCGGTTCGTTGCCATTGGCACCGTTCGTCAGCCGCTTGGCGAGGAACATGACGATCTGCTCGGGGATCGTCGCCAACGCCTCGATCCGCTCGGCGTAGTCGGACGCCGCCGGGTCGAGAGCCAGCGCCGCCAGCTCGTCACCGACGACCGACAAGACCTCGGCGCGAGCCTGGTCGACCAGCGGCTGATCGAACCAGCGGAACCGCACGCTGCGCGCGAGGTCACCGATCACCGGGAAGCGCAGCTGGGTCGCGAGCACCAGGTGGTCGAGGACCGCGTTCGCCTCGGTGTCCAGCGGCGACGCGGGCAGCGGGCCGGCCAGCCACTGCTGCAAGAGCGCGGTCACCAGCAGTACGTCGGGAGACGTGCGCTGCTGCGCCAGGAAGATCCGGAAGACCGCGTCGGTCAGTTCCTCAGTGCGGTCCAGGTCCTTGACGCCGTACCAGCACAGCACCCGGGCAAGCCGGTCGACGAACTCGGCCGGCAGCCCGGCCCGCTCGGTGTCCAGCGTCTGCAGGTAGGTGTGGAAGTGCTCCTTCGGGCTGTGCACCCGGAGCTCGGTGTTCAGGTCCTCGCCGACCGGCCGGTTGCGGCTCAATTCGGCGAAGTCCGCGAACAGCCGCAGTACGCCGATCTCGTCCGCCACCGGTGCCTCGGCCAGCTCGGCGCGAGCCTCCAGGTACTCCGCGAGCGTCCGGCCCTCGTCGCGCGGGTCGATGTCGAATCCGAGCAGCATGCTGCGCAGATCGTCCAACCGCCGCGTCGCCCGCTCGGCCGCCGTCGGCCGCGTCTGCGGTTCGGGCAACTCGAGATCGGCGCCGGCCGCGTCCTCGACCTTTGCGTCGGCGTCCCCGACGAGTTCGAGGCGGACCAGCGGCGTACCGGTCTCGACCTGGCTGCCCGCCGAGACCGGCAGCTCGCGCACGATCGCCTTGAACGGCGCGTAGAGCACCGTCTCCATCTTCATGCTCTCCAGCACCAGCACCGGAGCGCCCGCCTCGACCTCCGCGCCGGCCGCGACCGGAGTCGCCACCACGAGCGCCGGAGCGGGAGCGCGCATGACGCCACCCTCATCGCGGCTGACCCGGTGCGTGACCCCGTCGACCTCGACCAGGTGCACAGGCCCATGCGTCGCGGTGACCAGCCGGAACCGGCGACCGGCGACGACGATGCGCGCGTCGTACGCGTCCAGCCGCTCGATCTCGACGTCGAGGTACTGCAGGTCACCGTTGGAGCCGACGCCCGCGCGATACCGATGCGGGCCGATCCGGGCCACAGACACCTGGTACGCCGCTCCGCGCAGCTTCAGCGCGATGGCCCGACCGACCTCGTGCTGCACCTGAGGCCGACCGCCGCGCGCGGTCTCCAGCAACCGCTGCCGCTCGACCCGCTCGGCTTCCTCGTACGCCTCGATCGCGGCCGCGATGAGCGCGACCCCGGAGTGCCGGCTCGAGACCAGTCGTCCCTCACCACGAACCCGGTCGATCCAGCCCGTGTCGGCGCTGCCGTCGATCACCTCGGGCTGGTCGAGCAGATCGAGAACGAAGCTCTTGTTGGTCGCGCCACCCTCCAGCACGACCGTGGTGTCGCCGACCGCACGCCGCAACCGCCCGAGCGCCTCGTCCCGCGTCCGCCCGAAAGCGATGATCTTGGCGATCATCGAGTCGAAGTCGGCCGGGATCTCGTCGCCCTCGCTGACGCCGGTGTCGACCCGGATGCCCGGGCCGGACGGCAGCCGCAGCCGGGCGATCCGCCCGGGCGACGGCGCGAAGTCGCGATCCGGGTCCTCGGCGTTCAGCCGGGCCTCGACGGCGTGCCCGTGCTCAGCCGGCTGCGGGCCCTCCAGCTTGTTGCCCGACGCAACGTGGATCTGCGCCTTCACCAGGTCGACCTCGGTGGTCAGCTCGGTGATCGGGTGCTCGACCTGGAGCCGGGTGTTGACCTCCAGGAAGGCGAAAAGCTTGTCGGCGGGCTGGTACAGGAACTCGACCGTGCCCGCGCCCTTGTAGCCGACGGCAAGCGCCAGCCGCTCGGCCGACTGCTTGAGCTCGAGGTTCTGCTCCGGCGTCATCACCGGCGACGCCGACTCCTCGATCACCTTCTGGTTGCGCCGCTGCACCGAGCAGTCCCGCACACCGAGAGCCCAGGCAGTCCCCTGCCCATCGGCGATGACCTGTACTTCGACATGCCGCGCCCCCGTCACGAGGCTCTCCAGGAACACGACCCCGCTGCCGAACGCCCGCAGCGCCTCGTCGCTGGTGCGCTGGTACGCCTCGCGCATCTCCTCGTCGTCGCGGATCATCCGGATGCCCCGGCCGCCACCGCCGGCGGTTGCCTTCAGCATCACCGGGTAGCCGACCTCGTTCGCCGACGCGATCGCCGCGTCGAGCGACTCGACCGCGCCCCGGCTCCACGGCGCGACCGGTACGCCGACCTCCTCGGCGATCAGCTTGGAGCCGATCTTGTCGCCGAGCTTGCGCATCGCCTCGGCGCTCGGCCCGATGAAGGTCACCCCGATCCGCTCGCACAGGTCCGCGAACGCCGGGTCCTCGGCGACGAAGCCCCAGCCGACCCAGGCGGCGTCAGCGCCCGACTCGACCAGCGCGCGCTCGAGCTTGGCGTGGTCCAGGTACGGCCGGTCGGCCGCCGGACCGAGCGGGTAGGTGAGATCGGCCTCGCGCACGAAGGTCGCCGTACGCTCGGCGTCGGTGTACAACGCCACCGTCTCGATCAGGCTTCCGGTCTCGGCGTTGAGCTCGCGGACCGCGTTGATCAGCCGCATGGCGGCTTCTCCCCGGTTGACGATGGCGATACGGCTGAACACCGGGCAGTACTCCTGTCGTCGGGAAACCTGTCAGTGCACACATTCCCAGGCTTCAACCCCTACCGTCGAGTCGGGGTGCGAACTCATGGAAACAGCCCGGGCCAGCAGGCCCGGGCTGTTCCTGTGACACTGAATCAGCTGATGTCGTAGCGATCCAGGTTCGTCACCTTGACGAAAGCGGCCACGAAGTCCTTCACGAACTTCTCCTGCGCGTCCTCGCTGGCGTACACCTCGGCCAGCGCGCGCAGCTCGGAGTTCGAGCCGAACAGCAGGTCGACGCGGCTACCGGTCCACTTGACCTCGCCGTCGGCGGTACGGGCCTCGTACGTCCCGTCATCGCCCGCGGCCGGCTTCCACGTGACCCCCATGTCGAGCAGGTTCGCGAAGAAGTCGTTGGTCAGCTGACCCGGCCGGTCGGTGAGCACACCGAGCGACGTCTGGCCGAAGTTGGTGCCCAGGACGCGCAGGCCGCCGACCAGGACGGTCATCTCCGGCGCGCTCAGGGTCAGCAGGTTGGCCCGGTCGATCAGCAGGTACTCGGCCGGCAGCCGGTTGCCCTTGCCGAGGTAGTTGCGGAAACCGTCCGCGGTCGGCTCCATCGCGGCGAAGGAGTCGACCTCGGTCTGCTCCTGCGACGCGTCCGTACGGCCCGGGGTGAAGGGCACCTCGACGTCGTACCCGGCGGACTTGGCGGCCGTCTCGACCGCCGCGACACCACCGAGCACGATCAGGTCGGCCAGCGAGACCTTCTTGCCGGTCGCGTTGAAGGTCTCCTGGATGCCTTCCAGCACGCGCAGAACCTGCGCCAGCTGGTCCGGCTCGTTGACCTCCCAGCCGACCTGCGGCTGGAGCCGGATCCGGGCGCCGTTCGCGCCACCGCGCTTGTCACTGCCGCGGAACGAAGCCGCCGCCGACCAGGTGGTGCTCACCAGCTGGCCGACCGAGAGCTCCGAGCCGAGGATCTGCGCCTTGAGGGCGGAGATGTCGTCCGCGTTGACCAGCTCGTGGTCGACGGCCGGGACGCGGTCCTGCCAGATCAGCTCTTCCTGCGGCACGAGCGGGCCGAGGTAGCGCTGGATCGGGCCCATGTCGCGGTGGGTCAGCTTGAACCAGGCGCGGGCGAAGGCGTCCGCGAACTTGTCCGGGTTGGCCAGGAAGTCGCGCGCGATCGGCTCGTAGATCGGGTCGAAGCGCAGCGCCAGGTCGGCGGTCAGCATCGTGGGCGCCCGGTTCAGCGTGCCGTCCTCCGGGTCCGGGATGGTGTTCGCCCCGGCGCCGTCCTTCGCCTTCCACTGGTTCGCCCCGGCCGGGCTCAGGTCGGGCTCCCACTCGTACTTGAACAGGTTCTCCAGGAAGCCCATGCTCCACTGGGCCGGGGTCGAGGTCCAGGTGACCTCGAGACCGCTGGTGATCGCGTCGCGGCCCTTGCCGGTGCCGAAGCTCTGCTTCCAGCCCAGGCCCTGCTCCTCCAGCGGCGCGCCCTCGGGCTCGGACCCGACGTACTTCTCCGGGTCGGCCGCACCGTGGGTCTTGCCGAAGGTGTGCCCACCGGCGATCAGCGCGACGGTCTCCTCGTCGTTCATCGCCATCCGGCCGAACGTCTCGCGGATGTCGCGGGCCGAGCCCAGCGGGTCCGGGTTCCCGTTCGGGCCTTCGGGGTTCACGTAGATGAGGCCCATCTGCACCGCGGCGAGCGGCTTCTCGAGCTCGCGGTCACCGGTGTAGCGCTCGTCGCCGAGCCAGGTGGCCTCGGGGCCCCAGTAGACGTCCTCGTCCGGCTCCCACACGTCGGCGCGGCCGCCGGCGAAACCGAAGGTCTTGAAGCCCATCGTCTCCAGCGCGCGGTTGCCGGTGAAGATCATCAGGTCGGCCCAGGAGACCTTGGCGCCCCACTTCTTCTTCACCGGCCAGAGCAGCCGGCGGGCCTTGTCCAGGTTGCCGTTGTCCGGCCAGCTGTTCAGCGGCGCGAACCGCTGCATGCCGGCGCCCGCGCCACCACGGCCGTCGCTGACCCGGTACGTACCGGCGCTGTGCCAGGCCATCCGGATCATGAACGGGCCGTAGTGCCCGAAGTCGGCCGGCCACCAGTCCTGCGAGTCGGTCAGCACCGCGTCGACGTCCGCCGCGAGCTCGTCCAGGTCCACGGTCGCGAAAGCGGCGGCGTAGTCGAACTCCTCGCCCATCGGATTCGCGACGGCCGGGTGCTTGCGCAGGATCTTCAGGTTCAGCTGGTTCGGCCACCACTCACTGTTGGTGCCGCCCTCGGTCGGGTGCTTCAGCTGCCCGTGATCTACGGGGCACTGGGCTCCGCTCTCGTCGTTCATCTCGCCGACTTCGGCGTTCGGGTGTTCAGACACGGCAAACCTTCCGGGATCAAGGGGTTCTGGACGTGGTGGAACTGGTGGAGCAGTTGGGGCACAGACCCCAATAGACGACCTCGGCCTCGTCGATCACGTACCCGTGATCGTCCGACGCCGTCAGACAAGGGGCCGAGCCGTGCGCGCAGTCGACGTCTTCGATCGCTCCGCAGGACCGGCAGACGACATGGTGGTGGTTGTCCCCGACGCGCCCCTCGTACCGGGCCACCGACCCGGTCGGCTGAATCCGCCGCAGCAACCCTGCGGTGGTCAGCGCCCGGAGCACGTCGTAGACAGCCTGATGAGAAACATCCAGCTCGCTGCGCACCGACTGGATGATCGTGTCCGTGTCAGCGTGTGGGTTCTCCCGGACGGCGGCCAGCACAGCCACCCGGGGCTTGGTCACGCGCAGCGCGGCCCCACGCAGTCGGTGCTCGAACTCCGTCGTCGCCACCCTCCGGAGTCTTCCGCGTTTTCTGGAATGAGTCAAGATTAGCTGCGGAAGCAGCGTGTCAGCGCTTGCGGTTGCCTCGCTGGGTCCGCTGAGGAGTCCTGGGGGCGGACTTCTTCGCCTTCGCCTTGGCCTTGGCTTTGTCGGTGGCTTTGACCTTCGGCGCCGCCACCGGCTGGCGGGAGCTGTTGACAGTGCGGCCGCGGATGATGCCGATGAGTTGTTCCATCAGGTCGGACGGCTCACCCTCGGGCCAGCTCAGCACGACCTGGGACTCCGGCGCGTCGGTGATCGGCCGGTACGTGAGGTCCTTGCGGTGATGGAGCCTGGCCAGCGATTGCGGTACGACCAGCAGACCGACTCCCGCGGCGACCAGCTCGATCGCCAGTGCAGTCGTTTGCGGCCGCTCGGCGAAAGGGTGACCGGGCAACTGTTCCCAGTCGAGGGTGTCGTCGAGCGGACGGAGTACGACGTCATCGGCCAGATCCGCCGCCGTGACCTCCTCCGCCGCCGTCACCAGATGATCCTTCGGCACGACGACGACCGTCGTCTCCGTGTAGAGCGGGATCGCATGCAACCCGTCCCGATCGATGGGCAACCGCAACAACGCGGCCTCGGCACCTCCGGACCGTACGAGGTCTGCCGCCTCGGCCGCCGGTACGCCGACGAGCTCGAGCGCGACCCTGGGCAGCCGCTCGTTCCAGATCCGCACCCACTTGGTCGGGGTCACGCCGGGGACGTACGCGAGCCTGAACGTCGGTGCTGTCACCGGCCCAGGCTATCTCTCGATACCCTGACCCCATGACGTCGCCGAAGACCAGCCAGACCATGAAACCCGCAACGGCGGCCAAGAAGCTCGGTGTGTACCTCGAAGCCACCCCCGCGGAGTTCCAGGAAGGCCTGATCACCCGCGACGAGCTGCACACCCTGCAGACCGACCCGCCGCAGTGGCTGCAGGACCTCCGCAACAACGGCCCGCACCCCCGCCCGGTCGTCGCCGCCCGCCTCGCCGTCTCCATCTCCGGCCTGGCCCGGGCCGGCTACACCGAGCCCCTCACCACCGCCGAGATCGAGGACCTCCGCGCCGAGAACCCCGAGTGGCTCCAGCGCGAACGCGAGATCCAGGCGGACGTACAGGCCGAAGCCGAGCGGGTCAAGGAAGCCAAGGCCGCGAAGGCGAAAGCGCGCCACTGACCTACCCATCGGTTGAGTCCTCAACTACCATGGGTAGATGGCGATCTTCCGGCTGAACCACGCTGTCCTGTACGTCCGTGACGTCACCGCGAGTGTCGCCTTCTACCGCGATGTCCTCGGCTTCGGCTACACCGAGGGCGGCGACGCCTACCAGGGCGCCGCCTTCCTCCGGGCCCCCGACTCGACCAACGACCACGACCTGGGCCTCTTCCAGCTCGGCTCCGAGGCAGGCCCGTCGGGCGCCGGCAAGTCGACAGTCGGCCTCTACCACCTCGCCTGGGAGGTCGACACTCTCGGCGACCTGGAGGACCTCGAAAAGGCCCTTACCGCCGCGGGCGCCCTCGTCGGCCAGTCCGACCACGGCACCACCAAGTCCCTCTACGGCAAGGACCCCGACGGCCTCGAGTTCGAGATCGTCTGGATCATCCCCGCGGACCTCCTCACCGACGCCGACCGCAACAAGGCCGGCGTCTCCCGCCTGGACCTGACCGCCGAGGTAGCCAAGTACGGCCGGGAAGCCCGCAGCGGCCTAGGAATCTCCCGCCCCCACTAACCGATCCGCCTCGGCCAGCAACTGCTCGCCGAAAGGCTGAAACCCGATACTGCAGGCGTAGACGCCGCTGAAGACCCGGTGAATGGTCCCCCACTCCCAGATCGCGGTGGCGTCCACGCCCGTACGAGCAGCCAACCGCTCGGTCCGCTGGTGAAGATCATCCCCAAGGCCCGGGTTGGACCGCACAATCGTCCCCAGATCACACGCCGGCTCAGCCCGCCACCCGGTCGGATCGATGAGCTTGTAGCTGCCATCACTGGCCTGCAGCGCGTTCATCTCATGAACATCCCCGTGAACCAGCACCGCGGTCCGATCATCATGAGCCACCCGCCGCCGCTCCATGCACTCCAGCGCATCCGCCACGGCCGCCATCGAACACGGCCGCCCCGCCTCGTCCCACAACCCCGGCAACCGCGCGGCATACCGCTCCGCCAACTCCGCCCCACTCGGCAACCCAACACCCGCCCCAACCGGCCGCCACCCCCGAACCGCCACCTCACACAGCAATTCAATCCGCCGCACAGGGTCCGCAACCACGTCAAACATCGGAGCCCCCAGCCGCTCCAGCAAAAGCGCCTGCCGCCCCAGATCCTCCCTCAACAACCTGGCGCACCCCTCCCCGCCCGCCAGCCGCAAAGCCAAGGCCTCCACCCCAACATCCCGACCAGGCACACCAATCTTGAGAACAGCCGGAGTTCCGTCAACCAGCCTCACCGCAACAACCAACGCAGCATGCCCACCACCGAAGCTGGTCCCAATCACCAGCCCCCACTCCCGAGCCAACGCCTCAACCACCCCCGCCACCTCATCCAGCCAGGCCACGTCACCGTCAGCCAGCACCGTCCTTCGGATCTGATCTGGAATCTCAAGCCTCACCCGACGAACCTACGTTCCATCCGCAGTTCGTGACCAAGCGATTTGCGGCACCCGATCGACAAGAATTGCAACAGGTCTACCGACTACGGACAGCCGCGTGCTGACCGTCGGCCTGACTCAGTCTTCCTCGTCGGCCGCTTCGTCACCTCTGCGCAGACGGCGCGCTCGGTCGGTGATCCGGCCGGAGAGCTTGCCTGTCGCGGACATGGACCGGCCCAAAGTCTCATTGCCGAGCCGCCTGGCGGCGTCGAGGCCGTCTGCTCCCGCGTCGAGCGCCTTGTCTCGCACCTCGGTGGCCGCATCCGTCCACCGTCTCGCCTCCAACGACTGTCTGCCGTTCTCGATCCCGAGCCTCCCCTGGAAGTCAACGACGGCATTCGTCACCTGGTTGCTCGAGCGCACCACATCCCGAGAGGTGCCCGGATGCAGCAGCACCTTCGCGTTGGCGGTGCCGGCGGCCGCGTCCATACGGGCCATCAAGCGCTCGGTGCTCTGCGAGATGAGCGCCAACCGGTTGTTACGGGCGACCTTCAGCGCCAAGCGATGCCGGTCCAGCTCATCCGGTGACGCATCCAGCACCCGGTCGAGTTCGAGGACGGCGATCGCGTCCTGCAGCTTGAAGCAGCGGGCCAGAACGGCAAGCCATTCCTGAACCTTGGGTTCGGCGTCCTTGACCGTCTTGGCGAGCTCACCGAGCTTCGGCTCGCGCTCCATCTTTCCCGCGAGCGCATCGAGTTGGCGCAACACGTACGCCTGGGTGCGGGCGATCGTCATCGTCGTGGCCTGCATCTTCGACCAGGTGACCTCGGAAACCCGGCCCACGTGCTCCCGAATCGTCATCGCCTCTTCGATCACGAAGTCCACGCCGATCATGTCCGCCAGGACAGCGTCCTTCTGCGCGCGAAGTACATCGTCGACCTTCTCGTCGATCGTGGCGAGATAGTCGGTGATCTCGTCCATGGCCTGCTGCATCGCGAGCTGCGCCATGATCCCGGCAGCACCGGCCAGCATGGCCGGATTCGTCAGAAGCGCGCCCGGACCCCTCACGAACTCGACGAAGCCTTTGATCTGACCGTGGTTCCCCTTCAGCACGCCGGTGCTGAGACCCGTCTTCGAACTGCCTCTGAGCCCGTGCTTGCCGACAAGACGCGCGGAGTCCTTCGTCAGCTTGACCCAGCGACCCGAGTTGGCGGCGATCTCAGAACCTGCCTGCGCGGCTGCGGCTCCGGTACTGAGGACTGGTCCGAGTCTGTGTAGCCCGAGGTCCTTCGACGGCAACCCTTCAGAGACGAGGAAGCGTTCGACAGCCGCCGGATCCCCGATGACGGCCAGCCCGTCACCGTCGCTGATCAGCTGAATCTCGTCGTCCATCGTCGGCTCCTGAAGTTCTGGGTACGGAACGCGGATCTTCTCAGCTAGGAGGTGGCGGAGTCGAGGGCGCGCAGCGGTCCGGAGCCGAGATTGGTACAGACTGCCACTTGACCGCCCGGCTCAACCACTACTCATAACTTCTTTGTTCTTTGTTCTTTGCTTCTTAGGTGGTTGTGGTTGTGGCGGGCCAGGTGATGGTGGCTGCGGTTAGTAGGACTACCAGGGCGGTGATGGTTGCTACTGCGCCGGTGACTGTGAGGGTGGGGGTTGCCAGGGGGATGAGGAGGATGGTTAGGACGGTGAAGGCTACGGCGAAGCGGCGGGTTATGTGGTTGGGGCTTATCAGGGAGTGGACTGTGTGGAGGAGGATCAAGAAGACGGCTACTGGGATGGCTACCGTGTAGGCGACTGTTGTTTCTGAAGCCTCCAGGTGGTGGCCTGCTTGGGCGACGCTTACTTCCAGGCCGGCGCCCAGGGCGGCCAGGGCGCAGAAGATGCCGTAGTGGACGTAGCCCCATTGGTATGACTTGTGGCGGCGGTCGGCCAGGCCTTCGCCTGCTGGGTGGAGGAAGTAGAGCCACCAGACGGCGAAGATCAGGACGAGGCCGCAGAGGGCTACGGCGATCAGGGTCAGGCTTACGTGTTCCGATTCGACCGCATCCTGGACCGCGGTGGTTGCCGCCAGCACGCTTTCGCCGAGGACGATGATGACGAACAGGCCGTACCGTTCGGCGATGTGATGTGGATGCCAGCTGGTCTTGGCGGCGCGCTCGGCCCAGACCGGGACCAGCAGTTCGAGGACGACGAGCAGGAGGAACGTCCACGCGCTGACTCCGTCGACCAGGAACAACCGGGCAATCCAGAACACCTGCAACAGGGCGATCCCGGCCGCATACCGAAATGCCGTACTGCGACACGAAGGATCCTCGACGCCGGCCCGGATCCACTGGCTCACCAACCCGAGCCGCATGATCAGGTAGCCCAGGGTGATCCACTTGTAGTCCGAGTGCGACGCAGCGGCCGGTACGCCGGCAGCGAGCACCAGCGCACCGGCCATCTGCACCATCGTGGTCAGCCGGTAGACCACGTCGTCGGTGTCGTACGACGAGGCGAACCAGGTGAAGTTCATCCACGCCCACCAGATCGCGAAGAACACCTGCAGGAAGGGTACGACCGCGTCGTGGGTGTGCCCTTCCTCGATGCCGTGCGCGAGCTGGGCCACGACCGCCGCGATCGCGACCACGAAGGTGAGGTCGAAGAGCAGTTCGAGCGGGCTCGACACCCGGTGCGGCTCGTCGATCGGCCGGGCCCGCATCCGGACCCGGAACCGCACTGACACGCCCACTGAGAAGTTCCTCCCGCTCGACCAGAAACTCAACACCCCAGGCTAACGAGTCAGCCCCGGGCCGGTGGGATCCCGCCACCTTCCAGCGCCTCGATCGCACCCCGCAGACTCCGCAGACTCGCCTCTTCCCGATCGATGTCGGTCGGGTCGAACTGCCAGCTACCGACCGGCTCGTCCGCAGGTGGCCGTGCCGATTCCTCAGCAGTCAGCTCGACGTCCACCTCGACCTCGAGCTCGTCCAGGAACTCCTCGTCCGGTGTACTCATGACGATGCCGGCACCCGCCGGTCCTTACGCGCCTCGAGCTCCTCGTCATCGACGACGACGAACATCGGCTGCCCCGGTACGCCGATCATGGTGACCACGAACTTGCTCGGAATGTCCGACCGGTTGTTGCCGTCCCGGTAGTGAATGACATCCCCGCCCGGCTCCCAGAACGCCTCGCCGGCCTTGATCACCCGCGGCGCCTCACCCTCGAGCTCGAACCACATCTCCCCCTCCAGCATGTAGCCGAAGGCAGGCCCGGAGTGCCGATGCGGCGGCGCACCCGGATCACCCGGCGGGTACTCGAGGATCGCCGTCATCACCTCGGCCTGCTCAGAAATGTGCGGCGGGTTGGTCGACTGCAGCATGGTGAGCGCCGACTGCCAGGCGCCCGAGCCCGGCACACCCTTGTCCTGCAAAACACCTTCGTCCGTCTGCATCTCGGTCATGAAGAAGTCACTTCCCTTCTGCGGCCTGGGAGGCGAGCCAGTCGCCGAAGTGGATGTCACCGAGCAGGGCGTCACCCTCCGGTACCAGCGAACGCTCGTCGACAGCGATCCCGAAGTACGTCGCGTTCGGGTCCTGTACCACCGTCCGCGGATCCTTCCGGGTGGTCAGCGCGATCCGGATGAACTCGTCCATCTCGTACTGCTCCGGCCCACCGACCTCGGTGATCCCGTTGGTCGCCGGCGTGACGGCCGCCCGCGCCACCGTCTTCGCGACGTCCTCGGCCGCGATCGGCTGGATCAGCGCACCCGGCATCCGCACCGTGTCGCCCTCGGTCCCGGTGTCGGCGATCGCCGCAGCGAACTCGAAGAACTGGGTCGCGTGCACGATCGAGTACGGGATGCCGGACTGCTGGATGAGGTTCTCCTGCAGCAGCTTCGCCCGGAAGTACCCGCTGGTCGACTGCGGGTTGTTGTCGGCCTTCGCCAGCCGCTCGGTACCGACGACCGAGAGCGCGACGTGGTGTCCCACCCCGGCCTCCTTCTCGGCGGCCAGCAGGTTGCCGTTGGAGGTCTTGAAGAACTCGGTCGCCGCGGCCTCCTCGAAGGTCGGCGAGTTGGAGACGTCGATCACCACGTCCGCGCCCTTGAGCACCTGCTCGAGGCCCTCTCCGGTGAGCGTGTTGACCCCCGACGCGGGCGAGGCGGCGACGGCCTCGTGACCGTGCTCTCCCAGCTTCGCGACGACTTTCGAGCCGATCAGTCCAGTGCCGCCGACCACGACGATCTTCATCGGGCATTCCTCCTTCTCAGCCGTCGGCACCCGTTGCCGACCGGTTCAGCAGCTAAGACAGGACAGCTCCCCAGCCTGTGACAGTGGCGTCCGGGCGGTGAGAGGGAGCACAGTGGGGCGGACGGGCAGGAGGTGGTGTCGTGGCGACTGCGGAGCTGCGAAGCACGGCGGGGGTGGCGGTGGTCAGCGCGACCATCCTGGCCTCGACCATCGGATTCCTGGACGCGTCGGTGGTGAGCGTCGCGATTCCCGCGATCGGTGCCGATCTGCACGCCGGCGTCGGGGCGCTCCAGTGGGTGGTAACCGGCTACCTGGTTACAGTCGCCGCGCTGTTGCTCGTCGCAGGCGGCCTGTCAGACCGGTACGGCCGTCGCCGCCTGCTCGTCGCCGGGCTCATCCTCACCCTGGCCGCCTCGGTACTGTGCGCGCTCGCCAACTCGGTCGGCCTGCTGATCGCGGCGAGGATCCTGCAAGGAGTGGGCGGCGCGCTGACCGTGCCGAGCAGCCTGGCCCTGCTCAACGCGACCCTGCGTCCGGAGGACCGCGCGCGGGGCATCGGTCTGTGGGCCGGCCTGGCGACCCTCGGGATGGCAATCGGCCCGTACGCCGGTGGCTGGCTGGTCGACCACGCGTCCTGGCAGTGGCTCTTCCTGCTCAACCTGCCCCTGGGCATCGCTGCCTTGCTGGTACTACGCCATGTCAAGGAGAGCCTCGACGAGAACGCGAGTGGCCGCCTCGACCTGGTGGGCGCGGTCCTGACCGTGGTCGGCTTCGGCGGCATCATCTACGCGCTGACCGAAGGCTCGGCCCACGGCTGGTCGCGTCCAGCCGTAGTACCGGCCGGCGTGATCGGACTCGTCTGCGTAGCCGCCCTCTTCCCGCTCGAGTCGCGGCGCCGCGCACCGGTCATCCGGCTCCGGCTGTTCAAGTCGCGCCAGTTCGACGCGATCAACCTGAGTACGCTCCTCTTCTATGCGGCTCTCGGCGGCGCGGGCTACATCCTGTACCTGCAACTCGAACTGCAACTGAACTACACCGCCACCGCAGCAGGCGCCGCCCTCATCCCGTCCACCGTCGTCTTCCTGCTGATCTCGCCACTGAGCGGCGCACTCGTCGCCCGTGCCGGTCCCCGCTGGATGATGGCGATCGGGATCGCGCTGGTCGGCCTCGGCTTCGTGTACCTCACCAACCTCGGCCCCGGATCGACCTACCTGGGCGGCCTCCTCCCCGGAATCCTGCTGGAAGGAGTCGGCCTCGGCATAGCCGTGACTCCCCTGACAGCCGCCGTGCTGGCCGCAGTCGACAACGCCGATCTCGGTGAGGCGTCGGCGATCAACAACACCGTCGCACGGATCGGCGGTGTCGCGGCGATCGCGCTGATTCCCACCCTGGCCGGTGGCGCCGGGCTAAGCCTCAAGGAGACGATCTCGTCCGGCTACCGCCCGGCGATGCTCGCTGCCGCCGCACTGTGTTTCGCCGCCGCCGCGGTGGCCGCCGTCTTCGTCTCCAAAGCCGCCGGCGTCGTCGCACCGAGAATCGCGCCCGCGCCACCCCACGGCTGCATCGCGGAATGCCTGCCGAGCCCACTGGAGTCCGGTAGCGCATCGGATCGCTGACCTGGCGAGGCCTTTTCACCGGGATCGAAACCGTCGCGAGCGCTGTCACGCCCGTGTTAGAAACCTGCTGCGGGCACGGGTGACGACGACGGGGTGAGGCCGATGACCGACGTGACGAGGCGGACCGTACTACGAGGTGCCGGAGTAGCAGTCGCAGCCGGTACTACGGCCCTGCCGGCAACAGCAACGCCCCAAGCCGGCACAACCGGCGCCGCCGGGGCCAGCGCCTCAGCGACCGCGACCACTCCAGCCCAGCGCGCGGTACTCGTCGAAGTCGCTCGCGCGGTGACCAAGTTCCCCGTCGACTTCCCGGCCTTCGGCGAGACCGCATCGGCCAGCAAGCGAGTCAGCGACCAGCGCGTGACCAAGGTCCTGGCGCGACTCAACGCAATCCGTCGGGCCCAGGTCAACCAAGGTGCCCAGTTGCTGCACGACGCCAAGCTGCCCAGCGGTATCGCCGGCGAGCGCTTCGCCCGGGCAGTAGGCGCAGTCGTCTCCGGCGCCGACGCCTCCCAACGCCAGGCGCTGGAAGCCGCAGTCGCCACCTCCGTGGCGAGCCTGACCGATCACTTCGCCGCGGACTCGGCGTACCCGGCGAATCTGTGGCTCGACATCGCCCGGCGGATGCACGACGGAGGGAAGCGCTGATGCGGATGGAGCGCGAACACCTGCGCGGGCTCACCGAGGTCAAGCGCCAGGTGCTGCAGGCGCACGGCGGTCAGCGTCAGTTCAACGGCGCCGGCATCGGTTTCGCCGAGGTCAACGGGGTGGAGTCCGACGAGCCGGCCGTGCTCGTCGCCGTCACCAAGAAGCGCCCCGAGGCACACGTCCAGCTCAACAAGCTGCTGCCCAAGCGGGTGGAGATCGATGGCAAGAGCTACCGCGTCGACGTCAGCCAGGCCGGGCCTTTCTACGGCGCCGGCGCCTTGCAGTCCCAGCAACTCCGCACTGCGGTCGACCGGCCGGTCTTCCATCCGCCGACCCCGGTCTACGACACCCAACGGTCCCGGCCGCTCGTCGGTGGAGTCGGGGTGGGCAACGTCAACTCGCACGGCAGTACCGGCACGCTCGGCCTGATCGTCCGGGACAGCCGGGACGGCAAGATCTGCATCCTGTCGAACAACCACGTGCTGGTGCAGTTCAACACCGGCTTCTCGCTGGAACAGGCGGCCACCAACCCGGGCGTCGAGGCCGACAAGATCATCCAGCCGGTCTCCGGCGGTGCCGGCGACGCGGTCGCGCTGCTCAAGCGGTTCATCAAGTACAAGCTCGGCCCGACCGCGAAGAACCAGGTCGACGGCGCGCTGGCCGAGCTGACCGACCAGAGCGAGGAGGCCTACAGCGGCAACACGATCGACCCCTTGATGCCCGGGGCGACCGTCGACCACCCCGCGGTCGGGATGTTCTTCGCCGCCGACCCGTTCAACGCGACCGCCTTCATCACCAAGATGAGCAACACGATCGAGCAACTGGAGTTCGACCTGCTCGATCCGGACGCGGTCTGGTTCGCCACCGTCGACGACATCGGCGCGCCGATCGAGAAGGTCGGCTGGCGGACCGGGTACAGCTCGTCCACGATCAAGAGCGTCAGCTGGACGATCCCGGTCGCGATGGAGGTGAACGCCGCCGGGGACACCAAGTTCTTCTGGTTCAACGACCTGATCATGTCCACCCGGCTCGGCTGGCCGGGCGACTCGGGCTCGGTCGTCTACATGGGCGGCTCCGGTACGACGAAGATGCCGATCGACATCAATGCCGACAAGTGCGAGTTCATGGACGCCGCCGCCGGCGTCTACGACCTGCCGCTGGACAGCCAGGAGGACCACGACCTGGCCAAGCGGATCCGCGAGGACCACCTCGGCTTCACCAGCATCGGCAACTACCTGACCACGCTGTTCTACTACAACGGCGACGTGATCCTGGACCGGCTGGCGAACAAGGAGGCCTCGCCGACCGAGAAGCAGAGCGCCGCCGCGCTGTACGACAAGTACCGCGAGCTGGTCGTCAACAACATCGACGACCCGAGCGGCTCCGGCCTGGTCGTCAGCCAGGAGAACCTCGACGACGCGGCATTCATGACGGTCTCGCTGAAGACCTGGATGCGGACCGAAGAGCAGACCGCGGCCAACTCCCTGTACGACGAACTGCGTGGCACCCTCGGCCTCGACTACACCGGCGTGATGGCGTTCATGGACGACCCGGCGCGCTACAACCGGATCTGGGACATCATGGCGAAGGTCCCGACGATCCAGTCCAGGCCACCGGCCTCCGGTACGCCGTACCGCCCGCGGTGACCCGAGTCGTTGCTGGCAGCCCCTATCGCGACGCGGTGCTGGCTGCCCTCGGCGAGTTGGTCGACAGTCTCGACGAGGTGTTCGCATCGCTGGTACGTCCGTTGCTGGCCAGTCCGGGGAAGCTGCTGCGGTCGGAGCTGGTGTGGCTGACCGCGTCGGCCGGGCAGCCGCGCCGGCAGGCGCTGGTGCGCTTCGGTGCGCTGGTGGAGTTGTTGCATATAGCAACGTTGGTGCATGACGACGTGATCGATCGGGCGGCGACACGGCGTGGGGTGCCGGCGGCTCATCGCCAGGGTGGGCAAGAGCTTGCGGTGCTGGCGGGGACAGCTTGCTTTGCCGCTGTCGGGCTGGAGGCTGCGGACCTCGGGGCGGCGATCGCGACGGCCGTCAGCCGGACGGTTGGGGAGCTGTCGTACGGCGAGTTGCTGGATATCGAGCGGGGGTTCGATCCCGGCGTACCGACTGAGGACTATCTCGAACTGACCCGGCGCAAGACGGGCGCGCTGTTCCAGTTGAGCTGCGTCCTCGGTGCCACGGCGAGCGGGCTGCCGGGGTCGGTCACCGCCGGCCTGGCCGAGTTCGGCGCCCGCTACGGCATCGCCTTTCAAGTCCTCGACGACTGCCTCGATCTGCACGCGGACGGAACCGGAAAGCCTGCCGGAACAGATCATCTCCTCGGTCTCTTCGGCCTCCCCACGTTGTGCGCCCTCCGCGGCCGAGAACCCGCTGCCACCCAGCTGCGCGATCTGCTCCTCTCCCCCGATCTCGCCGTCACCGATCTCCCTCGAATCAGCGACCTGATAGCGGAATCCGGCGGCCTCGAAGCCGCCCACGAGGTCGCCCGTACCGAACTCGCCGCCGCGCTCGCCGTCCTCGACAACCTCCGAGACGAACTTCCCGCGCCGGCCCTCAACGCGTTGACCGAGTTCGCCAACCGCACGGCTGGTGCGCCATGAACTCCGCGCCGGTTGCGCCATGAACTCCTTGCCGGTCGTGGTCCTCGGCGCCGGCCCGGCCGGTGCCGTCGCCGCTGCCGAGCTCGCCCGCCGCGGGCTCCGTACGATCCTCGTCGGCCCACCACCCACCGCCACCCATACTCTGCTGGTGAGCCGGTACGCCGCCAACCTGGTCGCCGATCTAGTCCCGGACCTCCTAGCCGCCGGCACCCCGATCAACCGACTCGACGTCTCGTTCGGCACCCGCCCGCACCGCGTCATCTACGACGACTCAGACCTCACCGCCATCTCCTACCGAGACCTCACCAACCGCCTGCTCGCCACCGCCATCGCCCACGGCGTCGATCATCGCCCCTCCGCACCTGACCTCGCCGCCAGCCATCAAGTAGTTGCCACCGGCGCCAAACCCGCCGGCGCGGCAGGCACCGGCTTCGTCGTCAGCCGCGGCTACAACCTCCCACCCACATCAGCTCGCCTCCACCTGTCGCCACCCGACGCCGCCGACCCCCACGGACCACCCCTGGTCGTCCGCGTCGTCGGCACCACGATCAGCGTCACCAGGCTGGCCGGCAGCGCTCCCCCAGACGCCGAGCAACTACTCACCAGAGCCCTCGACGAGCTGGCCGACCTCGACCCAGCCTTCGCCGGAGCCCTACCGGACGGGCCGGCCACGATCTCCGGCGCAAGCAGCGCCTTCGCCCCCGAATCGGCCGCCGACGGCCATCGCCTGTACGTCGGCGACGCGGCCGGCCTCGTCAACCCGTTCACCGGCGAGGGCATCGGCCACGCCCTCCGCAGCGGGCTGCTGGCGGCCGAAGCGATCGCCGATTCCGACGACGCCGAGGCGGTCGCAGCGGCGTACAAGGCTGCTCTGCGTCGCAGTTTCGTCGGGTACTTCGAGACGGCACGCCACGCCGCTAGGCGCTATCACCTCGCGTGGCGCGTACTCGCCGACACCGCCGGCAGCGGCAGCTCGTTCTTCGCCAAAGGCCGTCGCGCCGTCCTGATGCCCGACGGGATCGCGGGCCTGGCCGGGCACGAACGCATCGACCTCCGCCCCACCGACGAGCTGACTGTCGCCCCGTTCCTCGCTGCCGCAAGCGACATCGCCGTCGGCGCCGTCCGGGGCGAATGGCCGTTCATCGCCTCCCTCATCGCCGCCGAACACCGCAACCGGCCCTCCGACGCCCGCCCAGCACTCCTGTTCGCCGGCGCCCTCATGTCGGCGGGTCGCCCACCCGATCTCCGCCGAGCCGAGTTGGCCGCAGCCGTCGAACTCGCAGTACTCGGCTCGCTGGCTCTCGTCGGTCCGCTCTCGACCACGCCGCTCGACCGCGGCGTGGACTGGCAGACCGCGACCTCGGTCCTCGCCGCCGACTTCCTGATGGCGCGGGCGGCTGAGCTGGTCGCGCGGCACGAACCGCAGTACAGCTGGGCGTTCTCGGACTGGCTCGGTGAGTTGAGCAGCGTCCGCGCCCGGGTGTGGACCGATGCGGCGTCGCCGTTGGAGTTGTTCGCGGCGATGTTCGAGTTCCCGGCGCGGATCGGCGCCGAGGTGGGTGGGGCGAGTGACGAGCAGGTTCGTGCTATCCGTCGGTTCGGGCGGTACTGCGGTGAGCTGTTCGTGCTCAGTGAGGACCTGCGCGGCCTGGCCGGGCACCCGACGCGGTTGGAGATCGGGCTCGACGATGCGCGCCGGGCGAAGATGAGCACGCGGCTGGAGGAGGCGGCGCTTCGTAGTACCAGGGCAAGCTCTTCGGAGGCGGCCGAGGCTGCGCTCGAGGAGATAGCCGACGGACCCGGCCGGCGGGTGCTGGCCGGGTTCGCCCGGTTGCTGGCTCGCTAGGTCGTCGCGTCGTACACGTTCCAGCCCGTGCCGACGACGTGCTCGGGCAGCTCGAACACCGTCTCCGGGTGGGCCGGGTCCCAGTTGCCGCTGTTGCCGATCGCGTGCAGCTCGCCGCTCGCCGGGAACTGCGCGATCCAGTCCGGGTAGGTGTCGTTGTCGACGTCGGCGACCACGCTCGCGCTGACCGAGTTGGCGTTCGGGGCGTTGACCAGGGTGTACCACTTGCCGACCCAGTTCCCGCTCGAGTCCTGGTCGGCGAACATGTCGAACAGCCAGATGCTGCCGTCGGTCATCGCGGTGAAGAAGTCCGGTACGCCGTCCGCGGTCAGGTCGGCCATGTCGAGCTGCCGCACCACCTGGTAGTCGTTGAACACCTTGCCGCGATAGCTGAACGTCGGCTTGCCGTTCACCATGCCGTCGTTCACGTACAGGTGCAGCGCGTTGTCACCCGTACTGCGGAACAGGATGTCCGCGCGGCCGTCGAGCTCCAGCGGATTGTTCGGGTCGCTGCCGACGAAGTCGGAGATGACGACCAGGTCAGCCACCTGCCAGCCGGTGCCGAACTGGTACTCCGTGCCGAAGGTCGCCGTCCCGTTGAACGTGCCGGTGTGCGGCGCGATGTAGAGGGTGCCGGTGGTGGAGATGCTCAGCAGGTCCTCGTCGCCGTCGGCGTCCAGATCGCCGCGCCCGATCCAGCGGCGGTCCGACATCCCGGTCTTCACCGTCACCGGCGCCCCGAAGGTCGACGCGTTGTTCAAGGTCCCCGACCCCGGATGCACGGCGACCTCCGCACCCCGCTTGGTCAACAGATCGAACTTCCCGTCCCCGGTCAGATCCGCGGGTCCGTCAACAGCTGTGCGGAAACCGAGAGCCGGCTTCGGCGCTGTCTGCAAGTTCTCGGCGCCGGGCGCAAGCTTCGGAGCATGTCCCGGCTGACTCGGCGGAGCTGCCGAAGCAGTACCTACCGACGTCAAGGCAGTAGAAGTCAAGGCGAGTACCGCTGTCGCAGCGGCAATGGTCAGGCGTCGGCGCAGTGGCGGTTGCGTGGTCAGCATTTCTTCACGCTAACCACGCATTCGGCTCCCTTCCTCCCTTTGCATCTCCTTCGAATAGCCCTGCACGCGGGTCGCACCCCGGCCACCCCGAACCGACGCCATAGAATCCGCCCGGTGACCTACGACGACCTTGACCCCTTCGAGCAGTTGAACGCGGCCGGCCTCCCCGAGCGGCAGCAGAAGATCCTGGTGGCGATCCGGGACTGGGTGGTCAAGCACGGGTACTCGCCGAGCACCCGGCAGATCGGTGAAGCCGTCGGCCTCCGCTCGTCCTCGACCGTCTCCCGGCACCTGACCAGCCTGGAGGAGAAGGGCTTCCTCAGCCGCAGCCAGTCGATGTCGCGGCCGATCGACGTCCGGATGTTCCTGCAGGACAGCCAGGCGCCGGCCGCGACGGACGACTCGGTCTCCGTCCCCGTCGTCGGCGACATCGCGGCCGGTACGCCGATCTCCGCGATCGAGCACCTCGACGACTCGCTCATGCTGCCCCGCGAGCTGACCGGCCGCGGCACGATCTTCGCCCTGCGGGTCCGCGGCGACTCGATGATCGACGCCGCGATCTGCGACGGCGACATGGTGGTGATCCGGCAGCAGTCCGAGGCGCACTCGGGCCAGATCGTCGCGGCGATGATCGACGAGGAGGCGACCGTCAAGGTGTACCGCCGTCGCAACGGCCACGTGTACCTGGAGCCGCGCAACCCGGCGTACGAGGTGATCGACGGCGACAACGCGACCATCCTCGGCATCGTCGTCTCGGTCCTTCGCAGCGTCTGATCAGCAGCGTCTGAGAAGCTGGCGATATGACGACCTTGGCTGAAGTGGTGGCGCTGGCGAGTGAGGACCAGGGACTCGCGGTGGTCTCGACCCTGCGCGCCGACCAGACCATCCAGTCCTCGCTGGTGAACGCCGGCGTCCTCGACCACCCGTCGACCGGCGAACCGGTGCTCGCCTTCGTCACCTACGGCAAGGTGAAGCTGGCCAATCTTCGGGTGCGCCCGCAGTTGTCGGTCACGTTCCGCAAGGGCTGGAAATGGGGCACCGTCGAGGGCAAGGCCCAGCTGGCCGGGCCGGACGACCCGCAGCCGTGGCTCGACGCCGAGTCGCTGCGAGTGTTGCTGCGCGACATCTTCACCGCCGCGGGTGGCACCCATGACGACTGGGACGAGTACGACCGGGTGATGGCCGAGCAGCGGCGTACCGCCGTACTGATCACGCCGGACCGCGTCTACGGCTGACTCGACTGACCTGTTGGGCCGGCGTACCGGCGTACCGGCCCAACAGGTTCAGCGGTTTCAGGCCAGCACTGGCAACAGTGATGGCCGATAGAGCGTTTCGCCCGACTCGTCGTCGACGATCGCCACCCGGACCTCGTCCGGCTCGTAGCGCAGGCGCGGTACCGCGAAGACAGCCGTCGCCTCGCGGTCGTCGTACGACGCCGTGTAGCTGATGAAGCGCCAGTCCCCTTCGTCCCAGTGGTCGCGGATTCCGGATCGCAGCAGCGCATTCACGGCCCGATAAGCGCTACTGCGCAGCAACTGGTGCTCCGAGGTTGCCAGCGGTACGCCGTACGAGGCCGTGTTCGCCAACGGATGCGTGAGCCTGACCTTGAGCCGACGCAACGGCAGCAACCAGTACCGGTCGAGCTCGGCCGACAAGGCGACGAACAGCATCACCTCGACGACCACCACCGCGACAGCAGTTGCTCCCGGCAACGACGCAGCCCAGCCCGTGTCCGCCATCGACGCCCCCGCCGCGGCAACCAACAGCAACCCCGCCCTGCCGAAGGATCGCCACGTCACGGGCGCCATCGCGGACCCCGCGCAACCGCAGGACGAATCCGGAGCCGCGATCCTCGTGTACGTCAGATAGCCGAGGAAGCCTACTGACAAAGCGATCGCGGCCAGGCTCTCCACCTTCCACACCGGCGGAAGCAGCAGCGACGCGGCGAGCAGCAACTCGACCGCGCCGACCGCACGGAACGCCGGCTCGGCCCGATCCTCGCCGACGAACCGCTTCAGAGCCGTCCGCCGCGCCCTGGCACCGACCAGTGGCCCGACGAGCTTCCCGTACGACGACCACACCAGCAGCGCGCTGATCACGAGCGCCTGGAGGGCCGCCACCTGTCCCATCATCGGCGGCCTCCCTACGCCGTCGCCGCGTAGATGGTGGCGACGTCGATCTCGTTGGTGTCCGGCCGCCAGGCGCCGATCACCTGGATGTGCTTGCCGACCTTCACCTTCGACATGTCGGCCACCGCGGGGGCGCCGTTGTAGACGGCCGCGCTGGTGCCCGGCACGACGTGACCGATGATCTTCGAGCCCTTGTGGTCCAGGTGCAGGGCGTTGAGTGCGATCCCGGTGACATGCACGTTGAGGTTCACGATGTTCACCCAGACCGACTCGGCGGCGATCGTACCGTCGGGCATCGCCACCCCCCGGGCGTACAGGCCGTCGCCGACCTTGACCTGGTCGAGCGTGGTCGGGCGGAGTTTCCAGACGCTGGTACCACCGGTCAGCCGGAGCCGGTGGAACCGGCCGTCGGAGCCGGAGACCAGGATCATGCTGCCGTCGCGGGCGGTGACCCGGCCCTCGGCGAAGTTCGGGTCGGGCGCGCCCGGTTCGGCGTTCTGGGCGCGGGCTGCGAAGGCGGTCTCAGGGGCGAGGGAGCCCATGGCGGTCGCGCCGACCAGGGTCGCGGTGCCCAGTACGGCGCCGCTGAGCAGGGTGCGTCGATCCATCGTGTTCGTCATCGGTCAGTCCCCCTCAGCCTGCGTCTACCTGGCACGGAATGAGCCCGGAGTTCAGACTCGCGATGGCGCTGAACGCCGCGGGGGTCAGGTCGATGACCCGGTTCGATGCGCAGGTACCGCCGCAGCAGGCCCGCTCGCCGCAGAACAGGTCGGTCTGCGGTCCGCAGTCGGCGATGCTGGTGGTGACGCGGGCGCCGGTACACAGGTTGGTGGTCTGGTGCCGGAAGCCGCAGGTCCGGCGGGAGACGCCGGTGATCCCGCAGCGGTCGGGACGGGTGATCGAGTAGCAGGCGTCCGAGGTGTTGGTCCAGGCGTGCTGCGAGCTCCCCGAGTTACAGGTGCCGCAGGCGCCGTGCCCGGCCGTTCCGCAGGGTCCCCATGCGTTGCCGCAGCAGAACCATGACACTTCGCCTTGCAATCCAGCCATTTCTCCTCCTAGGTCCAAGGGGCGGTTCGAACCTTTCGGCACCCTTATACGTCGCTGGGAGTGGGATATCTACAACTCAGCGTGGTTGTTGGTAACTTTTCACCCTGAGGTAAAGGTTGACGCGTCATCACGGAACCGTTTCAAACGGTTGCGTTTGGCAACGGCGGCGAAGGGCACCTGGCCGGTGTACGGAGCGTCTCGGACGCGGCTGACCGCCCTGCGGAGGGGGCGAACCGCGAGGCGCTCGACTCCGACGAAAGGGACGAGAGCGACATGGGTGTCTTCGACAACATGAAGGACAAGCTGACCGGCGCGGTCGACGACCACGGCGACAAGATCAGCGACGGCCTCGACAAGGCCGGCGACGCCGTCGACGAGAAGACCGGCGGCAAGTACGGCGACAAGATCGACCAGGGCACCGACCAGGCCAAGGACCGTCTCGACGCCCTCGACGGCCAGGACGACGACATCAGCTGACCCCTCACAGCACGAACGGGCCGCGAGCACCCCGCTCGCGGCCCGTTCCGTCGTACCGCAAGACCAAGAAGGCGGGGCTGGGAAGGCCATTTGGGAGTATCCCGTGGGCGGTCGCGGGACGCTTGGGACGGGTTGGGGAATGTCTTCGCAGGTCAGCGCGCCGGCCGTTCCGCAACTGGCACCACGGGGGTGAAAACCGGCACCAGGACGCGCCGTCACGCGGTTTACCCGAGGCCTCGCGCTGGGTAACTTCGTCATGTCGGCGCGTGCAAATGCACGTGCATTTGCCTCGTGCAAACCTCCGGGAGAACGTGATGTCAAGAAGCCCCCAGCCTGTACGCCGTCCGCGTGGCCGCCGTGCCGCGGTCCCTGTCCTGATCGTGCTGGTCCTCTGGGTCGTGCTGTTCTTGTCGGCCCTCGGTATCGCCGCCCTGCTGCTCGTGCGCGGCATGGCGGTCCCGGCAGTCGTCAGCTCGGTCGTCGCACTCGTCACCGCGGCGGCCACCGTCAGCGGGGCCCTCACCCGCAAGGCCGTCGCCGCCGCCAGGGGCATCTGATGTCTGGCAAGTCACTTCTGCCGAAGTTCGCCCGGCTGCTCAAGGAGGTCCGCGTCGACTCCGGCCTGACTGTCCGCCAACTGGCTCGGGTCCAGGGGTTCGCGCACTCACATGTCGTCCGGACAACCTCGACCGAGCACCTGCCGAGGTGGCCGCGCGTCCGCGGCTACCTCGACGGCTGCGGCGTGGGCGGCGATGTGCTCTACGCCTGGTGGGAATTGTGGTGCACGGTCCGCAGCGTCGAGCAGGAGCTGCGCCGGACGCACCCCGCCGGTGAGGACCGGCACTGGTACTGGGAAATGGTCGAACGGGATTGGCAAGCCGGCCTCCAGGCCATCAGCAAGCCCGACCCGCTCCTCGCGGCGCTCGAGTCGGTGACGACACTCGACGAGCTCGGCGCGGTCATCTCCGCGCTGGTCAGCCGGGCCGGCCTCGACTCGATCCGCAAGGTCGAGGCGCTGACCGACATCCCGAGGACGACCCTCAACCACTGGTTCAACGGCACCCGTGAACCAGACCCGGAGCGACTGCAGCTCCTGGTGACCAGACTCGAGGCGACCGACGCCGAACGACGCGGATTCGCCCAGGCACTCAGCCGGCTCGCATACGTCGCCTGCCCGGAACGCACCCGCCAGTCGAGGCCCTGCGTTCTGCACGGCTCCCACCGCGGCGTGCATCGCGCCGCGAACGGCGAGGAGTGGCTGGAGGACGGCGTGCTCGACGGCGTACGGGGCCCGAAGCAGTGGGTCACCGAGAGCCTTGGCCAGTCAGCTGGACCACACTGGTAGCTCAGGCCGGTACTACGTGCTGCATGGCTTCGGGGATTGTGTTGGTGACTAGGGCGCCGGTGGACTCCAGGGCCTGGCGGGTCATGGCGCCGCTGGCTACCAGGATGCAGGGGGCGCCAACTGCTTGGGCTGCGTGGGCGTCGTCTACTACGTCGCCGATCAGGACTACGTCGGCGGGGTTGAGATTTTGGGCTTCGAGGTGGCGGATGAGGTGGTCGGTTTTGGACTCGCCGCCGAGGGTGCCGGGGAGGCCGTCTACTCGCTGGAAGAGGTCGGTGAGACCGTGGCCGGCGATGGTGGGGACCAACTGACTGTGGAACCACATCGACAGCAAGGATTGCGTGCGGCCGGTCTCACGCCAGGCGGTCAGTTCGTCCGGTACGCCGGGTGCCAGCACGCTCGTGTGGAGCAACAGGTCGTACTTGTCGTGGTACAGCCGATCGACGCGCGCCCAGTCCTCGTCGTTCAGCGGCTGATCCAGCACCCGCTCGTAGCAGGCGCGCACCGGACGCGAGTAGAACTGCTGCCACTCCTCCCACCGCAAGGGCGCCCGCCCGAACTCGGCGCACACGTCGTTGACCGCCGCGAGCACCACCTCGTTGTCGTGCAACAAGGTGCCGTTCCAGTCCCAGACGACGTGCGATGCCTTCACGATCCTCACCGGCGCAACCCTAGGCGAGGTCCGTGTAGTTGACCGAAGCCCGGGTACTGGGGCGCTATGACTGACAAGAAGATCGCATTCCTGGTCGCCGCCGAGGGCATCGAGCGAGTGGAGCTCACCGAGCCGTGGAAGGCCGTCGCCGACGCCGGTCACCGGCCGGTGCTGCTCAGCCCCAAGACCGGCGATGTCCAGACCTTCGACCATCTCACCGCGAGCGAGAAGTTGCCCGTCGACCAAGCTGTCGGTGACGCATCGGTCGACGACTTCGCTGCTCTCGTCCTCCCCGGCGGCGTCGCCAACCCTGATGCACTCCGCACGGATGAGGCCGCGGTCGGGTTCGTCAAGGCTTTCGTCGACTCGGGCAAGCCGGTGGCGGCCATCTGCCACGCACCCTGGACGCTGATCGAGGCAGGCGTCGTCCGCGGCAAGACGGTGACGTCCTGGCCGAGCCTGCAGACCGATCTGCGCAACGCCGGCGCCACCTGGGTCGACGAGACGGTCGCCACCGACGGCAACCTGATCACCAGCCGCAACCCGGACGACCTGCCGGCCTTCAGCAAGGCTCTGCTCGACGCGATCGGCTGACCGCCGCCGGCCTCTGACCGTCGCTGGCATACTGGGCGGCCATGACCAAGTACACGCCTGAGGACCTCAACAAGCTCGGTGTCGGGGCGTTGCCCGGGCTGATCGGCATCGACTTCACCTCGGTGACTCCGGAACTCCTGCAGGCCCGTACGCCGGTACGCCCCGAACTGCTCGCGCCGAACGGCTATCTCCACGCCGGCACCGTCGTCAGCATCGCCGACACGCTCTGCGGCTACGGCACGATCATCAACCTGCCCGAGGGCTCGACCGGGTTCACGACGATCGAGCTGAAGAGTAATTTCCTCGGCACCGCCCGGGAGGGCGCCGTACTGTGCGAGGCCCGCCCGGTCCATCGCGGCCGGACCACCCAGGTGTGGGACGCGGACGTCACCAACGAGGACACCGGCCGCAAGATCGCGACCTTCCGCTGCACCCAGATGGTCCTCTGGCCGAAACCGTAGCTCTTAAAGGCGAATGGACTTCTTGTTCATGAACTCTTCGATTCCGGCCGGCCCAAGCTCCCGGCCCATCCCGGAGCGCTTGATCCCACCGAACGGCAGATCGGCCTGCGACCCACCAGCACTGTTCAGGTAGACCATGCCGGCCTCGATCTGATCGGCGACGCGACGGTTGCGGTCAGCGTCGGTGCCCCACACGCTGGCGCCGAGACCGAACGGCGAGTCGTTGGCGATCGCGATCGCCTCCTCTTCGGTCTCCGCCTTGAAGACCAGCACGACCGGCCCGAAGATCTCCTCGTAGTACGCGTCCATCTCCGGCGTGACGTCGGTCAGCACGGTCGCCTCGAGGTACGCGCCGGGCTCGATCCGCTGACCGCCGGCGCGGAGGGTGGCGCCCTGCCGGACCGCACGCTCGATCTGCTCGGCGACCTCGTCGGCCGCGGCGATCGAGGCCAGCGGGGGCAGCTTGGTCTCGGGGTCGGACGGGTCGCCGGGGAGGTAGAAGTCGGCCACCCGCTTGGTGAGTTTGTCGACGAACTCGTCGTACAGGTCGGCGAGCACGATCATCCGTTTGGGCGCGTTGCAGGACTGGCCGCAGTTGCGCATCCGGGCGGTCGCGGTCGCCTTGACCGTCTCGTCGAGGTCGGCGGAGTCGAGCACGATCAGTGGGTCGGAGCCGCCCAGTTCGAGCACGGTCTTCTTGAGGTGCTTGCCCGCGTCGGCCGCCACGGAGATGCCGGCTTGCTCGCTGCCGGTGAGCGAGACGCCCTGGATCCGCGGGTCGGCCAGGATCGCCGGGATCTGCCGGGAGGAGGCGAACGTGTTGACGTAGACGTCATCCGGTACGCCGGCGTCCCGTAGTACCGTCTCGATCGCTGCCGCCGACCGCGGGCAGATCGACGCGTGCTTGAGCAGGATCGTGTTGCCCAGCACGAGGTTGGGCGCGACGAACCGAGCCACCTGGTAGCACGGGAAGTTCCACGGCATGATCCCGAGCAACGGCCCGATCGGGTTCTTGGTGATCACGGCCCGCCCGCCCCTGATCGCCACCGGCTCATCGGCCAGCAGCTCCACCGCGTGGTCGGCGTAGTAGTTGAAGATGTCGACCACGATGCCGACCTCACCACGCCCCTCGTTGATCCGCTTCCCCATCTCCAGCGTCATGATCGCGGCCAGCTCATCAGCCCGCTCCGCGAACAACTCCGCCGCCCGCTTGACCACCGCAGCCCGCTCCACCACACTCCGCTGCCGCCAGGCCTGATACCCCGAGTGCACCCGGGCAACCGCCGCCTCCACCTCCTCAGCAGTCGAGTTCGGCACCTCTTCGACCAACACACCCGTCGCCGGATCAGTCACTGAATACATCGAACGCCCTCCGCCCTCGACAACACTGAGCCCCGCCAGGCTAGCGGGTTCGGCGCATACTGTATACATGCATCTCACCCTCGCGGGACCGGCCCGGACGGCCACGCACGCACAACCCCCGCAGCCGCTGCCGACACGCGCAGAGCAAGCGCTTGCCACTCACGTTTGGCATGCACTGGCGAACGGGTTCCGGCCCCCCACCCACAGGCCGCGGTTTTCCGCGAGATCAAGGGAAAACCGGCTGGGACGAGCGCGCCGGCATGAGGCAGGATGAAGCTCCGCATGTTTCCTTCGTCGATCGGACTCCGCCCGTGTCTGAGCAACGAAAGCTTCGGCTTGCCCTGCGCGCGACCGCTCTGCTGGCCGCCGTCTCGATTCCCGGCCTCGCGTTCGCGGCACCCGGTACGCCGGCCGCCCGGCCCGGCGCCGGATCTGTCGCCGCGGCCGTAGTACCGGCCGCCGAGAAGCCGGATCCCGTCAATCCCTGGCAGTTCGACCACTGGCCGCAGCAGCAGCCGTGGCAGGAGTCGGAGTTCGCGGCCAAGCGCGTCGCCCAGCCCGGCTTCGGGGAGGCGATCGATCCGCAGAACTGGGTCAACCCGGACCACATGACCTGGGCCGACTACAAGAAGCCGCCCGGTACGGACTGGGCCGACCCGAGCAAGAAGGGCTCGGTCCGGACGTTCAAGGGCGCGCTCGTGCTGGTCGACTACTCGAACCAGCCGTTCGTGATCACCCAGCCGAAGGCGTCGACGCCGTTCGGCAACCCGAGCGCCGAGGCCAACGGGATCCCGCGCGACCAGGTCGCCGACTTCTACCGCGACTTCCTCAACAAGCCGGGCGCGCTCAACCGCGGTCACACCATCCACGAGTACTGGATGGAGGACTCAGGCGGCCGGTACGGCGTCGATTTGACCGCCTTCGGCGCATACCGGCTGCCTGGCAAGTCGTACGAATACGGCATGGAGTTCCAGGACGGCACCGCCTGCCCCGCCGGCGACACCTGCAACAAGAACCTGCGGACCGACGCCCGCGCGGCATGGGTCGCCGACCAGGGTGCCGAAGTACCGGCCGGGTTCGACTTCGTGTACTACCTCAGCGCCGGCCAGGACGAGTCGTCCACCTGGCAGGAGTTCGGGTCGATGAAGTTCCCGACCAAGGAAGACGTCACCGACGACTTCGGCCCGCCGGACCCGTTGCTGCCGAACTGGTCGCTGACCCGGTACGTCCCGTGGACCTCCTGGGCGTCCGGCTCGACGCTGTGGCCCAACGCGGGCGGCGGCTCGACGACGCAGGCCGAGAGCTCCGGGATGTCCGTCTTCGCCCACGAGCTCAGCCACATCCTCGGGATCGGCGACAACTACAACAACCCGTTCGGCGTACCGGCGCGGCGTGACTACTCCGGCCCGTGGGAGATGCTCAGCCGCGGCACGTTCAACGGTCCCGGCGGTCCCCACAGCCGCTGGATGATCCCGGCCACCGGCGGCGCGTCGATGGGCGCGCAACACATGCTGCGCAACAAGATCAAGCTGCAGATGGTCGACGAGCAGAACGTACTCCGGCTGTCGCGCGAGGCCCTCGCACAGTCCGGCCTGGTGGTCGCCGACGTCACCGCCCGCGCGATCCAGCCGGGCGCGACCGACCTGTCCGGCATCAACATCGCGCTCGGCACCGGCGACCTCTCCCCCAAGTGCGACGTCAGCACCAACCCGATGTGCGACGGCGGCGGGTACAACAACTACACGATCGAGGTCGTCGACCGGGTCGGCACCGACTCGTTCACGCCCGACTCGGGCGTCCTGCTGACGAAGACCAAGAACGCCGATGCGGCGCCGTTCGAGTGGGTCATCGACGCGAACCCGCAGGACATCAACATGACCGACTACGTGCTGCCCGACGGCACCAAGGTCCCGATCACGATCGGCGACTACCGTCAGCTGTCCGACGCGCTCTTCCACGCCGGCACCAACTCGGGCAGCGAGTACGAGTACGTCGACCAGGCGAACCGGCTGCACTTCTACATCACCAACGTGCACCGCAACGCCAAGGGCGAACTCTCCTACACGGTCGCGATCCGCTCCCTCGACGGCGCCGGCCCGCAGAAGCGCGGCGTACGGGTACTGCCGACGGTCGGCCTTCCCGGCCAGTCCGGTGTCAGCACGTGCGTCTTCCCCCTCACCAACACCGGCAAGACGGCCCCGCCGCAAGGCACCCACCCCGACGACGTTGCGAAGTACCTCGACAACGACGTCTACCGCCTGTCCGCCAAGATCACCGGCAAGGGCTGGGCCCTGTCCCTCCCGAACGCCCTCGCCACCGCCAAAACCGGCACCACCATCAAGATCCCGGTCCAGGCCAAGGCAGCCGCCAAGGCATCGCCGGTAGCCAGCATCACGTTCACCGCCACCTCGGAATCCGACCCGACGAAGAAGTCCACCACCACCTGCCTGGCGATCGCCAAGTAGTCGCCTACCACTGGTGGGCTCGGTCAGGCCTCGGCGAGTTTGGTGGTCGCGGTCTGACCGGCGGTGGTGGTGCGTTGGAGGAAGTCGGAGATCAGCTCCAGGTCGGCGGCTGAGTAGTCGGCCAGGAGGTTGTCCATCTTCGTGTTCATGCCTGAGTAGAGCTTGAAGACCTCGGTACTACGCTCGCGGAGCGCGCGGACCTCGACGGCGCGGCGGTCGGTGGCGTCGGGGTCGCGTTCGCGGGTGATCCAGCCGCCCTTCTGCAGGCGGTCGAGGATGCCGGTCATCGTCGCCGGGTGCAGGCCGGCCCGGCGAGCGACGGCGCTCGGGCTCATCGGGCCGTGCCTGGTGATGAGTTCGAGGCAGTCCAGGTCGACGTCCTTCAACTCCAGATGCGTGCCGACCTGATGGTTGAGCAGGCTGAGCTGGTTGCTCAGCTCGCGCAACGAGTCCTTGATCTCGGCCGCCAGCCGGCGCCGCCGCCGCGCGTCGTGGGCTGTTACCGGATTCATAAGATCTGCCCCTCGTGTTGTACGAATCTCGAACAACACTTTACGCAGTCGATCTCCCCGGTACGCCGATCAGCAAACCGAACGCGCCGATCGCGGCGACCGTGCGGGCCAGGTGCGCGAGCTGCCACCGATCCCGGACCTCCGCCCAGTCCGCCGGTGGATTCTGGACGGACCAGCCGGTCTGGTCGTGGTTGATCGGGAGGTTGACGACGAGGGTCAGCGCGAAGACGCCGAGCAGGAGCACGAGTGCGGCGATCGCCGGCGCGCGGCGGGATCGTAGTACCAGCGCGACGGTCGTGATGATTGCCGGGAGCAACGTCACGCTGGCCAGGGTGTCGAGCCGAACGAGCTCGACTTGGCGCACCTGGGTGTAGACATGCGCGTCGAAGCGCCGCAGGGACTGCTCCAGGACGAGCACCGTCAGCAGGAAGCCGGCGAAGAGGCCGGCGAACCAGACGTTGGCGAGCCTGATGAGCCTCATCAGTACGCGATGCCGACCGCGTGGCCGATCGTCTCCGGCTTGGCGAGGGCAGCGAGCATGTAGTGCGCGGTGTCTTCGCGGGAGACCGACAGGCCGCGCGGAAGGTTGGCATCCAGCGCCGTCCGATAGACCCCGGTGACCGGCTTGCTGACCAGCTTCGGCGGGCGCACGACGGTCCACTCGATGCCGGTCGCCGCGAGTTCCGCCTCCATCAAGGCCAGGTCGGCGTACGTCTCCTTGAGCAACCATCCGAAGAACGGATGAATGAACGCCCGGTTGAGCAAGCTGTCGCCGGGCGGAATCGGCCCGACCGGAGCCGCACTGACCCCGACGTACCGACGCACTCCGGTCTCCCACATCGCCTGGGCGATCGCCCGCGTCGACGTCGAGGTCACCGGCCCGTCCTTCCGCCCCCGCGGCCCGATCCCCGACACCACCGCCTCAGCCCCGTCAACCGCCCCAACCAACTCAGCGGCCACCGTCACCCCCGACACCTTCACCACCTCGAGCGCCGGATGCCGCACGTCATACCGCGCCGACTCCCGCACCACCGCCACCACCTTGTGCCCCGCCTCGAGCCCCTGCTCAACCACCGCAGCCCCGATCCGCCCAGTAGCCCCGAACACCGTGATCCGCATCGCCCTCACCTCTCCATCGGTCTAATATCTAAAACGTATCATATGACTTTCATACGATATGAGATGCGTGAGCTACTCCCCCACGACCGCGATCAGCTCGTCCCGACTCCACTGACCTCGCACGCCGACTGCACCGCCGAGATAGTCAACGACCCGGCCCACATCCCAACCATGCGCCTCGCGCAACCCGGCGGCGATCCATCGCAGATACGCCGCACTGGGCGCCGCCGGCACGAGCGTCCCCGCCTCGCCGTGTGTCATCGTCAGCATCGGTAGTCCGTCGCGTACCCCGACGCGGGTGATCGTTTCGTAGCGGCCGGGGCCCATCGCGTGCGCGGTCTCGACCGTCTGGGCGACTGCGCTCAGAGCCAGGGCGAAGGGACCGCCGGGTGGGCGGCGCATCTCCTGGGCGACGACGTCGGCGAACTGGTCGGTGGTGATCAGGTACGCACGGGCGGCAACTCGCGTATCGGCGTACGGGTCATAGAAGGCATTGCCTCCGGTCCATACCGTCGACTCGCCGGAGAAGACCAGGCCGCCGGGGATCTGGAGGCTGAGGATGGCGGCCGGCTCGCTCGGATCACGGCAGCCCAGGTAGTCGCGTGTGCCGCCGGCCGGGCATCCGCCGGCGACGTAACAGCGGAACCGGTTCAGTGCGAGGTTGCTGCCGTAGGCGACGTACCAGACGCTGCTCAAACGTTAACTCCGTCCGTTACAGCTTGCAATCGGTTGGAAATGAACAACAAACTTCATGTTCCGTCCACCTGAAGTTCCAGTTAGGGTGCCTCCGATGCAGTGCTGGTGCTGAACGCTCCATCCGTCCCGCCCGATGAGGAGATCCGTCATGCCAGATCTGAACCGCCGCCGGTTCATGCAGCTCGCAGGTGGCACCGCCGCGCTCGCGGCGATGTCGAGCAGTATCGAGCAGGCCGCCGCGATCCCGGCCAACCGCCGGACCGGCAGCATCGAGGATGTCGAGCACATCGTCGTCCTGATGCAGGAGAACCGTTCCTTCGACCACTACTTCGGGTCGCTGAAGGGCGTCCGCGGCTTCGGTGACCCGCGGCCCGTCACGCTGCCGAGCGGCAAGTCGGTCTTCCACCAGCAGAGCGGCGCGAAGGAGATCCTGCCGTTCCGGCCGGACGCCGACAACCTGGGGCTGCAGTTCATCCAGGACCTGAACCACGACTGGGCGGGCGGCCATCGGGCGTTCAACAACGGCAAGTACGACCAGTGGATCCCGGCGAAGACGTCGACCACGATGGCGTACCTGACCCGCGAGGACATCCCGTTCCACTACGCGCTGGCGGACAAGTTCACCATCTGCGACTCGTACCACTGCTCGTTCATCGGCGCCACCGACCCGAACCGGTACTACATGTGGACCGGTTACGTCGGCAACGACGGCACCGGCGGCGGCCCGGTCCTCGGCAACGACGAGCTGGGCTACGGCTGGAAGACGTACCCGGAGCGCCTCGAGCAGGCCGGCGTCTCGTGGAAGATCTACCAAGACATCGGCGACGGCCTCGACGCGGCCGGTGGCTGGGGCTGGATCGACGACCCGTACCGCGGCAACTACGGCGACAACTCGCTGCTCTACTTCAACAACTACCGCAACGCGGCGCCGGGCGACCCGCTCTACGACAAGGCCCGCACCGGTACGAACGCCAAGGCCGGCGAGAGCTTCTTCGCCCAGTTGCGTGACGACGTCCAGAAGGACCAGCTCCCGCAGATCTCCTGGATCGCCGCACCCGAGGCGTTCACCGAGCACCCGAACTGGCCCGCCAACTACGGCGCCTGGTACGTCTCGCAGATCCTCGAGGCGCTCACCTCCAACCCCGAGGTGTGGAGCAAGACCGCGCTGTTCATCACGTACGACGAGAACGACGGCTTCTTCGACCACGAGGTCCCGCCGTACCCGCCGATGTCCGCGTCGCAGGGCCTGTCGACCGTCGACGTCAAGCCCGACCTGTACGCCGGCGGCAACGGGTACGCCGCTGGTGCGTACGGACTCGGCCAGCGGGTCCCGATGCTCGTCGTCTCGCCGTGGAGCACCGGCGGCTTCACCTGCTCGGAGGTCTTCGACCACACGTCGATCATCCGCTTCATGGAGCGCCGGTTCGGCGTCCACGAGCCGAACATCTCGCCCTGGCGGCGGGCGATCTGCGGCGACCTCACCTCGGCCTTCGATTTCGCCAAGACGGACAACAACCCAGGCACGTTGCCCGACACGTCGGCGTACGAGCCGCCGGACCGTGACGTCCACCCGAGCTACGTGCCGAAGCCCCCGGCGGTCGGCACCATGCCGGTGCAGGAGGCCGGCGCACGGCGTACCAGGCCGTTGCCTTATGCACCGTACGTCGACGGCGCCGCGGTTGCCGGGAAGTACCAGCTGACGTTTGCCTCTGGCAACGATGCGGGTGCCCAGTTCCTGATCACGTCCGCGAACCGGACGGACGGCCCGTGGACCTACACCACCGAGGCCGGCAAGACGATCGCCGACACCTGGAACACCGCGTACTCCGGTGGCGTCACCGACTTGACGGTGCACGGCCCCAACGGCTTCCTCCGCACATTCAAGAGCAAGCCCGACACCGGCCTGGAGGTCACTGCCCGCCACAACGGCACCACAGGCGACCTCGACTTCACCCTCACCAACACCTCTGCCGCCGACGTCATCTTCACCCTGACCAACTCGTACGACGGCCGCCCCAAGCGTTTGAAGGTCCTCAAGGGGCGCACCTCGCAGTACAAACTCAACATCCACCACAGCAAGCAGTGGTACGACGTATCGGTCCTAGCCGACACAGAGACCGCCTTCCTGCGGCGCTTCGCAGGCTACGTAGAAACCGGCGAAGCGGGCGTCAGCGATCCCGCCATCATCACCGCATAACCCGCGTTGGACGGTCCTGCCCCGGTCCACTCCGGGGCAGGACCCCACCGGCGCACGTCCCCACCCGTACTCGCTTCTCGTCCCACCGTCTTGAGCCAGCCCGAACCACATGAGGTCGAGTGAGTGGGATGAGCGACTCGGCTGGCGTTGGTGCGGCGGGCGCATTCCCCCACCCGTACTCGCGTTGCGTACGGGAGTTTTGAGCCCACCCTAACCACGCGCGACCAAGCGGGCGGAGCGAGGGACTCGTCCGGCATTGGTCGGGCCGGCGCATTGCCCCACCCGTACTCGCGTTGCGTCACGCCGTCTTGAGCCCGCCCAAACCGATGGCTGCCGGCCGCATGGAGCTGACCGACCCGTCTGGCGTCAGTTCGGGCGACGCATCGGCCCACCTGTCCTCGCGTTGCGTACCAGCGTCTTGAGCCCACCCGAACCCGTCGGGCGGGCCAGCCGTGTGGGGTGAGCGACCCGTCTGGCATTGGTCGGCCGGCGCATTGCCCCACCCGTACTCGCGTTGCGTCGCGCCGTCTTGAGCCCACCCGAACCCGTCGGCGGCTGGCCGTGTGGGATGAGCGACTCGGCTGGCATTGGTCGTGCCGGCATCATGCCTCACCGGTGTCAGGCTGTCGGGTGCGTGGGTGACTGCCCCGGCTGGCGGATGCGAGATGCCGCAGTTCCGCCGCACCTGTCTTGCGAGTGATTGCGCTGCCCTGCCCAGGATTATTACTCCGGCGTGACCTGCATGGCCGCCGTCCGGCGCTTAAGCATCCACCCAGGCACGTCGGCTTCGGCCCCGGCCGAGGTTGCGTGCAGCTTCACGAGGTGGTGCGCAGGCGGGCGGCGTATGCAGCAGATGGAGGTGAGCGCCCAGGATGCACCTGGATCGAAGGGGGCGGCGCCGTTGGCACCGGCCAAGGCCGAGGAGGCCTAGCGCCACGAGGCCAACTCGCAGGCGGCCGTGGGCAACGCCGACCGATAGGTTGCTGTGGATCGGCGGGGTCGGTGCCGTCAGCATCTGGCCGGGGCCGAGGTGGCGCCCAGCGCCACGAGGCTGTACACGCGGGCGGCGTGGCGCAGACGAGAAGCCGCCCATAGGTTGCAGTGCTTCGGCGGAGCAGGTGCCGTCAGCATCAAGCTGAGGCCGAGGTGGCGCGTAGCGCCACGAGGCTGTACTAGCTGGCCCGCGAGGGTGGGCAACGCCGACCGATGGGTTGCAGTGGATCGGCGGGGTTGGCGCGTCAGCATCTGGTCGAGGCCGGGGTGGTGCCCAGCGCCATGAGGCTGTACTTGGTTAGTGGGTTAGGTGGGGGGCTAGGTCGTGGCGGGAGTGGATTTCTAGTTTTCTCATGGCGTGGGATAGGTGGTCTTCTACGGTGCTTACCGACAGGGTGAGGGTGGCGGCTATGCGGGTGTTGCTCAGGCCTTCTGCTGCTAGGCGGGCTACCTCCAGTTCTCGTGGGGAGAGGGCGTTGCCGTAGCCTCGGCGGCCTCGTTTGGGGGTGATGGGGACGCCTGCCTGGCGGAGGGCTTCGCGGCAGCGGCGGGCGTCGCCTCGGGCGCCCATGGCCTCGTAGGTGTTGGCGAGCGAGATCAGGTCGCTGGGGTTGGCGTTGGCTAGGAGAAGGAGGCCGCGGGCTTCCAGGGCGACGCATTCGTCGTAGTGGTGGCCGATTGCCCGGTATTGGTCGGCGGCGGTGGTGAAGAGGTCTGTTGATCGCTCCGACACAGCGCGGGCGAAGGAAGCGGCGGCGGTTGCGGCTGGGGCGTCGTGGTCGCTCACACCCGCGGCGAACTTTGCTACCAGTTCGTGGGTGGGGGCGGACGTGATCAGATCAGTGGCCCAGGACCAGCCGTCCTTGCGGACTACGACGGCGATGCAGTCCTCCAACGGGACGCCGGTATGGCGGTGGAGGGCCGCGAGGGCAGCCGCATGTAGGGGCCAGGGGCCGCCGTGAGCGGTTGCGGCGACGACTGACTCGAGTAGCTGTCTGCCGCCGGCGAGGTCGCCTTGGGCTAGATTGAGACGGCCGTCGACCAGGTCCAGCTCGGCACGGACGAAGGGCAGGTTCGTTGTTTCCGAGCGAGCCCGGGCCACGCGGTCGGCGAGGCCGGTCCAGTTGCCGGCGGCGAAGTCGAGGCGGGCCCGGGTGGCGGCGATTGCTGTTCTGGTGAAGGGGGTTTCGGTTTCCGCGGCGCGGTCGAGCAACGCCGTACTGCGTCGGTCGTGCCCCAACCACGCCAACAGGCTCGCGACCTCGACACCTGAGGCCTCGTCGAGCTCGCCGAGTGCCAAATGAAAGCGAGCTTGATTCCGCCGTACTGCGAGTTGCGCCTCCCCCTCCGAATACTCGCCGACCAACAGCAACGCACGCTCCAACCAGCCACGCTGCTCCCCCACAGCCTCAGGACCCGCAGTCGGCACCGCCAAAGCCGACAGCGCCCAAGCAGCCGACTCCGGATCCGAACCAAGCTCGCTCACCGCCGCCGCCAACTCCCGCCGCCCAGCACAAACCGAGCCCGCCTGCTCCTGCAGCAACAACCCCAGCGCCAACCGCAACCGTCCACGACCGGCGCTAGCCACAGTGGAAGAATCCAGTACGCCCCTCATCACAGCAACGGCAGCCGAGAGCTCCCCGGTAGGCGACGCAGCCTGCCCGAGCTTGACCGCCAAACGTGCACGGTCAGCCCAAGTCAGCGCCTCACTCCGAAGCATCTCCATCAGCTGGCCAACAGCCGCAGCATGATCGCCCCGACCTGCGGCATGCTCGGCGGCGAGTTCGGAATGAATCATCCAGTCACCAAGAGACCCACCAAGCCGAGAGTGCGAGGCGATCTCAGCATGATCCGGCGGCTCGAGACCAGCCAGCGCACCGGCAGCCCGCCGATGCAGACGCCGTACTTCGTCCGGCGGGATCGTCTCGTAGATCGCCCGCCGAGCGAGCGCGTGGCGCAGGTCGTACAAGCCGGGCTTCGGTTCACCGAGCAGCCCACGCGCAAGACCGGTATCCATCGCCGACGTCAGCTGATAGCCGGAGACCTCAGCAACAACGCCCAGGATCGCCTCCGACACAGGCGCATCGAGCACCGCGGCCGCGCGGATCACCGACCGGCAGAAGTCCGGAACCTGCTGCAGCCGGATGGTCAGCGACGCCCGCAACGCAACCGGCGCCGGCTTCGAAGCCAAGGCCTGGATCAACGCATCGCCCTTGCCCAACGTCTCACCCCGAAGCAACTCCTCGACGACGAACGGCAGCCCACCAGTCCGCTTGACCAGTTCCTCGATCAATGCCAACGGCAACGACTTCACCCCGAGCACCTCGGCAGCCAGCCCTTGTACGCCGGCCGCCGACAACGGACCGACCCGTACTTCGCTCGCCCGCGCCCCCACCGGAACGCAACCAGCCAAAGCCGTGATCTCGGCCGCCTGCAAGGCATCCTCCGGACGATAAGTACCGATCAGCACGAACTCCCGCGGCAACCGCCCCGCGAGAAACCGCAACAACTGCAGCGTCCCCGGATCCGCCCACTGCAGATCCTCAACCACCAGAACCGTCGGCCCACCCCCCGACAACTGCTCCACCACCGAACTGAAGACCGCGTGCCGCGTACCGGAGCGCAGTACCGGCTCCCCCATCGCCTCGATCACCGGAGCCAACGGGACCTGCTCCTCCACCGGCCGGCACTGTCCCATCAGCCACCGAGCCGGATGGGATCCCTGTACCTCCGCGACCAACCGGCTCTTCCCGACGCCGGCCTCCCCGACCACCAACACCAGCCCCGGAACGGCACGCACCGCAGTACGCAAGGCACGGAGCTCGTGCTCCCTCCCCACCAGCTTCACGAGCTCACCGGTGCATTCGGCGTTGGGCGGCCATGGTGGCGCCGCCAGTCAGAACGACCAGCAGCGTGGCCAGGGACCAGCGGCGGAGGACCTGGACCGTGCGGTCGGACGGAGGTGGAGTGGCCGCCTTCTGCGGAGCGATGGTGATCTCCGAAGGAGTCGGCCGAATCGGCCGAGGCGTCGGCGTGGGCGTTGAAGTAGGGGTGGGCGGAGGCGGAGGCGGCAGATCAGCCACCGGGGCAGGCGTCGGAGTAGGCGTGGGTGTGGGTTTCGGAGTCGGCGTAGGCCGCACCACAGGAGGCGGAGCGGGAGGCGGCGTAGGTCTAGGCGTGGGAGTAGGCGTAGGTGTGGGAGTGGGACTCGGACTGGGCTTAGGAGTAGGCGTAGGCGTAGGCCGCGGCGTCGGAGTAGGCGATGGCAGAGGAGGCGGCGGAGGTGCGGCGTACAGACACCCAGCGGCATCAGACCCGACAGCGGCAGGCAAAGAAGCAAGCACGCTCGAAGCCCCGTCCAGCCCTACGCGATAGAGCTGACTGCGAAACCCGTACCCCGTGCGCACGGCGTACAGAACCCCACCCGACATGACCACCGAGCTGTACGAATCCCGCCCCGGAATCCCCCGCACGGTAGCGACGACCTTCACCTTCCCCCGCTCAGGATCCAGACTCACCACCCGAGTCTTCGGCCCGGACGTCGAGATCCCGTAAAGCAACCCATCCGAAGGATTCACCGCGAAGTCGTCCACCGACAACGCCGGCAGCACCGACGACAGATGCACCACCCGGACCACCGACCTGAAAGACGGACTCCCCGGATCGATGTCCATCGTGTACAGCCGATGCCCGTCGCGCAGGTACAGCCGCGACCCCGCCACCGCCCCGGCAGTCGGGTCGGCGACCCCACCGAGACCGACCCTCACCTGACCGAGATCGGTGACGGCGCCGCGGCGATCGACGGTCACCAGGTGCGGCCGTCGACGCAACCACCCCGACTTGTCCCGGGTCGCGATCCCGTAGACCAGGTCCTGTCCTTTCGAGTACCCGGCCGCGTTGATCTGGTAGTCGAGCCGCCCGAGGTCGGTACTCCGACCAGACGGCAACTCCACCAACGCCAGCCGCGACAAAGCGGCGTACCCCGGCGTCTGGAACTGCAGCATCGAGCAATCGGCCGCAGCCTCCGACGATCCCGCTACCAGCACGGTGGTCAGGCAAGCGAGGACGAAGGCACCCACGCCCGCCGACGCACGCAGTACGGGGCGTACGCCGGCGAGCGGGGCAATCAAGGGACGGACCATCGTCATCCGCCGTGACTCAGCCTGGCCAGGGCCGAGATGAACGCGTCCGGCCCCACACTCGCGCCACCGCTGAACGGGTTCTGCAGCTGGTAGATCGCGAACAGCAGCAGCCCGATCGCGCCGGACAGCATCGACACGATGATCGCGTACGAGTACAGCCCCGGCCCGCCGAACATGAACATCAGCGCGACCGACATCACGCTGCCGACCATGATCGCGAACCAGACGACCGAGCTGACCCCGCTGCCCGCCGAGTTCAGCCGCACCTGCCTTGCCTGGTACACGTTCCAGACCTGTGCCGCCGCGTCGACCCGGCTGTTCTCCTGCCGCTCGGTCGTCGTCTTCGCTTGCTCGACCGTCGTCTGCAGGTTGGTCAGCACCGTCCACCCCTCGGCGCTGACCGGCCGGCCCGCCTGCATGTCCGGCCACTCCTGCTCGGACACGACGGTCGCGTACGAATGAGTCAGTTGCTGGACCTTTGCCCGATCCGCCGGAGCGAGCGACTCACTCGCCCACTGCACCGCGACGAGCGCGTTCGCTTCCTGGTACGTCGTGTCCTGCGCCTTGTCCGTCGCGTCGAACAACGAGATCAGCACGAACGCCGCGATCACCACGTTCACCCCACCGACGACCGTGAAGACCTGGCCGGCCACCTCGTTGTTCGCCTCGCGTCCCTCCCGTTGCCGGGCCCGGCGCAGGACGATCGCCAGCACGGCGGTCACCACCATCGTCCCGACCACCCAGAACAGACCGCTCACCAAAAGACTCATGCGTCGTCCTCACTGCGTGCCGGCCACTCGTGGCTCATCGCCTCCTCGAGCAGCGCCTCGACGATCTGGCTCTCCGGGACGGTCCGGACGATCTCCCCCTTCACGAAGATCTGGCCCTTGCCGTTGCCCGACGACACCCCGAGATCTGCTTCCCGCGCCTCGCCGGGTCCGTTGACGACGCAGCCCATCACGGCCACCCGGAGCGGTACCGGGAAGCCTTCGAACGCGGCCGTCACCTGCTCGGCCAGCTTGTAGACGTCCACCTGCGCGCGACCGCAGGACGGGCAGGAGACGATCTCCAGCCGGCGCGGTCGCAAGCCGAGCGACTCGAGGATGCCGATGCCGACCTTCACCTCTTCGACCGGCGGCGCCGACAGCGAGACGCGGATCGTGTCGCCGATTCCTTCCGCGAGCAGTACGCCGAACGCCACGGCGGACTTGATCGTCCCCTGGAACAGCGGTCCTGCCTCGGTCACTCCGAGGTGCAACGGGTAGTCGCATTTGCCCGCCAGCTCGCGATAGGCAGCGACCATCACCCGCGGATCGTGGTGCTTCACCGAGATCTTCAGGTCGGTGAAGCCGTGCTCCTCGAACAGCGAGCACTCCCACAACGCCGACTCCACCAGCGCTGCCGGAGTAGCTTTCCCGTACTTCGCCAGCAGCCGCTGGTCCAACGACCCCGCATTGACCCCGATCCGGATCGGCACCCCCGCCGCCGACGCCGCCTGCGCGATCTCCCGCACCTGGTCGTCGAACTTGCGGATGTTGCCCGGATTCACCCGTACCGCCGCACACCCCGCGTCGATCGCCGCGAACACGTACCGAGGCTGGAAATGAATGTCCGCCACCACCGGAATCCCCGACTTGGCAGCAATCTCCGGCAACGCATCCGCATCATCCTGCGAAGGCACCGCCACCCGAACGATCTGACACCCCGCCGCCGTCAACTCAGCAATCTGCCGCAACGTCGCCTCGACATCGGAGGTCGGCGTCGTAGTCATCGACTGCACCGAGACGGGTGCGCCGCCGCCAACCGCAACGCTGCCAACAGCCAGCGCGCGCGAAGCGCGCCGCTGCGCGGCGGGTGGCGAGCCCGGCGCGGCGATTGCCGCGCCCGGCATGCTCGGCATGCCGAGCGTGACTACCGAGCCGGCCCGCCCGAGCGGCGCCGCCGTGACCGGCCGCGCCGCCGGATCAGCAGCGGGGTCGACGGCGGTCATGAGTTCCTCACCGTGGACGGGAGGGTGAAGTGGATTGTTTCCTGGGTGATTTCTCGTTCGACGACCTCGACCGGGCCGAACTCGCGGAGCCAGTCGATGACTCCGTCGACGAGGCGTGGCGGAGCTGAGGCGCCCGCGGTCAGGCCGATGACGCGCACCCCGGCGAGCCAGTCGACTTCGACTCCCGACGCGTCGTCGATCAGGTACGCCGGGGTGCCGTGCTTGTGCGCCAGCTCCACCAGCCGGCGCGAATTGGACGAATTGGTGGACCCGACCACCAGCACCAGGTCCGACTCCTCCGCGATCGCGGCCAGCGCCTCCTGCCGATTCGTCGTCGCGTAGCAGATATCGGCCTCCGAGGGTCCCTTGAGACCCCGGAACTTGTTGCGCAAGGCATCCAGGATCGCCGTCGTCTCGTCCACCGCCAGCGTCGTCTGGGTCAGGTAGGAGACTCGCGAAGGATCCTCCACCTCCAGCCGGGCAACGTCCTCGACCGTCTCGACCAGCAGTGTCCGGTCGAGCGCCTCCCCCATCGTCCCCTCGACCTCTTCGTGCCCCGCATGACCGATCAGGATCACCGTGTCCCCACGAGCGGCGTACCGGCGTGCCTCGGCATGCACCTTCGTGACCAGCGGGCAGGTCGCGTCGATGACATCAAGCCCCCGACGGTCCGCCTCACTGCGGACCGCCGGGGACACTCCATGGGCCGAGAAGACGACGGTCGCGCCGTCCGGTACGGCGTCCAGCTCGTCGACGAAGACCGCGCCCCGGCTCTCCAGTTCAGCGACGACGTGGGTGTTGTGCACGATCTGCTTGCGCACGTAGACCGGATGACTGCGCCGGTCGAGCAACTGCTCGACCACTTCGATGGCCCGCTCGACACCGGCGCAGAACGAGCGCGGCGAAGCCAGCAGGATGGTGCGTGTCGTCACGATTCCCCCCTTCGAAAGGACCACGGCTGTAGGGCAAGGTCAGCGATCGCGACGCGTGGCCAATCTGGCCAGTTGTTCCAGCTCACCGGCGGCCGGCTCGAGTGCCCGAGCCGAGGCCAGTTCGCCCAACGAGTCGGTCAGCAGAGCGTCTGCCTGGAGCTGGCTCTGCTCCCGTGCTCCGGTTGCCTCGATCAGGTCCGCCGCGCGCGCCAGCTCGTCGTCGGACAGTTCGTTCTTGCGGTGGTACAGAACCGCCAACTCCCGACCGGCCTCGGTCCCCGAGGTCAGCGCCGCAATCGCAGGCAGCGACTTCTTCCTCCGGCGCAGATCCGAATGCACCGGCTTGCCCGTGACCTTTGGGTCCCCCCAGATCCCCAACAGGTCATCGACGTACTGATACGCGAGCCCGAGATCCTCGCCGTACAACCGCAAGTGATCGACCTGCTCCGTCCGACCGCCACCGAAGAGCGCGCCGAGCGCGGTCGAACACCCGAGCAGCGCACCCGTCTTGAGCTGAGCCATCCGCACGCACTCCGACAGCACCACGTCATCGCGAGTCTCGAAGTGCGAGTCCGACAGCTGCCCATCGACCAGCTCCTGAACCGCAGCGCCGAGCATCCGGGCCGCTTCGTCCGAACGCGGGTTGCCGCTGTCCACCAGTACGTCGAACGCCAGGCTGAGCAACGCGTCACCAGCGAGGATCGCCGGCCCGAGCCCGAACACCGACCAGGCCGTCGCCCGGTGCCGCCGGGTCAGGTCGCAGTCCATCACGTCGTCGTGCAGCAGTGAGAAATTGTGGACCAGCTCGACCGCTACCGCAGCTGGAACCGCAGCTTCCGCAGTACCGCCAACGGCTTGAGAAGCCAGGAGTACCAGCGCGGGCCGGAGTGCCTTGCCGCCGTCAGCGTTGGCTGGAGCTCCCTCCTCGTCCTCCCAGCCGAAGTGGTAGTTGGTGATCCGCTGAGTTGCCAACGGCATACTTCCGACCGCGGCGCGAAGTGCGGGCTCGACCTGATCGCGGCTCCAGGCCAGGAGTTGCTGGGCAGACCGGCCGGCACCCGCGGCTTGGCTCGCGTGCTGGAGAGTGGACATGACATGCTCCTCATCCACCGAGTTCGACGTTTTCCAGAACGCCGAGCGCGTCCGGGACGAGCACGGCCACCGAGTAGTAGGTGCTGACCAGGTACGAGCTGATGGCCTTCTCGCTGATCCCCATGAAGCGGGCGTTCAGGCCGGGCTCGACCTCGTCGGGCAGGCCCGTTTGCCGCAGGCCGATGACGCCTTCGTCGTCGAGCCCGGTGCGCAGGACCAGTACCGAGGTGGTGTTCGTGGTGGAGATCGGGATCTTGTTGCAGGGCAGCAGCGGTACGCCGCGCCACGCCTGCGCCCGCTTGCCGTCGACCTCGACGGTCTCGGGCATGACGTGCCGTTTCGTGCACTCGCGATCGAACGCCGCGATCGCCCGCGGATGAGCCAGCAGCAGTCGCGGCTTCCGTCGCCGGGTGAGCAGCTCGTCGAAGTCGTCGGGCGTCGGCGGACCGGTCCGGGTGTAGATGCACTGCTGGAAGTCGGCGTTGTGCAGCAGGCCGAAGTCGCGGTTGTTGATCAGCTCGGACTCCTGCCGCTCCCGCAACGCCTCGATGGTCAGCCGGAGCTGCTGCTCGGTCTGGTTCATCGGGTTGTTGTAGAGGTCCGCGACCCTCGTCTGCACCCGCAGGATCGTCTGCGCGACGGAGAGTTCGTACTCCCGCGGAGCTGGGTCATAGTCCACGAACGTGCCAGGCAGGTCGTCCTCGCCTGCGTGCCCCGAGGCGAGCTCGATCGCAGCCTCACCGTTCTTGTTCTGTGCCCGCTTCGGCCGCTGCCGGACCTCGTCGAGATGCTGCCGGAGCGACTCGGACTGCTCGACCAGGTTGTTGAAGTCGTTGCGATGAAGCTTCAGTACCGTGCACTGGGTCAACGCCTTCGCGGTGTACTCCCAGAGGTTCTCCGGCGGCTCGGTCAGCAGCCCCTCACCGAGATAGTCGCCGTCGGCAACGGTTCCGAGGTCGGTACCGTCGCCGTACTCACCGATCCCGACCTTGCCGACCTTGCCGTGGGCAATCAGTACGACGTCGTCCACCCGGCTGCCGAACTCCGCGATCACGTCACCCGGCTGATACTCGACCTGGTAGAACCGACCCGCCAGCGCGGTCAGTACATCCTCGTCGTCGAAGTCCCGCAGCGGCGGCAACTCGGTGAGCTCGGCCGGGATCACCCGGATGTCGGCACCGGTGGCCGAGAAGCTCAGCCGTCCGTCGCCGACCGCGAAGCTGGTCCGGCGGTTGACCCGGTAGGCGCCGCCCTGCGTCTCCACCCAGGGCAGCATCTTGAGCAGCCACCGGGGCGAGATGCCCTGCATCTGCGGCACCGACTTGGTGGTGGTCGCCAGTTGCCTGGCGGCCTCGGTCCCAAGACTCAGCTGCGGCTTGTCCTGATCGATCGCCGTCACGAGACACCGTCCATTCTGCTCGCACCAACGAGGTGCCGTGGTCTGGGGAGTCGAGCCGCGGAGGTACCGAAACCGGTGGCACCGCCGAGAAGCCGGAGTTTCTTGACCGGTTCGCCGGCCCTGGCCAGCAGGGTCGGCTCCTGGTAGCGGTCGACGCCGGCATGCCAGACGAGAATTCCGGACATCCAGTTCTGCAGCTCCTCGGCGTACCCGAGCAGCGTGCGCCGGACCTCCTCGTCCAGACCGAAGTCGGTGAACAGCGTCGGCAGGTCGACCGCCACCAGCTGCTCGAACTGCTGCATCCTGGCCGTCATCAGGTCGTTGACCAGGCCGAGTGCCTTGTCCCGGTCGCAGCCGAGGAAGTTCTGCACGACCATGACTGCGTTGTGGAACTCGCCCTCGAACTGGATCTCCTTCTGGTACGAGAAGACGTCGTTCAGCAGGCAGGCGTAATCGGCGGCGGCGTTCTCCATCGCCCGGATCGGCCGGGACCGGTAGATCTCCGGCGGTACCGTCCGCCCGTGACCGATCCGGCACAGGCTCATGGTGAGATCCGAGCCGAAGGTCCGGCGGCGCATCTCGATGTAGTCGACCGGGTCCGGGATCCGGTTCTGAGCCTGGTTCGCCAGCTCCCACAGCCAGCTCTGGGTCATCGTGTCGACGGCTGCCTTGAAGTCCCGCCGATGATCGACGGTCATCGGGCCCGCCGTCCGGACCCAGAGATCGGCCAGGCTCCGTTCCAGCGGTGTCACCGGAGCCGTCGCGGCCGCGCCTTCGATCGGCATCAGGCCGGACAACCGCTTGGTCGTCGCCTTCGCGCCAGCCAGATCGCGGGTCCGCCCGAAGACGATCGGGTAGTAGTCGTCGGCGTACGTCCCCCAGGCCAGCCAGTCCGAGGAGAGGTTCAGCGCCTCCGGCGACGCGTCAGGATGGATTCCCGCCGCGCACAACGGGAGGTCGTTCGCCTCGAGGTAGCCGGCGTCCCAGACGGCGCCGTCGAGCAGGCCCATCTCCGCAGCCCATTCGCGGAGATGAGCCCTCGACTCGTCCAGGTGCGGGCTGCGCTTGGCGGAGTACGGCATATAGAAGCCCGGTAGCGGCGTCGGCCCCACCGGCTGAAACGGGGTGAAGGTGTGGCTTCTGATCCGGTACGGCGCGGTCGCAACGAGCGACTGGAGGATGCGTGCGGCTGACGTGCCAATTCCCGTCGGACCGCCTAGTGCTGCCTTGCCGCCGTTGTTCATGTACCGACTGGATCGCAGATGCCATTCATGGCCGCCGGACTGCCAGTCCTGCAGGCCTTTCACGTAGTTCAGTACGTCGAGTTGGCCCTGCGGACCAACTAGGTTCTCGGCCAGCAGCGGCGGGATCTCCGCCACCGCGGTGTTCTCGAACTGGTGCAGCCGCGAGGTGAGGATGTCGTTGACGACCTCGGCCGCCTCTTGCGGACTGCAGCCGAGGAAGCGCTCCACGACGAGGACGCCGTTATTGACCTCGCCCTCCGTCTCCACCTCGCGCTGGTAGGAGAAGAGGTCGTTGCGCAGATGGACCGCGTCGGAGAACGTGTCGCTGAGCACCTGCATCGCCCGGGTCCCGGCGATCTCGACCGGTACTTCGGCATTGCTGGCGTACTCGACCAGGTTGGCCGACCACGGCGCCCCGCCGACCTTGCGACGCATCTCGACGTACTCGATCGGGTTGGCGACGCGGCCGGCGCTGATGTTGGTGAGTTCCCAGAGCGACTCGGCCAGCAGGGCTTCCGTAGTACCGATGAATCGTTGCCGCCAGCCCGGTGACATCGATGGGACTGTGCGGTTCCACAGGTCGACCAGACCGCGTTCCACCGGGTTCTCCGGGGCCTGCGTGATCGGGCCCTCGACCGGCATGAACAACGGCAGCCGGTCGAGATAGGCCTTCGCGCCGGCCATGTCCTGGGTCTTCTTGTAGAGCTCGAGGAAGTGGTCGTCGAAGTAGAAGACCCAGACGTACCAGTCCGTCACCAGGTCCAGCGCCGGACCGGTCGCGTCGGGATGGGTGTACGCGCACAGCAACGCGTAGTCGTGCGAGTCGAAGTCGCGCTCGTCCCAGATCGCCTTGCCTGCTTGCGGAACGTCGATCATGTCGAACTCGTAGGCCCAGGCCTTGCTGTGCGCCCGGGCTCCCTCCAGGTGTGGATTGATCCTGGCCGGGTAGGGCACATAGAAGTCGGGCAGCTGGTAGGGCTGCGCCATGGTTCAGCCTTCCCGGCCGATCTCGACGCCCTCGAGGATGCCGAGCGCGTCGGGGACCAGAACGGCCGTGGAGTAGTAGGCGCTGACCAGGTAGTTGATGATCGCCTTCTCGGTGATGTTCATGAAGCGCACGGACAGCCCCGGCTCGTACTCGTCCGGCAGACCGGTCTGGTGCAGGCCGATGACGCCTTGGCTGTCCTCCCCCGTGCGCATCAACATGATCGAGCTGGTCCTGGTGTCGCTGATCCCGAGCTTGTTGCACGGGAAGATCGGTACGCCGCGCCAGGCGGGCAGCCGGTGACCGCCGACGTCGATGCTGTCCGGGTAGATGCCGGCCTTGGTGCACTCCCGGCCGAACGCGGCGATCGAGCGTGGGTGCGCCAGGAAGAAGGCCGGCTCCTTCCAGACCAGGCTGAGCAGCTCGTCCAGGTCGCCCGGCGTCGGCGGGCCGCTGCGGGTCGGGATCCGCATGCTCAGGTCCGCGTTGTGCAGCAGGCCGAAGTCGCGGTTGTTGATCATCTCGTGCTCTTGCCGCTCACGCAGCGCCTCGATGGTCAGCCGCAACTGCTGCTCGGTCTGGTCCATCGGATGGTTGTAGAGATCCGCGACCCGGGTGTGCACCCGCAGGACGGTCTGGGCGACGCTCAGCTCGTACTCGCGCGGGGTCGTCTCGTAGTCGACGTACGTACCGGGCAGGTCGGCCTCGCCCGCGTGGCCGGCCGCCATCTCGATCGCCGCCTCACCGAACTCGTTCTCGGCGCGCTCGGGGCTGTTGCGGAACTGCTCGATGTGCTGGCGCAGGCTGTCGGCCTGGCCGACGAGTTCCTCGAAGGCGTCCTGCGTGAGGGTGAGCAGCGTGCACGGCGTGATCGCCTTGATGGTGAATTCCCAGAAGTCGTCCGACTCCAGGATCGCTCGGTAGGTGAAGTGGTCGCCATCGATCAGCGTCTCCAGCACCGCTTCGTCGCCGTACTGGCCGACGCCGATCTTGTTCACCTTGCCGTGTGCGATCAGGCAGATCTGGTCGGCCGGGCGGCCGCGCTCGACGATCACGTCGCCGGGCTGGAACTCCTGCTGCACAAAGCGATCCGCGAGCGCGGACAGTACCTCGACGTCGTCGTAGCTGCGCAGTAGCGCGAGCTCGCACAGCTCCTGCGGGATCACCCGGACCTCGGCGCCGTTGGTCGTGAAGGTGACCCGGCCGTCGCCGACGGCGTAGCTGAGCCGCCGGTTCACCCGGTAGGCACCACCCTTGGCCTCGACCCAGGGCAGCAGCTTCAGCAGCCAGCGCGAGGTGATGCCCTGCATCTGCGGCTCGGACTTGGTCGTCGTCGCCAGGTTGCGCGCTGCCGCGGTCCCCAGGCTCAGCTGGGACTTCTGCCCATTGGCATTGACGTCCGACGAGGCCGGCTCGGTCAAAGTCACACTACCCACCACCATTCGTTCGCGGTTCGTTGTGGCCCGGTTTTCGGGCAGGGGAAACCTGCCGGCGGGTGGACCGGCGCAGGCTCGGGCACAGGTGCGCACAACGCACCCGTTCGATGGATTGTTGGATTCAGCTCAGCGCCGAAAGAACTCGGCGCTGCGTCGGCTCGGCCGACAGCCCACCAAGGAGCTCCAGTCGGACCACAGACTGCCGGCGCCCAGTTCGCCCTGTGTCCCCACCGTCTCGACCGCTACGTGACAAACGGTAACCGAGCCCTCACCGCACCCGTCAAGATGAGCACACCTGCAAGTTTTTCCAAACCTTCCAAAACCCCGAAACAATCGCCTTCACACCCCGAGGAAACGCCGTTTCCCCCCGATCCCCTTGCCCGAAGCAACCGCCCCCGATGCCATCGGCAACCTCTCGCCACGAACGGTTATGGAATCGATACCACCATTGTCCTGACATCAAACAAACGCTCCACTTGCCCCGGCCCGCAAGTGGTGGCCTTGAACAGGCAACGGCGACCTTGAACACGAAATATCTTGTTCAA
>NZ_BAAAHK010000003.1:458976-554786 GCF_039525325.1 Kribbella koreensis
GCCCACCAGTGGTGGCTCGGACAGCTAGATGATCGGGGTGGCCTCGGTGGCGGTGTCGGTGGGTGGGGTGGCGGTGGACTCGTCGACGGTGATGCGGGTGGTCCAGCGGGCGTCGGGGTCGGGTTGCGGGATGGAGTCGAGCAGGAGGCGGGTGTAGGGGTGGGTCGGGGTGTGCATGACCTCGGTGACCGGGCCGCGCTCGACGATCTCGCCCTTGTTGATGACCATCACCTGGCCGCCGAGGTAGTACACGGTGGACAGGTCGTGGGTGATGAACAGCGTCGTCATGCCGTGGGCGCGCTGGAAGTCGAGCAGGATGTCCAGGAACATCTTGCGGATCTGGGCGTCGAGCATGGAGACCGGCTCGTCGGCGATCACGAAGGCCGGGCGGAGCATGTGGATGCGGGCCAGCATGATCCGTTGCCGCTGCCCGCCGGAGAGCTGGTGCGGGTAGCGGCCCAGCACCCGGTCGGGGTCGAGGCTGACCGCGCGGAGCGACTCCTCGATCAGGGCGAGGCCGGCTTCGCGGGTCGTGGCGAGGGAGAACTTCTTCACCGCTTTCCAGAGCACCCGGTCGACCCGGTAGAACGGGTTGAAGATCGAGTACGGATCCTGGAACACGGGTTGCACGTTGCGGCGGTAGTCGTCGTACTCGCTGCGGCTGAGCTTGAAGATGTCCTTGCCGCCGTACGTGATGGTGCCGTCGGTCGGCTTCTGCAGGCCGAGGATGTTGCGGGCGATCGTGCTCTTCCCGCTGCCGCTCTGGCCGACCAGGCTGACCACCTGCGGCGGGTGCGCGTCGAGCCGGAAGCTCGCGTCCGCGACCGCGGTCAGGTAGCCGTCCGGCGTACCGCGCGCATGGAACCGCTGCTGTACGCCGCGCAGCTCGATCACCTTGTCGGTCGTCATGACGCCCTCCGTCCGAGCCGCGGGATCGACTCGATCAGCTGCCGGGTGTACTCGTGCTGCGGGTCCTTGAAGACCTGGTGGACGCCGCCGACCTCGACCAGCCGGCCTTCGTACATCACCGCGACCCGGTCGACCAGCTGGGCGTGGACTCCCATGTCGTGCGAGATCACCATCAGCGTCACGCCGAAGTCGCGGCGCAGGTCGGCGAGGCTCTGCAGGATCACCCGCTGGATCGTCACGTCCAGCGCGGTGGTCGGTTCGTCGGCGATCACCAGGTCGGGTTCGAGGGCGACGCAGATCGCCATCAGCACGCGCTGCTTCATTCCGCCGGACAGTTCGTGCGGGTACATCCGGGCGACCCGTGGCTCCAGCCCGACCTGCTCGAGCAGGCGGCCGATCAGCTCGGTGAGTCCTTCCTTGCGGCCGGGCGCGTGCTCGAGGATGACGTCCTTGAACTGGTCCTCGACGCGCATGACCGGGTTGAGCGAGCTCTGCGAGCCCTGTGGCAGATAGGAGAGCGCGCTCCAGCGCAGTACCCGGAGCTCCTCGCCTTCGACCTTCATCAGGTCGACCGGTGAGCCGCCCTTGCGGTGGAAGATCGCCGAGCCGGCCGTCACCTTGCCCGGTGGTTTGAGCAGTCGCAGCAGGGCGACCGCCAGGGTCGACTTGCCGCTGCCGGACTCCCCCGCGATCCCGAGGATCTCGCCGCGGCGGACCGACAGGTCGAGGTCCTGCACGGCCTTCACGTCGCCGCGGTTGGTCGAGTAGACGACCTCGAGGCCTTTCACCTCCAGTACGGTCTCCTCACTCACCGGCCACTCCTCTCAGCCGTGGGTTGTAGACCTCTTCGAGGCCGATGTTGATCATGTTCAGCGCCGCGAACAGCAGCGTCAGCAAGACGATCGGCACCACGAACATCGGCCAGGCGCCGAGCGTCAGCGCGCCGGTGTTGATCGCGTTGAAGATGATCTGGCCGAGATCGATCACGCCGCCGGGCCCGAGCCCGATCACCTCCAGCCCGACCAGCCCGAAGATCGCGCCGAGCGCCGACGAGGCGAAGCCGACCCCGATGAACGGGAGCAGGTTCGGCAGCAGCTCGGTGCCGATGATCTCGAGATCTCTCGCCTTGCTGACCCGGGCCAGATCGACGTACGGACGAGAACGCAGGCTCAGCACCTGGGAGCGGATCGTCTTGGCCGCGAACGGCCAGGAGAAGATCGAGATCATCACGCCGACCTGGAACAGACTCACGTTCTTCGCGTACGCCGAGAGCGCGATCAGCAGCGGGAACGTCGGGATCACCAGCAGGATCCCGGTGAACGTCGAGAGAATGTTGTCGATCCAGCCACCCTTGTAGCCGGCCACGAACGCCACGATCACCCCGACGACCGTCGAGATCACCCCGGCGATCGCGCCGATCTGCAGCGACACCGACAACGCCTTCATCACCATCGCCAGCACGTCCCGGCCGAACTGGTCGGTCCCGAGAACGTGCGCCCCCGATGGCACCAGCCACTTCTCGTAGGCCGCCACCTCGACCGGGTCCTTGCCGCCACCGATCGCGTTCACGATCAGCGGGCTCAGGATCGCCAGCAACGCCATCGCGGCGATGATCACCAGGCCGATCGCCAGTCGCCGGCTGTTGCGGACGGTTCGCAGTACCGCGTGCAGGATTCTCATCTTCATTTCCAATACTTGACGCGCGGATCAAGCAGCGGGAGGAGGAGGTCGAGCAGGAGCACGGCGGTCAGGACGGAGAAGATCGCCATGTCCGTGACGCCGAGGATGGTGTTGAAGTCGAGTTGCTGGATGGCGGTCACCAGGGTGGTGCCGAGGCCCGGGTAGTTGAAGAGCTGTTCGACCAGGACGTTGCCGTTGAAGATGAAGCCCAGGGAGATACCGAAGGCGGTCACCTGGGGCAGGTAGCAGTTGCGCAGGGCGTAGCGGGTGAGGATCCGCCAGGGTTTGAGGCCCTTCGCTTCGGCGTACACGAGGTAGTCCTCACCCAGTACCGGGACCATCAGCATCCGGGTGGACAGGATCCAGCCCATCGCACCGATCCCGACAATCGACAAGCCCGGTAAGAACCCGTACTTGAGCACGCTGCCGATGAAGTCGAGGGAGAAGCCGGGATTGATGTTGGAGTCGTACGCCGAGCGCGCCGGCAGCCAGCCAAGGGTGTAGGCGAAGACGTAGACCAGGATCAGTGCGACGAAGAAGAACGGGACATGGGCCAGCGCGATCGACAGGTTGGTGATGATCGCCGAGCCTGCCTTGCCGCGCCGCCAGCCGGCGATCGCGCCGACCACGATGCCGATCAGCCAGGACAGTACGGCGGAGATGCCGAGCAGACCGATTGTCCAGGGCAACGATCGGAGGATCACGTCCTGGGCGGGTGTCGGGTAGTTGATCAGGGATGGGCCGAGATCGCCGTGCAGGATCAGTTTCTCCATGTACTTCAGGTACTGGGAGAAGATGTTCCCGTCGAGGCCGAACTCGTGCTGGTACCGGGCGATGATCTCGGCGCTGGCCTGCGCGTTGTAGATGTAGTTCTGCTGCAGGCTCTGGATCAGAGTGTTGATCGGGTCGCCGGGCATCATCCGGAAGAAGAAGAACGCGATCGTGAGCGCTCCCCACAGCTCGATCAGGTAGAGCCCGAAGCGGCGCAGCGCGTACGCCGCCAGCGGGTGCCGCGATAGCCACGCCCGTGGCCCGGTCCGGGCCACGGCTTCCTCAGGCTTGTCCACGACGGCCACCGGCGGCGCCTCAGCGGTCACGCCGGCCCTTTCTGCCCGGTGGCCTTGATCTTGGCGAGCACGAAGGTGAAGTGCGGCCACCAGTTCAGCGGCACCTCGTACAGGTTGTCGTCGGTCGGCCAGTCGGTCCAGAACGCGGTGTTGAAGAACTGCGGGTAGCCGGTCTGGATCACCGGCAGCAGCGGCAGCTTCTGGAAGTAGATCTCCAAAGCCTGCGCGAGCAGCGGCTTGGCTTCCTCGCTGTCGGGGTCCATCCCGGCCAGCTTCTTGGAGATCTCGTCGAACGCCGGATCGCGGAACCGCATCTTGTTCTTGCCGGCCGCGTTCTTGCCGACCGGTTGCGCGTCGGTGCTCTCCCAGTCGGTATACAGCTGCTCGGGATCGATCGCGAACCCCGCCCAGCTGGAGTCGATGTCGTACTCGCCGCGCTGGAACTTCTCGTCGTGCACGCTGCCGGACAGGCTGCGCAGGGTGCACGGCACGCCGACCTTGGCCAGGTCGGTCTTCAGCACGTTGGCGATCGCGTACTCGTCCTTGTCGACCTGGGCCGGCGTGATGATCTCCAGATTGACCTCTTTGCCCTTGTACGTCCGCTTGCCGGCCGAGTTCTTCGGGCAGACCTCGTCCAGCAGCGCGGTCGCCTTCTCCAGGCTGTACTCGAACTTGTACTTGTTCGCCAGCTCGTCGTTCTTCCACTTGTCGTTGGTCGGATAGTCGGCCCACGGGTAGACCGCGGCCGGAACCTCGACCTGCCAGACCGACTTGCCGATCTTGTCCCGGTCCAGGCAGTAGTTGATCGCCCAATGCATCTTCTCCTCGGCCATCACGCCGCGGACCGGGTCGCAGTTCAGCCACAGCACCCGTGGGTTCGGGTCGTGGAACTGCGTCGTCAGCAGGTTCGGGTAGCCGGAGTTGGCGAGCTGTTTGGCGTGCTGGGCGTCGATCGAGCCGACGTCGAACTCGACCCGCTCGAACGCCAGCGACGCCTGGTCGCCCTGCTTCGACATGCTCTGGAAGATCGCGTACTGCGGCTTCACGTCGAGCTTGTCCTTGTTCCAGTAGTTCGGGTCCTTCTCCCAGACGAACATCTTCTGGTTCCGGATCGCCTGCTTCAGCTTGTACGGGCCGGAGCGGACCGGCGGATTGTCCTTGAACTTGGTCGGGTCCTGCGACTTCCAGATGTGCTCGGGCATCAGGTTGACCGGCGCGCCGGCGATCGCCGCGATGAAGTTGTAGTGCAACCGCGGTGTCGGCTTGAGCAGCTTGACCACCGCGGTGTGGGCGTCGGGGACCTCGACGCTCTTCACGAACTCCTTCAGCTCACCACCGCCGCCGAACAGATCGGGACGGTCCTTCAGCAGCATCACGGTGAACTTGAAGTCGTTGGCGCCCAGCGGCTGGCCGTCGTTCCAATGAGCTTTGGGATCGAACTTCAGCGTCAGCTCGGTGTGGTCGTCGTTGTACTTGTACTCCGTGGCCAGCCACGGCGTCAGCTTGCCGGTGGCGAAACTGAGGAAGAACAACGGCTCGGTGGCCAGCTCGACGCCGGCGCCACCGGGTGAGCCGTTGGGGATCATCCCGTTGAAGCTGTCGAACACGGTGTACTCGACCTGGCCGACGATCACCGACTGGTCCCGTGGGACCGGGATGTTCGCCTTGCCGATCTGGATCGACTTGGTCGCGGCGGGCTTGTTGCCGGCGGGCTTGTCGGAGTACGAGCCACCGCCGCCGGAACAGGCGGCCAGGAACGTGGCCAGTGCCGCCGCTCCCCCTCCCATCACGGATCGTCGGCTCAGCTGGTGGCGGACGACATCGGCGACGTCTTCGAACTGCGGGCGCGGCGCTTCGTTCACGAGATGGTTCCCTTCGATCCGAGTCCTGACCGGACTCTCCTCACCCGGCACCCAGGCCGGACCGATGTGACGGAAGCCACCTCCGTTTCACTTGCCTCAGGGCGGTTGTGACGGTTGGAAACGTTTCTCGGACTATAAGTAGCGTTGACAACGTTGGCAAGACTTTGCGTGTGGCCGACAGCGGACGACCCGAATGCGCTGATCAGTAGATATATCAACCTCTGACAACGAAGGCGCTGTGCTGATTCAGCATCTGCGTCACCTGCTGGACCAGATAGCAGGACCGCAGAATCGCCACCGCCGGCTCGGCACCGGTCGCGTCGCCGGTGGCCGGGTCCGGGAAGATGGCGAAGCCGGCCTCCCGGGCCGCCCGGTGCCGGCTCGCCAGCTCGGCGAGCACGGCGCTCCCGGCTCCAGCACCGGTCCCCCGCTCCGCTCGCCTGACCAGCCATCCGCGCAGCTCTTCGAGAACGGGCGGCAACCATTCCACCGGGACGTCGTCCGCCGGCGGCCTCACCTTGCGACCGGCCGGCTGCTTCGCAGGCGCGACACCGAAGTGAAGTGGATCGACCGCAATACCAGCGGATCGGCCGGGGTGGATCAGGCTCATCGGCTCGCCGGACAGGCCGTTGCGGGCCGGTCGCAGTTGGGCCGTCAGCAGGGTTTCCGGGCCGAGGTCCTCGTCGGTGAGTGCCTCGATCCGGCTGATCGCGTGCGCGTTCTCGGCGGTGTAGGGCAGGACGAGAGTGAGCGTTTCGCCTTGCTCGTCGAGGATTCCCCAGGACAGTGACTGCGAGTTCGGGTCGAAGCGCGGCCGCTGGAAGACGGCGGGGCGTAGTACGAACCAGTCTTCCAACGGCGCCGGTACGTCGAGCAGGCTCCGGGGTTGGCGGGCGAGGTCGGCCCATCGCGTCACCACCGGCAAAGCGGCAGCCAGCGCCTCGCCGGTCAGCGGTACGACGGCTGCCCGGGTCCCCTCCGCGCCCGACAGCCGTCCCGACGAGCTGAGCTTCGCGTCGCTGAGCCGCACCTCGGCGCCGGTGGCGTCGGCCGGCGAGGCCATCCCGTCCCAGTTCGCCACACCCTGGTACCGGCCGCGCGGTTCGAAACCTGGCATCGACTCCGGCCGCGCGTCGGTCCAGGCCACGAAACGGTTCTCGGCCGGCCACCAGAACAGCGCGGTCAGCCCGTGATAGCCAGACGCGGCACGCCATGGATAGGCTCCGAGCCCCAGCAGGTCCATCCGGCGGACCGAGTCATAGCGGCCCCGCGCCTGACCCATGAGCCGCGGCTGCTCCGATCCTTCCAGCGCGCACACCAATGCATACGCGAGCGCGGCCTCGTCGAGCAGGCGGTGCTCGTCGGCGCGGGCGGATCGGTCGAGCAGCATCTCCACGTGATCGGCGATCCTGCTCAGTGCTCGCGCCAACCGGTGGTACTCCGCGCCTTGCGCCCACACAGCAAGTGTTTCGTACCGCTGATGGATCGAAGCCGACGAGTGCGCGATGCCCAGCCGGACCGTGTCCGTCAGCAGTTGCGTGGCCGCCGATCGCAACCGCGCCCGGCTGTCGGTCAACTGGTGTGACGAACGGGCCTGTTCGTCTCGTGCGGCCGGCGGTGGACCTACTCCCGCGAGTCGTTGATACGCGAGCACGACAGCGACCTGGAACCTCTCCGGCGCCGCGAGCTCGGTGTCGGGCATGAGACCGGCCGGCCCGCCGCCCACGTAGCGGTAGGTGACTCGCGGGCTCGACAGCGTCAGGACCACCTGGCGCCCGAGCTCCACCCGGACAGCGGACTCGATCTCATCGACGTACCGCAGGGCCCAGCGATAGCCCGCCTTGCCGGCGTACTCCGTCAACTGCTCGACGGTGATGGCCAGAAGTTCCTGCTCCGGGCCGTCATCGGGCGAGCTGTCGGCAGTTGAGGCCAGCCAGAGTCCGGCGGCGATGATGTGCTGACAGATGCGCCCGCTAGGGCAGTCACATGTTGCCGAGGCCGGGCCACGTTCGTCGAAACGGACCAGCGCTGATCCGACCCGGATCTCCAGTCCTGCCGAGGAATCCGCGACGATCTCCGGTACGCAGGCGGTGAGGTCTTTGCCTGCCCGCCGGAGCAGTCCCCGGTTGGCCAGCGCTGCCCAGGCATCGTCGTCGAACCGGCGGAGTTGAGCGATCAGGCTGCTCTTCAGGCTCACGAGGTCACCTCGACCAGCCAGTTCGCCAGCTCGGCCGGGGTGAGCGCGGCGATCTTCATGTCGTGCTGGGCGAGGCGCTGCGCCAGTGCCCGGTCGTACGACGGGTGCGCGTCGCCGTCGAGCGCGGCCAGGCCGAGCATGGTGACTCGCGCCCCGGCCAGCTCTTCGACCGTCCGGACCAGGTCCGACGGCGAGCCGCCTTCGAAGAAGTCGGTGACGAGCACGAGCACGGTCCGGGCCGGGTTCTCCACCAGCTGGGCGCAGTACTGGACGGCTTTGGCGATGTCCGTGCCGCCACCGAGCTGCACGCTCATCAGCACCTCGACCGGGTCGTCGGCGTACTCGGTGAGGTCGACGATGTCGGTGTCGAAGACGACCAGCCGGATCCGGAACGCGGGCAGACCGGACAGGATTCCGGCCATCACGGCGCTGTGGATCACCGATCCGGCCATGCTGGCGCTCTGGTCGACGCAGACGATGATGTCCCACGGGAGCCGCCGGGTGTTGCGCTCGAAGAACAGCACCCGCTCGAGGATCAGCTTCCCGGTCTCCGGATCGTAGTTCTTCAGGTTGCGGCGAATGGTGCCGACGGCATCGAAGTTCGCGGCGAGCTTCATCGGCGAGTGCCGGTGCAGGCTGCGCCGGCCGGACAGAGCCGGACGCACCTCGGCCTCGAGCCTGCGGCGCAGCTCGTCGACGACCTGCTGGATGATCCGGCGGGCGATCACCAGCACGTCGGGATTGAGCATCCCCTTCAGAGCGAGCAGGGTCTTCAGGAGTTGCTCGTTGGGTTCGAGCCGTTCGAGCGCGCGCGGATCGGTGACCAGCTCGGTCAGGCCGTAGCGGTCGAGGGCGTGCTGCTCGACCCGCTCGGCGGTCTCCCGCGGGAACAGCTCCCGGACCTCACCAAGCCAGTCGACGAGGGTCGGGAGCGAGTCGCCCAGGCCGCCGGAGCGATCCGCGGAGCCGCCGGTCTCCCCGTCCCCGGGACGCACGCCACGGCCGCTGTACTCCCGGCCGTACAGATACTCCAGCGCAGCGTCCATCCGTTCTTCGCTGCTTCCGCCTCTGGGTGAGCCCAATCGCTGGTCGGCGTACCGGCCGAGGACGAGGCGCCAGCGCTCTACCTGGTTCATGTTTGGCTCCAGGCGGCCAGACCGTCACCGGCAAGCAACATGGCCACCTGGGCAGCGACCTCCAGGTTTCGCTGGACCTCGTGGTCGCTGACATCGCGCTTGATCATCGGGCCGAGATCGGCGCGACCGTGCAGGAGCGCGACGGCCGAAGCGACCCGGTCGGTCTCCATCGGGGTCAGCTCGGCGAAGGCGAGGCGGAGCTCCGGGAGATGCGCGACGAACGTCCGCAGGTCCCAGTCGGCCAGCCTGCGATCGAGGCCGGCCAGCAACTCGTCTTCTTGCCAGGCTGCCTCGCGCGCAGTGGAGAGGAGTCCGGTGAGGAAGCCGACCGCATCGGCCGGGGCGACACCGCCGGCCAGATGTCCGGAGACTTGCTCGACCAGTTGTGCCGACCCGATGCGGCCGGCGGAGTACAGCAGGCCGGTCGCTGCGCCGCGGACGAGTGGTACGCCGTACTCATGCTGGAGGCGGTCGACGAGATCCCAGTAGAGGTCCGCGTCAAGATCGGCGCCCAGACCGGAGCCGAGGAGTTCTCTCAACTTGACAAGGGCTTTCACGATCTCGGTCGCCTCGGCCGCCTGACCGCCTTGCAGCTCGCGGCCGAGATAGATGACCCGCCGGTACGCCGTCCGCAGCAGCGCGGGCAGGTCGTCGATGAAGCGGGCTTCGAGTGGTTCACGGGCTTCCCAGAGCAGTGCGAGACGGGCCGTCGCGGTGGCCGTGTTGGTGAAGGACGCGTCTTCGACGATGGTCGTGTGGACCAGGTCGAGGGCGCTGGGGGTCAGGGTGTGAAGGCCGAGAACACAAGCGTGTGAGAGCAGGGCGACCGCGGCGGTGGCGTCGGATCGCCGGCTGGATTCGCGATGGTCCGCGAGGATGCCGGAGAACTTCGCCAGCACGGCCGCCGGGAGGGTCGAGCCGAAAACCGAGGCTTCGACCAGTGCGCCTTCGGTCAGTGGGGACCAGCTGTAGTCCCAGCGCTCGTGGAGGCGGCCGAGACCCGCGCCGCGAACGAAGTCCGGGCCTGCCGTCTTGGTGGCGAAGGGGACGTTCAGCAGGTTCAGACCGTGCAGGAGGCGGCTGGTCCGGCGGTGGGCCGCGCTGCGGTAGATGTCCAGGCTGGTGGTCTGGCGAATGGACGAGTCGACCTTGAGTCGTTGCCGGTGCAGTCGCTCGAAGGTGTCGTTGACCAGGGGTGGCGTACCAGTGCCTGGTGGGAGGGTGCCGATCGCGTCGCCGGTGAGCGTGCGGTTGCAGGCAGCGGTGATGCGTAGACCCTCGACATCGGCGTCGCCTTTGACGAAGCAGCTGGTGACGGCGTCCAGAAGGTCGCTGCGCAGTGGAGCCGGATGGTCGCGCAACTCGGCGAGCCGCAGTGCTTGCTCGAATGCGGCTCCCACCGAGGCGACCGAGAGCGAGAGCTTCTGGTCGACTCGCAGATCGCGGGAGATGTCGAGGAGGGCGGTGAGCAGGGCAGCCGTCCGCGGGTCTTCGTCGTCGGTCTGATCGTCGGTGAGTCGCTCCCACAGATGCTGATGCCAGGCCGGCGAGGTCATGCCGGCGGCGTATCCGTTGAGCCGCTCGAGGCGCTGGAACGAGTACCGGATGAGAGCGGCGTCCGCGGTGATGCCCTTGGCCGGGAACTCCGGTCGCGGTGGTGGAGCTTCGAGCAACTCCGGTACGGCGACCGCGTGGAACCCACCCAGCACAACGAGGACCGGGCCGTCGCCGGGTTTGCGCTCGGCCAGGGCCGCCCCGATGTGCCAGACCATCTCCGCTTCACGCGCCGTCGTGCCGTCGGCCGCCAGCTCGGCCGCCGAACTGTCCGTCCGAGCCAACGAGCAGTAGGCCGCCATCCGCTCGACGTGTTCGATCGTGCTCGTGGTGCCGGCGTCCGCCTCGAACAGCAGCTCCCAGAGATCCTCGTCATCGCGGCATCCCAGCCGCTCCCCCAGCAACCGGAGCGCCGCGCTGTGCCGGTAGTACCGCTCGTCGAGCAACGACTCAGGCTGCCGCTCATCACCTGGCCGCTCGGCCGCTCGGTGCTCAGCGAGTCTTTGTTCGGCCAGATCGAGGTCGATGAACCGGGCCGGAATCCGTTGTTCCACAGCCCCTCTGAGCGCGACCAGCTCCGGTGAATAGTCGCAGAACGGGTAGTACCCGGCCCATCTGTCCTGCTCCTGTCCAGCCTCTCGGCGCGCGTAACTGTAGACAGCCAACGGCATCCTCGCGTCGGCATGGGTGAGCAACGGCACCAACTCGTCGAAGGCCCGCGGCCCCTCCACCAGCACGACACTTGGCCGCTGCTCCGCCAGTACCCGCCGCACCACCAACGCGCAGGCCGGACTGTGATGCCGCACCGGCAGCACCACCAAATCGTCCGTCACCAACGCGCCTGCCAACCCCCGCGCGCCTGCGGAAGTCAGCAACTCACTTGCCCGCGCCAAACCCGGCACCCCCGCTGCAGTCAGCAACTCCGTCGCCTTCGCGTTGCTCATCGATCGGTCAGCGGTCCAGCTCTTGGCGGGCGCCCAGGACCTGCCGCCAGTGGGGGTTGTGGCGTGAGCGCTCCTTGACGACGACGTCGAAGTAGTGGCGGAGCTTCTTGCCGTCGTCCGGGTTGTCCTTCAGGACCGTTCCGATCAGTTGGCGCGCGATGTGGCCGCCGCCGACCTCACCGCCGTCGAAGTAGTGCGCGTCGAGCGTGGCCGCATAGCCGACCGCGACCGCCTCGGCCGAGGACATCACCGCGCTGGTCCGCTCGACCACGGTGCCCTCCGCCGTCACTCCGTCGCGCAGATCATGGAATGCCGTCACCAGCAGCTCGACGACGTCCTCCTTCATCCGGGTCTGGACCCCGGACCGCTCCAGCAACGCCGCTGTCTGCTCCTTGATCAGGCGTGCCTCGAGCCGCCGGTCCGAGATCGGCCGCACCGTCTCGAAGTTGAACCGGCGCTTCAGCGCACTCGACATCTCGTGCACGCCGCGATCACGCAGGTTCGCGGTCGCCAGCACGTTGAAGCCGTGGCCGGCGAACACCGTCGCCTCGTCACCGGCCAGCTCCGGCACCTGCAGCACCTTGTCCGACAGCAACCCGATCAGCACGTCCTGGATCTCCGGCTGCACCCGGGTGACCTCCTCGAACCGGCAGACCAGCCCCTGCTCGATCGCCTGATACATCGGCCCCTTGACGAGAGCCCGCTGCGAGGGCCCTTCGGCGAGTAGCAGCGCGTAGTTCCACGAGTAGGTGATCTGATCCTCGGTCGTTCCCGAGGTCCCTTGCACCGTGCAGGTCGAGCTCCCACCGATCGCCGCTGCGAGCAGTTCCGACAGCATCGACTTCGCCGTACCGGGCTCTCCGACCAGCAGCAGGCCGCGGTTGCTCATCAACGTGACCACACAACGGTCGACCAGTGCGTCGTCGCCGTAGAACTTCTTCCGGACGCCGGCCTCCTCGGCGCCCAGGACGAAGCTCCGCACGGCCCGGGGCGACAGCCGCCATCCGGCCGGCCTCGGATGTCTGTCGGCCGCGGCGAGCCGGCCGAGCTCGTCGGCGTACACCAGCTCGGCCGGCGCGCGGAGGATGCGATCAGCGTCCATCAGTACTCACTCTTCTTCTTCCAGTCGGGGTCGAAGCCGGTCCCGTCCGACGCCATCAACCGCAGGTCGTTGTATGCCTCGGACAGCAACACGGCCGGTACCTGCCCCAGCGGCAGCCGCACGGGCGGACCATCCGGCACGGCCCGGGTGAAGCTGAGCGACTCCAGCGCGACCGTCCGGTTCTCCTCCGGCAGGGTGTTGCCGGTGAAGCTGACGACCGTGGTCAGCCCGAGAGTCGGGAATCGCTTCTCGTACTCGTAGAACCAGCCGGCGTCCTGTGCCTCGCCGCGGGTGTAACCGAGCTTCCCGGCTCTTCCTCGCAAGGCGAACGACTCGAGCAGATGGCCCTCGAAGTCCGGTACGGCGAACTCGGTCGAGGCCTTCGCCGGCAAGACGAACGTCCCCTTGCCGAACTGCTGGAACAACGAGCTGACCTCGTAGTCGACGAGGTGCTGCTGCCAGGCCTTGACGACACCGGGGTCCAGCAGACTGTCGTGCGCGATCGCGATCACCGCGTCCGCGGGCGGTTCGACCTCGTTGTCGTCGACATCAGTGAGTGTCCCGTCGTCCAACGGCCGGAACACGGTCACCTCACCGTCGGCGATCGCCACCCACGCGAGCCGCCCGGTCAGGTACCGGACGACCGGGTGCAGATTGAGGTAGGTCTGCCAGTCGTCCAGCGGCCAGGTCCGTTCCGTGCAGAGCGCTTCGTACAACCGCTGGCTCTGCAGCTGAACGATCGCCTTCAGTTCCTTCTTCGTCAGGGTCAAGGACTTCTTGGCCGCCTTGACCGTCTCCGGGTCCTCCGATTGCCGCGCAGCCGGCAGCGAAGCGATCTTCTTGCCCTCCGGCGAGCGCAGCTCGACGGTGACGTCGGGTCGCAGTACCGCGGTGAAGACCCGCTCGCCGTAGCTGAGCTCGATCACCCCGTCATCGCCGAAACCGGCCGTCGGGATGGTCCGGTCAGCCAGTTCGTTCAAGGACCAGCCCTTGCGCTCGGCCAGCGCCTGGGCCTGCTTGGCCGCCTCCTCCTGGAAGCTCTTGGTCCGGAACCGCGAACCGATCGACAGCATCAACTGGGTCGCGCTGGGATGATCGATCCAGCCGAGCATGGCGATCAACGCCTTGCCCTGCGCGGCCCGCTGGCCGTACCACTCCTTCAGATAGCGAGCCACCGGCTCGGCGGCCCGCTCCCGCGCGCACACCGCGATCAGTGCCAGTAGTCCCTTCGCGCCTGCCACGGACCCGGCCGGTCTGCCCAGATGCCCGGCCAGGTAGTACTCCTCAGCCAGCTCTTCGAGGGTCATGCCGTTCATCGGGTGCCCCGAATACGCCTGCGGGTACTGGGTCATATGGCGATGCAGGCCGGCGGCATCCCGCAGCGCCAGCGCGTGAGCCTCTTCAGGCGTGGCGGTCCGGACGTCCTCGGCCAGCCACGCCTCCAGCAGATACTGACCGAAGACCTCGCGGTCCACCGGATCGAGCATCGAACAGTACTTGCGCAGGATCACGTTGGGCTCAGGTGACCTGGCCTTCACCGCCAGGATCACGAACCAGCGCAGGATGTCGCCCGGAACTGTCTCGCCGGTGTCCGCCCAGCGCACCGCCGGTACCGAATCCCACGGAAGCCAGGTGAGCTCCTTCGGAGTTCCCTTGCCCAACGTCGCCGCGGCGTCCTTCGCCATCGCCTCACGGCTGAGGTACTTCTCCACCGCGAACCCGAAGCTCTCCAGCGCGTCCAGCAGGGCGCCTTTCGGCACGTCGTTCTTCTCCCGCCGCACCGCGGCCTCCAGCGCCGGCACCGCCGTCCGATCCGCCAGCCGGGCCAGCCACTGCGCGGCAGCCACCCGGATCTCTGCCTTGCCGTCCTTGAGGCCGGCCGCTGCTCGTTCGCTGATACCGGGCACTGCGGCCAGCGCCTGCTGAGCTGGTTCGCGGGCGGTCTTGCGGCTGCCCAGCGCAACAGCGACGAGCGCGTCGACAACGGCCGGCGGCAGCTCCGGCAGCGTGGCCAGCGCTCGGTACGGCGCTTCCTCGTCGTGGTTCCACCTGGTCGGCTCGCAGATCACGTCGGTGACGAGCTTCAGGTTGGACCGGACGAAGGGAGCGACGTCCTCGGCCGCCCAGGATCGCCCGAGCTCACCGTCCCACGAGCTGCAGTAGCTCTCGAAGACCAGCTTCGGTCCGTCGAGGCCGAGCTCGTCCAGGATCGTCGATACCTCCAGCAGGCTCGGCTTGCCGGTCCTCGAGTAGAGGCTGTTGTAGACCCTGGCGGCCAGGCCGCTGAGGGATCGGCTGTGGTCGAGCAGGACGCCGAAGTGATTCAGCATGATGGTGGCGCCGGCCGGCCCCAGCTTGGAGAAGGCGAAACCCTCACCATGCTGCATCGAGTGCCACAAGAGGTCGCCTGACCGCGTTGTCCGCGGCTGGGAGAGGGTCGGTCGTTCGCCGGACCGCAGCTCGTCGAACAGCGAGGTCAAGTCCACGGCGGACGGCAGCTCCGACCTGTCCTGGTTGTGCCCTGGCTGCCAGCTCCGCACCAGTTTCCACTGCTCCTGGAGCGACGCGGCCAGTTCGTCGCTCAACGGCACGGCCCAGTCGATCACCGGCTTCTCGATGGCCGCAACCGGCTGCTCCTCAGCAGCGCTGGACCGGCCCCACTCATCCAGGAGCGCGCTCACCTTGGGCGCCCGGTCTGCCGCAGCCAGCTCGCGCAGCCGTGCACGCAACGCAGGGTCCGCATCAGGCCACAGCAACTGCAGAGCGCGCAGACGTTCGTCCGGTTTTCCTGCGGTCGCGATGCGCTTCAACGGCTCGACCGCGTCGACCCTGCCCAGGAGCGGCGCGGCCTTGGCTCGGAGTTGGCTACTGCTCGAGGTCGCCAGCTCCGCCAGTTCTGTGCTGAATACCAGCAGGTCGTCCGCGCCGACCTCCGCCAGCATCTCCAAGGCCACCAACTGCCGCTCGAGGTCACGAGTGCCCAGGAACGGGCGTAGTGACTCGGCGTGCCGGTTGACTGCGGGGCCGAAGCCGGCCAGGAGTCGTACCTTGTCTCTGTTGCTGCTCCCGCCCCACGGAGCACTGTGGCCGAAGGCAGCCACCAACAGATCCGACGGGTCCGCGCCCGCCGCCTCCAGCATTGCCTCGACCGCCACGTGGTCGAAGGGCAGGGATTCGAGAACCGCGTGTGATGCGCCGCCGCCGATGCTGATCAGGTATCCCAGCAGAGCCTCCGCGAGGGGCGCGCCACCGATGGCGTGGAACGCGAAGTAGTTGGAGTTGCCTGCCCGCTGCACCCCCTCCATCAGCCGTGCCCAGCGAACCAGCACCTCGGGTGGCAGTGTTCTCAGCCCTTGCCAGACCTGCCGGTCGACGTCCTCAACACTCACCTGTGTGCGAGTGCTCCAGAGGCGGAATGCCGCAGGTGCCTCGGCACTGCCGATCACCATCGCCAGAGCGGACTGCGGCTCCCCGGTCAGCACGTAGCTCTCAGCTGCGCCGGAGATGCCGGCCGGACCAGCGTCGAGACGCTTCAGCACCACCTTCAACGCCCCGCGCCACTGCGCCGTCACTCCAGCGCCGGCATCATCCCCCTGACGGCCCAGCAGCCGACCGATCACACTCATTCCCCAGCCTCCCCGATCGTCTTCTCCCAGGCCGGATCGAACCCGGTCCCGGCTGCAGCCATCAGCCGCAGGTCGTTGTATGCCTCCGACAACAACACCGCTGGTACGTCGGCCAGCCGCGGCGTCGACTGCGATCCGCCCTCCCCGGCCTGCCGGAACGACAGCGTCGTCAACGCCACCGTCTTGTCCCGCTCCGGCAACTGGTTACCGGTGAACCCGACGATCGCGGTCAGCCCGAGCGTCGGGAACCGCTTCTCGTAGTCCCAGAACGTGGCGCCGTCCTGCCCCTGCCCGCGCGCGTAGCCGAGCTTGCCGGCCTTGGCCCGCAGGGCGAAAGCCGTCAGCAGATGGCCCCCGAAGTCCGTCACCTCCGCCTGCGCCGACAACTCCTCGGGCAGCACGTAGACCCCCTTGCCGAACTGCTGGAACAGCGGCACCACCTCGTAGTCGGCCAGGTGATCCTGCCAGGCCTTGACCGTGCCTTGGTCCAGCAAGCTGTCGTGCGCGATCGCGATGACCGCATCCGCCGGGAGGTCGACCGCGTTGTCGTCGACGTCGGTCAGCGTGCCGTCGTCGAGCGGCCGGAAGACGACGACCAGCTCGCCGGCCGTCGCCACCCAGGCGAGTCGCTGAGTCAGGTACCGGACGACCGGATGTCCGTTGAGATAGCGCTGCCAGTCGTCGGCCGGCCAGGTGCGCTGGGTGCACAGCGCTTCGTACAGGCGCTGTCCCTGGAGCTGGACGATCGCCTTCAGCTCCTTACGGGCCTGGGTCAGTGCTTTCTTGGCCGCCTTGACCAGTTCCTCGTCCTCGGACTGTCGCGCCGCCGGCAGCGAGCTGATCTTCTTGCCCTCGGCTGATCGCAGCTCGATCGTGAGGTCAGGCCGCAGTACCGCGGTGAAGACCCGCTCGCCGTAGCTGAGCTCGATCACTCCGTCGTCCTCGAACCCGGCGGCCGGGATCGTTCGGTCGGCCAGCTCCCCGACCGACCAGCCCTTGCGCTCGGCCAGCGCCTGGGCCTGCTTGGCCGCCTCCTCCTGGAAGCTCTTGGTCCGGAACCGCGAACCGATCGACAGCATCAGCTGCGTCGCGTTCGGCTCGTCGATCCAGCCGAGCATGGCGATCAACGCCTTGCCCTGCGCGGCCCGCTGGCCGTACCACTGCTTGAGGTACGCTCCGGCCAGGCCGGCCAGCTGCTCTCCGCCACACGCCGCCACCACGGCTAGCAGTCCCTTCGTCCCGACCGCGGAACCACCCGGCTGACGCTGGTAGTGCGGTAGGTACTCCGCGGTCAGCTCGGGCAGGCTCGTCCCACCTTGGTAGGACATCGCGTACCGAGCGGCTTCCTCGGCCAGTTCGAGCGCTCGCTCCGGCGAGTTCGGAGCCAGGTCCTCAGCGATCCAGGCCTCGAACAACCGCAGGCCGAGCGCCTCCCGGTCGGTCACGCCGAACAGCGCGCAGTACTTGCGCAGCATGACGTTCGGCTCCGGCGATTTCGCCTTCACTCCTTGCCCGACCAGCCACTTGATCACCTCGACGGGGACCGGATCGCCGGAATCGGCCCACCGCACGGTCGGCAACGCGTCCCAGCGCAGCCAGTCGAGGCTTTTCGGCAGTGCCTTGGCGGCGAGCGCCTGCTCGACGATCGCCGCGTGTCCGAAGTACTTCTCGATCGGCTGGCCAAGAACCTGCATCGCGTCCAGCAGAGCGCCTTTGGTGACGTCGTGTCTCTCCCGCTGCAGGGCAGCCTCGAGAGCAGGCACGACTGCCGGATCCCCCACCCGCCCCAACCACTGCGCCGCCGCGCTGCGAACGTCCGCCTTGCCGTCTTTCAGCGCGGCCACGATCCGGTCGCTCAGGCCGGGCATCTTGGCCAGAGCCTGCTGGGCCGGCTCGTGATCGGTCGTGCGGCTTCCTACGGCCAGCGCGAACAGCTTGTCGACCACGACGGGCGGCATCGGCGACAACGTCCCCAACGCCTGGTACGCCAGCAGAGGATCGCGTTTGTCCAGATAGGAGTGAACGATCGGTACCCCGGTGAGGATCAGATCCAGGTTGGCCAGGACGAAGGGCGCAACACTCTCGTCCGGCCAGGTCACGCCCATCGGCTCTCCCCACCGCTTGGCCAGCCGGTACTGAGCGAACACCAGCTCCGGACCGTCGAAGCCGATCTCGTCGAGCATCGTCGACACCTCGAGCAAGGTCGGGCGGCCGGTCCGACGGTGGCTCTCCTCGTACAGCGGGGCGGCTCGCAGCGGCAGCCACGGCCGATCATCGACCAGCAGGCCGAAATGATGGGCCAGGATGGTGAGTCCGGCCGGACCCAGCTCGGCGAACAGCGAGCCGGCCAGCAGATCCCGCTCGATGATGACCTGCGGCCTTGCGCCTCTACTCGCGGCGCCCCGGCGGATCCTGGCCGGCGGTGTCGCTGCCTCGAAGGCCCGGACCAGCTCGTCCAACTCGTCCGGATCAGCCTGCACCTGATGCCAGAACTCCCGCAGCGCTGTCATCAGCTTGTCGGTGACCGGCACGGCCCAGTCGATCACCGGACGCTCGGATGCCTTGACCGACCGCTGGTACTCCTGGTCGGCGGACTCCGCGTCGGCTGTCTCCGTTTCCCACCGCTCGACCAGCCCCCGGACCCGGGCCGAGCGATCGCCGGCCGCCTGGGCCAAGGCCCATTCGCGGGCTTCGGCGTCGCCGACCGACCAGAGCTGTTCGAGGGCGCGGAACCGCCGAGCCGGATCGCCCTCGGTCACCAACGGCTTGAGCAAGTCGGCCCCGGCGACCCTGGCGAACGGCTTCCTGGCGTGGTTGCGCAACTGCTGGAGAGGTGCCGTGGCCAACCCGGCCAGCTCCGCCGCGAAGGGTCGCAGTACGTCAGCATCGAGCGGCTCCAGCATCTTGAGCGCGACCACCTGCTGCTCGACGTCATCGGCGGTCAATGCGGCATGCACCACCTCGGGGTACCGGCCGATCGCCGCCGGATACCCCTCGAGGGCGCGGACACTGAATCGGCTGAGCCTCGTACTGGACGGGTGGAACGCATCGGCCAGCAGCTGTGCGGGCGGCGCTCCCCCGGCCGCCAGCATCCCCTCCATCAGCTCGTGGTCGACCGGCAGAGCGGCCGTCACAGAGGTCTCCGATCCACCGTTCAGGTGGGTCAGGTGGATCAGCAGGGACTCCGCCACCTGGGTCGCACCCGCTACCTCGAGGTCGAACGGACGCGGGGCGCCAGGCCACAGGAGGGCGTAGGCGAGCAGCGCCCAGCGATAGAGCACCTCCAGAGGCAAGGCGGCCGCGTGAGCCACCAGCGGATGATCGGCGCCCATCAGCGTCGCGCTCGAGAAAGGCATGCCCTGGACGTAGAGAATCTGCCCTGCCCCGGGTTCGGCCACGACCAGGTCGACCGCCGACTCCGGTGAGCCGGTCAGGAGGTACTCCTCGACCGGAACCGCGATGCGTCCGGAACCGCCGTCCAGCCCGGCAAGCAGCTCGCGAAGCGCGGCCAGCCATTTGCCAGGCACCCGCATGGCCGGCTCGGCCACGGTGCCCCCACCGGTGTCGTTCATCCCCAGACCCCTCCCCGATCGCGCCGTCCCCCGGTCCGGAGGCTGGCAGGGAAATAAGTACCAGGAGCGCCGGACAGTTTTTGTGATCGTCCTTTGCCTCAGGGTCACCGGGGGCTTCACACGGGCCGTCACACGGTGGGTTGGTGTGATCGGAGGACACCGCGAAGGGCGGTGGCGTCGCTGGGGGGCGCGGTTTCGTTTTTTCTGAGGAGCTGTGGATGAGTACGGAAGTTTCGGGGACGGCGGTTGATTTCGGGGCGATCAAGGCCAAGCAGCGGGCTGGCTGGGAGACCGGGGACTATCCCCGGGTCGGCAACACGCTGCAGATCATCGCCGAGCTGCTCGTCGAGGCGGCGGACGTGCGGGCCGGTCAGACGGTTCTCGATGTCGCTTGTGGGCAAGGGAATGTGGCGCTCGCGGCGGCCCGGCGGTTCGCTGACGCGACGGGGGTCGACTACGCGGTGAACCTGCTCGAGCAGGGGCGGGAGCGGGCGGAGGCCGAGCACCTGCCGGTGATCTTCCTGGAGGGTGACGCGGAGGAGCTGCCGGTGCCGGACTCGGCGTTCGACCTGGTGGGGAGCACGGTTGGGGTGATGTTCGCGCCGGATCATCAGCGGGCAGCGGACGAGCTGTGCCGGGTGACGAAGCCGGGCGGCAAGATCGCGCTGGCCAGCTGGACGCCGACGGGGATGATCGGGGATCTGTTCCGTACGGTCGGCAAGTGGGCGCCGCCGCCGGCCGGAGTCAAGCCGGCGACGCTGTGGGGTGACGAGGAGTACCTGAGCGGGCTGTTCGGAGATCGGGTCGAGTGGGCCGGGCTGACCAAGCGGTCGTTCGTGTTCCGGTATCACTCGCCTGAGCACTTCTCGGAGTGGTTCCGGCTGTACTACGGCCCGATCACCAAGCTGGCCGGGACGCTGTCCGAAGCCGACCTGGCAGCCTTCGCGGCTGACCTGGCCGAGGTGGCGCGCAAGTTCAACCAGGCCGAGGACGGCACGGTCGCGGCCTACGCGGAGTACCTGGAAGCAGTCGGCATCAGGCACTGAGGTGACTCTTGTGGCGCATCGGCTGGGCACTCGCCCGAGGGCGGCCGGTGCGCCACACTGAGGTTCGGGGAGGGGGTGTGCAGGGATGAGCAAGATCAGGTTGCTGGGGGCACCCGCGATCGAGCAGGCCGGTGGCGTTGTGCGTCCGCCGCGCGGGCGGAAGACCTGGGCTCTGCTTGCCTACCTCCTACTCGCCGACCGGCCGCCGAGCCGCAAGCGGTTGGCGGAGCTGCTGTTCGCTGACGCGGACGACCCGCTCGGCGCCTTGCGCTGGTCGTTGGCGGAGCTGCGGCGAGCACTGGGCGGCGGGGACGTCATCACTGGCGATCCGCTGGTGCTGACGCTCGGACTGGACACATCTGCGGACGTCCTTGTGGTCACTGAGGACTCGGCGGATCCGGCGCCGTTGCTGGACTTCAATGGTGAGCTGCTTGATGGGGTGGAGCTTCCTTCCTGCCCGGAGTTCGAGTCCTGGTTGCTGGTCGAGCGGCACCGGCTCTCTGCTGCGATCGAGGGACGACTGCGGGAGACCGCTGTGTCACTGGTGGCCGGCGGCCGAGCGGGTGACGCCATCGCCTATGCGTCAAAAGCTGTGGCACTGAATCCGCTGGAGCAGGGCAACCACGAACTCCTGGTGCGCAGCCTCGTAATCTCGGGGAACCGGACGGCCGCACTCCGGCAGATCGCCGTCTGCGAAGACCTTCTCCGGCGTGAGCTCGGATTGGAAGCGTCCGCCGCATTGCGAGAGGCGTCCGAGGTCGGGCCCGGCCGGATCGCTGGTCCGGCCCTGGGCGGACGGGCGGCAGCGGCGAGCCAGCTGGAAGCAGGTCGGGCGGCGATCGCTGCAGGGGCGGTAGATGCCGGTATCCAGTGTCTTCGGAGAGCGGTCTCTGAGGCTGAACACTGTCGCGACGACGCCTTGCGAGGTCGCGCTCTCGCGGCACTCGGCGGCGCTCTCGTGCACGCCATCCGCGGCCACGACGAGGAAGGCGCGATCGTCTTGCACGAGGCGATCCTGGTCGCCGAGCAAGCGGGTGACCGGAGTACGTCGGTGCTCGCTCATCGACAGCTCGGGTTCGTCGAAGTACAGGCTGGTCGGCGGCAGACGGCTCGCAGTTGGCTGGCTCGCGCACAGCGGCTGGCTGAGACCGATGAGGAGCACGCGGCGATTCTCGGCGTACTGGGAATGAACTCGTCGGATCAGGGCGACTATCCGGCCGCCTTCGCGCATTTGGGAGAGTCGGTCGAAACGGCCGCGCGGTGTGGGGATCGGCGGCAGCAGGCTTGGTCGTTGTCGATCATGGGCCGGGCGCGGCTGCTGCGCGCGGAGTACAGCCAGGCCGCTTCGATCGTGCAGGAGTCGCTCGACCTGGTCCGGCAGGAACGCTGGATCGCCTTCCTGCCTTGGCCGCAGGCGCTCAACGCCGAACTTGACCTGTACGCCGGTGATCTCGACGCAGCCGCCGATGGGTTCGAGCAGGCGTGGGTGCTCGGGTGCCAGCTCAACGACCCTTGCTGGGAAGGGATGGCGGGGCGCGGACTCGGGCTACTGAGCGCCGATCGTGGCGATCATGCAGGGGCGACCGAGTGGCTCGCGCAGGCGGCGAGCCGGGCGGCACGCGAACCTGATCGCTATCAATGGGTCCATGGCCATGTGCTCGATGCAGCCTGTACGACGGCGTTGGCGCGCGACGATGCCGAGCGTGCCCGGCCGTTGGTGGCGCAACTGGCTGCCCTGGCGGCACGCTGCGATATGCGAGAGCTGATGGTGCGCGCCAAGCTGCACCAGGCCCGACTCGGCGACTCGTCGGCGGCCGCTTCGGCGCGCTTGCTGAGCGCGGAGATCGACAATCCCGCCCTGACTGATCTGCTGATCCACTAGTCGAAGGTTGCGTCGAGGCGGAGTTCGCTGGAGCGGTCCGGTTCGGAGAGGACTGCTCGGATGACGTGGCGTTGGTCCCAGCGGCCGGAGGACCAGGCGAGGGCTTTGGCCAGGCCGTCGAAAGTGGCGGCGTGCGGGTTCTTGTCCTCGTCGACCCACCAGGAGACGTCGACGCCGTCGACGGTCAGCTCCTCGTGTTCCCACCAGGTGTCCGGCGCTTCGGGGACGAGCTCGCGTACGAGGTCCGGTACGTCGGCCTCGGTCCCTTCGCTGTCGATCTTGCCGTCAGCGACCTCGCCGGCCATCGGTACGTCGAGCAGATCGCTCAACCCATCCGCGGCAGCTCCGGAAGCGACCACGAAACCGCCCAGATCCCCACGCTGCAACCACATCGGCGCATCGGCGACGACCGCGTCACCGGCGTTCATCACGGTGGTGACCCCGCTGCCGTCCAGTACGCGAACGTCGTCCGGCGTCTCCCCCGGATAGGCCTCATGAAGGCCAAGCTGACTCCACAGCCGCAAGATCGCGCTCTCTTCGACCTCACGCCCGGGATCCGCGAGCCGGTCCAGCAACAGCTCGACGCCGGCTGCATCCAGGTCACTGACCACGCGGACCAGACCGACCGCGGTCCGCACCTCTGGGTCCAGCCGAGCCGTCCACTCAGGTGCGGCATCGAGGAAGCTCGCGAGGATCGGGTCGGCGGCCGGATCTGCCCGGCCCGCCAATGGCTCGCCGTCTTCGAGCAGAACGCGCTCTCTGATCCACCAGGCCGGGTAGGACAACGCGCCATGCGGGCGATCGTCCGGTCCGACGACACGCACCGTCTCGACCAGTGCGCGGCGAAGGCCGGGCGACGAGCCGAAGAGTTCGAGCACGCGCGGCCAGGCATCGTCGACGATCCAGTCCAGGTCGCGTACCGCGAGCAACTCCCCCACAGTCGCCCCGAATCGCGAGCCGTCCGGCGCCACGTCGTCGGCCCAGTCCTCGATCCCGTCGAGATCGGCCAGCGCCTCGGGCAGCTCGTCGAGCGTGACGTCGGCGGCCGAGACGGTCCCGAGCGAACTCAAGACGCCGATCGCCTGCAACGCGGGCAGTCCGAAACGCTCGACGAGCGCGTTGTCGATCGGTGCGACCTCTTCGTCGTCGAGTACTGCGGCCGCGTCGGAGCCGGCGACGACGAGCGCGTTGGCGGGGACCAGCTCGCCGGTGGCGTCTCGTAGTACGAGGTCGGACAGCCACCACAGGCCCTCGGCCTGCGAGACGTCTGCCGCGACGACGGTGAGCACGGCCTCGGCGATGACGTCGGGGTCATCGGCTTCGGCGGAGTGTTCGACGGCGGCTCGGACGGCGTTGTCCTCCAGCAGGGCGCGCGGCGACATGGACAGCGCTCCGAGGCGTTCCAGCGACGGGTGCACTGCCTCGGGGTGCACGACGCGTACGCCGTACTCGCCGAAGATCGCCAGTACGTCGGCCGTCAGCTCGTTGCCGGGCAGGAGCAGGCCGCGGACTCCGCGGACCAATCGACCGTCGGCCAGTGGGACGGGAAGGGTGCCGAGGGACTCGCGGAGCAACGGCTCGGTGACCATCGCGGAGAGCGCTCCATAGACGTTGTGCCACCACGCCGGAGACTCCGTCGCAGCAGCCGAGCCGAGCTGGTCGACGAGATCGGCGAGGTCGAGCCGACGAACACCGAGGGCGTCGAGTGCGGCCCGGTCCTGACGCGGTGCGGCGATCAGGCCGGGCACGATCGGCGCGAGCACGACATTGAAGGCATCGTCCGAGCCCTCGACGACGACGGCTTCGCGAGGTTGCAGCAAAGTGCCGTCCTCGACGGCGCGGACGAGCGGCGTGCCGGGCAGAGCCTTGAGGATCGCCTCCCGGACAGCGCGGTCCAGCGCTCCGGCGGCAAGGCCGATCGGGACCAGCGGGAGGACGTTCGCTCCGTCCTCGGCGCGGGCGCGGAGGAGTTCCGCGTAGGCCGTCGCTGCCTCCGCCACGAGGCGGTCGGTCAACGGACCGGCGGCAACGTGCCGTCGCGAGGGGTCCAGCGGAAAGGTTGCCAACAGCAACGCAGGAAGAGAGAGCGCTTCATCCGTCGGGGTCGGCGCATGCACGACACCAGGTAGTTCAGCAGCCTCCCTCGGCAGCGCCCAGAGGACTGACCAGTACGGGCGGGAGCGTTCCTCGGTGGGGCGGTCCGCGAGTAAGCGCTCTCTGTCCTCGTCACCGAGGACACCGGATGCTCGCTGGACGTGCCAGCGGGACTCGGCGTCGGTGAGGACGCGGACCGAGCCTTCGATGTCGAGTTCGATCCGTTCCAGGCCGGGCAAGGCGAGCAGCAGGGCATCGTCGGCTTCGCCGAGCAGGCGGCGTACGAGTTCGATCGCTGCTTCGTCGCGGAGCGGGAGGATTACGGCGGTGTCGTAGCCCGCGGGCGGTTCGCCTTCCGCTTCGAACGGCAGCCGCAGTACGGGCACTTGACCATCGCGCCGGCGGACCTCGGTCGCCAATCCGGGCTCACCGGTCGCGGCGACGGCGGCCGCGGTGTAGGCGCGGGAGAAACGGACGCCGCCGGTGCGCGACAGGATCACCGGCTCGTCGGTCACCGCCAGGACGGCCGAGAAGCCGACTCCGAACCGCCCGACAGCGCTGTCCGAGTCGTCCCTCTTGGCCGACGCGCGCAGGGTCGCCAGCGACTCGACACCTTCGGCGCTCAACGGCGTACCGGTGTTGGAAACGACCAGCGTCCCAGCACTCAGAGAGAACTGAACTCGCCCCGGCACACCCGCCCGGGCCGCCGCATCCGCCGCGTTCTGGGCGAGCTCGACCACCACTCGATCGAGGTATCCGCCGAGCGCCAGATCCTCCTCGGCGTTGGCATCCTCCCTGAACCGAACCGGTGCCGCCGCCCACGCAGCCAGCACGCGCTCTCTGATCCCGCCAACCCCGAACTCGTCATTCACCCGGAGGAGTATGCCGGTGGACAATCCCGTCGCAGCAGCGGGACCGGGCCACTGGGTTCGCTGGATGGAATTTCAAGAGGTGGTCAGGCGGCGGATGGTCCGGCGGTACGACGGGAGCGGCCGGTTCGACAACTGCCCGGGCGGATCGCGAAAAGGTCCCGGAAGGGCAGGGATCGCCTGCCCTTCCGGGTCACCTAGCTAGAAGTCGCAGCCCGGGTCGGGGGCGTCTTCGGAGAGCGGAGCGCCGTGCGGGAGGACGTACAGGACCTCCAGGACGACGGGCTTCTTGCCGAGGTTCAGGCCGATGTGGGTGTGGTCCGCACCGCTGGGTTCGACGAAGGCGGCGCCGGTCTTGTAGACGGTCGGCGCACAGGACGCGTCCGGGTGAGTGAGCGTGCCCTGGGCAACGAAGGCGTACAGCGTGCCGTCGTGGAAGTGCCAGCCCGTCTTGCCGCCGGGCTGAATGGTGACCTCACGCAGGATGTAGTCGGTGTCGCCGACCGTGGTCTGGCTGATGATCTTGCCGGTCACGCCCGAGCCGGGGGTGGCGTCCGCGACGGCGGGCACCAGGGCCAGGCCGGCCGCGGCGATGCCGGCCAGCGCGGTCCGGCGGATTCCCCGAGTGGCTCCACGCATGGGTGTGTTTCCTTTCTTCGCAGGGGTTGGTCACAACAGTGACAGCACAGCCGGACAGGCTGTGACAATTCATCGTGCCAGGTATCGTCGGCGCGTGATCACCGCTGGCAGTCGCTATGTCGCTTTGGGCAGTTCGTTCGCCGCCGGCCCCGGAATCAAGCCGATCGTGGACAAAGCTGCTGGGCGTTCCGGCCGGAACTACCCGCAGCTGGTGGCCGAGGCGCTGGGTCTGGAGCTGACCGACGTCACCTACTCCGGCGCGACGACGGCGCACATCCTGCGCGAACGGCAGGACGAGGCGCCGCCGCAGATCGATGCCGTCGGCCCCGATACGGCACTCGTCACGATCACGGCCGGAGGCAATGATCTGGAGTACATCGGTACCTTCATCCGGGGCAGCATGATGAACACGCTGGCCAAGCCGGCGACCCTGCTCGGCCGGCGAGTGGCCAACCGGATCCGGGCGCGGGTCAGCTACCTCAAGGAGCCGGGCGAGTACGCCGCGGTCGCCGCGTCGCTCACCGAGATCGTCAACACGGTCCGGGAACGCGCTCCCCGGAGTCGCGTCGTGCTGGTCGACTACCTGACCGTGGTCGGACCGGGTACGCGGGCGCGTCTCGACGTACCGCTGAATGAAGAGCAGTTGCCGAGCATCGTGATGATGGCGGACGGGCTGGCTGGTGCGTTCGCGACCGCCGCGGAGGCGACCGGCGCCGACCTCGTCGAGGCGTCGGCGGCCGGGCGCTCACATGCGGTGGGATCGGCGGAGCCGTGGACCACCGGCTTTCGCTTCGGCCCGGGCAGGGGTGTCCCCTACCACCCGACGGCGGCCGGCATGGCCGACGTCGCCGACCTGGTCGTCGCCAAACTCCGCTGACCTTCGGCAACTCCGCTGCCTCTGGGCCAACTCCGCTGCCGCTCGGTCAGCCCAGGGTGCAGGCGGCGCCGGTCACGCCGGGGCGACGCCCTCGGGGTGGATCTCCACTGCCTGGTAGACCGGTAGGCCGCCCGGGCCGGGGCAGACGGAGATGCGATCGACGATCTCCAGCAGGCGCTCGTCGGTGGCCATGTCGACGACCCAGTAGCCCGCCAGCACCTCCTTCGTCTCGCTGAAGGGACCGTCGGTGATGATCGGCTCGCCGTCCGGCTGCGCTTGATAGGTCCGCATCTTGTCCGGACCCTCGAGCCCGCGCGCCTCGACCAGTTCGCCGGCTGCCTGCAGCTCCCGGTTCAGCTCGTGCATGTACTCGACCATCACCTTGAGGTCGTCCTGCGACCAGGTCTTCGGCATGTCGTCCCAGCCCTGCTTGTTCGAGTGCATCAGCAGCATGTACTTCATCGGTCCCACTCCTTGTCGTCCGTCCCCGTACCGGGGTCGCTCAGCAGCTACGTCGGAACCGATCTCGCGTTCTCGACAGGGTTCTGGTCCAGACAGGTTTCCGGCCTAGAGAAGTTTCCGGGCTAGAGAAGTTTCTGGCGCGACGCCTGTACGCCGAGCTGGAACCGGGTCTGTGCTCCCAGCGTCTCCTGGAGCCGGCTGATCCGGCGAGCGATGGTTCTCTCGCTGACGCCGAACTCGCGAGCGATCGACTCGTCGGTGAGACCAGCGCTCAGATACGTGAGCAACCGTTTCGTCTCCAGCGACGGCGCTCCGACCGCGTCGCTCGTGTCGGTCCCGCTGGTGATCGGCACCGCCATCCGCCAGAACGCGTCGAACACCCCGACCAGACCGGTCAGGAACGGCGAGTGATGCACGACCATCGCCGCGGTACTCGTGATCTCGCCGGCCGTGGTCCGCGCCGAGAGCAGCGCCCAGCGGTCGTCGACGATGGTCAGATTGAGCGGCACCTGCGGAAACACCCGCGCCTGCTCGCCCGCGTCGACGCACAGCTGGACCATCCGGAGCGCGGCCGGATCCTGCAGCACCCGCGTCCCGTAGATCACCTCGTACGAGACTCCGCGCCCGAGCGCATCGAAGAGCCCGTCGACGATCTGATGATCCGGCGACGCGAGATTGCCCACGGTCATCGCCCGGACCTGCTGCTGGACGTCGACCTGCACGTGGTTGAGCACGGCCCGCGCAGTCTCGGCAGACGGCAGCAACTCGACGTACGTCTGCTGCCCGATCCCCGCGGTCCACAGGTCGGAGAGCAAGGCGGCGCTCTCGCGCGCGAGATCCGCCTCTCTCGTACGCCGCTGCGCCAGCGCCTCCATCGCGAGGTGCGGCGGTTGCGGCAACACCTTGCCATCGGCCCGCTCGATCAGCCCGATCGCGGCCAGCTCCCCCAACGGCCCTTCCACCGCCGCGCAATCGCCACCCGGGGTGAGCTCCTCGACACTCAACGCACCACGCGTCATCAGATCGAGGTAGATCGCCTCGGCCTCGGCGGAGATGCCCAATGCGCGAAGTTGGTGCATCCCTCCTGTGTATCAGTTCTTCGCGGTATAGACGTACGGAGTCGTGGTGGTGACCGCGAGGAATCCGAGTCGCTGGAGGATCGGGGAGCTGTCGTCGGAGGCGTCGACCTGGAGGTAGCGGTAGCCGAGTTCGACCGCCCGGGCGGCGCGGACGGCGACGAGTGCCTTGTAGATGCCCCTGCCCCGCCACTCGGCGAGCGTCGAGCCACCCCAGAGACCGGTGAAGTCGGTGTTCTTCTTGTAGACCGCCCAGGCTGCCGAGACGACCTCGCCGGTCGTGTCCGCTTCCGCTACGAAGATGTCGGTCAGTCCGGTGGCGTGCCGGCGTACCAGGTCGTCGGTGAGCCAGGACCAGTCCTGGTCCCAGACGGTCGACTCCATCGCGGCGATCCGCTCGAAGTCGGCCTTGTCCTCGGTACGCCGAATCGTCACGCCGTCGACCGTGTCACGACCCGACAGCCGCTCGACGATGTCGGCGCTCTCGGCGATGACGACGGTCTCGCGCTCCTCCGGCACGAACCCCGCCGCGGTCAGTCGCTCGGTCAGGTCGGCCGGCAGGTCGTGCCCGCGGGTCTTCCACTCGACGGGCTGGCCCTTCGCGGCGAAGTACTCGCGCTGGCGGGCGATCAGCGCATCCAGCTCGGCGCCGTCGAGCCCGGCGAGGGAGCGGTAGCTGACGAATCCGCGGTTCGGGTACTCGACCCGGATGACGGGTCCGTCCGTGCTCGTCGGTACGTCGGCCGACTCGGCGCCGCCGCGCAGCTGGTCGTCGTACGCCGCCAGCAGCTTCGCGGCCCGGTCCGTCTTGAGTTCAGCGTTGATTCCTTCAGTCACCCGAGGACTGTGCCACGAGACGAGGTCCACGCGTGGACACATTGCGCCAAACTGCACTCCACAGTCGCCGGCGAACCGGGCGGACCCGCAGCGCTTCCTCCGCAGTACGCCGTACTTCGTCATACCCGCTCGTAGAACACCGCACATCGTCGGCGATGATCTTGCTGTTCACGACCAGACTCAACGCTTCCATCTCTTCACGCTCCTGCTCCGGGCTCCCTGTTCGGGTGCCTTCACAACACAGGTCGGAGCCGTCGCGTGGATCTATACATTTTCTTGCTGCTCAGTTGAGAGAACGAGAATCCGGAGCAAGCCGGTCAACTGATCTTGGTCGGCCGGGGACAGCTGGTTGACCAGATCGACCTCGACCTGGGTGATGTCACCGAGGGCCTGTTGCCAGATCTTGAGCCCGGAGTCGGTGAGGGTGGCGACGACCTTGCGGCGGTCGTCGCGGTCGTGGTGGCGGGCGACGTACGTCATCCGCTCGAGCGCATCCAGCCGGTTCGTCATCGCGGCCGGGGACAGGCCGAGCTGGGTGGCCAGTCGTCCGGGCGTCGATTGGTACGGCGCTCCGCCGCGGCGCAGCATGTGGAGTGTCTTGAAGCCCCACCACTGCAGGCCGTGCTCAGCCAGTACTGCGTCGCGCCGGCGGTCGAGGTAGCGCCCGAGCGCCTGCAACCGGGTGGCGATCCCCTCCACTCGGAGGTCCATGTCCGGGAGCTCTCGGCTCCACAACTCCACGTGCGTGTCGATCGAGTCCTTCACCAGCCGAATGATTCAGCGACTGAAGCTCTGTTGTCAAACCTTTTGATGTCGAAATACTCTCCGTCGCATGACACAGATCGCGCTCTCTCCGCTCATCCGGTCCGGTCTCTGCCTGATGCGGGCAGGACGCTGGGACGACGCCACCCAACTCCTCGCGGCCGCTCGAGCGGACACCGGCGAGGAACGCCTCGCGCTGGCGGCCGCCTTGGCCGAGGTGGCGGTCGACCAGGACTTCGCTCAGCAGACCGACGACGCCGGCGCGCGTCTCGTAGTACTGGCGGAAGCGCTCTCCGAGACGCCGGATGCCTTTATTGCTTGGGATTTCGCGTTCCTGCAGCTGCGGAAGGAGTACGGCGTAGCTCTCTTGGCTACTGACCGCGACTCCGGCGCCGACCTCGCGGAGCGAGCCGCTCACCTCGCCAAAACCGCTCCCGACGACAGCCGCTCCGGCCACGCCCACTTCTATGCAGGCGTCATCGCCGACAACCTCCTGGAACAACCCGAGGCCGCCTTCGCCGCCTACACAACCGCACTCGACCTGGGCGAGCGCTCCGCCGACGACCTCCTGATCTCCCTGGCCCTCCGTCACCTGGGCGACCACGCCCACACCGCCGGCGACCTCCCGTTGGCCCGAATCCACTGGGAGCGCTCAACCGAACTCCGCCAGAAGATCGGCCACCTCCTCGGCACCCTCGCCCAGCAGACCCTCCTAGCAGTACTAGCCCGCGACGAAGGCAACCCAGCCGCCTCCAAGGCCCTAGCCACCGAGGTAAACCGCTGGTCCCACCAAGCATCCCTCCCCTGGCTCCAAGCCCAATCCGCCGCCCTCACCAACGATCAGAAGCGTTCGAGTTCGTAGAGTTTCCGGCCGGCGGAGTCGAAGACCGTGGCGTGGTCCTTGGAGTCGAAGCGGAGTTTGTAGGTGGCCTTGTTCATGCTCTGGGTCACCCGCAGGGTGTAGAGGCCGTTGCTGTCCGGTTTCTCGGACAGGGCGCAGGACATCGGTCCGCCGATGTCGAGCGGCTTGCCCTGGTCGTAGAAGACGCCGTCGCACTGACCGTCCGCGCTGAAGGATTTGTTGCCGGTACCGTCGGACGCGGTCCAGTTGCCGACGACCGTGCTCGCGTCAGCCTGGGCAGGTCCGCCGAACGCCGACGAGAGTCCCCAGACGACCAGGGCAAGCACCGCCAGCGCGAGGATGGCGTAGAACGGGTTCTGCCGGACCTTGTTGACGAACGTACTGCTGTTGTCGATCTTCAGGTTCCGGCCGACTGTGTTACCCGTCGCGATGACGCCGGAGTGCGACGGCGTGCTCGCAGAGCGCTCCGCCGCCGGCAACGCGGCTGCCAACTCGGCCGCGAAGTGCGGGTCGGCAGCAGCTGCCGCCTGCAACGCCCGTACTGCGTCCGCGCGGGCGCCCGGCGTCGCCTCGCCCGCGTCGCGCGCCTCGGCAGTGAGTCGCTGGATCGACGGATCGACACCCAACTTGGGTGCCACCACCTTCCAGACCCGTTCGCCCGCCGCGTCCAGCGCGTCGTCGGTCAACCCGTCGACGATCTTCGCCACCCGCCGCGCCTTTCCCGCCGCCCAGGCAACGAGAAAGCCAACCACTACATCCATTCCCAACCCCATCTCTCTGCTCATGAACGCCCCGGCAAGGCAGGTCGTCGGGGGACCTGCCTTGCCTCCCCCCGGGTCTCCAGGGTGAAGGGGGCGACAGGTCGGCTGGGGTGGTTGTGCGTGGGCGGCTGGTTGCGCACAGGCCGTTGCAGAACGTTATGGGACGTGCTAGTCCTTAGGCTGGTTTACGAGGGGGCCTCTATGCCGAGCGACCGATCCGCTGGATCTGCGCCGACTCCGCGACTGACACTGCGTCATCGGCTTGCCTGGCTTCTGCGGGTCAATCGCTTGCTGGGTACGCAGCAGGAGTTCACCGTACGGACCAAGTTCGCCGCTGCCTGGCCGAGTGGCCGGGATCCGCGATCGATCAACCCGTCGACCATCTACCGGTGGGAAGCCGGCGGCTCGGCGATCCCGCACTCGGCCGTTCGGCGGTACGAGGAGTTACTGGAGCTCTCCCCAGGCCGCCTGGTCGCCGCCTTCGACTACGAGATCCGGGCGAACCGGCCGGTGATCGAGTCCGCTCCGGCGCTGACCCGGGACCATCGCGTCGAGCCCCGCACCCTCGATCGGCGGCTGGACGCCTACCTGGATCGCGTCTGCGCCCCGGCCGTGATGAGTGGCTCCGACTGGGACGGCTTCACCGAACTGCTGGCGACGCGGCCGGCGGCGTACCTGCCTGGCCGCACCTGGCGGGAGATCGCCCAGCGCCTGCTCGCAGAGATGCTCGTCGCCTGTGGGCAGTCATGGCTACAGCGGTACGAAGCGGTGAACCGGCTTCTTGCTCATCCGGCGGCGCAGGGCGAACTGATCGACGCCTGCGCGGTCGCAGCGGCCGATCGCAACAACCAGGTGATGATCTCGACCGTGGCCGCGCTGGGGCATAGCAATCACCGCGACTCCATCTCCGTCCTCCTGCGCCAGTTGGCGAATCCGACCGATGATCGCGCGCTGTGGGGCACCTTGTCCGCACTCTTCGAGGCCGCCACCCTGAAGCAGCTCAACCCCGATCAACGCCATCAAGCCACCCGGACGCTGCGCGAGATCGCTGCCGCCGGTGGCCCGCTCGGGTTGATGGCGGAAGACATCCTGCAGGCGTTGTGGACGCTGGCCGGGCCGGTCGCGATCGGCTACGGCGGTCGGCAGTACGGCATCCGCGAACCTGTTTCGCTGGCGGCTCAGCGCGTCGCGCATGCGTCCGCGGCGGCCCTGCCGACTGCTCCTGAGAGCTTTACCGATGACGTGTTTCCGCAGCTGGTCGAGGAGTTGCTGTTCGACCCGTCGGAGGAGGCCCGGCTCGAAGTCTCCATGCTGATCGCCGCCAGTCCTTATCGCGCGGGGATCGCTCGAGCCCTGTCGGCGGAACTCAGGCGCGGCCGTACGCTCACGGGCGACCCTGAGCGGTCCGGCACGCTGCTGTCCGCGCTACGCATGATGGGCGGCCGCCCGGAACGCGGGCTGATCGAACGAATCGTGCTGGCCGATGGCCTGCCCGGACCGACAGTCTCCGCTGCCGCTTACGCCCTCGGCCACCTGGCCGGTCTCCCACCGAACTCCTGGTGGGACAGCGCCATCAGTAAGCACCTGGCCGACTGGCGCCGCACCAGAAGCAAGACCAGCGTCGCCGCCCTCCGCGGCCTCGCCTACAGCGCCGGCGTCACCGGAAACCAATCCCCCCTCCGCCGCCTGAAAACCGACCCCACCACCCCGTCCCCCGTCCGAGCCGCCGCCACCTGGTGGCAGAACCAACCAGCTCACATCACCGCCAGCGCCCAACTCTGAGAGCACTCAGGCTGATTCTCGGGGGACGAGGTGGGGGTCGAAGATCACGGAGGTCGGCGGGAGGGTTGGGTCTTCGATGTGGGTCAGGAGGATTCGGGCCATTTCGGCGGCCATTTCTTCTACTGGTTGGGCGACTGTGGTCAGTTGGGGGCGGGTGGAGTGGGCTGGTTCGCTGTCGTCGAAGCCGACTACGGCTACGTCGGCGGGGATGGAGCGGTGGTGGGACTGGAGGATCTTCAGGGCGCCGGTGGCCATCAGGTCGTTGGCGGCGAAGACTCCGTCGAGGTCGGGGTGGGCGGCCAGGAGTTCCAGCATTGCCTGTTCGCCGCTTTCGCGGGTGAAGTTGCCTTTGGCAACGGGGACGTAGGCCTGGCCGTGCCGGGCCATGGCGTGGCGGAAGCCGGTGAGGCGGTCTTGCGCGGCGGGGACGTCGCTGGGACCGGCGATGGTGGCTACTCGGCGGCAGCCACGGGCGACCAGGTGGTCGGCGGCCAGTGCGGCGCCGCGCTCGTGGGCTAGGTCTACATAGCTGATCGGTACGTCACGGCCGGGGCGGGCGAAGAGGACGGCTGGGATGCCGGCGTCGACGAACAGGCCGGGCAGGGTGTCGTCGGAGTGGGTGGAGACGAGCAGGGCGCCATCGGCCTTGCCCTGGCGGACGTAGGCGACCGCGTCCGCGCGAGCCGCGTCCGAGTCGGCAAGTACCAGCGTCGGGTGGACCTTCTGCGGCAGCAAACTCTTCACCACCCCAGACGTGATCCGGCCGAAGAACGGGTCGCCCAGGACCTGTTCGGCCGAGCCGTCCGAGCCGGAGATCACCAGGGCGATCGCGCCTGCCTTCCGGGTGACCAGCGACCGGGCCGCGGTGTTCGGGACGTACCCGGTGGTCCGCACCGCCGCCTCGACCTTCGACTGCATCGCGGGATCGACGGTCAGCACGCCGTTGATCACCCGCGACGCGGTGGCACGGGAGACGCCTGCCGCCTTGGCGACGTCTTCCAGAGTCGGCCGATTGCTGTTCATGGCACCGGATCGTAGCTGCGTCAAGCTCTCCCCCTCATCGAGATATCCACAGGTACGGCGGCCCGCTGCCCACAGGCCGCCGTACCCGAGCCAATCGGTCAGTTGCGATAGATCCCGAACTCGAACAACGAGTAGCCCCAGCCGGTACCACGCTGGGTCCCGGTCATCCGGACATACCGCCCGGACCCACCGGAGGCGATGCTGTCGACATCGCCGTTGCCGTCACCTGTCGCATAGACCTGACGCCAGTTGTTGCCGTCGTCGGAGGCCTCGATCCGGTACGCCCGGGCGAAGCTCGCCTCCCAGATCAGCTGGATCCGGTCGAACGACTGCACCGACCCGAGATCCACCTGCACCCACTGCGGATCCGACCAGTCACTCGCCCAGCGGGTCGTGTTGTTCCCGTCCGTCACGTTCGACGGCGGGTACGGCGCGCCGTTCCCGACCTGCTGGTACGACGAAGCCGTCGCCGGCTTGCCCCGCGCGATGTTCGTGCCCTGGACCGGCGGAGCGACCACCCGGAAGGACCTCGTCTCGATCCCGACGTTGCCCTTGCCGTCGCGGACATAGTCGTACAGCTTCCACACCCCGAGCCGCTCGGGCACCGTGACGGTGAACGGCCCGTTCCCGCTGAACGGCGTACCGACCAGAGCGCCGCTGCCGTCGATGTACTTGCCGCCGACCTTGAACTCGTGCGTCAGCGCGTCCCCGTCAGGGTCGGACACGTTCACGGTCACCGAGATCGTGCCGCCGGCCGGGACGTCCGTCGTACGGCTCAGCGTCATGTTGCTGATCACCGGAGCCGTGTTGCCACCACCGGCACCGCCGAAGGCCTGCCGCACGGCGTAGTACGAGAGCCGCTTCTCACCACCAGGCGTCAGGTTGAACCACACGGCGCCGAAGTCGTTCTCAACCCCGTAGTGGAACAGGGTGGCGCCCAGCGCGACCCCGCTGTGCCCGGTGATGCAGTTCCACGCCTGCAGATACCCGTCACGCTTCTGGATGTCAGTGGGCTCGTTCGGTACGCCGTTCGCGTCGTTCGGCACCTCCCACTCACCAGCGGGCCCGGCCTCGGTCACGATGTACGGCTTGTTGTAGCCGCCGTTGATCCAGTCCTGCTTGACCTGGCAGATGTGCCCGTACGAGTTGACCGCGAGCAGATCCAGGTCAGGCGTGTACTGCTTGAAGTACGGCCAGGCACCTGTCCACGCGTCGGTCGAGGTGACCGGGTGGTTGGGGTCGATCGCGTGGATCGCCTGCGTCGCCTCGTTCACGAAGCGCGCATACGCGATCCGCTGGTTCTCCAGCTCCGTACCGGAGAAGCAGTTCTGCATGCCGAGCACGGACTCGTTGCCGACGTTCCACATCAGCACGCCCTGGTTGTCCTTGTACTCCGTCGTCCAGCGGCGGATCTCGGCGAGCATGTTCGCCTTGTACGTCCCGTCCGTCACGTAGTTGACGCAACCGCCGCTGCCGGGTCCACCACCAGGTTGGAGCCAGTAGCCGGCGATGACTCGCATGCCGTTCGCGGCTGCCGCGTCGAAGAGCGGCTTGGAGGAGGCGTCGGTCCCCCAGGTACGCACGGTGTTGACGCCGATCGCCTTCAACGCAGGCAGTCGGGCACCGGCCTCCGAGGCGGGCGGACCCCAGGTCAGGCCCTTGACCTGCCAGGGCGCGTTGTTGACGACCAGCTGCCAGTTCCCTTGGCTACCAGAGACATGGACGGTGCCAGTGCCTTGCGGCGGACCGTTGTCCCCGCCGGTACCGAGCACCTGGAACTCGTACAGGGACATGCCGTAGCCGTTGGCGCGCTTGACGCCGTACATCCGGACGTACCGGCCACTGCCGTTGACGTTGAGGGTCTCGTTGCCGCCGGGGCCGGCGACCGTGCTGTAGATCGGGTTCCAGTCCTGGCCGTTGCCGGAGACCTCGATCCGGTACTCCTTCGCGTAGGCCGCTTCCCAGCGCAGTACGACCTGGCTGATGCTCGCGGTGGCGCCGAGGTCGACCTGGAGCCACTGGTTGTCCTGCCAGACGCTGGACCATCTGCTGTTCAGGTCGCCGTCCACTGCGGCGGTGGCCGGCGTACCGGCGCCTTCCGATGACGAGGCCGTCACCGGGCGCCCTTGGGACAGCAGGGTGGCCGCTTGCGCGGGTTGAGCCAGTAGTACGACGTTGCCGAGCAGCACAACGGCTGCTGCGACAGTGGCGGCGATCGCCGATCGGCCGCGATGGCTGCGCCGGGAGGGCTGCAGCCGCACGCGGCGGGTCGCGAAGTCCATTCGGGTACTCCTTCGCTGGAGTGCGAGAGCGGGGCGGGTGGTATCAGAGAGCGCTCTCTCGCGGTCCGATGGTTGCCCGCGTGTTAGCGCCTTGTCAACGGCTCGTCACGCTCAGGCGGTTCCGGAACCAACAAGCACTTGACAGCTGGACAGCCCCGGCAGAGGCTGTCTCAGAGAGCGCTCTCCCGCGATGTCCCACCGCGGGTTGCCTGAACTACCGCCCCCGCGGAATCCCCCGACCAGGAGGAGATCCGTGTTCACCAGAAGAAAAACAGCCCTGTCCGCAGGCGGCATCGCCGCCGTCCTGATCGCCTCGGCGCTCGCTGCCGTGGCCGGTTCCGAGGCCCAGGCCGACGATCTGGTCACCCACCACGAGTTCCAGGTCAACTGCAACGTGCACCACCGCGCCACCAACGACCCGATCGTGTTCCCGAACATGCCGGGCGCGTCCCACGAGCACAGCTTCGTCGGCAACACCACGACGAACGCGGCCACCACCCTCAACAGCCTCCAGGCGGCCGGCGCGGGTCAGACCACCTGCCTCAACCCCGACGACCTGTCGGCGTACTGGTGGCCGACGATGTTCCGCAACAACGACCCGGTGCCGCAGACCTGGCGGCAGACCATCTACTACAAGTCGGGCATCCTGCGGTACCAGGACGTCCGTCCGTTCCCGCCGGGCATCCGGTTCGTCGTCGGCAGCCCGAGCGCCACGCTGGACCAGTTCAAGAACTCCCCCGGCGCGGTCGAGGGCTTCGAGTGCGGCGACATCTCGAAGAGCTGGGACATTCCGGCGTACTGCACCCCCGGCACCCAGGTCAACGTCCGGTACCAGGCCCCGAGCTGCTGGGACGGCGTGAACCTGGACTCGGCCGACCACAAGAGCCACATGGCCTACCCGGTCAACCTGGTCTGCCCGGCCGACCACCCGGTCGCCGTACCGATGCTCGAGTTCAAGATCTCGTTCGAGGCCAGTGGTGACATGGCCGGAACCAGGTTCGCCAGCGGTCGGGGCTACACCTGGCACTACGACTTCTTCAACGCGTGGGACCCGCCCACGCTGGCTGCCCTGGTGAGCCACTGCATCAACGGTGGCCTGCAGTGCAACGGCAAGGGCTTCGACCTCTACAAGCCCGACCGCGGCCAGGTCCTCGGCGACAACTACCGCCTCCCCGGCCGCCCAACCATCCCGACCGTCTAACCCCGAAACTCCCTGCGGTGCCGGCGACTGGGGAAAGGGACCGGCGCCGCAGGGTACGGCGGGCGACTGCCCGAAGAGGCAATTGGTTGCCTTGACGCCGTACCAGGCCTTGACAGCCCTGGGGAGTGCGAGCACCGTCGAAAACATCTGAGTCTGGGGGACCCGGGGAACAGGTGCTTGGGGAAGCACAGGGGCTGGAGACACAGGGGGAAAAACCGATGAGCTACTACAGTCATGCCCGGACGCGACGAGCAGTCGCCGCGACCGGGCTCTTCGCATTCATGATCCTCGGATCGGGCACTGCGCTGGCTCAGCCCTCCGCGACCGCCGCGCCGAGCGGTACGGCGGCCGCGCCCGCCTCGAAGATTCCGTCGATCGTCAGTCAGCGGATCGCCAGTGTCGGCAAGGCCGCTGGCGGCTCCCATCGGCTCGATGCCGGCCAGCGCGCCAAACTCAGCGACCCGCTGATGACCGTGGACACCGACGCGAACCTCGACCTCGAGGTCCACGCGATGGGCCGGGTGAGCGGGAACGAACGCGCTGAGCTACAGCGGCTGGGCGTACGCATCCTCAGCGGCTCCGACCAGTGGGTCAAACCCCAGCGAATGAAGGCACTTCTCAACGCCGGTGTCTTCCGTGCCCTGGTCCCCTACGACCGGGTGGACCAGGTCGCGGCTCTCGGCTGGGTCGCCGCGATCCGGCCGACGGAGAGCCTGCCGCCCGACGCGGGCAGCTTCCTCAGCGAAGGCGTCGCGCTGCACCGCGCGGACGCCACCCAGGCGCTCGGATTCGACGGCGGCGGGATCTCCGTCGGTGTCATCTCGGACGGTGTCAGCAACCTCGCCGCTGCCCAGGCGCTCGGCGACCTTCCGGCCGGCGTCACCGTACAGGCCGTCGGTTCCGGCGACGAGGGCACCTCGATGCTGGAGATCGTGCACGACATGGCGCCCGGCGCCGACCTGTTCTTCCGCGCCACCGGTGGCGGCGTGACCAACCACGTCGCGGCCCAGAACGCGCTGGCCGCGGCCGGGATCGACATCCTGACCGAGGACATCCCGTTCGACAGCGAGCCCGCCTTCCAGAAGGGCATCGCCGCGGTGAACGGTGAGATCCTCGCCGCTTCGGGCGTCTGGGTCAGCTCGTCGGCCGGAAACCTGAACAGCACGCACGCTCCGCGGGTCCTCGCGACCGGTACCGGCACCGGGCCGGACGGCGGATCGCCCACCGGCTGCGGCGTGGCACCGACGAACACCGTCGCCTTCAACGGCGCGGACACCACCTTCGACGTCACGGTCGGCGCCGGCGCGACCATCGGCACGACGCTGCAATGGAGCGAGCCGCGGGCGATCTTCCCGACCGCCGGCGCCGGCGGCTTCACGAATCTCGATCTGTACATCCTCAACGCGGCCGGCACGAACTGCCTGGCCACCAGCACCGGCGCACAGGGCGGCGGTAGCGGTGACACGATCGAGCAAGCGTCCTGGACGAACCCCAGCGCCACCACCGCCGCCACCGTCAAGCTGGCCGTCAACGTGACCGGCTCGGCCGGCGCCAAGGGCACGCCCACGATCGACCTCCGCTGGCGTGGCGCCGGCGCCGTCGACGCCACCGGGAACGCCGGATCGCTCAACCCCGACAGCAACTACACCGATCTGGCCACCTCGGCCGGCGCAGTCAACGCTGGTGCGGACCAGAACCCGACCACCGTCGGCCTGGAGAACTTCAGCGGTCAAGGCCCGGTGTCGCTGGTCAGTACGACGGTCTGCTCGACCTCGTACCCGTGTCCCGCATCCGGTCCGCCCGGCAGCAACCAGAGTGTGGCCGGTGGCGGTGGCCGGACAGCGATCGCACCGACCTACTCCGCGGGTGACGGTGTCTCCGTCAGCGGCGTCGGAAACTTCGGCGCCGGAAGTTGCCCGGCCACGACCCAGGGCGACTGCAGGTTCTTCGGAACCTCGGCGGCCACGCCGAGCTCGGCAGGTGTCGCCGCTCTGGTACTCGACGCGGCCGGCGGACCCGGCACGCTGACGCCCTCCGCGCTGACCGCCGTACTCAACGCCAATGCCACCGACCGGGCAGCCCCCGGTCCTGACAACGCCTTCGGTTCTGGGGTTCTGGACGCCTTCTCCTCGGCGACCGGACGTGCTGACCTGGCGGTGACGAAGAACTGTCTGCCGGACGGCCCGGCAGCCGCCGGTACGTCGTACCCGTGCACCATCACCGTGACGAACAACGGTCCGGCCATCGCTCGGGCGGTCAAGGTGACCGACACCGTGACGTCGAGCGGGACGTTCCAGCTGTCCACCACCTCGCCCGGCTGCACCGCGCCCGCGGGCGACCAGGCGGGCAACGCCCAAGCCACCTGTACGCTCGGCGACCTCACTTCGGGTCAGCAGGTCAGTGTCGTGGTGCGCGAGGGTGCGAACGAGGCGCAGGACATCGCCGACACCGCGACTGTCAGCGGTGGCACGGTCGATCCCAACGGCTCCAACAACTCCGCCTCCGACACGCTGCACCTGGTCGGCTCGGCGGACGTGAGCATCGACAAGACCGCTCCGGCCACGGCGACCGCGGGTGGCCAGATCACCTGGTCGAGCACGATCTCCAACTCGGGCCCGTCCACGGCGGCCGGCGTGGTCGTCCGGGACGTGCTGCCGGCCCAGGTCACGGTGGTCTCCGTCACCGCCACCGGCGGCAGCTGTACTGCGGGAGTACCAGGCAACCCGTCCCTGCCCACCACCTGCTCGCTGGGCAATCTCGCGGCCGGCGGCAACCGGACGATGACGGTCGTCGCCACGATCGACTCCTCGTTCACCGGCGCGATGCACAACGACGCGAGTGTGTCCTCCGCGACGGCTGATCCGGATCTGGGCAACAACACCGACACCGTCACCACCCAGGTCGGAGCACAGGCCGATCTGTCGGTCACCTCGACCGACAGCCCGGACCCGGTACTGGCCGGGCGGCCGTTGACCTACACGGTCAGGGTCAGCAATGCGGGACCATCCACGGCGACCGGGGTCAAGCTGGTCGACGTACTGCCGGGCGCGGTCGACTTCACCTCCGCAACGGTGACGACAGGATCCGGTAGTTGTGTGCTGGTGACGATTCCGGTGGATCCGCCGTCCAAGCAGGTCGAGTGTGAGCTGGGCACGATGGCTCCGGCCGGCGGTCCGACCACCGTGGTCATCCTGACCCGGGTGTCGTCCGGTACTCCGGCCGGCTCCATCTCGGACAACGCGACGGTGACGTCGCCGACCTCCGACCCGGTACCGGCCAACAACACCGCGTCGGCCTCGACCACGGTCGGCACCTCGGCCGATCTGCGGATGGCGCTGGTGGCCGACAAGGACGTCTACAAGCCGTCGGCGACGATCATCTACACGGCGACGGTGACCGACCTCGGTCCGTCCGACGCCCAGCCGCCGAAGGTGACGATCGGGCTGCCGGACATCAAGGCGGCGGTGTACGTGTTCGACACGGCCGGCTGCAGCAAGGTGGGCCAGGCGCTGACCTGCCAACGGCCGACGTCTCTGGCCTCCGGAGCGGCTTGGTCGTTCAACGTCCACCTGCTGGTGAAGGGCAACAAGGGCGTGGTCACCACGTCAGCGGCAGTCAGTTCGACCACCGCTGATCCGGTGGCTGCCAACAACAGCACCACCTTGTCGGTCAAGATCGGCAAGTAGCGGACAGCACTGCGCGCCGTGGCCCGGGACGCCGGCCACGGCGCGCAGTACTGCTCGGTCAGGAAGAGAAGGCCGCGTCGAAAGAAGCGGTCGGTGGGTCGAAGGCCAGGGACTTCACGAACTGGAGGGCTTCGGCGGCGCCGACGAGGCGGTCCATGCCGGCGTCTTCCCATTCGACTGAGATGGGGCCGGTGTAGCCGATCGTGTTGAGCATGCGGAAGCAGGCTTCCCAGGGGACGTCGCCGTGGCCGGTGGAGACGAAGTCCCAGCCTCGGCGGGGGTCGCCCCAAGCGAGGTGGGAGCCCATTCGGCCGTTGCGGCCGTTGCCGACCTGGCGCTTCGCGTCCTTGCAGTCGACGTGGTAGATGCGGTCCTTGAAGTCCCAGAGGAAGCCGACCGGGTCGAGGTCCTGCCAGACGAAGTGCGACGGGTCCCAGTTGAGGCCGAAGGCTTCGCGGTGGCCGATCGCTTCCAGGGTCGCGGTCGTCGACCAGTAGTCGTAGGCGATCTCGGACGGATGTACTTCGTGCGCGAACTTGACGCCCACCTCGTCGAACACGTCGAGGATCGGGTTCCAGCGATCGGCGAAGTCCCGGTAGCCGGCGTCGACCATCGACTGCGGCACCGGCGGGAACATCGCCACGGTCTTCCAGATCGACGACCCGGTGAAGCCGACCACTACGTCGACGCCCAGCGCGCGAGCCGCCCGTGCGGTGGTGGCCATCTCCTCGGCCGCCCGCTGCCGGACGCCCTCGGGATCGCCGTCGCCCCAGATGTGTCCGGGCAGGATCGCCTGGTGGCGCTGGTCGATCGGGTCGTCGCAGACCGCCTGGCCGAGCAGGTGGTTCGAGATCGTCCAGACCTTCAGGTTGTACTTCTCCAGGATGTCCAGCCGGTTGCGGACGTAGCCGTCGTCCTCGGCCGCCTTGCGGACGTCCAGGTGGTCGCCCCAGCAAGCGATCTCGAGTCCTTCGTAGCCCCACTCGGAGGCAAGCCGAGCCACTTCTTCGAACGGCAAGTCGGCCCACTGGCCGGTGAACAAGGTGATCGGTCGAGCCATCACAAACTCCTTAAAACACTACGGATATTGGAGGGGTGTCCCGCGGCGCCGCGGCCGGAGCGCTGGTCGCGGCGCCGGGGACAGGAACCGGACGAGCCGGTCCCCCGCCGACCGTGCGGCACCGCTCCCCCGCGACCCGGGACGGGGCCGAACCACCCCGGGTCGTGAGAGTTCCTGTCCGCCTCTCCGCGTCGGACAGGGTGCGGTGCCACACGGCGACGAGCATGGGGTCAGATCCTCCGCTTGAGGTCCTGGCCGATGGCGACGAGCAGCGTCCTGGCCGGTACGTCGGCGACCTGGGCCGCCTCCGCCAGGTAGTTGTCCATCGCCGTACGTGCGGCGTCGAGCCGGCCCTTGCTGTGTTCACGCTGGGCCGCCCGCAACTGCACCTTCATCACCACGGTCGGGTCCAACGGCAGCGTCCTGACGTCGCGGTACCGCTTGACCACCTCGATGGCCTCGTCGTACGTCGCGATCACCGTGAACGGAACCTTCGTCACCGACACGTTGCCGGCCTTGTCGGTGGCCCGGGCGATCACCTCGTGCGCGCCCAGACCGAGCAGCATGCCGTCGATCTTGCCGCCGGCCGCCAACGGTTGCCCGTCGATGGTCAGCGTCACGCCTACCAGACCGGAGAGCGCGTCGGTCGCCGTCGCCCCGATCGTGGCCAGCTTCGACACCCCGAGCTCAGCACCCGCCGCCAGGCCCGTGACCGTCGTCGCCGGAGCGGTCTTGTCGATCTTGACCGTCACCGACTTCGGCTCGGACACGTTGCCCGCGGTGTCGCTGGCCCGCACCTGGACGGTGTGGGTGCCATCGGCGGTCAGGTTGATCGCGTGGGTGTACTCGGCCCAGGCGCCGTCATCGACCTTCTGTTCGATGTACAGCTGGCCCGGCTGGTTGTCGGTCGCCATCGCGGTGGCGACGACCGCGTCGTTCCACCACCCGTTGTCTCCCGAGGGAGTGGACGGGTTGACTGAGAGGGTGACCTCCGGCGCGACGTTGTCTTTGACCAGCTTGAAGTAGTCGAACTTCGCCGTCTTCGACGCGACCTGGTCGACCCCGAAGGCGTAGATCCCGAAGCTCGCCGAGCTCAGCGCGGTGTTGGTGACGGGCGGCAGTGCCGTCCACTCCAGTCCGTCCGAGCTGTACGAACCGGTGTACTTCGTCCCGGCCTTGGCCAGCCGCAGGTACCAGACACCCTGGGTGGGTGCCGGCGATGCGTTCGGCTGCGGATCGAGGACGACGTTGTTCGCCTCGCTGCGCAGCTCGATCCCCCGGGTCACCGTGCCGCCCGAGGCGTTGCTGGTCAGGAAGTCGAACTTCACGTAGTTCGCGTCGTCGCCGTAGACCATCAGGCCGCCCTGCTGGTAGGCCTCGTTGAACGCGGACCCGTCCACCTTGGTCTCGATCGTCCAGTCACCGTCGGGAGCCGGCTGCAGCAGCAGGTTCTTCGGGTTCGTGGCGGTCGTACCGTAGATGTCGCCCTTGCTCGTGTCGATCTCGAGGTTGCCACCGGTCACCCGGTACGCCGCGGCGTCCGGCCGCACGCTCGCCGTCCAGCGGCAGGCGTTCAGGGTGGATCCGTCGAACGCGTCGTCCGGGGTGGGTACCTCGGCGGTGTCGTCCGGCGTGATGGTGAAGTAGTCGAACTGCGCGGTGATCGGCAGCGCGGCCGCCTGGTTGGCGAGGCCGAACAGCCCGATCTTCGGGTTGTTGATGCCGGCCAGCAGCTTGGTCTCCGGCATGTCCACGAACGTCGCGCCGTCAGCGCTGTACGACGCCCGCAGGTTCTGGCCGTTGCTGGTGAACCGGACCCAGACCGTGTCCGGGTACGCCGCACCCAGGTTGGCCGTGTTCGATGCCGCTACCTCGTTCGGCGCACCGGCTTCTTCGCGGATGAACTGGAAGATCCGGTCCGCCGCCGAAGGCCCGCTCGTGTTGCGGCCCTGCAGCACCATCTTCGCGTAGTTGTCGTCGTCTCCGTAGATGATCAACCCGGCCTGCTGGTAGGCACGTCGGGCCGGCAACGTCATCTTGGCGGTCGCCTGCCACGCGCCGGCCGGCAACGGCTGGAGCACGATGTTCGGCGTACCGGTGTTCCCGGTGCCGTAGATGTCGGTCGCCGTCAGCGGGATCTGCAGGTTGCCGTTGCTCACGGCAAGTTCCTGGTTGCCTCTGACAATGGAGTTCCAGCGGCCGGTGTCGACGGTGGTGCCGTCGAAGCCGTCCGAGCGACCGGTCAGACAGGTCGGCGGAGCGCTCGCGTCCACCTTGACCTGTACGTGCGACGTACCGGCCGCGCCCTTGGCGTCCGTCACCGTGACGGTCGCGTCGAAGGTGCCGGAGGTCGTGTAGGTGTGGCTGATCGTCGCGCCGGTGCCGGTCGAACCGTCACCGAAGCTCCACTCGTACGACAGCGGCAGGTCCCCTTCGGGGTCGGTCGCGGTCGCCGTGAAGTCGACCTTCAGCGGCGCCTTGCCCTGCAGGGTGGACGCGCCGATCGACACGCTCGGGCGCTGGTTCTCGGTGACGCCCTTGCCGATGAACTTCACCCAGTTGACGTTCAGCTGACCCGTTGTCTTGACGAAGTACAGCGGACCGCTGGTCAGCGACGCCCCGGACACGTCCGCGGTGAAGTTGCCGTAGGTCTGCCAGGCACCGGTCGGCGTCACCGTGATGGTGGCGACGATCGGGCCGTCCGTCGGTGAGCCCTGCCGGACCTGGACCGTCGCGCCCGCGTCCGGAGACGCCGCCCGCAACTGGATCTGGTTGATCCCGGTCAGGTTGGTCGGCTTCCAGCCCCACCAGTCACCGTCTTCGATGAAGCCGATGTTCTTGCCGCCACCGGCGACGTCACCGGTGTCCTCGGTCTGCACACCACCGCTGGACCCCGGACCGCCGGTCTCGTCGAAGTACTCCGCCTCACGCGTCTTCGGCTGGAGCTGGACCACCTTCTGGGTGGTGATCCGGCCGGTGCCCGGCGCGCCCTTGTCGGTGTACGTCACCGTCACGATGCCGAAGATGTTCGCCCCGACGTGCCCGTCGTCACCCGGCAGCGGGAAGGTTCCGGTGCAGCCGTGGTACTGCTCGTACGGGTGGGCGTGCTCGTCATGCCCGAGGGCCGGCTGGGTGATCACGTCGTTGCAGTCGATCGTGCCGTCTTCGGGATCGGTGACGGTGACCTTGTACTTGATCGTGTCGCCGAAGTCGAAGAACCCACCGTCGACCGGCCCCTCCACGGTGATCGTCGGCGCCGTGTTGCCCGCCGTGATCGTCTTGTTGGAGACCGCCGACCGGCCGTCCGGATCCGTCACCGTCAACCGGGCGGTGAAGACGCCGGCCGTGGTGTAGGTGTACGACGGCTTGGCCTCGGTGCTGTCCGTCGTCCCGTTGCCGTCGAAGTCCCAGGCGAGCGTGACCGCCTGGCCGTCCGGATCACGCGACCCGGTCGAGTCGAACGCGACCGTCAGCGGCACCGGCCCGGACGTCTTGTCCGTCGTGAACTGAGCGAGTGGCGCCCGGTTGCCTTGCACGTAGTCGATCCGGTAGATGCCGGAGTCGGCGTTGTTGCCACCGAACCCGCTACCCCACTCGATCACATAGAGCGCGCCGTCCGGTCCGAACTGCAACGCGTGCGGCCGGATGAAGTTCAGCTTCGACAGCATCCGCGACACGTCCGCGACACCAGCGCGGTCGTCCTTCAGCTGGACCGAGAACAACCGGCTGTCGTTCCAGTCGGCGAACACGGCCTTGCCGTCGAAGTACTTCGGCCACTTGCGCGGCGAGTCGCTGTCCGGGTCGAACTTGTACGCGCCGCTCGTCATCGGCGCGCCGCTGCCGCCGATCTCCGGTACGCCGGTGGTCGACTTGCCCATCCACATCGTCGCCGGAATCGCAGCGGGCAACTGAGCGATACCCGTGTTGTTCGGCGAGTTGTTGACCGGGGCCGCGCAGTTGAAGACGGGTCCCGAAGTGTTGGTGGCGAAGTCGAAGTCGTTGTACGGCGTGTTGTTGCCCACGCAGTACGGCCAGCCGTAGAAGCCCGGCTTGTCGAGGATGTTCCACTCCACCCGGCCGTCCGGACCGCGGGTCGGCGAGGTCTGGCCGGCGTCCGGGCCGTAGTCGGCGACGAAGAGGTGGTTGGTGGTCGGGTCGATGCCGATCCGGAAGGGGTTCCGGAAGCCCATCGCGTAGATCTCCGGCCGCGTCTTCGCGGTACCGGCCGGGAACAGGTTGCCGGCCGGGATCGTGTAGCTGCCGTCGGCCTCCGGGTGGATCTTGAGTACCTTGCCGTTCAGGGCGTTGCTGTTGGCCGCGCTGCCCTGGGAGTCCCAGGCCGACCGGCCGGCCCGCTCGTCGATCGGCGAGTAGCCGTCGGAGTCGAACGGGTTCCGGTTGTCACCGGTGGCGATGTAGAGGTTGCCGTCGCCGTCGAACTCGAGCGCTCCACCGGCATGGCAGCACTCGTTGCGTTGCGTGTTGATCTGGAGCACCTGTTTGGCGCTCGACATGTCGAGCGAGTCGCCGGTGACCTTGTAGCGCGAGACCTGGTCGAAGGACCCACTGCCGGCCGGTGAGTTGTAGAGATAGATGAAGCCGTTCTGGTCGAAGGCCGGGTCGAGCGCGATGCCCAGCAACCCGAACTCTTGTCCGGTGTAGACGTCGAGGGTTCCCGCGGTGACCACCGAGCCGTCGGTCTTGATGATCTTCACGGCGCCGTTGCGGTCGATGTAGAAGACCCGGCCGTCCTTGGCGATCGACAGCTCCATCGGGTTGGCGGTGTCGTCGTCGAGAGTGACCTTCTCGTAGCTGTTGCTCAGCGACGCACCACAGTCCGCGGGCTGCACACCGGCCGCGGTCTTGATGCCGCCGAGCAGTTCCTTGCGGAAGGTCGGGTCGGCGTACGACTCGATCGTGTGACCCATACCGGTGTACCAGGCACGACCACCGTCGTAGTCCTGACACCACACGATCGGGTGCTCGACGCCCATGTTGCCGCCGGTGTACGACGTCTCGTCGAGCGAGGCGAGCACATGCACGGTGTCGCGCGGATTGGTCCGGTAGTTGTACCACTCGTCCGTGCGAGGCCACAGCGTCGGAGCGTCAGCCGTCGACGGGTGCGCGTGGTCCTCCACCTTCACGGTCGCGTTCGGCGTACCGGCCGGGTGGCTGTCGAAGTACGCGCCGACCAGCTTGCCGTACCAGGGCCAGTCGTACTCCGTGTCCGACGCCGCGTGGATGCCGGCGTAGCCGCCTCCGTTGCGGATGTACCGCTCGAAGGCGGCCTGCTGGTCCGCGTTCAGCACGTCGCCGGTGGTCGACAGCCAGATGACGACCTCGTACTTCGCCAGCTCGGTGTCGTTGAACATCGCCGCATCCTCGGTCGCGGTGACGGTGAAGCCGTTCTCCGTCGCGAGGTCCTTGATCGCCTGGATCCCGGCCGGGATCGAGTCGTGCCGGAACCCGGCCGTCTTGCTGAAGATCAACGCGTTGAAGGTGTCGTCGCCGTGCCCCGGATGGGCTTGGGCGGTGATCGCCGACAACGGGATCGCCACCGCGGCGATCAGGGCGAGCACGAGGGCACGCACAAGCGTGCCGTGCCTGCGTAGCTGGATCATGGGTGTGCTCCTCATGGGTCGGATAAGGCGCGCGCTCCATCTGGTTCCAAGGCGGGTCCCTGGATTTTTCGGCCCTGGTACTACGGAAGTTCAGCTACTGCTTTCCCCGTGCTCAGCCCTGCGCTTCTCAGCGAACGCCGAGCAGATGATCCATCGCGAGCTGGTCGAGCTTCTCGAAACCGAGCCCACGCTGAGCCAGCGCGTCCGGATCGAAGGTTGCCTTCCGCAACTCGGCCAGCGACTCGCCCTCACCGAGGGTCGGCTGGGTGATCTCGGTGATCCGCGCCTCGGCCAGCACCGCGGCGACCTCGGGGTCGGCGCGGAAGGCCTGCACCTTCTCCCGCAGGATCAGGTAGTTGCGCATGCAGCCGCGTGCGGTCTCCCAGACGCCTTCGAGGTCCTCGGTACGCGGCGGCTTGTAGTCGAAGTGGACATAACCGTCGTACCCAGGTCCGCCGGCCGTGCCCTGCAGGACATCGACCGTCCAGAAGGCCTCGCGCAGGTTGCCGGCGCCGAAACGCAGGTCCTGGTCGAAGCGCGGACCGTGCTGGCCGTTGAGGTCGATGTGGTAGAGCTTGCCGTGCCACAGCGCCTGGGCGATGCCGTGCGCGTAGTTGAGCCCGGCCATCTGCTCATGGCCGACCTCGGGGTTGATGCCGACCAGGTCAGGGTGCTCCAGGTCGTTGATGAAGGCGAGCGCGTGGCCGATCGTCGGCAGCAAGATGTCACCGCGCGGCTCGTTCGGCTTCGGCTCGAGGGCGAACCGGATGTCGTAGCCCTGCTCCTGCACATAGCTGGTGAGCAGGTCCATCGATTCCTTGTACCGGTCCAGCGCGGCGTGGACGTCCTTGGAGCCGCCGGACTCGGCGCCTTCCCGGCCACCCCACAACACGTAGGTCTTCGCGCCGAGCTCGGCCGCGAGGTCGACGTTGCGCAGGATCTTGGCCAGCGCGTACCGGCGTACGTCGCGGTCGTTGGCGGTGAGGCCGCCGTCCTTGAAGACCGGGTGGCTGAACAGGTTGGTGGTGGCCATCTCGACGACCATGTCGTGGTCGGCCAATGCCTTGGTGAACCGCTCGAGCACCTGCTGGCGGGTGCTGTCGTCGGGGACCAGGTCGTCGTCGTGGAAGGACACCGCGGAGGCGCCCAGCTCGGCGAGCTTCTCGACCGCGAGCACCGGGTCGAGCGGGGCGCGGACGGCGGTACCGAAGACGTCCACGCCCTCCCAGCCGACGGTCCACAGGCCGAACGAGAACTTGTCGTCCTTGGAGGGGGTATATGAGGTCATGAGGGGATCTCCTGCCATTGTCGGGAGGCCGAGCTGTCCTCGACCGCGGCCAGCACACGCTGGACCTGCAGGCCGTCCGCGAACGAGGGCGCGGGGTCGGTGCCCTCGGCGATCGCGGTGATCAGATCGACCACTTGGTGGGTGAAACCGTGTTCGTAACCGAGCAGGTGACCCGGCGGCCACCAGGCCGCGACGTACGGGTGCACCGGCTCGGTGACCAGGATGCGGCGGAAGCCGGCGGTCTCGGCCGGCTCGGTCGCATCGTAGAAGTGCAGCTCGTTGAGGTCCTCGAAGTCGAAGGCCAGACTGCCGTTGCTGCCATTGATCTCGATCCGGATCGCGTTCTTCCGGCCGGTCGCGAACCTGGTCGCCTCGAAGACGCCGAGGGCGCCTTCGGTGAAGCGGGCCAGGAAGATCGCGGCGTCGTCGACGGTGACCGGGCCGCGCTCGACGCCTGCGGTTCCGGCCAGTCCGCTGTGCTCGGCCGCGACCGGGCGCTCCTTGACGAAGGTCTCCAGCTGCCCGCTCACCTCGGTGATCAGGTCGCCGGTGATGTACTGCGTCAGGTCGACGATGTGCGCCCCGATGTCGCCGAGCGCACCTGAGCCGGCTTTCTCCTTGTCGAGCCGCCAGGACAACGGCGCCTCGGGGTCGGCGATCCAGTCCTGCAGGTACTGCGCCCGCACGTGCCGGATCGTACCGAGCTTGCCCTCAGCAACGAGTTTGCGGGCCAGCCCGATGGCCGGAACCCGGCGATAGGTGAACCCGACCATCGACCTGATCCCGTTGGCCGCTGCCTCGGCGGCCGCGGCAGCCATCTGCTCGGCCTCCGCGACGGTGTTGGCCAGCGGCTTCTCACAGAGCACGTGCTTGCCCGCCTGCAGCGCGGCGATCGCGATCTCGGCGTGGCTGTCGCCCGGAGTACAGACGTCGATCAGCTGCACGTCGTCTCGGGTCAGCAGCTTGCGCCAGTCCGTCTCGGTCTGGTTCCAGCCGAGCTTGGTCGCGGCCTTGTTCAGTGCTTCCGCGTTGCGGCCGCACAGAACCGTCATCTCCGGCTGCAGTGGCAGGTCGAAGAAGCGTGGTGCGCTGCGCCAGGCCTGTGAGTGGGCGGCGCCCATGAAGGCGTACCCGACCAGGCCGATGCCCAGGTTCGTCATTCTTGGTGCTCCTAATCAGCTTTCGAAGGCGGTCGGCAGGTACTGGTCGACGTTGTCCTTGGTGACGACCGGGGCGTACAGCTGGACGACGCGCGGCACCTCGACCTCCACCAGGTCGCCGAGGGCCTTCTTCTGGACCAGCAGGCGGGCCAGCCGGATGCCGTCCGCGCCCTGGGTGGACGGGTAGATAACGGTGGCCTTCAGCAACGAGTTGCCGGACTTGATGTCCCGCATCACGTTCGCCGAGCCGGCGCCGCCGACGACGAAGAACTCCTTGCGGCCGGAGTTCTTGATCGCGGCCATCACGCCGACACCCTGGTCGTCGTCGTGGTTCCAGATCGCGTCGATCTTCGGGGCCGCCTGCAGCAGGTTGGTGGCCGCCTTCTCGCCGGACTCGACGGTGAACTCGGCCGCGACCCGGTTGTTGACCTTCAGCCCGCAGTCGGCGAGTGCTTCCTTGAAGCCCTTGCTGCGTTCCTGGGTCAGCGGCAGCGAGTCGATGCCGGCGATCTCCGCGACCACGGCGTCCTTCTTGCCCTTGAGCTGCTCGCAGATGTAGGTGCCGGCCGACACACCCATGCCGTGGTTGTCACCGAGCACCGTGGTCCGGGCGGCGAACGAGCTGTCGAACTCGCGGTCCACGTTGATCACGGTGATCCCGGCCTGCATCGCCTTCGTGGCCACCGCGGTCAGCGCGGCGCCGTCGAACGGCAGCAGCACGATCGCGTCGACCTTCTGGTTGATGAAGGTCTCCACCTGGCTGATCTGCAGGTTCACGTCGTTGGTGCCCTCGGCGACCTGCAGGTCGACATCGGGGTACTTCTTCGCCTCGGCCTGGGTGGCCTTGGTGATCGCACCCATCCAGCCGTGGTCGGCGGCCGGGGCGGAGAAGCCGATCTTGACCTTCTTACCGGGCTCGTCGTTGCCCTTGGCCGCGACCTGCTGGGTCCCGGTCGTGGTGGTCTTCTCGGCCTCGGGCGTGTTGCTCGTACACGCGATCAGTGCCATCGAGCTGAGCCCGACCAGGCCGGCGGTGACTGCTAATCGGGCGGTCCGTACAGACATCTTGTCCTCCAGAAGATGGTGCTGCTCTTACAGGGGTTCTGTGGTGCTTTGTGGAGCTAAGGCGCGGTGGCGCGGGCGGCCAGGCGTTGCTGGAGGAGGACCGCGATCACGATGATCAGGCCCTTCGCCACCGACTGGGCGGAGATACTCAGGTTGTTCAGGGTGAAGACGTTGTTCAGGGTGGTGAAGATCAGTACGCCGAACACGGTGCCGACGATCGTGCCGCGGCCACCGGACAGCAGCGTGCCGCCGATCACCACCGCCGCGATGGCGTCGAGTTCGTAGAGCTGACCGTGGGTGGAGCTACCGGTCGTGGTCCGGGCCATCAGCATCACGGCCGCGATGCCACAGCACAGACCGGCCAGCACGTAGAGCGCGACCGTGTGCCGCTGCACCTTGATACCGGCGAGGCGGGCGGCCTCGGCGTTGCCACCGACCGCGAAGGTCCGGCGGCCGAAGGTGGTCCGGTTGAGCAGCACCCAGCCGGCCGCGGCGACGAGCAGGAACATCCAGACCAGCACCGGGATGCCGATCAGGTTGCCGCCGAAGAAGTCGACGAACGAGTTCACGCTGATGATCTGGGTCTTGCGGTCGGACAGGATCTCCGCCAGTCCGCGGGCTCCGGCGAGCATCGCCAGGGTCGCTATGAACGGGACTATCTTGCCGTAGGCAACCAGTACTCCGTTGACCAGGCCACACGCCGCGCCGACCAGGAGGGCGGTGCTGACCATGAAGATCCAGCCGTAGTCGGCGGCCATCTGCTGGGTCGCCAGGGTGGTCGCCCAGACACTCGCCAGCGCCACCATCGCGCCGACCGACAAGTCGATGCCGCCGCCGGTGATGACGAACGTCATTCCGATGCTGACCACGCCGATCACCGCTGCCAGCCGCAGGATCGTCAGCAGGTTGGCGGTACTCGCGAACCGGTCCCCCGCGGTCGCGACACCGACGATGCAGAGCAGCACCAGCGCGATCACCAGCCCGATGTTGCGGCCGGCCCCGCTCTTCAGCAGATTGCCGACGACGCTGCTCGTCGCCGTACCACCGCCGCGTCCGCTCCGTACCGCTGTCGGGTCGACCTCGACCATCGCCTGGCCCTGGGCCGGCGCGTCTTGCTTGGTTGCCTCCGGTCGTGCGACTTCCTCACTCATCACACGGCACTTCCTTCCATCACCAGGTCGAGGACCCGGTGTTCGTCGATGTCCTGCGCGGGGCCCGTGTGCACGGCCCGCCCCTCCCGCATCACGATCACCCGGTCGGCCAGACCGAGCACTTCCTCGACCTCGCTGGAGACCAGCACGATCGCCACCCCGTTGGCCGCCAGCTTGCGGACGAGCGCGTAGATCTCGGAGCGCGCCCCGACGTCCACACCCCGGGTCGGCTCGTCCAGCAGCAGTACCCGGCAGTCCCTCATCAACCAGCGAGCCAGGACGACCTTCTGCTGGTTGCCGCCCGACAGGTTGCGGACGGGAATGTCCACTGCCGCCGGCCGGACGTCCAGCGCCTTGGTCAACTCTTCGGCGGCCTGCTTCTCGGCGTGACCACTGAGGAATCCGGCGCTGGCGAAGCGCCCCAGACTCGACACGGTGATGTTCTTGTAGACGGCCTCATCGAGCAGCAGCGCCTGGCTCTTGCGCTCCTCGGGGGCGAGTCCGACGCCGGCCTTGACGGCCTGCTGCACCTTGCCCGCACCGAGCACCTTGCCGTCCACCCGGACGACACCGGTCGCCGCCTTGCGAGCGCCGTACACGGTCTCCAGTACTTCGGAACGCCCCGACCCGACCAGGCCCGCCAGACCGAGGATCTCGCCGGCCCGGACCGAGAAGCCGATGCCGGCGAACTCGCGGGGGCGGGACAGGTTCTCCACCTCGAGCACGACCGGCGCGGTGCTCACGACCTCGGTGCGCGGCGGGAAGACGTACTCGATCGAACGGCCGGTCATCAGCCGGATCAGCTCGGCGGTCGGGGTCTCCCGGGCGTCGAGGCCGGTCGCGACGGTGGCGCCGTCCTTGAGCACGGTGACCCGGTCGCCGATCTCGCGGATCTCCTCGAGCCGGTGCGAGATGTAGACGATCGCGACGCCCTGCGAGGTCAGGTCGCGGATCACCCGGAAGAGGTTGTCGACCTCCTCGGAGTCGAGCACCGCGGACGGCTCGTCCATCACGATCAGCCGGGCCTTGCGCGAGAGTGCCCGCGCCATGCTCACCACCTGCTGGCCGGCCGCGGACAGCAGGCCGACGGTCCGGCCGGGCGGGATCTCGCCGTGGCCGAGGCCTTTGAGCAGCTCGCGTGCCTTGGTGTTCGCCTCGTGCCGGCGGGTCAGGCCGAAGCGGGCGGGTTCGTGGCCGAGGAAGACGTTCTCGGCGACGGTGAGGTCGGGGACGAGGTCGAGTTCTTGGTAGATGGCGGCGATGCCGAGTGCCATCGAGTCGGCCGGGGTGTGCAGCGAGACGAGCTCGCCGTTCACGTGGATCGTGCCGGCGTCCGGTTTGTGCGCGCCGGTGAGGACGCGGATCAGGGTCGACTTGCCGGCGCCGTTCTGGCCGAGCAGGCAGTGCACCTCGCCCCGGCGGATGTCGAGGTCGACGCCGTCGAGGGCCCGGACTCCGGGGAACTCCTTGACGATGCCGGTCATCCGAAGCAGGTCTTCGCCGGCTGCGGGTACGTCGTACTCGGTCATTGGGCTACTCCTGCGGTGTCGCGCCCGACGAGCGTCGGGTCGAGGAAGACCTGGTCGAGCGAGATCTGCGCGCCGCCGCGGACGGCGGCGGTGAAACCGAGCTGGGACTGGACGACGCGGCAGCCGCCGCCTTCCGGTGCGATCACGCGGTCGCGGATCGCACTCTCCAGCGGCTCTTTCAGCCACGGCCCGAGGACGGCGAAGTACCCGCCGAGCACTAGTACGTCCGGGTTCAGGATGTTGACGAGAATCGCCCCGCCGACGCCCAGCCAGGTGCCAACATCGGCCAGCGCCTTGAGCGTCCTGGCGCTGCCACCCTCGGCGCGCTGGGTGATCTCGGCCAGCCGCTGCTCGACGTCCAGCGACGGGTCGCGGACCGGGTCGTCCGAATCAGTTGCCTTGTTCAGCAAAGCGGTCAGGCCGACGACGGTCTCCCAGCAGCCGGTCCGGCCACAGCCGCAGGTGCCACCGGCCGGCGCGACGGGCATGTGCCCGACCTCGCCGCTGAACCCGTGACCGCCGCGCAGCAGATGCCCACCGGTGACCATGCCGCCACCAACACCGACCGCACCGGTCAGCAACACGATGTCCTGCACCTGGTCGGCGTCCGGTTCGGTCGCCGCCTTGATCTCCGAGTACGCCGCGAGCGCGGCAAGGTTCGCCTCGTTGTCCACCCGCACCGGGTACGCCGGGCTGCCGAGGCGCTCGCGCATCTCGTCGACGACGGGGACCTCTGCCCAGCCGAGGTTCGGGGCGAGCTTGAGCAGTCCGGTCGCACTCTGGACCAGGCCGGGCACCGCCAGCGTGACGCCGGCGATCTGACCGCCACGGCCGACGACGGCTGTCACGGAGTCGCGGATCAGCTCGGCGAGCTGGTCCAGCGTCGCGGCCGGGTCGAGGTGCGCGACGTCGAGCGGGACGCGTCGTTCGGTGACGGTCTCGCCGCTCAGGTCGAGGGCGGTGACGGCGAGGTAGTCGACGTTGATCTCGGCGCCGACGCCACAGACGCCGCTGCCGTCGAGCTCGACGAGCTGACCCGGGCGACCGAGCGCGCCGGCCTCGGCCTGGCCCTCGCGGAGCAGGCCACGATCGACGAGTTCGGCAACCAGGCTGCTGACGGTGGCCTTGTTCAGTCCGGTGTCGGCGGCGATCCGGGCGCGGGAGCGAGAACCCGCCGCACGGACGTGCCGGAGTACGACCGACAGGTTGTTGCGCCGGAGCGAGACGTGATCGGCGGCGACCACACCGCTGCCAGGCCGGCTGCTTTCGGACAGCGTCATGAGTCCCACCCCTTCTCCCCCGACAGGAGAATTTCGCGGCTGTTGTGACGCCGCTCACAGACTTTGTCTGTTGAGCCAACAAACTAAGTACAGGCGCGGTGGGCGTCAAGATGTTGCGGCGAAGTTTCTTCAGGACGTCAGTTCTGTGTCAGTCTGAAAATTGCAAGTAGTTCTTCAAATTTTGCATGCGGTCTTGCGCACTGAAGCGCTCGTTTGTACGCTCGCGCCACTCTCCGCAGTCCTGTCCGCCCCCTTTCAGGAGCCTGCAATGCCTTTGACACGCCGTACTTTCCTGGCTGCTTCCGCAGCCACCGCCGCAGCCGCCGGAACCACCATCGGCACCGCTCTGCCCTCTTCCGCGACCACCGCGACCCCGGTCGCCAGTGGACCTGGTGACGTGGTCGGCAAGATCACCGTCGGCTACCAGGGCTGGTTCGCCTGTATCGGCGACGGTGCCCCGATCAACAGCTGGTGGCACTACAGCCGCAACGCCGGTCAGCCGCCGTCGCCGACCAACACCACGATCGTCAGCTGGCCGGACGTCCGTGAGTACACGGCGACGTACCAGACGGCGTACGCGAATCTCGGCAACGGCCAGCCGGCCAAGCTGTTCTCGTCGTACGACCAGCAGACCGTCAACACGCACTTCCAGTGGATGCAGCAGAACGGCTGCGACACGGCTGCCCTGCAACGCTTCAACCCCACTGGCGGCGAAGGCCCGACCCGGGACGCGATGGCGGCCAAGGTGCGGCAGGCAGCCGAGCAGTACGGGCGCAAGTTCTACATCATGTACGACGCGACCGACTGGACGAACATGCAGTCGGAGATGAAGACCGACTGGACCAACAAGATGAAGGCGTACACGTCGTCACCGGCGTACGCCAAGCAGAACGGCAAGCCGGTCGTCTGCATCTGGGGCTTCGGCTTCAACGAGGCCAACAAGGCCTTCCCTGCTTCGGCTTGTCTCGATGTCATCAACTGGTTCAAGGGCCAGGGCTGCTACGTGATCGGCGGGGTGCCGACGCACTGGCTGCCCGGTAACGAGGACTCGCGGCCGGGCTATCTCGAGGTGTACCACGCGTTCAACATGATCTCGCCGTGGATGGTCGGCCGGATCCAGGACGTCGCCGGCGCGGATCACTACTACAACAACGTGAACCAGCAGGACCAGGCCGACTGCAACGCGCACGGCATCGACTACCAGCCCTGTGTCATTCCGGGCGATCTGCAGTCCGGGCACCGCGCCCATGGCGAGCTGATGTGGCGGCAGTTCTACAACCTCACCCGGGTCGGCGTGCAGGGCATGTACATCTCGATGTTCGACGAGTACAACGAGGGCAACCAGATCGCCAAGACGGCCGAGACGCAGGCCTGGATCCCCAACGGGTCAGGGATTCGCGCCCTCGACGAGGACGGCACGGCGTGCTCGTCGGACTACTACCTGCGGCTCACCAACGACGGCGGGCGGATGTTCAAGGGGCAGATCCCGCTGACCGCGACGCGGCCGACCCAGCCGATGCCCAACCAGGGCAGCGGTGGCGTGATCTTCTACCAGCACATCGACTACGGCGGTACGGCCGGACAGGCGCTTGCCAAGGGCAACTACACCCGGGCGCAGCTGGCGGCGGCCGGCGTACAGGACAACTGGGCCTCGTCGGTGAAGGTGCCGGCCGGCTGGACGGTGACGATCTACGCCGAGGACAACTTCACCGGACAGACCTGGACCCGGACGGCCGACACGGCGAACTTCGTTGCCCTGTCCCCCAATGCGAACGATCAGTTGACGTCCTGCCGGATCTCTTGATCTAAAGGAGTTCCAGGCTGTCGGTGGCGAGGGTGATGACCGCGCCGTCGAGGTGCAGACGGCAAGCGATGGCGTGGCCGGCGCAGGTGAGAAGGGCAGGGCCGGCCACGTCGACCACCCGGTACGCGACCGGCTGGGTGCAGGTCTCGACGACTGCCTGCTGCTCGCGGTAGCAGCCGAGCACGTGGCAGGTCACCACTTCGCCGACGGCCATCAGGGTCAGGCCGTGGTCCTCGCACATGCCCCAGGTGACCTCGCAGGTCTGGCCTTCGGTCGCGGCGAGCCGGATCAGATTGCCTGCGGTCGTTTCGAGTTCGCTGGCGACCGTACGGAAGGTGTCGGCTGCCTGGTCGAGATCGCGGCGGAGCTGGCGGGACGCCACTGATTCGGGGAGGCCGCGCGTCGCCGCGATCAGGCCTTCGGACAGGGCGATGGCGGCCAGGGCGATCTCGTCGACCTTGACCGGCGTGCCGAAGCCGGACGGACGGGCCGGCTCGGGACTTGCGGGCTGGCCCGGTACCGGATCTGGCGGGACCAGGCGGCCGGGCGGCGGCGTGTTCGGGCCGTTGGCGGTGCCGTTATCGGGTGCGCTCCCACTGCCGGTCGCGTTGCCGGTTGCGCTGCCGTTGGGCGTGTGACCGTTCTGCACGCGCAGTGGGGCACGGCCGTTCTGGCCCGTGCGTCCTGCTCCTTCGACCACCATGTCGTTCGCGCTCCGGTCACTCGCACGCTTGGCCTTCGCCATTCGTTCGCCCCCTGATGTGTGTCTCCCCCGGTGGCCGATGGTGCCATGCCGGAAGGGGGTGCGGCCAGAGCAAATCGACGAGCATCACGCAGGGCTGAACACGCCTTGCGCACAGCAACGATTCGGCCCCTCCGGGTACCGGAAACCACCCCCAACCTCAACTTCGGTTGCACTCTTCCCGGTGGTTCGGTGGCGTAATCACAGCGGGCGAATTCCATACGCTCCCTTAACACTTCCGGTACTACGCGTGACCGGTCGCGTCGATCTGGTCGTGAAGGAACCGAACCGTTCGGGTGCGGGCCGCGAGGGCGAGGTTGCCGGGGGTCTCACGGACCTCGGCGGTGAGGACGGCATGGGCGCCCTTCGCGAAGCCACCGGGGTTGCCTGGTCCGGAGTCGAGTTCGATCACCTCGAAGGCGTCGCCGAGCTGCTCGCGGAGAGTGGCGAAGCGCTCCGGCGGTACGGCGCGGTCACGGGTGAAGCGCAGGCCGAGGGCGCACAGTCCGTCCGTTCTGGTCCGCTCGACGATCTGCGCCAGCTCTTCCTGCGACATGCCGGGGTCACGCCGGCGGCTCGCGGTGACCGGGAACGGCGCGGCCGGCTGGCTCATGACCGACGCCAGCACGCTCGACTCGACTGCCGTGGCGAGTGCGAATCCACCGGTGAAGCACATGCCGATGACGCCGACGCCGCGTCCCGGCGTACGGGCTGCGAGATCGGCGGCGACTGCTCGCAGGTACGCCGTGATCGGGCGCTTGGCGTCGACCGCGAACGCACGGAACTCCGCCGACACGCACAGGCGGGCAACCGTCCCGAGCACGTAGCCGATCGACTCCGGCTTGCCGGGTGTGCCGAAGGGCGACGGGATCACGACGGTGAAGCCTTCGTCGACGAGGTGATCCGCCAGGCCGAGCACGTGCGGGGTGATGCCGGGGATCTCCGGGATCAGCACGACCCCGGGGCCTTCGCCCTTCTCGTAGCAGTCGTAGGTGAGCCCGGCGCCGGTGAACGGCGCCTTCGTCCAGCCGGTCAGGGTAGAGGTCGGGGCAGAACCGGTCATCCGTGGAGTCTCCTCGGCAGGTCGGGGCTCTCAGCGTAGAACCCCGCAGAGCGCTCCCCCGGCAACGCGCAGAATTCCCGCTGCGTCTGCCGTTGCGTCTGCCGTTGCTCAGTCGGCGAAGTCGTCGGTGAGGGCTCGGATCTCGACCATGCCGGCCGCGGCGACGGGGTGTTGGGAGGCGATCTCGATGGCTTCGTCGAGGTCGCGGCAGTCGATCAGGTCGTAGCCACCCATCTGCTCCTTCGACTCGGCGAACGGGCCGTCGGTGGTGACCACCTTGCCGGCCTGCCGACGCACGCCGGTCGACTCCGCGGGCGGACGGAGGGCCGCGCCTTCCCGGCGTACGCCGCGCTCGGTCATCTCCCGCACCCACGCCTCGGTGGCCGCGATCATCTCCGCAGGCACACCACCGGAGTAGTCATCGTCGGGCCGGATCAACAACATGTACTTCATGGCTCTCCTCGTTCATCTCCTGCGCTCCGTCTGTCGGGCGCCGCACCCGGTACGTCGGACTCCGATCGCCGTACTCGACGTCCTCTGTCAGGGGGCGTAGTGCTGGACGGCGCCGCCGCGGGAGAGGTCGACCAAGGTGTGGGCGAGGTCGCTGGCGTCGGTGAGGATCTCGTCGAGGTCCGCGGAGGTGAGCTTGCGGTCCTTGACGACAATGTTGCCGTCGACAACTACCGTGACGACGTCGGAGGCACGGACCGAATAGACCAGCGCGGCTCTCGGATCGTGCAGCGGCCGGCAGTGTGGGCCGGACAGGTCGACGAGTGCGATGTCGGCGCGGCGGCCGGGCTCGATCGCGCCGAGCTCGTCGGGCATACCGGCTGCTGCCGCCCCACCCCTGGTGGCGAGGCGGAGGGTGTCCGAGATCGTCATCCACTCGGCGTCCTGCTCACGTTGCTTCTGCGTCAACGCCAACAGTCGCAGGGATTCCCAGACATCGAGGGTGTTGTGCACGGCTGCTCCGTCGGTGCCGACGCCGACGCTGATGCCGGCCGACCAGAGTTGCCTGACCGGAGTGGTCGTGCCCATTGCGAGCTTCAGGTAGATCTTGGGGCAGGCGGCGACCGTAGTACGGGCTGCGTGCTTCGCCAGGATCGGGAGATCGGCATCGGTGATGCCACAGCCGTGGGCGATGAGCGCGCCTGCCTCGAGGACGTTGGTGCGGTCGAGTACTTGGATGGGAGTCGCGCCCAGGCGGTCCATCGACGCTTGGGTCTGGTCGGCTGTCTCGGCGGCGTGGAGGTGGATGCGGAAACCTTCGGCTTGCGCGACTCCCGCAGTACGGACCAGGTCTTCTTCGGAGACGGTGTAGGTCGCGTGCGGCCCAAGGCTGGCGGTGATCCGCGGCAGTCCGTTTCTTGCGGCGCTCTCACCAAGCGCACGAACCTGCCGAGCCGCCTCGTACGCCGCCTCGCGCCCGTCCGTGCCCGTCGAGGAGAAGAAAGTCGGTGCAAGATCTGCCCGGATCCCGGTCTCCAGCGCCGCGGCCGCGATCTGATCGGCATGAAAGTAGTGATCCACAAACGTAGTCACCCCAGCCAGCAACATCTCCGCACAGGCCAGCCGCGCACCGACCTTCACCCGCTCAGCCGTCAGGTTCATCTCCATCGGCCAGATCTTCCGATTGAACCAGTCGTCGATCGAGACATCCTCGGCCGCACCCCGCATCATCACCATCGGACTGTGCGTATGCGAGTTCACCAACCCCGGTACGGCGATCAGCCCGGTCGCATCAAGCTCCTCGATATCCACCGCCGGGGCCAACGCCCCGGCCGGCATCACCTCATCGATCACGCCGTCCTCGATGACGATGTCCTGATACTCGTCGACCCGGCACTCCCCTTCTGCCGGCACCACCAGCACAGAACAGTTCCGGATCACCAACCGCGCCATGTTCCCTCCACAACCCCGGCCAACCGTCACCAGCATTCTGATCCATCCCCCACCCCGCTACCCCGTCCCACACCACCGCCGGTCCGTTTGCTGTCGTTCGAGTGATCACATTGGTTGAGATGACGGTGTCAGCTGTAGACTGGGTGGATGCCTACCCGGGCGGAGTCCGCCGCCAGTACTCGTCGTGATCTGCTTGATGCGGCGGCCGAGTTGCTCGACGCTGGTGGGCCTGATGCCGTCACCTTGCGGGAGGTGGGCGCTCGAGCGGGCGTTACCCGGGGTGCGCCGTACCGGCATTTCCCGGACAAGAACAGCCTGATGAACGCCGTCGCCATCGAAGGCTGGGAGCGGGTCGGTGACCAGGTCCACGCCGTCCGCGTCGATCCGGGGCTGTCGGCGACGGAGAAATTGCGCGCTGCCCTCGTCGCCCTGATCAGCGTTGCCCGGCATCAACCACACCTGTACCAATTGATGTGCAGCACGCCCGCCGGCGATCCGGCCGACGCGATCCGTGCGGCTGGGCGATCCCAGGACGAGTTTCGCGACGTCGTGGCCACCGTCGTCGGCGACGAGAACGCCAATCACTACGGCGCGCTCCTGCTGGCCGGCGCGCACGGCATCGCCGGGATGGAGCTGACCGGTTACCTGGCTCCGGACAAATGGCACACCACCGCCGACGAGGTGATAGCCAGCCTGGTCCGCATGGTCAGCGCCGCCGGCCCGGCCACCGGCTAACTTCTGCTGATGGTCTTCTGGCAGCTGACGATCGACGCGAACGACCCCGAACGACTGGCCACTTTCTGGCAGCAAGCCCTCGGCTGGGTTTCGGCACCGCCCGGCGTCTCCGACGGTGAGCCGACGTGGTGGGCGCACTATCGCGGGCGGCTCGGTGGCCGGGACGCCTTCACCGATCGGCTTTTCGATCCGGCGGGGGTCGGGCCGGCGTTGTGGTTCCAGCAGGTGCCCGAGGCGAAGGCCGGCAAGAACCGGCTCCACCTCGACCTCTACCCCACCGCCCGCGACGACTCTCTCAGCCAGGAACGCCGGATCGAACTGATCGACGCCAAAGCCGCCGAGCTGGTCGCCCTCGGCGCCACCGTCAAACACCGCGTCCGCGACGACAACCCGGCCGACCCCGAGTACTACCTGGTCCTCCAAGATCCCGAAGGCAACGAGTTCTGCATCAGCTGACCGCATCAACGACCGGCCGGCCGCCGGTGGCTGGGCATCAGCAGGCTGGCCTAGGGGAACATTTGTTCGAATGTCGGGTATGGTGGGGGCATGGGTGCTGATCTTCAGGCCTCCTTGCTGGATGCGTTCGAGGATCCCGCGTTGGGATCGCTGGACGGGATTCGGCGGACGGAGCTGAGCCAGGGCGCGTGGATCGACGTGCTGCCGCGGTGGCTGACCGGGGCGGACCAGGTGTACGAGCGGCTGGCTGCCGACGTGCCTTGGCGGGACGAGCGGCGGCAGATGTACGACCGGGTCGTCGACGTTCCTCGCTTGCTCTGCTTCTACGGGGAGAACGAGGATCTGCCGTTGCCGATTCTCGATGAGGCGCGGGATCTCCTGAGTGAGCACTACGCGGAGGAGCTCGGCGAGCCGTTTCGGACGGCCGGCTTGTGTTTCTACCGCGATGGGCGCGACAGCGTCGCCTGGCATGGCGACAAGATCGGTCGTGGGAGTCGTGAGGACACGATGGTGGCGATCCTTTCGGTGGGTGAGCCTCGGGTTCTTGCGTTGCGGCCCAAGCCGGGGAGTAACAGCGGGCCGGTGAGTTCGACGATTCGCTATCCGTTGGGGCATGGGGATCTGATCGTGATGGGTGGCAGTTGCCAGCGCACCTGGGAACATGCGATTCCCAAGTCGTCCGGGCACATCGGTCCGCGGATCAGCATCCAGTTCCGCCCCCGAGGCGTCCGCTGACCGAAGGCCCGACAGAGGCGAGCGGTCTGCTCGACAGCGGTGGTGGGCAGGGCGGCCTTGGTCGGATGGGCCGCGTCGGGCTCGGCGGGGGTGGGGTGGGCAAGGGGACGGCGTGGAGTTCGGTCGGGGTGGCGACGTAGAAGGCCAGTAGACGGATTGAGGCTGCCTGGCAGGTTTGGAGGGCGGCTTGGGTCCAGTCGTGGTCTGAGGGCGGGTCGGGCTTGGGGCGGCCCAGGGCGAGGATCAGGGCGCCGTCGGGGCGGCATTGGAGGACCGGGACGAGTGGCGCCAGGGCCCTGATGCAGGACTTGGGTGAGGCGGGTGGGGCGTCTCGCGGTAGGTCGAGAAGGATCGACGTACGGAAGCGGGCTCGGCCGTCGCAGATCAGGGCGGCGAGGACGCCTTGGCGGCGCTCTCCGGCGGTGACGAAGAGGTCGACGGCGTTGGCGGCAAGTACCGGGTCGGTGAGCGGACGGGTGAGCCAGTTGGTGGGCAGGTCGCTGAAGGTCATACCTAGAAGGTGCCGTCGTTTCCTTGCCGATCCGCCGTTGTCCACAGGCCAGTTTCAAGCAGCTCAATTGGCCCATGGAATCTGTGGTGAAGTGGACCTCACAGATGGGCCGGTCGGATCTTAGGCTCGGGGTGACAAAGAGCTGAGGGAGACCGAGATGACCACCACCCGGATCACGAAGAAGGCCGGTTCGCTGCTGCCGCCGGCCGGCGCCGCCCGCAATCTCGCGTTCGCGCAGCTGGCCAACTCGGTGGGTGACGGCGCGTTCATCGTCACCTCCGCGCTCTTCTTCACCCGCGTCGTCGGCCTGTCCACCGCGCAGGTCGGGCTCGGCCTCACGATCGCCTGGCTGGTCGGATTCCTGACCGGCGTACCGCTCGGCAACCTCGCCGACCGCAAGGGTCCGCGCGGCATCGCCATCTTGCTGGCGTTGTCCACCGCGGTCTCGGTCGGCTCGTTCCTCTTCGTCCGCAGCTTCCCGCTGTTCCTGATCGCGGCCATCGCCTACGCGAGCAGCCAGACCGGACTCACCGCCGCTCGCCAGGCTCTACTGGCCGGCCTGGTCCAACCGGCCGAGCGCACGAGGATCCGCGCATTCCTGCAGTCGACGGTCAACGCCGGTCTGGCAGTGGGCGCGGCCTTCGGCGGCGTAGCACTACGGTTCGATACCGCACCGGCGTACCTGACGGTCTTCGCCATCGACGCGGCCAGCTTCCTGATCGCCGCCGCGCTGATCCACCGGGTCCCGGCAGTCCAGCCCGTCAAGCTCCGCGTCGCCGGCGAACCCCGCCTCGCAGTACTGCACGACCGCCCGTACGCCGTACTGGCCCTGCTCAACGCGGTGATGCTGATGTTCATGCCGCTGCTCAGCCTGGTCGCCCCGCTGTGGATCGTCGAGCGCACCAACGCTCCCGGCTGGGTCGTAGCCTCACTGCTGATCATCAACACGCTGGGCGTCACGCTCTTCCAGGTACGGATCGCCCGCTCGGTCACCAACCTCCGTACCGCGACCCGCTCGGTCCGCTTCGCCGGTGTCGCGATGCTGGCCGCCTGCGGGGTCTTCGCCCTCTCCGCCATCGGGATGGCCCCCGCCGGCGCAGCCGCAGTACTGGCTATCGCTGCCGCGCTACTGACGCTGGGCGAGATGAAGCTGGCCTCTGGCGCCTGGGAGATCAGCTTCGGCCTGGCCCCCGCCGACAAGCAGGGGCAGTACCAGGGCTTCTTCGGAACTGGCCCCGCAGTGGCCCGGATGCTCGGCCCGGCGCTCCTCACCACGCTGGTCCTGGGTTGGGGTCCGGTGGGCTGGATGATCGTCGGCGCCCTGTTCCTGGGGACCAGTGTGGCAACTGGTCCCGCCGTACGATGGGCAGCACGGACACGGTCCGCCGGCCAGGTGACCGAGCCGTCTCTGGAGGAGGAGCAGGCCGCCTGATGGACATCCCCGGACTGGTCGAGATCACCTCGCAGGAAGAGCTGCGCGAGGTGGTCCCGGCGCCGTTGCAGGCCACCGCGAACAAGGTACGCAAGGAGCTCCACGAGCTCGACAAGGAGTGGCTGGCCGCGTCGCCGTTCTGCCTGATCGCCACCTCCGCCGCCGACGGGAGCTGCGACGTCTCCCCCAAGGGCGACCCGGCCGGCTTCACCAAGGTGCTGGACGACAGCACGATCGCGATCCCGGAGCGGGCCGGCAACCGGCGGATCGACGGCTTCCTCAACATCGTCACCAACCCGCACGTCGGGCTGATCTACCTGCTGCCGGGGCGCGGCGAGACGCTGCGGATCAACGGCCGGGCCCGGATCGTCAAGGAAGCGCCGTTCTTCGACGAGATGATCGTGAAGGGCAACCGCCCGCAGCTCGCGTTGCTGGTCGAGATCGAGGAGATCTTCCACCACTGCTCGAAGGCGTTCCTGCGCTCGAAGCTGTGGAAGACCGAGAGCTGGAACCCGGAGGCCGTGCCGAGCCGCGCCGAGATCGCCAAGGCGACGGATCGTCAGGACGCTGATCTGGACGAGCTGAAGCGGTACTACGGCAAGAGCTACGAAGAAGGCATCTACAACGTCAAGTACTGAGGTACTGCGGACGGAGCAGTGCGAAGTACTCCGTGGCGACGATGACACCGGACCGGCCGGACCTCTACGGTTCCTAGGGTGAGCACTACCGACCTGATCTCCGACGGCCGCCTCAGGCGGGTGCTGCTGCCTGCGGCCGTCACGATCATCGCGGTGTTCGGATCCTTCGGAGCGTCCAACAACCAGGACGGCCGGCGGCACGGCGACTGGCTCATGGTGGTGCTCGTCATGATCGGCTCCGTGTCGCTCTACTGGCTGCGCAGTCATCCGGTGCCGGTGCTGTGGGCAACGGTCGGGTCGACGCTCGTCTACATGCTGATGCAGTACGGGTACGGGCCGGTCATCTTCAGTTTTGTGATCGCTGTCTTCACGGTGATCAGGACCGGGCATCGGCTGGCCGGCTGGATCGGGCTGGTCACCTTGTATGCCGGGCACGTGCTCGGGCGACTCGTGCTCGGGTTGAGCGGGCAAGGGATTTACCAGGTTCTCCTGGTCGGCACCTGCTTCGTCGTACTGGGGTTCACGGCAGAGTTGTTCCGTGGGCATCGCGAGCGGGTGATGGCGGCCAACAAGACCAGGCGTGAGGCGGAGCTGCGGCGGGCCGGTGAGGAGCGGCTGCGGATCGCACAGGAGCTGCATGACGTGGTGGCGCATCACATCTCGCTGATCAACGTGCAGGCGTCCACCGCGCTGCACCTGGTCGACCGACAGCCGGAGCAGGCTGGGCCGGCGCTCGCGGCGATCAAGGACGCCAGCAAGGAGGCACTGGTCGAGCTGCGGTCGATTGTCGGCGTACTGCGGCAGTCAGACGAGTCAGCACCACGTCAACCGGTCGCCGGGCTGGACCGGCTCGACCACCTGATCAGCCGTACGTCGATGGCCGGGCTCGAGGTGCACGCGATCGTGCACGGAGACCCGCGCCCGCTCCCGACCAGCCTGGATCGCGCGGCCTTCCGGATCATCCAGGAGTCGCTCACCAACGTCGTACGGCATGCCAAGGCGACTGCTGCGACCGTGCGCATCCAGTACGGCGAGGAGGCGCTCGTGCTGCAGGTGGATGACGATGGCTCCGCATTGACGGGGCCGCCACGCGAGGGCAACGGCATCGTCGGCATGCGCGAACGAGCCACCGCCCTGGGCGGCACCCTGACCGCCAGTCGCACGCCGGCCGGCGGCCTACGGATCGTCGCCAACCTCCCGATCTGACGACGACCCTTCGACAAGCTCTCAGGGCAGGCGGACGTGGCCGGGGTTGAGGTCTGCGACCTTGTCGACGCCCAGCAGGGCCATGGTGCGGCGGACCTCGGTGGTGAGGATCTGGGCGGCCTTGGCCACTCCTCGCTCGCCACCGGCCATCAGGCCGTAGAGGTAGGCACGGCCGACCAGGCAAGCGTCGGCACCCAGCGCCAGGGAGGCGACGATGTCGGCGCCGCTCATGATGCCGGTGTCCAGGTAGATCTCGGCGTCCGTGCCGATGGCCTTGCGGACCTCGGGGAGGATCCGGAGCGGCGTGGGAGCCCGGTCCAGCTGGCGGCCACCGTGGTTGGACAGGACGATCGCGTCGGCGCCGGCGTCGACCACGCGGCGGGCGTCTTCGACGGTCTGGATGCCCTTGATGATGAGCGGGCCCTCCCAGATCGAGCGGAGCCAGTTCAGGTCGTCGATGGTCATCGTCGGGTCGAAGAGCTGGTTCAGCAGATCGGCGACCGTACCGCCCCAGCTCGACAGCGAGGCGAAGGTGAGCGGGCGGGTGGTGAGCAGGTTGGCCCACCAGGCCGGGTGCATCGACGCGTCGAGAACCGTCTTGACCGTCAGCGACGGCGGGATGGTGAAACCGTTGCGGACGTCGCGAAGGCGGGCGCCGGCGACCGGTACGTCGACGGTCAGCATCAGCGCTTCGTACCCGGCGGCGGCCGACCGCTTCACCAGGTCCTCGCCGGCCGCGCGGTCCTTCCACACGTACAGCTGGAACCACTTGCGCGCGTCCGGACCGGCCGTGGCGACGTCCTCGATCGAGGTCGTGCCCATCGTCGACAGCGCGTACGGGATGCCGACGTCCTGGGCGACCTTGACCACCGCGCTCTCGCCCTCGTGGTTCATCATCCGGGTGAAGCCGGTCGGCGCGAACGCGAACGGCAGCTCCGAGCGGCGGCCGAGAATCGTCGTCCCGAGATCGATCTCGGAGACGTTGCGCAGGATGGACGGCTGCAACTCCATCTCGCGGAACAGCCGCCGGGCCCGGCTCAGGCTGATCTCGGCCTCCGCGGCACCGTCGGTGTAGTCGAAGACCGAGCGCGGCGTCCGGCGCTTGGCGATCGCGCGCAGGTCGGCGATCGTGAGCGCCTTCTCCAGCCGGCGGTCGGTCGCGTTCAGGGTGACCGGCTTGGCGCGCAGCAGCGGCTTGAGCTCGGACCAGCGGGGTATCTGGCGTTCGGTCATCGGTGCTTCCCTCGACAGCTGGACGGTGTGGTCGGACCACAGCATAGTCTGTGGTCCGACCACAGGGCTACACTCCCGTCTGTGACGAACTGCTCCGTACCGTGCGTACGCCGGTGAAGAACTACGAGCTGGTCCTGAACCGGGTCGAGGCCGATCTCGCGGCCGGGCGGCTGCGGTTGGGTGAGCGGCTGCCTGGAGAGCGCTCCCTGGCGGAGCAGCTCGGGATCAGCCGGCCGTCGGTGCGGGAGGCCGTGCGGGTGCTGGAGGCGATGGGGGTCGTCCGGACTGCGACCGGCTCGGGACCTGAGTCCGGCGCCGTCATCGTCGCCGAGCCGGCATCGCCGTTGACCGCGTTGCTGCGGTTGCACCTCGCGACGAATCACTTGCCGATGGGCGACATCGTGCAGACGCGCGTACTGCTGGAGTCGTGGACGGCTCGCGAGGCGGCGCATCATGCGGGCGCCGGGGATCTGGTGGCGGCTGAGGAGTTGCTGGACCGGATGGATGCTCCGGGGTTGTCGCCGGAGGAGTTCCATCTGCTTGATGCCGAGTTTCATGTGGCGTTGTCGGCGCTAGCGGGGAACGTGCTGATCGCGGCGGTGATGTCGTCGTTGCGTACTGCGATTCACGGGTACGTGCTGGCCGCCGTACCGAATCTGGCGGACTGGGATGCGACGGCGGTGGGGTTGCGGGCCGAGCACCGGGCGATCGTGGGGGCGATTCGGGCCGGCGCGGGTGATGAGGCTGCGGCGCTCATCACCGCGCACATCGAGGGGTTCTATCGGGCGGCTCAGCTTCGCTAGCGGTGTGCTGTCCCGGCGATGAAGGGGATCTTGAGCAGGCCGGGGGCGGTGTAGTGGGTCAGGTCGACGTCGGCGAAGGCGGCTTCGATCTCGGGAGCGAGGTCGCGGCCGGGGTCGCAGCCGCGGTCGACCACGCGGCTGATCGGGGCGATCATCCGTTGCACCCGGCGCAGAGCGCTCCCCGGCGGGGCTGCGACGTGCTCGAGGAAGACGAAGCGGCCGCCGGGGCGTAGGACGCGCCCGATTTCGGCAAGTACCGCGCTCACGTTGTCGACCGAGCACAGCACTGCCGTCGAGAGCACCACGTCGATGCTTGCTGAGGGCAACGGGATTGACTCGGCGTGTGCGTCGAGCACCCGGCGGGCGCCGGTGCCGGGTGCTGCCGCGACGGCTTGGGTGAGGGTGCGACGGGCTCGGGGGTTGGGCTCGAGGCCGATCCAGTCGATGGCGGGTGGGAGGAGTGGGAGGTTGGCGCCTTTACCTGCACCGATCTCCAGGACCTGACCGGTGAGAGTGGCCAGCAAAGTGCGTTTGAGGGGCTGGTAGCCGGGCCAGGTGGTCATGTCGGGGTCCTCAGGCGGTGGGGTTGCAGCGGGCCTTTGTGGAGAGGGCGGTGCGGCGGAGGCCGAGGATGATCAGGCTACCGACCAGGAGGTGGAGGGAGGCTAGGCCGAGTTTGGAGCCGGTGCCGATGCCTGCTGTGAGCGGGCTGGTGAGGGACAGGGCGCAGGCGATGGTGGCGGTGATCGTCCAGGCTTTGCGGGCGGCGATGGTGTTGTGTTCGAGGATGGCGAGCAGGGCCCAGCCGGCCAGGGACATCGCGAGTGAGGCGATGAGGACCGAGGGGGCGCCGATGTGGACGGTGCTGCCTTGTTTGGCCTCGAGGGTGAGGTTGAAGGCCTGGGTGAGGACGGTCCACCAGGCGACGGCGACGACGGTGGTGGTTCCGGCGACCGCAAGCCGGCTACGGCCGGGGACGCGGGTGGGGCTGGCTGTTGTGGCGCTTTGGGTTGTGGTCATGGCGTAAGGATTGGCCGGGGCGTGGGGTGGGGGCATCGGTCTGGAGGCTGGGGTGGGGTGGTCTGTGGTCGGTGCGGTATCTACTTTGGTCGGTGGTGGGTGGGAGTGGGGCGGCTTAGGGTCGGCGGCATGGAGGAGATCTGTGCGGTGTCCAGGCGGGATCGCTGGGCCAATGTCGTCGCGGTGTGTGCCGTCGGTGCGCTGACGGGGATGACGATCTTCGGGCGGCAGGCGGGAGATCTGCAGCCGGGGTGGTTGGCTCTCGATGTCGTGGTCGGGATTGTTGCTTGTGGCCTCATTCCGGTGCTTGGGCGATACCCGGTGCAGGGGGCGCTGGCGCAGGCTGCGTTGGCGATGCTCTCCCCCGCCGCGACACCGCCGTCGACGGTCGGCACGTTGACCGTCGCGCAGCGTCGTCCGGTAAGGACGGCCGCGCTTGTGGCTGCGGCCGGTGTTGTCGGCCATTTTGTCCAAGAGCTCTGGCGGCCGATCAATGGGCTCGATCTGGGCTGGTTCATCGTGCTGGACGTCGCCGTCCATGCCGCACTGCTGGGCTGGGGACAGTGGATGCAGGCCCGCCGGCAATTGCTCAATTCGCTGCGAGAGCGCGCTCTCCGGGCTGAGAACGAGCAAGGGCGGCGGGTCGCTGAGGCGCGGACGCTGGAGCGGACGAAGATGGCGCGCGAGATGCATGACGTGCTGGCGCATCGACTGTCGTTGCTTGCTACGTACGCCGGGGCGCTCGAGTACCGTCCGGATTCTTCGCCGGAGAAGCTTGCGAAGGCTGCCGGGGTGATTCGGACTGGGGTGCATCAGGCGCTGGAGGAGTTGCGCGAGGTGATCAGTGTGCTGCGCGACAGCGAGATCGACGAGCTTCCGGGCGGGCGACCGCAGCCGACGTTCGGGGATCTTGCTGGGCTGGTGGCTGAGTCGCGGGACGCAGGTACGGAGATCCGGTACGCCGAAACCGTCGCCGCGGCAGAATCGTTGCCACCGGCAACCGGGCGGACGGCGTACCGGGTGGTGCAGGAAGGGCTGACGAACGCGCGCAAGCATGCGGCCGGGCATCCTGTCACGCTGGTCGTCGACGGTAAGCCTGGTGAGTCGTTACGGATCGAGCTCAGCAACCCGAGCGGGAACGGGGTGCCGCTCGCGCCGGGGAGCGGTACCGGGCTGGTCGGGTTGACCGAGCGCGTGCACCTCGCAGGCGGAACGCTTGACCACGGCCGCGCACCCGACGGCCGCTTCCGGCTGGAAGCGTCCCTCCCGTGGCCGCTGTGAGTCCCGCTACGGTGGCCGATGTGAGCGAGACGATTCGGGTGTTGGTGGTTGATGACGATGCGTTGGTGCGGGCCAGTTTGGAGATGATGCTGGACGGGGCCAACGGGATCTCGGTGGTCGCTCAGGCTGCTGATGGGGACGAGGTGCCGGGGGCGGTCGATGCGCATTTTCCGGATCTGGTGCTGATGGATCTGCGGATGCCGCGGGTGGACGGGATCGTCGCGACGCGGCGGTTGCGGGCGCGGAAGAATCCGCCGGAGGTGATCGTGCTGACGACCTTCGATACCGATGAGAACGTGCTGCACGCGTTGCGCGCCGGGGCCAGTGGGTTTCTGTTGAAGGACACGCCGCCGGCGCGGATCGTCGAGGCGGTGCGGCGGGTGGCGGCGGGTGATCCGATTCTGTCGCCGGCCATCACGCGGCGGTTGATGGATCAGGCTGCTACCCAGGCTGATGCGCATACGCGGGCCCAGGAGGCGTTCGCTCGGTTGTCACCGCGGGAGTACGACGTGATGCTGGCGGTCGCGCAGGGCAAGGCGAACGCGGACATCGCGACCGAGCTGTACATGAGCGTGGCGACGGTGAAGGCGCACATCTCGCACATCCTCGGCAAGCTCGAACTCGGCAACCGCACCCAGATCGCCCTCCTCGCCCACGACGCCGGCCTCGCCTGAACCGCCGGCAGCCACACCGCCTCGTCGACCAAACCGGCCCTGACCGGCGGATGCTCTAGCGTGGGCGCATGATCCGGGTGTTGCTGGCTGATGATCAGGCGTTGGTGCGGGCGGGGTTTCGGTCTCTACTGAATGCGGAGGACGACATCACCGTGGTCGGCGAGGTTGCCGACGGGGCCGCGGCGTTCGAGCTGGCCAAAGCGGAGAAGCCGGACGTCGTGTTGATGGATATCCGGATGCCGGGGATGGACGGGCTCGAGGCGACCAAGTTGATCGGCGCCGAGGAAGCGCTCTCCGACGTCCACGTGGTGATCCTGACGACCTTCGACCTGGACGAGTACGTGTTCGAGGCGCTTCGGGTCGGGGCCAGCGGGTTCCTGGTCAAGGACACTGAGCCAGTCGAGTTGCTGCAGGCTGTTCGCGTGGTTGCTCGCGGAGATGCGCTGCTCTCTCCGGGAGTTACCCGGCGGCTGGTTGCCGAGTTCGCAAGTAGGAGCCGGCAGCCGCATGCGAGCAAAGAGCTTGATGTACTGACGGATCGCGAGCGGGAGATCGTCGCTCTGGTCGGAGAGGGCCTCTCCAACGACGAGATCGCCCAGCGCCTCGTGCTCAGCCCGGCCACCGCCAAGACCCACGTCAGCCGCGCGATGGTGAAACTCGGCGTCCGCGACCGGGCCCAGCTCGTCGTCATGGCCTACCAGACCGGCCTCGTCCGTCCAGGCTGGCTCGGCTGACCCCTCACCACCTGACGTACACTGTTCGTTGGTCGAACGGTGTTCGTGATGAGGAGTGGTGAAGGTGGCGAAGGTGACGGTCTTCGGGGCCGGTGGTGGCACCGGGCGGCAGATTGTTGAGGAGGCCAGGTCGGCCGGGCATGAGGTGACAGCGGCGGTACGCGATCCGGCGAAGGTGACGCTGGACGGAGTGCGGGTGGTCGCGGCCGACATCCGCGACGCGGCCAGCGTGCAAGCGGCAGTCGCGGGACAGGACGCGGTGGTGAGCGCGGTGGGTGCACCGGGTCGGCGAGCGCTTGGGCTGTACTCCGAGGGCGGGCGATCGCTGGTGGCCGCGATGGAGTCAGCCGGAGTAGATCGACTGACCGCGATCACCTCCGCCGGAGTACGGCACGACGATCCGAGTTTCCCGCTCTGGTACCGATTGGCCGCCCGGACGCTGATGCGCGAGCAGTACGGCGACATGGCGCGGCTGGAGGAGATCGTACGGGCGAGCAATCTCGAGTGGACGCTGGTTCGGCCGACGCGGCTGGTCGATGAGGAACCGGCCGGCGACTATCGGGTCCAGGATGCCGCGACGCCCAAGGGTGGTTCGCAGGTGAGTCGTGCGGAGCTGGCGCGGTTCATCGTCGGGGAGCTCGACAAACGCGAATGGATCAAGGCGACACCTACTGTCGCGAGGTAGTTCTCTACTCCTCGTGAGGTAGCCGCAGTCACTCCCGGTGGGCGACGCGGTGAGCATGGCCTGACCGGCACTGTCTTAGGCATGAACGCAACTGCTGCTCCGCTGGTCGAGGTCTCGGGCCTGACCAAACGCTACGGCGACACCTTGGCTGTCGACGGTGTCGATCTGACTGTCCTGCCCGGTGAGGTCTATGGCTTTCTCGGGCCCAACGGCGCCGGCAAGACCACCACGCTGCGGATCCTGACCGGTCTGATCTGTCCGACGAGCGGTACGGTCCGCGTGCTCGGCGGCGCGCCCGGCCAGGCGCAGGTGCTCGCCCGGACCGGCTCGATGATCGAGTCGCCCGCCTTCTATCCGTACCTTTCCGGGCTCGACAATCTCCGCGTTCTCGCCGAGTACGCCGACGTGCCCCGCCCGCGCATCGACGAAGTACTCGCCCTGGTCGGCCTGGCCGATCGCGCCCGCGACCGCTTCTCGACGTACTCACTCGGCATGAAGCAGCGACTCGGTGTCGCCGCGGCTCTCCTCAAGGATCCCGAGCTGGTCATCCTCGACGAACCGACCAACGGTCTCGACCCGGCCGGCATGCGCGACATGCGCCGGCTCATCCGCGAGCTCGGCGCGGACGGCCGGACCGTCCTGCTGTCCAGTCATCTGCTCGGTGAGGTACAGCAGATCTGCGACCGCGTCGGCATCATCAGCGAAGGCCGGATGGTCGCCGAGCACACCGTCGACGAGCTACGGACCGAGCAGGAGCTGGTGATCCGGGCGACACCCCGAGAGAACGCTCGCTCGCTCCTCATCGAGGCGCTCGGCGCCGCCGCCGTCCACCTGTACGACGAAACGCTGCGGGTCAAGGTCGCGCCCGACCGCGCCGCTGAGGTGAACCGCCTGCTGGTCGACGCAGGGATCGCGGTCTCCGAGCTGCACAGCACAGAACGCGCTCTCGAGGACGTCTTCTTCGAGCTGACCACGACCACGGACAAGGAGAAGACCCATGCTGGGTAGTTACCGCGCCGAGCTGCTCAAGCTCCGCAAACGATCCGCCGTCTGGGTGCTGTTCGGAGCCGGCCTCGTCCTGAGCCTGATCTTCGGCTACCTCCTGCCCTACCTCGGCTATGTGAGCGGCGACGACAACCCGCAGACCAACGGCGTCCCCCGCGCCGAGGTACTCCGCGGAGTCCTGCCGGAACGCGTGATGGACAACACGATCGGCGGCTTCCCGGTCTTCGCGGGAGCGCTCGCTCTGGTCCTCGGCGCGATCGTGGTCGGCGGCGAGTACACCTGGGGAACGCTGAAGACCATCCTCACCCAGCGCCCCGGCCGCGGCACCCTGCTCGGCGGTCAACTGCTCGGCCTGCTGACCATGCTGGCCGTCTGGGTGCTCGGCATCTTCGCCGCCTGCGCCCTGTGCAGTATCGGGATCGCCGCGGCCGAGAACGCGCCGATGGACTGGCCGAGCGCCGGCGCCCTGCTCAAAGGACTGGGCGGCGGCTGGCTCGTCCTCAGTTCCTGGTGCCTGGCCGGCGCGTTACTAGCCGTTGCCTTCCGCAACGTTGCCCTGCCGATCGGGCTCGGTGTCGTATGGATCCTCGGGATCGAGACGCTGCTGGCCGGGGTGGTCAACAGCCTGCTCCCCGATCTCCACGTCCTGTCCGACGCGCTGCCGGGCACCAACGCCGGAGCGCTGGTGTTCAGCGTGACGGGGATGAGTTCGGCGGACGCGCCTCCCGGAGTACGGGATGCCGTGTCGGGAGATCGCGCTCTCCTGACCGTACTCGGCTACGCCGCCGTCTTCGTCGTACTGGCCGTCGTCACCACCCGGCGCCGGGACGTCAGCTGAGCTTGAGCCCCGCGTGGCTGAGGCACAGCTCGCAGAACATCGCGTTGGCCCAGGAGAACCACTCGCGGGTGAAGTTGGCCGGGTCGTCGGTGTGGAAGGACTCGTGCATCTGCCCGGTCCCGCCAGTGGTGTCGCGCAGCAGTTCGAGCAGCTGCTGCCGCTCGTCGGCCGACGTGCTGGTCAGGCCCTGGACCGCCAGCGCGATCGGCCAGATGTGGTCCGGCGGAGTGTGCGGGCTGCCGATCCCGGCACCATGAGTACCGCTGTAGTAGTACGGGTTCTCCGGGCTGAGCAGCAGCGAACGGGTCGCCAGGTACGTCGGATCATCGGCCGCGGCGAACCCCGTCATCGGCGCCGACAGCAGGCTTGGCATGTTCGCGTCGTCCATCAGCAACCGCTCCCCCGTGCCGTCCACCTCGTAGGCGTAGACCCGGCCGAGCGTCGGGTGGTCGACCGTGCCGAACTGCGCGATCCCGTCGTCGATGGTGGCCTTGAGCTCCTTGGCGCGATCGCCGAGCGCGGCATCGTCGAGTACCTCGCTCGCGATCGCCTCCAGGTAACCGAGGACGACCGAGGCGAACATGTTGCCGGGCACGTTGAACCCGTGCTCGGTCGCGTCGTCACTCGGCCGGAAAGCGCTCCATGACATGCCGGTCCGCTGAGTCGGCTGCCCGAGACCGTCGCGGATGAGCGAGTCGCTCGGCCGATCGTCGTGCCGCTGGAACCGGTACGGCGACTTGGCGTCATGGTCCAGCTCGGTCTCCAGTACTTCGAGAGCCGCGACCGCCGCCACCCGGAAGCGGTCGTCGATGACGTCCTTGCGGCCGGTGATCCGCCACAGCCGGTAGGCCAGCTCGATCGGGTAACACAGCGAGTCGATCTCGTACTTGCGTTCCCACACCCACGGCGACATCTCGGTCTCGTCGGTGGTGTGGCCGGCGCCGTTCGCCGTCTTGTTGAAGGCGTTCGCGTACGGGTCGAGAGCGATGTACTCGAGCTGCCGGTGCAGGACGCCGATCAGCACCTCCTGCAGCGCCGGGTCGTCGGCGCAGAGCACCAGGTACGGCCGCAGCTGGGCGGCGGAGTCACGCAACCACATCGCGGGGATGTCACCGGTCAGCACGAACGTCGTACCGTCCGGCAGCCGTTCCGCGACGGCGGGCAGGTTCTCCGCCATCGACCGGTGGAACATGTCCGCGATCACCTGGTCGCCGGTCGCCTGGCGGACCTTCTCGGTGGCACGGGCGAGTACCTCGGGATCGATACCGGTCATCAAGACATCAACCTTTCAGCGGACCCGACTACGACAGATGGAGCGCTCTCTGCGGGTCCGAGCAGGAGCACTGAGGGGTTGGGAGAGAACGTGTGGTCGAGCACCAGGCTGGCGGCGCCGACCGCACCGACGTCCGCGCCGAGCGCGGTCCCGGTGACGGCGAAAGGATGGACGGAGCGAACCAGGAAGCGCTCTTCCAGCGCGGCCCGGACGGCCTCGTCGAAGAAGGGCGCGAGCTGGTCCCAGTGCGGGCCGCCGAACACGACGCGTTCCAGGTCGAGCAGGTTGGCGATGTCCTCGACCACCTTGGCGATCCGCCCGGCCAGCGCGGCGATCAGCTCGCGCGCCACCTTGCCGCCGGGCAGGTCGGCATCCGCCGCAGCCTGGTCGCACAGTTCGGCGAAGGCGACGTCGACGGCGTGCCGGTCGTCGAGATCGATGCCCTTGGCAAGTACTCCCGCGTGGATCCCTTGCTGGACGAGGTAGCGTGGCTGGCTGGTCTCGCCGACACAGCCGCGGCGTCCGCAGAAACACACCGGGCCGTCGGGATCGACCATCACGTGGCCGATCTCGCCGACGTTGCTGCTCGAACCGCGGACCACCTCGTCGCCGATCACCAGGCCGGCACCTACCCCGGTACCGAGGTAGAAGAAGACGAAACTGCCACGACCGTTCGGGCCGCCGGCCCATTTCTCGGCGGACGCCGCGGCGGTGACGTCCTTGTCCAGCAGGACCGGCAGGCCGGTCAGCACGCGCAGGGTGTCGCGCAACGGAACCAGATGCCAGGCGCTCAGGTTGGGCGGGTTCACCACGACGCCGCGCTCGACGTCGATCGGCCCGGGCGCGGCGATGCCGACGCCGACCACGCGTTCACGCGGCGCGCCGGCTTCGGCGATGACCTGCTCGACTGTGGCAGCGATTCCCGCAATGAGTACGTCGGGATCGTCGGACGCCGGTGTCTCCGCGCGGCGGCGGGCGACGACCTGCCCGGTCAGATCGAGCACGACCGTGGTGACGACGGCCGGGTCGAGGTGCACACCGACGGCGTACTGGCCGGTGGGCTCGAGTTCGAGGAGGGTGCGCGGTTTGCCGAGGCCGGCGCTCTTCTGCCGGCCGGCCTCGCGGACCAGGCCGGCGTCGAGCAATCGGCGGGTGATGTTGGAGATGGCCTGCCCGGACAGTCCGGTGGCGGCCGCGATCTCGACCCGGCTCAGCCGTTCGTCGGCCCGCCGGATCGCATCCAGCACCACCGTGTCGTTGAAGCCACCCACGCGATCGAGATTGGTACCCCGGCGTACTACGGCCGGCGGCTGGTCGCTGCTCACCACTCCCCCTGTCTCCACTGCCCCACGCACCCCTGCCCCCCACACCCCTGCTCCGCCGGCCCTCACCCACTGGCGGCGGACCGCTGGCCCCTGCGCCACGCTTCAGCCCGCGGCTGGGTCCGCGCCCCAGGGGCGCGACCAGTCGTAGCGAACCGTGCCGGTGCCGGCCCGCCAGGCGGTCGGCGTGGTGTTCACCAGCCAGTCGAGCGGCTCGATCCCACCATCCGCGGCGTTGCCACCACTGAGCGCCAACCGTATACCGTCGCCAAGATCACGGTCTGTCCGCGGCGTCCTGGCTGCCGGGTCGACAGAGACGAACAGAGCGCTCCCCGACCTGGCGACGAGGTCGAGGAACTGGCGATTGAGTTCCCAGGGGGTCTGCGGCGTACAGGGCACGCAGTCAGCATCGACGGTGAAGAACCTTCGGTGCTGGGGCAGGCGGAAGGCGAGTGAGTTGACGCCCATCTTGCGGGTCCGCTCCCAGTCGCGGCCGGAGGTGTCGTCGCCGGTGCGCTGCACGTCGACGAGCCCGGCGGCCAGGTGGCCGACGGTGTTGCAGCCGATCAGGACGAGGTCGTCGGCGGCGGTGCGGATTTCGGCGTACAGGTCGAGGATGATCTCGGCGGTGGTACGGGTGGTGTCGTGGAACTGCCAGCCGTCGTCGGTGAGGTGGGCGCCCATCGCCGGGCCGAAGCGGCCGAACAGGTCGTAGCTGCTGAAATCGTGTTTGACGAGCTCGAAGCCCCAGTCCTTGAAGCGGCGGAGGTCTGCTCGGAGGAGGTCGAGGACTTCCGGGTACGTCGGGTCGAGGGCCCGGCCGAAGCCGTCGGACTGGCCTTGGCGACGCCACGGACCGTCTTCACGGGAGAGGAGTGGGCGGAACCAGAGGCCTGGCCGGGCGCCTAGGTCTTTGATCGCTTGGGCTGTCCGGGGCAGGTCGTCGAACAGGCCGGAGATACCGCTCTCCCAGGGACCGCCCGAGCCGTTGCCGCCGGGGTTCCAGCCGTCGTCGACGACGCTGAAGGGTTTGACGGGGTGGCCGTCGGCCAGTTCGACGACGGTTGCGGCGTCTTGCAGTACCGCCTTCTCGTCGAAGCCTTCGCCGTAGGCGTAGTACCAGTTGTTGGCGCCGACGACGGGGCCGATGTCTCGTGGGGTGATGGCCGTACTCATTGCTTCGACGGCTGAGTGGAGGGTGCGCCACGGCGTACCGGCGTCTTCGAAGCGGCGGACCGTTGCTGCCTTCAGCTGGCGGCCGCCGAGGTGGGTCGGGCCGCCGCCGTTGCGGAGGTCGAGCCAGAGGGTGAAGCCGGTCTGGTCGACGGTCCAGGAACAGAAGGCGCCGGGGTGCACGTCGACGCCGCCGCCTTCGGTCTTGCCGGTCTTCTGATCATGAGCGAGCCAGTACCAGGGTAGGAACCGCTCAGGCTGGAGGTGGCGCCACTGCAGATCCCCGTACGACCGCTCCCACGCATCCCCGAGGATGAGCGCCTCAGCCGACACCGGCTCATCCCACCGCAGCGCTACTCGCGAAATGCCGCCTGCGGCGGTCACCAGCACCGCGCCGCCTGCGGCTGCGGGCGCGGCGGGGAGGAGGGCTGAGGCTGCGGCAGTGGAGGGCGGAGCCGAACCAGCTGGCGTCCAGGCGACCTCTACTCCAGCGACCGCCCAGCGGCCAGCCGCTGGGGACGCGGCGAGGAGGTCGTCCGTGGGGGTGGGCTGGATGAAGACCTGGGTCGGCTCTTTCACGGGAATGAGCTTACCCAGATTTACCCCATCGAGTTGATTTAGTACGTCTTGTAATAGATCAGCTCGCCGGACTCCCCGGCGCCGGCGCCTTCGCTGGGGATGAACAAGGTCATCACCAGGGCGGGCTGGCCGTTCGGGGCGCGGAGGGCGGTGACGGTCGGGTTGGCGAAGGCGGTGCTGCCGGCGTCGGTGCGGATCGTCGTACGGTCGGCGTTGCCGGTCTGGTAGTCGTAGACGAACGTGCGCCAGGAGCCGAAGTCGCCCTTGGTGTACTGGCCCTCGATCAGGCCGAAGCTGTAGCCGCGGAAGCTGACCTGGTCGCGGTCGCCGATGTTGCCGCCGACGTTCCAGTACAGCAGCGCGTTGTCGAAGTTCGGCTGGGCGGACGTCGTCCAGGAGTTGAAGTTGGTCAGTCGGCCGCGTTGCTGGCGGTCGCGGTCGCAGTTCCACCAGTAGTGGCCGCCGAGGTCGATCGTCGAGTGGTCGATGTCCGGAGAGAGCGTGATCCCGTAGATGTTCGGGGTGCCCTCGGCGCAGGTCGAGAGGCGGCGGGGCGCGTCGAAGGAGCGGGTCACCCGGCCGGCCAGCAGGTCGGCGCGGTTGGCGAAGTACCGGAAGGCCAGGTGGTTGTTGCCGCCGCCGGGTTGCTCCTGCTCCCACGCCATCACGAAGCCGCCGTTGGATGCCTGGGCGATGGTCGGTTGGGAAGCGGGGCCGGTGTTGCTGCCGGCGAGTTCGCGGACCCAGTGCCAGGTGAGGAGGTCGGTCGAGGTGGCGAGGTTGACCCGGAACTGGTCGTCGCTCGCCATGTGGTGCGAGACGGCCAGGTAGCCGCCGGTGGTGTCCTGGATGATCTTGACGGTGTCCATCACGTGGCCGGCATCGTCCTTCGCGGCGTACCGCTTGCCGGTTGCTCCGACGACGTTCTCGACGATTCCGCGCAGCTCGGCCCGCGCTGGATCAGAAGCCGCGGTCGCGCCGGTGGCGCCCGTCGGGCCGGCGGTGGCGAGGGATGTCGGGGTTGCGATGGCGGTGAGGGCGAGTGCGGCGAGGAGCAGGCGGCGGGCGAGGTGCATGTCAGGTCCCCAGGGTTTCGATCGCTTCGACCAGGCGGTCAACGTCGGATTGATGCGTGTACGGCGCCAGGCCGACGCGGACCGCGCCGGTGTCGCCGAGGCCGAGATGGCGGGATGCCTCCAGCGCGTAGAAGGATCCGGCCGGCGCATTGACGCCCGACTCGGCCAGCTTGGCGGCGACGGCACGCGACTCCCAGCCGTCGACGGAGAACAACAACGTCGGCGTACGCCGCTGCGCGTGCCCGTAGAACGTGATCCCGTCGATCGCGGCCAGCCGGTTCTCGAGGTCGTCGCGCAGGGCGTCCTCGTGTTCCTCCACCAGCGCGAGCGAACTCAGTAAGCGCTCTCTGCGGTCTCCGGTCGCCACTCCCCCGAGACCCGCGATGAAGTCGACGGCGGCGGTCGTGCCGGCCAGCAACTCGTACGGCAGGGTGCCGAACTCGAACCGCTCCGGCACGTTGTCAGTCGCCGGAAGCAACTTGTCTGGGTGGAGATCCTCGAGCAGGCCCGGCGCGGCCGACAGCACTCCGCAGTGCGGGCCGAAGAACTTGTACGGCGAACAGGCGTAGAAGTCGGCGAAGGACGCGTCGATCGGCGAGTGCGCGGTCAGGTGGACGCCGTCGACGTACACCAGCGCGCCGGCGTCGTGGACGAGCGTCGCGATCGCCTCGATGTCCGGGCGGGTGCCGATCAGGTTGGAGGCCGCCGTCACCGCGGCCAGCCGGGTCTGCGACGAGAGCAGCGGCGCGATGTCGTCCAGCTCCGAGGTCACCGGATCGAACTCGAGCCACCTGACCGTCGCGCCGGCCGCCTCGGCCGCCTGCACCCACGGCCGGATGTTCGCGTCGTGGTCGAGGCGGGTGACGATCACCTCGTCCCCCGGCCCCCAGTTCTTGGCGAGCGTACGGGCGAAGTCGTAGGTCAGCTGCGTCATGCTCCGGCCGAAGACGATGCCGCCCGGATCGGTCCCCAGCAGATCAGCCATCGCCTGCCGCGCGCCCACCACGATCGCGTCAGCCCGGCGCTCGGCAGCAGTCACCTGCCCACGGTTGGCCAGCGCCGACACCATCGTCGCCGCCACCGCGTCAGCCACCACCTGCGGCGTCTGCGACCCACCGGGCCCGTCGAAGTGCGCGGCCCCCTCACCCAACGCCGGAAACTGCTTGCGGACAGCATCCACATCGAAAGCCATGCCGCCATCCTGCCCCGAACCACCGACCGAAACCCGACGAGCGAGTGTCGTCAGCCGGACTCGCCTCTGGTGGTCATAGGGCTACCGATTGTGCAGGTTTGCGCGTGGTTGCCCAATTGCGGGCAGGAAGGGGAAATTGTCGGTGGGATGATGCAGGATGTCAGGAGTGAGCACCCTTTCGACTCCTGACAAGCCGCCCGTCCGGTCCTGGTTGCCGACCATGTTGTTGCTCGGCGCCATCTGGGGCTGCAGCTTCCTGTTCATCTCGGTCGGGGTGCGCGAGCTGCATCCGGCGTACCTCGCGCTCGGGCGGGTGATCGCCGGGTCGCTGGTGCTGCTCACGATCCTGGCGGTCAAGCGTGAGGCGCTGCCCCGGTCGCCGCGGGTCTGGGCGCACAACTTCGTCGCCGCGGCGATCGGCTCGGCCATTCCCTGGACCTTGTTCGGGTACGGCGAACAGCGCGTGCCGTCGTTGCTCGCGGGGATCTGGAACGGGATCACCCCGCTGGTCGTGCTGCCGATCGCCGTCTGGGTGTTCCGGACCGAGAGGTTCACGCTGCAACGGGTTCTCGGCCTGCTGATCGGTTTCGCCGGCATGATGGTGGTGCTCGGCGCATGGCAGCTGCACGGCGGCTCGGAGCTGACCGGCCAGCTGTTCTGCATGGCGGCCGCGGTGTCGTACGGCGTCGCCATCCCGTACCAGAAGCGGTTCATTGCCGGCAGCAACCTGTCCGGGACCGCGCTGTCGGCGACTTTGCTGATCTGCTCGACGGTCCAGCTCGCGATCGCGGCCCCGATCCTGACCGGTCACGCCCCGCCGGCGCCGTCGTCGCTCTCGCTCCAGGCGATCGGCAGCGTGATCGCCCTCGGCGCGCTCGGCAGCGGAGTGGCGTTCGTGCTGAACCTGCGGCAGATCCGGCTGATCGGCGCGAGTATGACGTCGATGGTCACGTACATCATGCCGATCTTCGCGATCGTGGCCGGCGTGCTCGTGCTGGACGAGCACCTCACCTGGTACCAGCCCGTCGGCGCGGTGATCGTGCTGGCCGGGGTCGCGGTGTCCCAAGGGGTCGTCAGTACGGTCCGATCGCGCAAGCGGCCGAAAATCGCTGCTGAGCCGGAGCCCGCTCCGGTACCGTGAAAGCGCTGGGCCGCGCCGGTCGGGGGGAGACCTTCCGGCGCGAGCGCCCGGCGTACCGGGGAGGAAAGCATGAGCACGACCGCAGTACCTGACACGCACGAGATGGTGATCATCCACCGCGTCTTCCGGCGCGAGTTCGGGCTACTGCCCGACCTGATCGGCCACGTGACCGTGGGCGACACCGAGCGCGCGGCGCTGGTCGGCGAGCACCTGACCGACCTCGTGGCGTCGCTGCATCACCACCACGAGGGCGAGGACGACCTGCTCTGGCCGCCGCTGCTGGAGAAGGCGTCGCTCGAGGCGGACCTGATCCATCGGATGGAGGGCCAGCACTCCGCGCTGTCCATCGCGCTCGACCAGATCGACAAGCTCGCCCCGGCCTGGGCGGCCACGGCGAACCAGGCCGATCGGGACGCGCTCGCGACCGCGGTCAGGCAAGCAGCGGTGATCCTCGAAGAGCACATGCGCGAGGAGGAGCAGGAGATCCTGCCGCTCGTCCGCCAGTACCTGACCGCCGAGCAGTGGAACAGGCTGGGCGAGCGCGGCGCGAAGTCGATCGACGACAAGCGCAAGCGGCTGCTGTTCCTCGGCATGATCCTCGAGGAGTGCTCGCCGGAGGAGGAGCGGGACTTCCTGAAGCGGATCCCGGCACCGGTCCGGGTGCTCTGGAAGGTCGTCGGGCGCCGCACCTACGACGGCTACGTCCGGCTGGTCAGGCGCTCTTCCTGAGGTTGGGCAGGGCCGCGACGATCACCGCGACGAGGGCGAGCAGGGTTCCGGCGACGACGGGGAGGGTGACCTCCTGGTCGGAGGCCGGCACGAACAGGTCGATGAAGAGGCTGCCGATCAGCTGACCGGCGATGGTGCCGAGGCCGAGCACGAACACGCCGACGATCCGGACGACGGCGGCTGCCGCGCTGATGAAGATGACGCCGCACATGCCCCCGAGGTACAGCCAGGGGTTGGACGGCAGGCTGTTCGGCGTACCGCGGACCAGCAGGTCGACGAAGAAGACGACCAGCAACGCAGCGAAGCCGACCAGGAAGTTGATGACCCCGGCCGCGATCGCTCCGGAGGCGTCGCCGGACGCAGTCTGGGCCACTCGGCCATTGATGGCTTGCTGCACGGCAGTGAAAACCCCACCCAGTGCGGGGAGCAGTGCGAGCAATAGACCGGACGGGTGGTGCAACCGATCGGATACAGCCAGTACTACGGCCGCCGTCGCCAACACTGCACCCACTATCCGCAGTGGCGTATAGGCCTGGCGTCCGGCCGGGCCGAAGCCCAGCCGGTCCACTACCAAGCTACTGACGGCCTGCCCAGCCACTACGGCGACTATGAAGACTGCTACGCCGATCACCGACACCGTGATCGACTGGATGGCGACCAGGAACGCACCGGCGAGTCCACCGATGCACTGCCACCACCTGAGCAGTCCGCCGCCATCAGCAGGCGTCCTGATGGTTCGCCAGACCCTCCCCACCGACCGGCGTATCGGCGGGATCACCGCGCAGCCGGCCAGCAGGACGACGAGCCCGCTACCGAAGGAGATCAGCGCGGCCGGTACGCCGTCGCCGAGCACCTGGCCGAGCTCGCCGTTCAGCCGGGACTGGATCGCGAACAGCATCCCGATGCCGAAAGCCGCCGTGAGCCCGATGAACTGGTGCTGCTGGACACTCCGGGCAGGGCGGATCTCGGTTGCGGTCACTACCCCATCATGACCGTTCGGCGTCACACACCTGACATCAGGTCCGTCTGATGAGCGCCAGGTACATCGCGTCGGTGCCGTGAATGTGGGGCCAGAGCTGCAGGTCCGGCCCCTCCCCCAGCGACGGTACGTCCGGCAGGAGCCCGCGGGCGTCCTCCAGCACGGCGTCGCCGCGCTTCGCCAGTACTGCGTCCACAACCTCCCGCGTCTCCATCAGGTGCGGGGTGCAGGTCACATACGCGACCACGCCACCCTTGCGGACAGAGGCGATCGCCGAGTCGAGCAGTTGCTCCTGCAGCGGACGCAGCTCGGCCACGTCCTCCGGAGTACGACGCCAGCGCGCCTCCGGGCGTCGCCGCAGAGCACCGAGCCCACTGCAGGGCACGTCGGCCAGCACCCGGTCGTACGAGCCTTCTGGCCAGGTCGGCTTGGTGCCGTCGCCTACCAGCACCTGGTGGTTTCCAGGCACAGCACGGAGGTTGGAGCGAACCAGTTCCGCACGGTGCGGCAGCGGCTCTACCGCTGTGATCGCTGCGCCCCGCTGGCGACCGATCGCCGCGAGCAAAGCGGCCTTACCGCCCGGTCCGGCGCACAGGTCGAGCCACTTGGCATCCCTGCCCTCCAGTGGCGCCATTGCGAGCGCAGTGGCGACCAACTGCGACCCTTCGTCCTGCACTCCAGCGCGCCCGGCAGAGACGGCCGAGATCTTGCCGGGGTCGCCTCCACCTTGCAGTACGGCGGCATAGGGCGAGTACTGCGCTCTGGTCGCTCCGGACTCGATCAGGTCGTCCACCTCGGCCAGGCCGGGCCGTGCCACCAGCGTCACCCGTGGTGGCTCGTTGTCGGCGTCCAGCAGCTCGTCCAGCTCATAGCCGTCCGTGTGGAGCGCGTCGGCGAAGGCCTCGACGATCCAGCGGGGATGCGCCTTCGCGATCGACAGGAACCCGAAGAGGTCGTCGTCGGAATGTGGGGCGACATCGACGATCCACTGGTCGAACGTGCGCTGGCTGACCTTGCGCAGTACCGCGTTGACCAAGCCACTGCGACTCTGGCCGGACACGGCGCGGGTCAGGGTGACCATCTCGTTGACCGCTGCGTAGGAGTCGACGCGCATCCGCAGCAGCTGGTGCGTGCCAAGGCGGAGCAGATCGAGCAGCTCGGGGTCGAGCTCGGCGAGTGGCCTGGAGACGTTGCCGGCGAGGATCGCGTCGTACGTGCCCTGCCAGCGCAGCGTGCCGTGCACGAGTTCCGTGCAGAAGGCAGCGTCGCGGCCGCTCAGCTTCTGGTCGCGCAGGGCCTTGTTGAGGGCGAGGTTCGCATAGCCGTCCTGCGAGGTGACCTGCCGGATCACCTCGTAGGCAACCTGCCGGACCCGGTCGGGACGGCGCTGCGGTGCGCGGTTGCGAGGACTGCGGTCGCTCACTCTGCCTTCGATTCCGGACCGAGGAGGTCTTCGGCGGTGATCCGTACGCCGCGGGCCCAGTCGGCGGCGGCCATCGGCTTCTTGCCTTGCGGCTGGACGGTGGCGAGCTTCAGCACCTTGCTGCCGGTACCGACCTCGACACTCGACTTGGTCGCGCGCAGCTCGCCGGGCTTGAGGTCGTCTTCCGCGGTCAGGTCGACGTCGAGCACCTTCAGCCGCTCGCCGCGGAACGTCGTCCACGCACCCGGCGCCGGGTTGCACCCACGCACGAGCCGGTCGACGCGTTGCGCCGGCGCGGTGAAGTCCAGCTCGGCGTCCTCGACGTTGATCTTCGGCGCCAGCGTGACGCCGTCGGCCGGCTGCTCGACGGCCACCAGGGCGCCGGCCTCGATGCCGTCGAGGGTGTCGACGAGCAGCTTGGCGCCGGACTCCGCAAGCCTGGCGAGCAGGTCGCCGGACGTGTCCTTCGGCCCGATCGGCTCAGTCAGTACGCCGTACACGGGCCCCGCGTCGAGCGCCTTGACGATCCGGAAGGTACTGGCGCCGGTGACGTCGTCGCCGGAGATGATCGAGTGCTGCACCGGCGCGGCGCCACGCCAGGCCGGGAGTACGGAGAAGTGCAGGTTGATCCAGCCGTGCGGCGGGATGTCGAGCGCGGCCTGCGGGAGCAACCCGCCGTACGCGACGACCGGGCAGCAGTCCGGCGCGATCTCGGTCAGCCTGGCGAGGAACTCCGGGTCGCTCGGCTTGACCGGCTTGAGCACCTCGATGCCGAGCTCCTCGGCGTACTGGGCGACCGGCGAGGCGATCAGCTTGCGGCCTCGACCCGCCGTGGCGTCCGGCCGGGTGACCACGGCCACCAGCTCGTGGCTGCTGGCAACGATCGCGCGGAGCGCGGTGACGGACACCTCGGGGGTACCGGCGAAAACTACTCTCACAGGCCGAATCCGTTCATGGGGTGCGGGGAGACCTTGACCTGCGGCGGGCCGGACAGCCCGGACCACTCGGCCTCGCGGATCGCCTTCATCGCGGCCTTCCGGGTGAGCGTGTCGAGCCGGTCGACGAACAGTACGCCGTCCAGGTGGTCCGTCTCGTGCTGGATGCAGCGGGCGAGCAGGTCGGACCCCTCGATCACCACCGGCTCGCCGTACATGTTGAAGCCTCGGGCGACGACGCCCATCGCGCGGCGGCAGTCGAAGGTCAGGCCGGGCAGTGACAGGCAGCCCTCCGGCCCGAACTGCTCCTCGGCCGACAGGCTCAGCTCCGGGTTGACCAGGTGGCCGAGCTCGCCCTCGACGAAGTACGTGAAAACGCGCAGGCCGACGCCGATCTGCGGCGCGGCCAGGCCCGAGCCGGGAGCGTCCTGCATGGTGTCGGTCAGGTCCGCGACCAGCCGGCGCAGCTCTGCGTCGAAGTCGACGACAGGGTCGGCCTTGGTGATCAGGACGGGATCGCCGAACAGGCGGATTGGTTGGACCGACACGCAAACTCCACAGCACTCACCGAAGGGGGACCGGACAAGTCTAGTGGTCGCCCCGCTTGCCCCCTGCAAGCCGCCCTCGGTCGCTGACAGCGACCACCCCCCTCCACATTGTTGCCACAAGCACGTACTGTGGTCTCAGGCGTACCTACAGTCACAACCGTCACACGCCTCTCGGGAGACCACAATGCCCACAGCCACACGGGGGGCAGCCGGACTGATCCTGCTCGGCGCCCTGATAGCTCCAGCCCCACTGGCCGCCGCCTACACGCCGGCCGAGCCGGACTCAGGGATGGCAGCGCCCACGACCGGCCCCAGCGCGGCGCCGACCACGGTCCCTACGACGAACCCGACCGTGGAGCCGACCAGTACGCCGACGATTGATCCTGAACCCGACCCGACCGCTCCGACCGCTCCGGACGACAGGTGGCCGGCGGGCGACCCGGTCGGCGAGCCACCGACGGCCAACTCGTGGACCGAGGTCGTGCAGGAGGTGATCCGCACGGCGCCGGAGTCGTCGATGCTGCGGGCAACCGCTCTCGCGGACCGGAGCAAGCAGGTGATGCGGTGCTTCAAGCTCGAGACCGAGAACTACTGCCTCGGACTGGGCTTCGTCGACCAACTGCCGAGTGGTGCGCAGCTCAGCGCGATGACCTCCGCGCCCGAGCCCGCGATCGGCAGCCGGAGCGCGGACGGTGACGCCGAGCAGGACATCGCGACCGGGGCGTTGTCGCCGGCCGATTTCGTGACCGAGCGGTCCTCGCTCTCGGACAACGCCCGGCTGGACGAGGAGCTCGACGAGATGAAGGCGGCGTGGGAAGGGCGCGAGAAGGCCCGCTCGCTGCGTGAACTCGACGTACCGGCCGGTACTACGGATGACACCACGGCCCCCACGACCGCGGCGACCGTGACGCCTACCCCGACTCCGACACCGCCGGTGTCGACGACGCCCGGCTCGCCCGGTGAGCCGAAGCCGAAGCCGCCGGTGTCCGCACCGGTGAAGCTGCCGTCCTCGTCGTACATCATGAAGGGCTACGCGACCTCGCAGGACAAGGGCTACTGGTGTGGCCCGGCGACGTTCCAGTCGATCGACTGGGCCGACGACAACCAGAAGGACACCCAGTCGTCCTGGGCCAAGGACCTCGGCGCGTCCAGCTCCGGCACCGGGATCTCGTCGATGGTCAAGCAGACCAACCTGAAGACGAACTGGGACCTCGCGGCGGGCACGTACATCGTCCAGAACGTCGGCCACTGGAATACCCAGAAGTTCTTCGACGTGCACCGCAACCACCTCGGCGACGCCAAGCCGGCGCCGGTGATCGAGCACGTACAGCTGCTGAAGCGGTACTTCCCCTACCTGGCGTTCAACCACAGCGGCCACTACCAGGTCGGCCGCGGCTACGACGCCAACAAGGGCACGATCGCCATCTACGAGGTGTTCAACGAGCGCCGCTTCAACAGCCGCGGCAATACGACCAACGGGCCGAGGAACATCCCCGCCTCGGCGATGTTCAACGCGACGCTGGCCAACACCTTCCAGAACATCGGCCTGTAGGCGATGCGTCGAACACTCGCCCCTGTCGCGGTCTTCGCCGGGCTGGCGCTGCTCGTCAGCGCCTGCTCGTCGGACCAACCGCAGAGCGCTCCCCCGACCACAACCGGTACGCCGGGCAACACCCAGACCCCGTCGAGCCCGGACAGTACGCCGAGCTCGCCGAGCATCCCGCCCACGCCGGCCGGGCCACCTCGATTGACCAAGATTCTGCAGCAGCCTGTCGACGGTCAGCATGTTGTCACCCAGCAGCGGAAGTACCTGGTCACCCGCGGCAGCGACGACGCCGGCGTCACGACCGTGACGGACCGGGCGAGCAAGCGGATCGTCGTCAAGCACGTGCCGCCGACTGGTTTCGTCGCGCAGTCGCCGGTGGTGATCGATGACCGGTGGGCGCTGATCGAGGACATCCGCGACGACGGGCCGGACCCGCAGATCCGGGCGTACCGGTACGACCTGAGCACTGGGAAGTCCGTCGACCTGGCCTCGCACAAAGCGCTCCCCCGGATCTCCGAGCCGGAGATCGGGGCGGCCGGTGGGACCTTCGCCTACAGCAGTACCGACGCGAAGCGCAGGTCCTGCCTGGTGATCGCCGAGCTGGCGTCACTGAAGGCGCGCACGGTCAGTTGCGTGGCCGATCCGGGATACGTCGCGGACCCGGTCGTGTCGGCCGACTCGGTGACCTTCAGCGAGATCACCGCGCCGCAGACGACCCGGCGGTGCAAGCGGCTGCTGACTGCGCCGCTGGCCGGTGGCACGGCCAAGCCTGTCGTGGCGGCCAAGAACTGCATCCAGTGGAGCGGCGCTTCATTGCGCGGGGCAACCGTCTGGTCGGAGATCGGCGCGTCGGATCCGGATCAGTACCAGAGCACCGCATACGTCCGGGAGACGGCCGGCGGATCGGCCCGGTCGCTCGGGCCGATCGTCACCGACACCATCGTTGCTTGTGGCAACTGGATTCACTGGGAGGTACGGACGGTCACGGAGGGCGTGGAGCGCTTCCAGCTGCAACGCTGGCAGCCGGGGCTGGCCCGCCCGCAGCGCGTCTACGCCACTCCCCCGGACGCTGCCGTCACCCCGCCCACCTGCCAGGACGGCAACCTCATCTTCGAGGTCGCCCACCTCGGTGCGGGCTCGAAGTACACCGAGGCTCTTCAGGTGACCACCGCCTAGACCGGCAGACCGCGCTCTCTGAGCTGTTGGCGGAGAGTGGCGGCGTCGGTGAAGACCTCGGCGTCGAGGCCGACCGCGCGGGCGGCGACGATGTTGTAGTCCTTGTCGTCGGTGTAGAAGCTGCGGGCCGGGTCGAGGTCGTAGCGCTCGAGCAGGATGCGGTAGATCTTCTCGTCGGGCTTGATCGTCTGCTCGGTGCCCGAGACGACCTCACCGGTGAAGCCGGCCAGGATCGGGAACGCCTGCTTGGCGATCTCCCACTTCTCCGCCGAGAAGTTCGTCAGCGCGTACGTCGGGATGCCCTGCGCGCGCAGTTCGGTGAGCAGGGCGGCGGTGTCCTCGATCAGGCCGTCGACCATCTTGAGCCAGCCGGTGTCGTACGCCTCGATCCACTCCGCGTGCTCCGGGTGCAGCGAACTCAGCTCGGCGACCGCCTCGGCCCAGCTGCGGCCGGCGTCCATCTGCAGGTTCCACTCGGGGGTGGCGACCTTGGTCAGGAAGTGCTCACGCTGCCCGGCGTCGGGGATCAGCTCGCGGTACAGGTGCTCAGGGTTCCAGTCCAGCAACACCCCACCGATATCGAACACCACATCATCAATGCTCCGCTCACTCATACCGCCACCCTACGAAACGCGTGGTCGCCGCGTGCGCTAGGCGCTGGGCACGAGCCCTTCCTCGGCCGCGTGGTTCGCGGCTGCTCGCGCGTGCAGAGCCGGCGCCAACGCGAGCTGACCGACGAACAGGATCCCGCCAAGCACTGCGCAACCGGCCCAGACGGTCACCCGGCCTGCATGTTCGAGGGTGTTCGTGCCGAGCAACGGACCGATGACACTGCCCAGGCCGAACGACATGCTCCCGGCGAGCCCCATGTAGCCGCCGCGCAGGTCGACCGGCGCGAGATCGGCGAAGACCGCGCCGATCACGGCCGCGAACCCGATCTCCCCGATCGTCCACACGACCACCGACAGCCCGTACCCCCACCAGCTGTGCACGATCGCGCCCAGCCCGAAGCCCGCCCCGACGATCAGCATCGAGCCGGCCAGCAGCTTCGGCCGGTCGAGCGCCGCCAGCCGACGGTTGACGAACGGCTGCACCAGCACGATCACCACACCGTTCAACGCGATCACCAGGCCGTACGTCGACGACGGCAGTCCGTCCCCGGCCATCGCCAGCGGCAACGTCGAGTACCCCTGGAAGTAGATCGTCGCGTAGCCGATCTGGAGCAGGATCATCAGCAGGAAGGTGGTGTCCCGCAACGCGACCGGCAGCAACGGCCGGCGTGGGCCGTCGTCGAGGACCGGCCGGGTCTCCGGCACCATCCGCCAGATCACCAGCGCCGCGACTACCGACGTACCGGCGTTGATCCAGAACAGCCAGTTGTAGCCGATGCTCGCGAGCACGCCGGCGCTGACCGTCGAGACCGAGAAGCCGAGGTTGATCGCCCAGAACAGCAGTCCGTACGCCCGGACGCGCTCTCTTGGCTGCAACAGGTCGGCGACGGTCGCCTGAACCGCCGGCCGGAACAGGTCTCCCATCAGGCCGACCACGAAGGCGGCCGCCCAGATCGTCATCATCGAGCGCGCCGAGCCGAGCAGGATGAGCGCGGCCGCAGTACCGAAGAAGCCGATCAGCATCGTGCGGCGGCGGCCGAATCGGTCGGAGAGCCAGCCGCCGACGAGCTGCGAGACGACGGATCCGGCACCGACCGCAGCCGCCACCGCACCCGCCGTGCCGGCGGAGAGGTGACGGTCCTGGGTCAGGTACAGAACCAGGAAGGGCTGCACGAAACTGCCGAGCCGGTTGACCAGCTGGCAGACCCACAGAGCCCAGAAAGCGCGTGGCAGGCGCGGAGCGTCGTTCATGTTCTCTACTCTCGGTGGGCCCGGCGGCAGTGTCGAACATTAGGGCCAGGACTAATCCTTTCACCGCGGCGGTCACCGAGATTAGAGTGCGGGAGTGATCACTCTCAGGCTCAGCACCGACGACGTGAGCCGGATCAGGTTCGCGTTCTCGCCGGTCTGGGAGACGGTGACGAGCATCCGGGCGTTGAGCAACAGTACGGCGAACAGCGTGCACGGACCGTGGCTGCGCAAGGTCCGGCCGGTGCTGGCCGCGTACGACCTGTCGTTGCTCAAGGCCCTCATCCCGCCGGTCAGCTACATCCCCGACTTCATGACGCCGGCCCCGCCGCGCCGGTCGACCAGCTTCGAGTCAGGGCTCGCGGCGGTCGCCGCCACTCCCCTGCCCCTCGTCGTCGCCGAGTTGACGAAGTTGCACGAGGACACCCCGCACCCGATGCTGCCGGAGCTGATCGCCAAACCGGCCAAAGCGCTGGACCGGATCACGTCGGCGCTCGAGGAGTACTGGCATCTCGCGATCGAGCCGGACTGGCGGCGGATGCGGGCGCTGGTGCAGGACGACCTCGCGTTCCGGCTGGAGGAGCTGGCCAGTGGTGGCGTCGAGCGGGTGTTCCGCAATCTCCATCCCTCGGTGAACTTCCGCGGCGACCGGATCGAGATCGACCGCCCGTACTGCTGCGATGGCGAGCCACTCCCCGGCCAGGGCCTGCTGCTCGTACCGTGCGTCTTCGCCTGGCCGGCCGCCCTCCCGGTGACCGCTGCGCCGCACGTGCCGACCATCACCTACCCGCCCCGCGGCCTCGGCCGCCTGTGGGAGTACCAGGAAGACGCCAGCGAATCACCCCTCGGTGACCTGGTCGGCAAAACCAGAGCCGCCATCGTCGGCCATCTCGACCTACCGATGTCGACCACCCACCTGGCCCACCAGCTGGGCGTCTCGGCCCCCACCCTCAGCGTCCACCTGAGCATCCTCCGCGCCTCCGGAGTAGTCGACTCCCGCCGCGACGGCCGCGCAGTCCTCTACTACCGCACCTCCCTAGGCGACCATCTGCTGAGCGCCTCCCGCCCAGCCGCCCTGGCCTCCGCCTGACCCAGCTAGTACGGCTGGGTCGGGCGCCCGCTGACCCGGCTAGCCCCGGCCGTCCGCTGACCCGCCCGTCCGCTGACCCGCCCGTCCGCTGACCCGGCTGGCCCCGCTGGCCCGAGCCGGAGCGTGGCTGCTAGCCGAAGGCTGCTGGGTCGACCTGGACTCGGACGGAGCCGAGGAGTTTCTTGGTGCTTCGGGCTGCCTGGCCTTCCTTGAGTGCCCGCGCCAGGTGTGGGCCGGAGGCTCGTGGGGTTCGGACGACAGCGCGCGAGGTCTCGTCGTCGAGGGCCACCGGGCCGAGAACCTCCAAGCCCGCTTGGGGGTCCACCAACTGCTGCACCCGGGCGACGAGATCCGAGACAGCATCCGTCGGTCCGGTCAACTCGGCCAGCTTGGCGGCTGGGGCCAGGCGCGCGGTACGGCGCTCCTCCAGCTCACGCAGCGCGAACCCCTCGGGGCTCCAGCGGACGATCGCCTGCAAGGGCACGGCCGACGGCTCCCCCACCAGGATCACCATGCCGCCATCACTCGCCGACCGAACCAATGCGGCCGCGTTGAACCACCGCCGCACGGCCTCCTCAGGAGCACGCAGATCTGGTCGCGCCAGCAACAGCCACGTGTCGAGCAGCAACGCCGCGCTGTAGCCACCCGCGGCGACCGGCTCGGCGCCTGGGGTGGTGACGATCAGGGCGGGCTCGTCGGAGACGGAGTCGAGCATGTTGTCGCCACCCGACGTCCGGACGAGCACTCCGGGGAAGGCCCGGCCCAGCTCCTCCGCAGTACGCCGGGCGCCGACGATCGCGGCTCGCATGCGGGTGTCACCGCACTCGGGACAGCGGTGATCCGCCGCCGGACGACCGCACACGCTGCAGCTCGGCGGACCCGATCCACCGGTACGGCGTAGCGAACCGCCGCAAGTGGAACAGCGCGACGGCGCCCGGCACGTCTGGCAGACAAGGCTCGGCAGGTATCCCGCTCGCGGGACCTGGACGAGCACCGGCCCCGTCTTCAACCCCTCCCGCGCGATCTCGAAAGCCCGGTGTGGCAAGCGCGCTGCCCGGGCCGCCGGATCCCGCTTGAGGTCGTGGTCGGACTCGCCCGAGATGTGGATGGACGGCGCCGCGGCCCGGACCACCTTGCGGTCGGCGATCAGCTCGACCGCCCAGCCTGACTCGATCAGCGCCGCAGCCTCGGCAGATCGCGCGAACCCACCAAGGAGCACGGCACACTTCTGCCGGTACGCGCGCAGCAGCAACACCTCGCGTGCATGCGGGTAAGGCGCGCGCGGTTCGGCGTACGAATCATCGCCGTCGTCCCACAACGCAACGAGCCCCAGGTCGGCAACGGGCGCGAAGGCTGCAGCACGCGTGCCGATCACTACACGGGTCGCGCCGCGCAACGCGGCAAGAAACGCTCGGTACCGCGCGGTCGGACCGAGGTCGGCAGAGAGCGTGACAAACCCATCCGGGCCGAGCACCGCGGTACAGGCGGCTTCCAGTCGCTCGAGGTCGCGGGCGTCCGGCGCCAGCAGAAGCGCCCCACGACCTGACGAGGCACAGACAGCCGCCGCCTGCGCAAAGGCGGTCGCCCAATCAGCCCCGGCGACAGCGGTCCAGATCGCGCGCGGCCCTTCGGACCGGGTCAACGCGTCGAGGAAGCCCGAAGCCAGCGGATACGGCGCCCACTCCGAGCGCGAGTCGGACGTCACCGGGCGGACGGGTTGGGTGCACTTCAGCACCTCGGCCTCGACCTTCGCATGGCGAGGCGGCACCGCGAGGCGGGTCACGTCCGCCAGCACCCCGGCGTACCGGTCGGCAACTGCGCGACACAGATCGGCGACCTCGGGGGTGAGCACCTGCTCCGGCGAGACGACCTTCCGGATCCGGGCCAGCTTGCCCTCGTGCTCGGACGACTCGAGCCGCTCCAGCACGAACCCGTCCAGGTCCTTGCCCGCGAACCGGACCTTCACCCGCGCACCCGGCTGAGCAGCGTCGGCGAGGTCGTCGGGAACCAGGTAGTCGAACGGCCGGTCCAGATGCGGCAACGGCATGTCGACCGCGATCCGGGCGACCGGCAACGACGTGGTGATCCCGGCCGGCTCCTTGGTCCGCGAACGCCGAACGGTCTCGCGAAGCAGCGTCAGCTGCTCAGGTGAGTCCCCGTTCGATGCCACCGCCGAAGCCTAGTCCGCCTGGCCGACATCCCGCGTCACCCCTGTGCACAACCCGCCACAACTGCCGACCTTGAACACCGAACGGCGACCTTGAACAGGTAATAACGTGTTCAAGGTCGCCGTTGGGTGTTCAAGGTCGCCGCAACTGGCCTCAGCGA
>NZ_BAAAHK010000003.1:554845-594020 GCF_039525325.1 Kribbella koreensis
GCCGTTTGGTGTTCAAGGTGACCGCTTGGTGCGCGAGGTGACTACTTCGTGTGCAAGGTGACTACTTGGTGCGCGAGGTGACTACTTGTTGACCGCTGCCTTCAGGGCTTCGACGCGGTCGGTGCGCTCCCAGGTGAAGGCTTCGCCGGTACGTCCGAAGTGGCCGTTGCGGGCCGTCTGCGCGTAGATCGGGCGGAGCAGGTCGAGGTCACGGATGATCGCGGCCGGGCGCAGATCGAAGACCTCGAGCACCGCGTCGCTGATCTTGTCCACCGGGACCGTCTCGGTGCCGAAGGTGTCGACGTAGAAGCCGACCGGCGCCGCCTTGCCGATCGCGTAGGCGACCTGGCACTCGGCCCGCGCGGCCAGGCCGGCGGCGACGATGTTCTTCGCCACCCAGCGCATCGCGTACGCCGCCGAGCGGTCGACCTTCGACGGGTCCTTGCCCGAGAACGCGCCGCCACCGTGGCGGGCCATCCCGCCGTAGGTGTCGATGATGATCTTGCGGCCGGTCAGCCCGGCGTCGCCCATCGGGCCGCCGATCTCGAACCGGCCGGTCGGGTTGACCAGCAGCCGGTAGTCGGTCGAGTCGATGTCGAACTGCTCGAGCACCGGGTCGACGACATGCTTCTTCACGTCCGGCGACAGCATCGAGTCCAGGCTGATGTCGGCCGCGTGCTGGCTGGACACCACCACGGTGTGCACCCGGACGGCCTTGTCACCGTCGTACTCGATCGTCACCTGGGTCTTGCCGTCCGGCCGCAGGTACGCCATCGTGCCGTCCTTGCGGACCTCGGACAGCCGCGCGGACAGCCGGTGCGCGATGGTGATCGGGAGCGGCATCAGCTCGGGCGTCTCGTTCGACGCGTAGCCGAACATCAGCCCCTGGTCGCCGGCGCCCTGCAGGTCGAGCGCGTCCTCGGACAGGTCCGAGCGCGTCTCGTACGCCGTGTCGACACCCTGCGCGATGTCCGGCGACTGGCTGCCGATGGCGACCGTGACGCCACAGGACGCGCCGTCGAAGCCCTTGAGGGAGGAGTCGTAGCCGATCTCGAGGATCCGGTTCCGGACGATGCCGGGGATGTCCACGTACGCCGACGTCGTGACCTCGCCGGCCACCACCACCAGCCCGGTGGTCACCAGCGTCTCCACCGCGACGCGGCTCTTCGGGTCCTCGGCCAGCAGTGCGTCGAGAATCGAGTCACTGATCTGGTCAGCGATCTTGTCCGGGTGACCTTCAGTCACCGACTCGGACGTGAAAAGGCGCCGTGCCACGGATTCTCCCTGGATTTCCTCGTCTGCCACCCGGCAAGGGAGATCGTCCCCCGCCCGCACACCACCTCACGCGGTGTTCCCTGGAAGTATGCCAGCAGATCGTTCCGCGGACCCGGAAGCGGCCGCGAATCGCCCGATTACTGAGACCTTACGCTCACATCGTGGACATCCCCGCGTAAATCAGGCGATGCATTTCTGCGCACAGCAACTAAGGTGAGCCTTACTCGACAGCCATTCCGGCTCAGGCATGCGCGCCCACCGTGACTTCGCCGATCGTCAGCATCGGCTGGGCGCCGACGATGGTGCCGAGGCGGTCGGCCTCCTCGTCTAGCCGGCGGAGTTGCGCCGGCTTGAGCGTGCGGAGGGGTTCGACCGTGAGGTGGAGTTTGCGGCCGTTGCGGCGCTGGTGCCAGACACCCGCGACGATGCCGTCGACGAGCAGCAGCGGATAGTTGCCGGCCTGGCCTCGGGCGAGAGCGCGATCCCAGGCCTTGCCGGGGAAGAGCAGCTCGCGCGGGTGACTGCCCACGCCGTAGGCGTCGAAGTACGGAAGTAGCCGGACGCCACGGGCCGCAGGGCTATTGAAGTCGGTGTCACCACGCACGAGCCAAGCAGGCTGACCGTCGAGCACGACCTCCTCCAACTCGTCCGCCCGCTCGGTGAACACCTTGCCGGCGGCAACCGGCGAGATGCTGAGCCACCGAGCGAAGTGCTGCGGCCTCGCCGGACCGTAGGACCAGAGGAACCGCCGCAACAACTCGCCGAGCGCCTTGTCGGCACTCACCGGCTGGAACGGCGCGAACCGATGCGGATTCGTGTACGTCGTATTGCGCCCGCGATTAGGCCCGTAGCAAAGCACCCCCGCGTTGGCTGCCTCAGGGATCACCTGCCGCCACCGCGGCCAGAACGTCTGGAAGGCAGGCATCACCAGATCCCCCGCCCATGGCCCCGTCCGCCCGATCACCTCGTCGCTGAGCTCGTCCACGGTCAGCTCGTCATCGGCCAGCGCGTCCCCGATCGCGGCAATCACCTCAGCGGTCTGCTCCGGCGTCATCCGCATCACCAGCGGCGCCGTCGACTTCGGCGGCTGCAGAGCGGCGAGGGCACTCACCCAACTGGCCAGCTCATCGCTCGGCAGCAGATGAACGGTCCCCCGCGGTCCGAACGTCTTCACCAGGCTCCGGTCGTCCCACAGCGCCCGCTGAACGTCCTCGCGCGTCCCACCATCCAACCGCAGCGCCACAGAGATCTCAGCCGCCGACAACACCTGCGCATGAGCCCCAGCCATCGCCCGTACTACGTCCGCCGGGCCACCCTTCGCGGGCACGCCCAGATAGTGCCTAGCGAGACGCCGTGCAACAACCGCCTGCCAACTCAGCTCCATGCCATGAAGGCTAGGACGAGAAGCGGTCAGCTTCTGTCCTAAGTAGGTCAGTGCCAGTGAGTGGCGACGAGGTTCCAGATGACACCGGCCAAGGCGTCCTTGCTGCCCGACGGGACCGGCAGGGCGGCGCCGTCGCGGTCGAGGATGACCGCCTCGTTCAGGTCGCTGCCGAAGACCTTGCCGCCGGAGACGTCGTTGACGACGAGCAGGTCGCAGCCCTTGCGCTCCAGCTTGGCGCGGCCGAGCTCCAGCACGCTGTGCTCGGCGTCCCCGGTCTCGGCGGCGAATCCGACGATCACCTGGTCGGTGCGCCGGCGGTCGTGCGAGATGGTGGCCAGGATGTCCGGGTTCTCGATCAGGCTGACGGCCGGGACCGAGCCGTCACCGGTCTTCTTGATCTTGTGCTCGGCGACGTCGGCCGGGCGGAAGTCGGCCGGCGCGGCGGCCATCACGATCGCGTCGGCGTCGCCGGCGCGGCCGGTGATCTCGTCGTACAGGTCCCGGGTGCTGGTGACCTGGACGACCTCGACGCCGGCCGGGTCGGCGAGCTCGGAGTTGGCGGCGACCAGGGTGACCTTGGCACCGCGGGCGGCCGCGATCCGGGCGAGCGCGTAGCCCTGCTTGCCGGACGAGGAGTTGCCCAGGTACCGGACTGGATCGAGGTGCTCGCGGGTGCCGCCGGCGCTGATCAGGACCTGCTTGCCGGTCAGATCGGCGACCGACTGGCCGGCAGCGCGCGCGGCCTCGTCGGCCAGCATCAACTGGCTGATGGCGAAGATCTCGGACGGCTCGGGCAGCCGGCCACGGCCGGTATCGGCGCCGGTCAGCCGGCCGACGGCCGGGTCCAGCACGGTGATACCGCGCGAGCGCAGGGTGGCGACGTTGGCCTGGGTGGCCGGGTGCTCCCACATCTCGGTGTGCATCGCGGCCGCGAACAGGATCGGGCAGCGGGCCGTCAGGAGCGTGTTGGTGAGCAGATCGTCGGCCAGCCCATGGGCGGCCTTGGCGATCAGATTCGCGGTCGCGGGCGCGACGACGACGAGGTCCGCGCCCTTGCCGATCCGGACGTGCGGGACCTCGTGAACGTCATCGAACGGGTCGGCCGTCACCGGCTGACCCGACAGCGCCGCCCAGGTGGCGGCGCCGACGAACTCCAGGGCGGCCGCGGTCGGCACCACCCGGACACTGTGCCCGGACTCGGTCAGCCGGCGGAGCAGATCGCAGACCTTGTACGCCGCGATCCCGCCACCGACGCCGAGTACCACCGACGGCCGCTGCCCTGTGGTCGTCATCGCGGTGTCGATTTCAAAGGGGTGATTACTCGGACTTCTCCGCGGCGGCAGCGGCGGCTTCCGCCTCGGCCTCGGGGTCGATGTCCGTGCAGGTCAGCACGCCGTCGTTGATCTCGCGCATGGCGATCGACAGCGGCTTCTCCTGGACGTGGGTCTCGACCAGCGGTCCGACGTACTCCAGCAGGCCTTCGCCGAGCTGGGAGTAGTAGGCGTTGATCTGCCGTGCCCGCTTGGCCGAGTACAGCACCAGCTTGTACTTCGAGTCGGTGTGGGTGAGCAGGTCGTCGATCGGCGGGGAGGTGATGCCGATGGCGACGGGCTGGTTGCCAGACAAAATGTCAGCTCTTTCCAGAGATGTTGGGTGATCGAATCAACTTTACCAACTGATCGGCCGCTTCCCGAACCGACGCGTTCACGATCGTCACGTCGAACTCCTTCTCGGAGGCCAGTTCGAGGGTCGCGGTCTCCAGGCGGCGCTCCCGCTCCTGCGCCGTCTCGGTCCCCCGGCCGACCAGCCGGCGGACCAGTTCGTCCCAGCTCGGCGGGGCCAGGAAGACGAAATGCGCCTCCGGCATCGTCTCGCGAACCTGCCGGGCGCCCTGCAGATCGATCTCCAGCAGCGCCGGGCGGCCCTCGGCCAGCTTGTCCAGGACCGGCTGCCGGGGCGTCCCGTAGCGGGCCGCCTTGTGCACCACGGCCCACTCGAGCAGCTCGTCGTCGGCGATCATCCGGTCGAACTCCTCGTCGGAGACGAACAGGTAGTGCACGCCGTGCACCTCGCCCGGCCGGGCCTTGCGGGTGGTCGCCGAGACCGAGATCCAGATCTCCGGGAAGCGCTCCCGGATGTCGGCTGCCACCGTGCCCTTGCCGACAGCTGTCGGGCCGGCCAGCACGGTCAGCCGGGCGCCGCCGACGTCCTGGGCGCCCTGTACGCCGCTCTGAGCGCCGTCCCGGGCTCCGTCGGTGGAACCGTTCCCCGTGGCCACGTCTGTCTCCAGCTCACTCGACTCCAGCTCGCTCGACGTCAGCTCGGTCGAGGTCAGCTCAGTCTGCATCATCGGCGTCACTCGGCGAACTCGCGCATCAGCGCGGCGATCTGGTTCGTGCCCAGACCGCGGACCCGGCGGGTCTCGGAGATGCCGGCCCGCTCCATGATCTGCTGGGCCCGCACCTTGCCGACGCCGGGCACGCACTGCAGCAGCGCGCTGACCCGCATCTTGCCGATCACGTCGTTGGTCTGCCCCTCGTGCAGCACCTCCGTAGGAGACGCCCCCGAGTGCCTGATCCGGTTCTTGATCTCCGCACGCTCGCGCCGTGCGGCCGCAGCCTTGTCCAGAGCAGCCGCGCGCTGCTCCGGGGTCAAAGATGGAAGTGGCACCGTCTCACCTGTCCCGTTGTGTGTCTTCGCAGGTGAACCTAGCCAAACACTCCCTCCGACAGCAAACAACACACCAAGCCGCGACGACGGCATCCGGACCTGAGTCCGAACACCGTCGTCGCCGAACCGGCTGGAGCTGTCGCCCTACGTGATCGTGAGGCAGCCGATACAGGTCCCGACGCCGCCGTCAGGGTTCGTCACCGTGACGTTGCGGACACCGGCCGCGCCGCTGATCGAGGACGTCGTGATGCTGATCTGGGTCGCCGTCCGGCTGATCATCAAGATGTTGATCCCGGCCCCGCCCGAGAAGGTGACCTGGCTGGACGAGGTGAACCCGCTGCCGTTGATCGTGAACGACTTGAGCAGTCCCCTGGACACCGTCGCCGGGCTGACACTGGTCGGCTTCGGTGACGCGTTCAGGATCAGGCAGTTGGCACACACCGCGTCGAAGGTGCCGGCCCGGCTGACCACGACGTTGCTCCGGGCGACGGTCGCCGCGGCGTCGGCGGTCAGCACCACATTGATCCGGGTCGCGCTGACGAAGGTGAACGACGTCATCGTCACCCCCGCACCGGGGAAGGACGGCGTCGACGCGGCCGTGAAGCCGGTGCCGTTGATCGCGAAGGCCTTTCCGGTGACGCCTTGGCCGATCGCGTTCGGCGACAACGAGGTGACCGTCATTGCGCTGCGCACCTGGACGACCACGTTGTTGCTGAGGCCGATGTTGCCGGCGGTGTCCGTGGTCATGGCACTCAACGTGTACGTCCCGGCGGCGAGGCCCGCCACGTCGGCCGACCAGGCGCCCGCGGCCGCAGTACTGGGCAAGGTGGCGACCAGTGCTCCGGTGGTGCCGCTGCCCGCGAAGACCCTCAGGCTGACCGCAGTGGTGTCACCGGCCAGTGTGCCGGTCGTGCCGGACACCGTGAACGGCGCCGTCGAGGTCACAGCCGTGTTGGTGAGCGGACTGTTGATCCGGACGATCGGCTTGGTCGTGTCCACCGTGAAGGTCGACGTGTTGGTACCGACGTTGCCGGCCGCGTCGGTCTGGGTGGCCTGCGCGGTGTAGGCGCCCTGTGGAAGCGCTGCGGAGGTCACAGACCAGGCCCCGGCCGTGATCGGCACAGTCGTCGTCGAGCGCGGCGTACCGGTCGGAGTGGCACCGTTGTAGATGCGCACTGTCGTCGTGGCGGCGTCACCGGTCGCCGTGCCACCGGTGCCACTGATGGTCGGTGTCGTGTCGTTCACCCTCGAGTTGTTCGCCGGCGCGGTGATCGCGATCGCCGGTGGGGTCGTGTCGACCGTGTCGGAGACCACGAAGGTCCGCGGCGCGCTGAAGCCGGTCAGGCCGTTGCCGGTCTGCTGTGCCTGGACGGTGTAGGTGCCATTCGCAAGCGGTCCGGGGAGCGTCGTTGTCCAGGCACCACTGTTGTTGCCGGCGTTGACCGTCAGTACGGGCGTACCGGTGCTGTAGGGGCCGGAGTAGACCGAGACGGTGACGTTGCCGCCGGTCGCCTGCGCACTGCCGCTCACTGTCGGGGCAGGACTGACCGTCTGGCCGGCCGTCGGTGCGGTGACGATCGGGTTCGGGATCGTCTGCCCGCCACCCATCACGTCGGCGACGGTCTTGACCGAGATGCCGCGGCTCGCGTTGGCGGTCAACCAGTCCATGAACTGGCTGAGCGTCGTGTCGGAGACCGGGCGGTAGCCGGCCATGCAGGCGTCGAAGTTCGCGCTGCCCGCGTAGCAGATGTCGTGGAACAGCATCGGCACCCAGCCGCCGGCCCGGTCGGCCGGACCGTTGACGGCGTCCTGCAGCCACTGCAGCGTGATCGGACCGTCGTACGTCGTACCGAGCGCCTTGAAGCTGAAGGGCTCGGACGGTGGGATCGACTCGCTGTAGAGCGGGCCACCCACCAGGAGGCTGCCGCCACTGCGGCCGGACTGGTAGCCACAGCCCTTGATGATGCTGACGGCCTGCGCGTTGAAGGCCGCGAACGGGTAGGCGAAGCTGGCCGGCGAGAAGCCCAGCGCCTGCAGCCGGGCCCGGTCGTCACAGGCCTGGTGCCAGCGGTAGTCGAAGCTGGTGTCCGCGGCGGTCATGTCGACGTGGTCGAGCGTGTGTCCGCCGATGTCGTGTCCGTCGGCCTGGAGCGCGTGGATCTGGGTCCACGTCATCGCGCCGGGTTCTGCAGCGTCCACCGCACCGCTGTTGATGTAGAAGGTGCCGTGCATGTTGTGGGTCGCGAACATCGTCCGCGTCCCGTATTGGCTGAGATCGCCGTCGTCGAAGGTGAGCGAGACCACCGTCGGCCGCGGCGGCAACGGCGGCTGCGCGGCGGCACCCATCACGTCGCGGACCCGCTTGATCGTCGTACCGGCCGGCGCGTCGGTGCTCTGCAGCCAGTCGATGAACGCCGACAGCACGTCCTTGTCGAGCGACTGGTAGCCGCCCATGCAGCTGGAGTAGTCCGAGGCGGTCGAGTCGCAGACGTTGTTGAACGCGATCGGCAGCCAGCCGCCACCGTTGCTAGCGGCAACATTCACCGCGTTCTGCAGGTCGGCGAGCTGGAGCTGGCCGCCGCCGAAGTTGGCGGTGCTGAGCCGGAAGGCATCAGCCGGCGGGAGCTGCTCGGCGTACGGGCCGGAGTTCGCGTCCAGGCCGCCGACGGTCCGGCCGGACAGGTAGCCACAACCCTGGACGATGCTCTCCGCGTTCGCGTTCACCGCGGCGAACGGGTAGCTGAAGCTCTGCGGGTCGTACCCCAGGGTGGTGAGTCGTTGCTTGTCGCCACAGACCTGGTCGATCTTGTACTGCTGTGTGGTGCCCGGATCGGTGAGGTCGACGTGGTCCGTCGTCACACCACCGATCTCGTCGCCGTCGCGGTAGAGCGCGTCGGCGTGCCAGGTGGCCATGTAGCCCGGGGCGTTCGCCTCCACCACTCTGCTGGACAGATAGAACGTCCCTTGCACGTTGTGGGCGAGCAGTACCGGCCGCGCGTGCTGGTACTGCGACATGAGCCCGTCGTTGAACGTCAGGGACACAACAGTTTCACCCGCGGCCTGAGCCTGCGTGGTGAACGTGAACAGTCCGCCCGAAACCACTACCGCGAGCGCGGCGGTGATCCGAACGGCGCGTGACTTGACCAAGCCTGACACTGACACCGAGGCCCCCCTGGCATCTGATGCGAATCCAACCCTAAGGACGCCGCTCGAAGCGCGGTCGTCCCCCCGAGGATGAGGCTAGCACCGGAAGACAGTTTCGGATACGAGCCGACCGTGCGCTTTCGGCCGACTCCGGGCCGTGTGCGGCCCGGCTCCTCGACGGACTGCTCAGGCTCAGTTGAGCTTGGGCACGTCGACCTTGCAGGAGTCCTTGGCCTGGGTCGCGATCGCCTTGTAGGCGGACGTCACGGGCCCGAGCTGCTTGGCCAGCCGGGCCAGCTCGACCTCGTTCTTCCCGGCCTTCTGGGCTTTTTCGGCGAAGCCGACGATCACTTTCCAGTCGTCCTTGACCTCGTCCGGCGCGCTGTCGCGGAGCTTCTTCGCATCGTCGAGGATCTTCACGTAGTCGGCCGGCTTGGCCGGATCGACATTTGTCGCCGACGCTGCATAACCCGCCAGGTCGACACAGTAGGCCTGCGCGTCCGTGCAGGCGGTCAGCCCGGTGGCCGCGATCGCGATCGTTGCGGTCGTGACGGCGATACGTCGCATCAGCTGGTTCGTCCTCAACTCGAGATGGTGACGTTGCAGGTGTCCTTGCCCTGTTTCGCGATCGCCTCGCCGGCGGTCACCAGCTCCGGGCCGCTGTCCTTGGCCAGCTGATCCAGCCTGGCCTTGTCGCCGCCGGCGTCCTTCACGTCGGCCAGGTACTGGCTCATCACCTTCCAGCTGTCCTTCAGCTCGGCCGGCGACGACTTCGACAGCTTCTTCGCCTCGGTGCTCAGCTTGTCGACGGTCTCGGGATCGCTCAGATCCTTGAAGTTCTTGACCGCCTCGCCGTAGTTCTGCAGCTCGCTGCAGTAGTTGGCGCCACCCGCACAGGCCGTCAAGGTTGCGCCGCTCAACACCACTACCGCCACCAGGGCAGCACCCTTACGCATTCCAGACCCAACTCTCGTTCAACGTGTCAGTAACCCAGCACGGCCCGGAACGCGTCGTTCGCGCGATCGGCGGCATCGCGCAGCGAAGCGGCGTCCGGGCCGGCACCGAGGATCTCACGAGAGCTGGACGGTACGACGTTGCGCACCGCCGAACCGAAGACATCTTTCAGCCCCTCGGCCGTCCCGCCCTGCGCGCCGAGCCCCGGGGCGAGCAGCGGGCCGCGGATGTCGAGGTCCTCCCCCGTCGACTTGATCGTCGCGCCGACGACGGCGCCGAACGAGCCCAGGTCGTCGGCGTCGGCGTTGAGCTCGCGCAGACCGTCGAGCACGGCACCGGCCACGGTCGGTCCGTCGACCGTGCGCGCTGACTGGAACTGCGGGCCCTCGGGGTTGGACGTCAGCGCCAGCACGAACAGCCCAGCGCCGGCCTCGCGCGCCTCGTCGATCGCCGGCTGCAGCGAGCCGAAGCCGAGGTACGGGCTGACGGTGAGCGCGTCGCAGGCGAGCGGGCCCTTCTCTGCCAGGTACGCCGCTGCGTAGCCGGCCATCGTCGAGCCGATGTCGCCGCGCTTGGCGTCGATGATCACCAGCGCGCCGGCCTCGCGGAGCTTGATGGTCGCCTGCTCCAGCACGTAGATCCCGGCCGAGCCGAACCGCTCGAAGAACGCTGACTGCGGCTTGAAGACGGCGACCCGGTCGGCCAGCGCATCGACGACACCGTAGGTGAACGAGGCCAGGCCTTCGGCGGTGTCGGGCAGACCCCACTGGTCGAGCAGGTGCGAGTGCGGGTCGATGCCGACGCAGAGCGGGCCGCGTTCGTTCATGGCCGCGCGCAACCTGGTTCCGAAGGGCTGGCTGCTCATGGGGCGTTCTCGCTCTCTCATTCGGTTCCCTTGTGGGCGAGGCGGCGGTTGGTACGGCGTACCAAGCCTGGGCCGCGGTAGATCAGGCCGGTGTAGATCTGGACCAGGCTGGCACCCGCGTCGAAGAGGCGGACGGCATCGTCGGGGTCGAGGATGCCGCCGACGCCGATGATGGGGAGCGCTCCCCCGGTCTCGGCGTTGATGTGGGCGACTGTTTTGGCGGAGATCTCGGTGAGGGGCCGGCCGGAGAGACCGCCGGTCTGCGCGGCCTGCCACTCGTCGGCGGGGGCGAGGCCGGCGCGGCCGATCGTCGTGTTGGTGGCGATGATGCCGGCGACGCCGACGTCGGTGCAGACGCCCAGCAGTTCGTCGATCGCCTGCTCGGTCAGGTCGGGCGCGATCTTGACCAGGATCGGCTTCGGGTCGCGGCCGCCGGTGCTCAGGGCCTTTGCCTCGGTGTGCAGGGCGGTGAGCAGTTCGCGGAGGTGGCCGGAGTCCTGGAGAGAGCGCAGTCCGGGGGTGTTGGGTGAGCTCACGTTGACGGCGAAGTAGTCGCCGTACCGGTAGAGGCGCTGGAGTGAGGTGACGTAGTCGCCGACCGCGTCCTCCAGTGGGGTCACCTTGGACTTGCCGATGCTGATGCCGAGTGGGTAGCCGAGATCCCCGTACGCCGCCAGCCTGCGGGCGAGTGGCTCGGAGCCCTCGTTGTTGAAGCCCATCCGGTTGATGATCGCTTCGCTCTCGACCAGCCGGAACAGCCGGGGCTTCTCGTTCCCCGGCTGCGGCCGCGCGGTCACCGTCCCGACCTCGACGAACCCGAACCCGAGCGCGCGCCATGCAGGCAACGCCACCCCGTTCTTGTCCATCCCCGCCGCCAGCCCGACTGGGCTGGGGAAGCGCACGCCGAAGACGGTCCGCTCGAGGCCGGCCGGCAAAGCGCCGTACGAACGGTTGAGTGCGGGCACCGCCCCCGGGATGCGGCTCAACCGCCGCATCCCGTGAAGCGTCTGCTCATGAGCAACCTCGGCATCACCCCTACCCAAGCGGTAGAGGAGAGGCCGGACAAGCCGCCGGTACATCAACTCGCCGCCTGCGGCGGCGAGGCGAGGGAAGACGCGGAGGCGTAGCCCGTCGGGCCCGTTGGCGAGGCGCCAGCCGGCGCCTCCTGGTCGCCGCGGATGCGGCTTGCCCAGTCCTGCAGCGAGCGGACGCCGATGTCTCCTGCCTGCTGTGCCTCGATGCCCTGTACCGCTGCCCCGAGCCCTTGGATCGTGGTGATGCAAGGGATGTTGCGGGCCACGGCGGCGCTGCGGATCTCGTAGCCGTCGAGGCGCGGGGAGCCGTCCTTGGTGATGCCGATCGGGGTGTTGACGATCAGGTTGAGCTCGCCGTCCTGGACCATCTGGACGATCGTCGGCTCACCGTTCGGGCCGGGACCCTGGCTGCTCTTGCGGACCGTCACGGCCTGGACGCCGTTGCGGCGCAGTACGTCGGCGGTGCCCTCGGTGGCGTAGATCTGGAAGCCGAGGTCGGCCAGCCGCTTGACCGGGAAGATCATGTGCCGCTTGTCCCGGTTCGCGACCGACACGAACACCTTGCCGGCCGTCGGCAGCGGCTGCGACGCACCCGCCTGCGACTTGGCGAACGCGGTACCGAAGGTGGTGTCGATCCCCATCACCTCACCGGTCGACCGCATCTCCGGCCCGAGCACCGTGTCGACGGACGCGCCGTCGATGGTCCGGAACCGGTTGAACGGCATCACGGCTTCCTTCACCGCGATCGGCGTCGACGCCGGCAGCGTCCCACCGTCACCCACAGCCGGGAGCATGCCCTCGGCGCGCAGATCGGCGATGGTTGCCCCGAGCATCACCCGGGCGGCCGCCTTCGCCAGCGGCGTCGCGGTCGCCTTCGACACGAACGGAACCGTCCGCGACGCGCGCGGGTTCGCCTCCAGCACGTAGAGCACGTCGCCGGCCAGCGCGAACTGGATGTTCAGCAGACCCCGTACGCCGATGCCGCGGGCGATCGCCTCGGTCGACTCGCGGATCTTCTGGATGTCCGCACTGCCCAGCGTGATCGGCGGCAGCGCGCAGGACGAGTCGCCCGAGTGCACCCCGGCCTCCTCGATGTGTTCCATCACGCCGCCCAGGAACAGCTCGTCGCCGTCGAACAGCCCGTCGACGTCGATCTCCACCGCGTCGTCGAGGAACCGGTCGATCAGCACCGGGTGCTCCCAGTTGGCCGACAGCGCTCCCCCACTGAGCCGCTCGAGCGCGGCGGTCAGCTCGGCCTCGGAGTAGACGATCTCCATGCCGCGGCCGCCGAGCACGTACGACGGCCGGACCAGGACCGGGAAGCCGATCTCGGTGGCGATCTCCTGGGCTTCCCCGAACGACATCGCGGTGCCGTGCTTGGGCGCCGGCAGGTTCGCGTCGGACAGCACCTTGCCGAACGCGCCGCGCTCCTCGGCCAGATGGATCGCCTCGGGCGAGGTGCCGACGATCGGTACCCCGGCGTCGCTCAGCCGCTGGGCCAGGCCGAGTGGCGTCTGGCCACCCAGCTGGACGATGACCCCGGCGACCGGGCCGGCCTGCATCTCGGCGTACACGATCTCCAGGACGTCCTCGCAGGTGAGCGGCTCGAAGTACAGCCGGTCGGAGGTGTCGTAGTCGGTGGAGACGGTCTCGGGGTTGCAGTTGACCATCACCGTGCAGTAGCCGGCCTCGCGCAGCGCCATCGACGCGTGCACGCAGGAGTAGTCGAACTCGATCCCCTGGCCGATCCGGTTCGGCCCCGAGCCGAGGATGAGGACGGCCGGCGTCTCGCGCGGCGCGACCTCGCTCTCCTCGTCGTACGACGAGTAGTGGTACGGCGTCGCGGCCGCGAACTCGGCCGCGCAGGTGTCGACCGTCTTGTAGACCGGCCGGATCCCGAGCGCCTGCCGGACGCCGCGGACGACGTCCTCGGTCAGATCGCGGATCTCGGCCAGCTGCAGGTCGGAGAACCCGTGCCGCTTGGCGAGCTTGATGATGTCGGGCGTCAGCCGCGGAGCAGCCGCGACCTGGCCGGCGGTCTCGTGGATCAGGTACATCTGGTCCACGAACCACGGGTCGATCTTGGTCGCGTCAAAGATCTGCTCCGGCGTCGCGCCGGCCCGGATCGCGTCCATGATCGTGCGCAGCCGGCCGTCGTGCGGCGTCTTGATTGCTTCCAGCAACGGCTCCAGCTCGGACGCCGGCGGCTCGGCCCAGGAGAACCGGGCCTCGGGCTTCTCCAGCGACCGCAGCGCCTTCTGCAGCGCCTCGGTGTAGTTGCGCCCGATCGCCATCGCCTCGCCGACGCTCTTCATGTGCGTGGTCAGCGTCGCGTCCGCGGCCGGGAACTTCTCGAACGCGAACCGCGGCACCTTGACGACCACGTAGTCCAGGGTCGGCTCGAAGCTGGCCGGGGTCTGCTTGGTGATGTCGTTCGGGATCTCGTCCAGGGTGTAGCCGATCGCGACCTTGGCGGCGATCTTGGCGATCGGGAAGCCGGTCGCCTTCGAGGCCAGCGCGGACGAGCGGGACACCCGCGGGTTCATCTCGATCACGATCAGCCGGCCGTCGGCCGGGTTCACCGCGAACTGGATGTTGCAGCCGCCGGTGTCGACGCCGACCTCGCGGATGATGCCGATGGCAAGGGTCCGCATGGTCTGGTACTCGCGATCGGTCAGCGTCATCGCCGGCGCGACGGTGACCGAGTCGCCGGTGTGCACGCCCATCGGGTCGACGTTCTCGATCGAGCAGATGATCACGACGTTGTCCGCCTTGTCGCGCATCACCTCCAGCTCGTACTCCTTCCAGCCGACGATCGACTCCTCGATCAGCACCTCGGTGGTCGGGCTGGCGGAAAGGCCGGCGCCGGCGATCCGGCGCAGGTCGGCCTCGTCGTAGGCCATCCCGGAACCGACGCCGCCCATCGTGAACGACGGCCGGACCACCAGCGGGTAGCCGAGCTCGTCGGCGGCACCGAGCACGTCGTCGATCGAGTGGCAGATCCGCGAGGTCGCCGTCGAGGCGCCCAGCTTCTCCACGATCTGCTTGAACGACTCGCGGTTCTCACCGCGCTGGATCGCGTCCACGGAGGCGCCGATCAGCTCGACGCCGTACTTGTCCAGCACCCCGTTCTCGTGCAGCGAGATGGCCGCGTTCAGCGCGGTCTGGCCGCCCAGGGTGGCGAGCAGGACGTTCGGGCGCTCCTTCTCGATCACCTTCTCGACGAACTCCGGCGTGATCGGCTCGACGTAGGTCGCGTCGGCGAACTCCGGATCCGTCATGATCGTGGCCGGGTTGGAGTTGACCAGGATGACCCGGAAGCCCTCCTCCTTCAGCACCCGGCAGGCCTGGGTCCCGGAGTAGTCGAACTCGCAGGCCTGGCCGATCACGATCGGGCCGGAGCCGATCACCAGCACCGAGTCGATATCTGTACGGCGTGGCATCAGCGACGACCCTCCATCAGCTCAACAAAACGATCGAACAAGTAGGCCGAGTCATGCGGCCCTGCTGCCGCCTCCGGGTGGTACTGGACCGAGAAGGCCAGTGGCTTCCCGTCCTTGCCCGTCAGCTTGAGCCCTTCGACGACGTTGTCGTTGAGCGAGACGTGACTGACCTCGGCGGTGCCGTACGGCGTCTCGACCGTGGAGTCGAGCGGCGCGTCGACCGCGAAGCCGTGGTTCTGCGCGGTGATCTCGACCTTGCCGGTGGCCCGGTCGAGTACCGGCTGGTTGATGCCGCGGTGCCCGTACTTGAGCTTGAAGGTGCCCAGCCCGAGCGCCCGGCCGAAGACCTGGTTGCCGAAGCAGATCCCGAAGTACGGCTTGCCCCGCTGCAGCAGCTCCTTGAGCAGCTCCGTCGGGTGCTCGGTGGTCTCCGGGTCGCCCGGTCCGTTGCTCATGAAGATGCCGTCCGGATCGACCGCCAGCACGTCCTCGAGCGAGGCGTCGGCCGGCAGCACGTGTACCTCGATGCCGCGCTCGGCCATCCGCTTCGGCGTCATCGACTTGATCCCGAGGTCGAGCGCGACGACGGTGAACCTGCGGGTTCCTTCGGCCGGTACGACGTACGCCTCGGTGGTGGTCACCTGACCGGCCAGGTCGGCACCAGCCATCGGCGGCTGCTCGAGCACCTTCTGCAGCAGTACCTCGGCGTCCAGGATCTCGGTGGAGATACCGGCTCGCATCGCGCCGCGCTCGCGCAGGTGGCGGGTCAGGGCGCGGGTGTCGATGCCGGAGATTCCGACGATGCCCTGGCCCTTGAGCTGGTCGTCGAGCGAGCGGGTGGCGCGCCAGTTGGACGGGACGCGGGCGGGGTCGCGGACGACGTACCCGGCGACCCAGATCCGCTGCGACTCGTCGTCCTCGTCGTTGACGCCGGTGTTGCCGATGTGCGGCGCGGTCTGGGTGACGATCTGGCGGTGGTACGACGGGTCGGTCAGCGTCTCCTGGTAGCCGGTCATCCCGGTGGTGAACACCGCCTCGCCGAAGGTCTCGCCGGTGGCCCCGTACGACGTGCCGGCGAACGCGCGGCCGTCCTCGAGGACCAGCAGCGCGGGCTGCGCCTGGTGCAGCGTGGGCTGGGTGGCAGCCTGGCTCATGACTCGGCTCCGATCAGGGTCGAGATGGATTCGGTCAGCGGGGCGGTGTCGGCCTTGCGCCGGGGGCGGAAGCCGGTGTCGAGCTCGTGGCCGTCGTGCGTCCAGGTGACCACGACCAGCCCGGAGGCCTCGGCGGTGACCTTGCCCGCGATGCCGCGGTCGGTCCGGACGCCGGTCAGGTGGTCGACCGGGATGAACACGTCGGACGCGCCCTGCCGGTGGAAGATCAGGCCGGCCTCACTGACGGCCAGGTCCGCGGTACTGCGGACTCCGAGTTCGTGCACGGCGATCCGGTCCATCCAGTCGCCGGCGGTCGTCGTGGCGACGTACACGCCCTCGACTCCCTTCACCTTGCTGTCCGGCACGACCGGCAGCGGGGCCAGGTCGGCCTGCCGCCGCCGGCGGTTGCGCCAGCCGCGGTACATGCCGAACCAGCCCACGCCGATGATCGCCAGCGTGCCGATGATGCCTAGAACGGTCTTCACTTGGTGAGCTTCCCGCCCAGCACTGTGGGCTCGCCTCTGAGGAAGGTCGCGGTCACCTTGCCGGGCAGCTTCATCCCGGCGAAGGGCGTGTTCCGCGACAGCGACGCGGTCTCGGTCGGTACTACGGTCCGCTCCGCGGCCGGGTCGACCAGCACGAGGTTGGCGGGGGCGCCGACCTCGAGCGGCTGCCCGTGCTCGGTGATCTGGCCGATCGCGGCCGGCCGGTAGCTCATCCGGTCGGCCAGGTCGGCCCAGGTGAGCAGCTTGCTGTCGATCATCGTGTGCTGGACGACGCTCAGCGCGGTCTCCAGCCCGGTCATACCGAACGCCGCCGCGCTCCACTCACAGTCCTTGTCCTCGACCGGGTGCGGCGCGTGGTCGGTGGCGACGATGTCGATCGTGCCGTCGGCCAGGCCCTCGCGGACCGCCTCGACGTCGGCCTTGGTCCGCAGCGGCGGGTTGACCTTGTAGACCGGGTTGTACGACGCCGCCAGGTCCTCGGTGAGCAGCAGGTGGTGCGGCGTCACCTCGGCGGTGACCTCGAGGCCGCGCCGCTTGGCCGCCCGGACGATCTCGACCGAGCCCTTGGTCGACAGGTGGCAGATGTGCAGCTTCGAGCCGACGTGCGCGTTGAGCAGGATGTCGCGGGCGATGATCGACTCCTCGGCCACGCTCGGCCAGCCGGTCAGACCCAGTACGCCGGACAGCGCGCCCTCGTTCATCTGGGCGCCCTTGGTCAGCCGTGGCTCCTGCGCGTGCTGGGCGATCGTGCCGCCGAAGGCCTTCACGTACTCGAGGGCGCGGCGCATCAGGGCCGCGTCCCAGACGCAGTCGCCGTCGTCGGAGAAGACCCGGACGCGGGCGGCCGAGTCGGCCATCGCGCCCAGCTCGGCCAGTTGGGTGCCCTGGCGGCCGACCGTGACGGCGCCGATCGGGTAGACATCGGCGTACCCGGCTTCGCGGCCGAGGCGCCAGACCTGCTCGACGACACCGGCGGTGTCGGCGACCGGATCGGTGTTGGCCATCGCGAACACGGCGGTGAAGCCGCCGAGCGCCGCGGACCGGGTGCCGGTGAGCACCGTTTCCGCGTCCTCGCGGCCGGGCTCGCGCAGGTGGGTGTGCAGGTCGACCAGACCGGGGAGCGCGATCAGGCCGGTGGCGTCGATCGTCTCGGCCTCGGCCGGCGCTTCGAGTCCGGTGCCGACAGCAACGATCTCCCCGTTGTCGATCAGCAGATCCGCCACCTCACCGCCGACGATGCTGGCTCCGGTGATCAGGTACGCGGTCATGCGGTCTGCTCCTCTGACGATTCGTTGCTTCCTGACAACAGCAGATAAAGGACGGCCATCCGGACGGCCACGCCGTTCGTGACCTGTTCGACGATCACCGAGCGGGTCGAGTCGGCGACCTCGGCGCTGATCTCCATCCCGCGGTTCATCGGGCCGGGGTGCAGCACGATCGCCTCGTCGGGCAGCTGGGCCATCCGGTGCACGTCCAGCCCGTACCGGCGGGTGTACTCGCGGGCGCTGGGGAAGAACGCGTCGCCCATCCGCTCGCGCTGGACGCGCAGCATCATCACGGCGTCGCTCTTGCCGAGTGCGCCGTCCAGGTCGTACGACGTGGCGCACGGCCAGGTGCTCATGTCGACCGGGAGCAGCGTCGGCGGCGCGACCACGGTGACCTCGGCGCCGAGCGTCGAGAGCAGCAGCACGTTCGACCGGGCGACCCGGCTGTGCAGGACGTCGCCGACGATGGTGATCCGGCGGCCGTCGAGCGAGCCGAGGTGGCGGCGCATCGTGAAGGCGTCCAGCAGGGCCTGGGTCGGGTGCTCGTGGGTGCCGTCGCCGGCGTTGACCACCGAGCCGTTCAGCCAGCCCGAGGTGGCCAGCAGGTGCGGGGCGCCCGACGAGCCGTGCCGGCAGACGACGCCGTCGGCGCCCATCGCCTGCAGGGTCAGCGCGGTGTCCTTCAGGCTCTCGCCCTTGCTGACGCTGGAGCCCTTGGCGGAGAAGTTGATCACATCGGCCGACAGCCGCTTGGCGGCCGCCTCGAACGAGATCCGGGTCCGGGTGGAGTCCTCGAAGAAGAGGTTCACCACCGTGCGGCCGCGCAGGGCGGGCAGCTTCTTGATCGGCCGGTCGGCCAGCGACCGCATCTCCTCGGCGGTGTCGAGGATCAGGTTGGCCTCATCGCTGGACAGATCACCAGCACTCAGCAGATGCCTCACTTCGCCACGGCTCCCGTCTTGTCGGCCTGCGTCTTGTCGGCGATGAGTACGGCGTCGGTGCCGTCGTACTCGGTCAGGTGGACGGTGACCCGCTCGACCAGCGAGGTGGGCAGGTTCTTGCCGACGTAGTCCGCGCGGATCGGCAGCTCGCGGTGGCCGCGGTCGACCAGGACGGCCAGCTGGACCGCCTTCGGCCGGCCGATGTCGCCGATCGCGTCCAGCGCGGCCCGGATGGTGCGGCCGGAGAACAGCACGTCGTCGATCAGTACGACGACCTTGCCGTCGATCCCGCCGGGCGGGATGTCGGTGTGCTCGAGCGCGCGGGCCGGTTTGAGGCCGATGTCGTCGCGGTACATCGTCACGTCGAGTGATCCCGTCGGCACGCTCCGCCCTTCGACGGCCGCGATCCGCTCCGAGATGCGGGTCGCCAGACCCACGCCGCGGGTCGGAATGCCGAGCAGGACGACGGGGTCGGCACCCCTGTTGCGCTCGAGGATCTCGTGCGCGATCCGGGTCAATGCCCGGGAAATATCGGAAGCATCCAGCACTGTGCGGGGTACAGCCTTGTCCTGAGGTGCAGAAACTTGTGCACTTTCGGACTCGGACTGCGGTACCGAGGCAGGGCTCATCGCTACCGTTCCTCCTTTCCCGCCTCTCTGGACGGGTCTTTAAAGGACGTTCGGACCACTTGACATGGTATCGGAAGTGACACGCCGTCTTGACGCTGGCCTCGCGACCAGAATATTGTTACTCTGTGTAACCGTGGGGGGTTTGATCAAATGGCCCAGCTGTGGACCTCACAGCCGGGCCCCGAGAATCGACCAAAAGTCGGAGGGAAGAACCAGCGTGCCTAGCGAATACGCGAAGACACTGGGCGGCAAGTTGCGCGCCATCCGCCAGCAGCAAGGTCTGTCGCTGCACGGCGTGGAAGAGAAGTCCAAGGGTCGCTGGAAGGCGGTCGTCGTCGGCTCTTACGAGCGTGGCGATCGGGCCGTCACCGTCCAGAAGCTCGCGGAGCTCGCCGATTTCTACGGCGTGCCGATCCGTGAGCTGCTTCCTGGATCCGCCAGCGCGGCCGCAGCGGCTGCTGCACCGCCTCGGCTGATTCTGGATCTGGAGGCTCTGCAGCACCTCGACGCGAGCGAGGCCGGTCCGCTCACGCGGTACGCGGCCACGATCCAGGCCCAGCGCGGGGACTACAACGGCAAGGTGCTGTCGATCCGTCAGGACGACATGCGCACCCTCGCCGTGATCTACGACGAGTCGCCGACGACTCTGACCGAGCGTTTCATCTCCTGGGGTGTGCTGAACCCGGAGGCGAAGGGTGACGTCGAGGAGTCCGAGGCAGCCGGCGCCTGAGCGGCGTCCGGTAGACGGCGAGACAAGACGGTCGGGGCTCGTAGCAGCTTGCCCGCGGCCGCCTGCCCGCCTCTCCACACGGAGACGGGCCACTGCACGACCGAGTACCAGCAGTACGTAGTACCGGAGTACAGGCTTTTTCAGTACGAGTAGCTACACCAGGCCGGGGCCGTTCCCCCCGAGCCGACGAACGGGGACGCTGAGAAGGCCCGGCACCGCACCGTGGCGGTACCGGGCCCGTTGTGCTTTCTACGGCCCTGCAGAGGTGTTTCTAGACGCCCAGGGTGGGCTTGAGCTGCAACAGCCGGGCCAGCAGCCCGTTGACGAAGGCCGGCGACTCGTCGGTCGACAGGTCACGGGCCATCGAGACGGCCTCGCTGACCGCCACCACGTCCGGCACCTGCTCGTCGAAGAGCAGTTCGTACGCGCCGATCCGCAGGATGTTGCGGTCGACGGCCGGCATCCGGTCCAGCGTCCAGCCGACCGAGTGCGCGCTGAGCAGCTCGTCGATCGCCTCGATGTGCTCCGAGACGCCTTCGACCAGCGCCACGGTGAACTCGTTCACCGGCGGGTCGTTGTCAGCCACCCGGTCGGCCAGGGTGCCGCCGACGGGCAGCCCCCGGACCTCCGACTCGTAGAGCACGTCGAGGGCGCGCTTGCGGGCCTTGCTACGGGCAGACATGTTCTGTTGTCCAGACTCTCGGGTGTCAGGAGGTGACGCGGCCGAGGTAGTCCCCGGTCCGGGTGTCCACCTTGACCTTTTCACCGGTGGTCAGGAACAGCGGGACGTTGATCGTGTAGCCGGTCTCCAGCTTGGCCGGCTTGGTGCCACCGGTCGAGCGGTCACCCTGCAGGCCGGGCTCGGTGTACTCCACCGTCAGCTCGACCGAGGCCGGCAGCTCGACGTACAGCGGGAGGTCCTCGTGCACCGCGACGATGGCCTCCTGGTTCTCCAGCAGGAAGTGCGAGGCCTCGCCGACGACCTCGGGGGTGATGTGGACCTGCTCGTAGGTGGAGCTGTCCATGAAGACGTAGGAGCCGCCGTCGTTGTACAGATACGTCATGTCGCGCTTGTCGACGTTGGCCACCTCGACCTTGACGTCGGCGTTGAAGGTCTTGTCGACGACCTTGCCGCTCAGCACGTTCTTCAGCTTGGTGCGCATCACCGCGCCGCCCTTACCGGGCTTGTGGTGCTGGAACCAGACGACAGACCACAGCTGCCCATCCAGGTTGAGCACCATGCCGTTCTTGAGGTCGTTCGTCGATGCCACGCGGGAAATCCCCTTTGAAATGTCAATGTGAAGTGATCAGCGGTACGCAAGATTGTAGCGGTCACCACCGGGTTGTTCCGACCCGTGGTCTCCGAGGGCTCTACGCTGGCCTTCACGCAGTTCCCAGACCGCGCCCTGGAGGCATCCGATGACGGGCTTCATCATCTTCGTGGTCCTGATGATCATCTTCGGATTCGGGCGCAATGCGGCCAAGAAGCAGCAGAAGTCCGGCCAGCCCAGCGCCCGAGTCCAGGCGCTGATGGAGAAGATCCAGGCCCAGCAGGCGGCGAACCAGCCACCGGTGGTCCAAGGGCAGTACACCCAGCCCGCGTCGGGCCAGCCGCTGCCGGCCGCCCAGCCCCCGGGCCGCGCCCAGACCAGCGCCCAGCTCGCCGGAATGCTCCAGTCGTTGCTCCAAGCCGGTCAGCAAGCGGGCCGCCCGCCAGGCGCTCCCCCGGCCCAGTACGCGCCGCCGGCTCAGTACGCTCCGCCCGGTCAGTACCAGCCCGCGCCGGGTCAGTGGCCGGCGCCTGCGCAGCAGCTGAATCCGCAGGAGTATCTGCAGCAGATGGCTCCCGGCCAGATCGTGCTCACCACGCAGCCGGGTGGTTTCCAGGACCCTCGGATCGTCGGGCAGCTGCACACTCCGGGCGAGACGCGGACCTATTACCAGCAGCCCCATCAGCAGGCGACCGTGCCGACGCCGGGCAGTCCGCTGGAGCGGCGGGTGCGGGAGCTGATGAGGTCGGGGAACGAGGTGCCGGCGATCCGGCTGCTCTGCGACGAGCAGGATCTGGGCATCATCGAGGCACAGAAGTACGCGCGCAGCCTGATCGCCCCGGCCGGCAAGCCGGCTGCCGCGTCGGATGGTTCGGACAGCGATCGGCCGGTGCGGGACGAGGAAGAGACCCGGTACGTCGGTTCGGCGGCGTTCGCCGAGTCGGTCTTCGATCTGGACCGGGACGAGAACGTCTGGGCCAGCGGCTGGGTCGAGAAGCCCGAACCCGACGACCGCTCCGACATGGACGAGCTCTGGCAAACCGTCCGCAACGCCGGCCGCCCCACCACCCCACCCAACTGATTCCTTACGTCCGAAGAAGTGGGCGACACGTGCCCCCACTTCTTCGGACGTAAGGCTAGGCGGGCGGCCAGGTGAGGGTCAGGTAGTTGTGTTTCTTGCGGAGGTGGAAGCCCGGCGGCAGTCGGTCGGGTGGGGGGCTTGCCGGGTCGACTCGGAGGGTCGGGCCCTTGCCGCCGCGGAGGTGCTCGTTCCAGCTACGGATCTGGTCGACGAGTAGCTGGGCGAAGTCTTCCGCGGCCGGGCCGTGGGCGTGGGCGCCGAGTTCTACGTAGTCGGGGTCCGGTGCGGGGCGCGACGTCAGGTAGCCGAGTGAGTGGCTGGAGGCCATCGCAGACGCTCCCCAGCGTGGGACCGGGGCGACGACGTGTTTCTTCAGGGCACGTGGCTCGGCGCTGAGGACGCAGTACCCGGGGAGGGTGCTCGCGAGCCAGAGGTCGAGGTCGGAGAGTGGTTCCTCACGGTTCATCAGTACGCCCGACCACGCCGACGCCTTCGGCTGGTCCAGCACCCACTCGGGCGGCACCGGCTCGGACTCCTGGTCCTCGTCGAAGCTCAGGCTGACCAACTCGCCGTGCAGCGGCACCCAGCGCTCGTACGCCGCCCCCGCACCCTGCATGTTGACGAACCCGCAGATGATCATCGACCGGCTCTCCAAACTGCGCCATCGAGATCCGGCTTCAAGCAAATCGAACGCGATCGACCGCGTCTGCGCCCGGAACCTCAGCGGTACGACGATCCGCCCGCCCGGCGCCAACTGCTCCACCCAGGCGGGCGCGATGTCCCACGCGGTGACGGTGACGATGATCCGGTCATAGGGAGCGCTCTCCGGTCCACCGAACTCGCCATCGGTCCGCAGCACCCGGACGTCCGGGTAGCCGGCCGCGTCGAGGCTCTCCCGCGCGCGGGTGGTCACGTCCTCGTCGATGTCGATCGTGGTGACCTCACCGGTCGGCCCGACCAGCTCGGCGAGCAGGGCCGCGTTGTACCCGCCGGAGCCGATCTCGAGCACCCGGTGACCGGGCCGGATGTCGGCCTGCTCGAGCATCAGCGCGACCACGGTCGGCTGGGAGACCGAGCTGATGGCGACACCGGTCTCGTCGCGCTTCATCAGCACGACGTCGTCGGTGTAGGCGATCTCCAGTGGCACCAAGGGGACGAACAGGTGCCGCGGGACCAGCCGGAACGCGGCCGCGACCCGCTCGTCGTGGATCGCGCCCTGCTCGACCAGTAGGTCGGTGAGAGCCGCGCGCAACGTTCCGGCGTACGGGGAATCGTTGCTCTCGGCATCCATTGGTTCAGTCTGTCGTGTCGCCGAGCGATTCGAGCAGCTTTCGCAGGGTGTCGGCGAGCGTCTCGCGCTCGGCCGCGGTCAGGCCGGCCAGCAGGCGGTTCTCGGTGTCGATGTGGGTCGGCAGGACTTTGTCGATCAGCTCGAGTCCGGCCGGAGTGAGGGCGACCTGGACGCCGCGGCCGTCGGTCTCGCTGGGGGTGCGCTTGACCAGGCCGCGCTCCTCCAGCTTGTCGAGCCGCTGGGTGATCGCGCCGGAGGTGACCATCGAGGACCGCATCAGGCCGGCCGGGGTGAGGCTGTGCCCGGCGTTGCTGCGGCGGAGGGTGGCGAGCACGTCGAAGGACGCCCGGTCGAGGTCGTGGGTGGCGAAGTTGCGGCGTAGTTCGCCGTCGATCAGCTGGGACAGCCGCTTCACCCGGCCCATCACGGCCATCGGGGACGCGTCCAGATCCGGGCGCCGCTCGCGCCACTGGTCGAGCACCTGGTCGACGTGGTCTGCCATCTGTTCAGCGTACTGGAAATCTCTTAGCGGTGAGCTAAAACACTGGCGAAGTTGCTTAGCGGTGAGATATATTGTCTTAGTGCTAAGCAATCGAGTCAGCCTGATCCTCACCACGGCGATCGCGCCGGCGCTGTGGGGAACCACGTACCTGGTCACAACGGAACTGCTGCCACCGCAGCGTCCGCTCCTCGCCGCCTTCCTCCGGGCACTCCCGGCTGGGCTCCTGCTGGTCGCGATCACCCGAAGGCTGCCGCAAGGGATCTGGTGGTGGCGCGCACTGGTCCTCGGCGCACTGAACATCGGAGCCTTCAACGCCCTGCTTTTCATCGGCGCCTACCGGCTCCCCGGTGGAGTCGCGGCGACCGTTGGCGCGCTGCAGCCGCTACTGGTCGCGCTGCTCTCCACTGGCCTGCTCGGCGAGCGCCTGACCCGCAAGACTCTCCTGACGGCAACAGCCGGAGTAGCAGGCGTGAGTCTCCTGGTACTACGCGCAGACGCCCGCCTAGACGCCTGGGGCGTGCTCGCTGCCCTGGGTGGGGCCGCAGTGATGGCCACTGGCGTAGTACTCAGCAAGCGTTGGGTCTCGCCTGCACCTCTACTAGCCACCACCGGCTGGCAGCTGGTAGCCGGCGGCCTCCTGCTGCTCCCGGTCGCCTGGCTGGTCGAAGGCGCGTTCCCCACCTCCTTCACTGCAGCCAACCTGCTCGGCTACTCCTACCTGGCTCTCTTCGGCTCGGCCCTCGCCTACGCCCTCTGGTTCCGGGGCCTCCGAGCCCTCTCCCCCACCAACGTCACCTTCCTGGGCCTGCTGAGCCCCCTGGTCGCCACCACCCTCGGCTGGCTGGCCGTGGACCAACGTCTGACTCCCCTCCAACTACTGGGAGGCCTGATCGTCCTGACCGCCCTGATCACCGCCCAACTGAAAGGGACCAACCGTGCGAATCACCATCTTCGGAGCAACCGGAGCAGTAGGCAGCCGAGCAGTACAGGAAGCCCTCTCCCGGGGACACGAGGTAACAGCCGTCGGCCGGAGCATGGAACGCCTGAGGACGCTGCCGCCTGACCGCAGCCTCCGGCTCGAGCAAGGGGATGCGTCAGACATGACAGATGTAGCCCGGTTGAGTCAGGGGCAGGATGTCGTGATCAGTGCCACCCGACCCGTCCCAGGCCGGGAACACGAGTTGGCGATCGCCGCCAAGGGGTTGGTGGGCGGGTTGGCCGGCACTGCGGTCCGGTTGGCCGTCGTCGGGGGTGCGGCAAGCCTGACGTTGCCGGGCGACCCGGGGACGACCGTTGTCGACGGCCCCGACTTCCCGCCGGAGTTCCGGCCGATCGCGCTGGCCTGCAACGAGCAGTTCGAGGTGGTTCGGGGTAGCGACGACGTCGACTGGGTCTACCTGAGTCCGCCGGCGATGCTTGAGCCCGGCGTACGGACCGGGCAGTATCGGCTGGGACGCGACGAGTTGCTGGTGGATGACGACGGGGCGTCGTACCTCTCGATGGAGGACTTCGCCGTCGCGTTGGTCGACGAGGTCGAGCGGCCGCGGTACCGGCAGAGCAGGTTCACGGTCGGGTACTGAAGGGCAGCTGGGGTGCCCGATCGGCTGTACTCCGGCTCGATGTGCGATCACGGACAGCGCCCGATCCTTGATGCTGTGTCTACTTCAGCGCGACTGGATGTCGAAGAACTCGTCATCGTGCCCGGTACGCCGGCCCAGTGTCAGGTCCAGGTGGCCAACCGTGGGTCGATCGTGGAGGCCTACACCCTGACCCCGGTCGGGGACCTGGCCGGCTACGCCGTGATCGAACCCGCCACGCTCTCCCTCTACCCGGACGCGGAGGGTACGGCGACGATCACCATCACGGTGCCGCGCGAGGCCGTGGTGGAGGCGGGCGACGTCGCGTTCGGCGTACTGGTCCAGCCGCAGGAGCACCCGGCCGACACCGCCGTACCGGAGGCCGTGGCGCACGTCCAGGCGTTCAGCGACATCACCGCGGAGCTGACTCCGCGGACGTCGCACGGCAGCCGGATCGGGCGGCACACGCTCGCGATCGACAACCGCGGCAACCGTCCGGTCACCGTCGAGCTGACCGGCAAGGACCCGGACGCGGTGATGGAGTTCCGGTTCTCGCCGAGCACCGTCGAGGTCGCGCCGGGGGCGGCCGCGTTCTCGAAGATCAAGGCCCGTCCGCTGGACCGGATCTGGCGCGGTACGTCGAAGACGCGGCAGCTCAGCGTCGTCGTCACCCAGGTCACCACCGGCGGCCCGAACGGGACGAAGGCCGTTCTCACCAGCGTCGACGGGATGATGGTCCAGGACCCGATCCTCCCTGCCTGGACGGGTAAAGCGATCGCCGGCGCACTCGCCGCGGCCGCGCTGCTCGTCGGGCTGTGGTTCGTCGCCCTGCGGCCCGCGATCGAGTCGAGTGCCGAGAACGCGGTCGAGAAGCCGTTGAAGCAGCTGCAGCAGAAGGTCGACGAGGCCAAGACGCAGGCCGGCGCGGCACAGCAGGCCGCGAACACCGCTCAGAACTCCGCCAAGAACACGGCGAAGGGGCAGAGCGAGCAGGAGAAGAACCTCTCCGACCGGGAGAAGGAGCTCGCCGCCCAGGCCGCCGCGATGGTCGGTACGCCGTTCTCGCAGCGCTGGCCGTTGAAGGCGAAGCCGGGCAAGACGGTCGAGGAGTCGTTCGAGGTGCCGAAGGACAAGGTGCTGCGGATCACCGACGTCAACTTCGAGTCGCAGGGAAGTACCGGCTGGCTCGACCTGCGCAAGGACAAGAACTCGCTCGGCGGGGTCGCTCCGCAGTACTTCCGCAACATCCAGGACTACCGCTACATCTCGCCGCTCGCGGTGCTGGTGGCCGGCGAGAAGGTCGTCGTCAGCCTCAAATGCGACAGCCCGGCGCCGGGCGCGACCGACTGCGAGAACGCGGTGATGGTCGGCGGCATCCTCACCGACAAGCCCCCGGCGCCGACCACTCCACCGACGAGCGCCGCGCCCAACTGACCGCGGTACGCCGTACTGCTGCCTCAAGCAGTACGGCGTACCGCGTTCCACTGCTGCACAGACTGCGAGCCCCGGACCGGCGTCGGTCCGGGGCTCGCTTGGTGCTGGGCGCCTCAGCGGCGGGCGAAGAACTCGAGTTCGGCGATCGCGGTGAGAGTCGAGCGGGTCGGGGCGATCGTCCGGACGACAGCGACCTGGACGGCGCGGGCGTCGTCGACCTTGAGCTTGAACTCCTGCTTGGCCGGTACGTCTTTCAAGGTGAAGCGCTGGATGACCGGTTCGCCGCCGGTGATCACGGTGAGCTCGATCTCGGCGGGCCGCGGGCCAGCGACGTACTTCGGTGTCTCCGGCGCGACGCCCGCGTAGATGGTGAAGGCGGTCAGGTTGATCGGCGACCTGAACCCGGCCGTCACCCACGGGACGGGCTTGGCGGTCTTGCCGGTGCGCGGCGCTCCCCAGTACGTGTTCCTGGCGCCGTCGAAGGCGAGCTGAGCCTCCTGCTTCCCGGCAACCCCACTCGCCTTGCTAGCCGTCGGCCGAACCTGCAGCGGCTCAGCAAACTGGTCCTGCACCTTATGCACGCCGTCCATCACCAACCCCCGCTGCGGCCCCGCCAGTACACCCCCACCCGCAAGCAATGCCAGTACCACCCCGACCCGCGTAGCCCCACGAAACTTCCGCCGCCCGGTCCCCGGCCGAATCCTCGTCCCAGCCGCATAGACCCTTTCCCGCCCAGTAACCCGCCGCCACCAAGGCGCCTTCCGGATCACCTGAGCATCAACCAGACTGAACCCACACTTCGCACAGAACCGCCGACTGGCCTCATTAGGCATCCCACACCCACCACAAACCCGAGACCCGGTAGGCACAATCACCGGCGACCTACTCCGCCGAGCCATCTTCCGCCTGACAGCCTGCGGCTGCCGCGAAACCACCGCCTCCGGCTCGCTTGCACCAACCTCTCGGGGCTCGGCCTCACTCACACCTCCCCGATCCCGCCGCGGAGCGGCGGGATCGGGTGCAGGAAGAGGAAGTAGCTGGTTCTCGGCAGGTGGCGGGGCGAGGGCCGCAGGCTTGGCAGCGGCGGCGACTGGGGTTACGTGTTCGCCTTCCCATTCGAGGAAGACGCCGCAGCGGGTGCAGAAGACTGTGCCTTCCTGGTTCTGTTCGCCGCAGTCGTTGCAGAGGATCATCGGTCGGCCTCCAGGACTTCTACCCGGGCCGGCAGGTTCGCCGGCCGTAATGCGTCGACGATTCGGTGGACTACCGCTTCGTCGGCTTCGAGAGGGACCCGTACGACGAGTTGCGCCCGCGCCTCACCAGGCGGCTCGGCGCCGGCTCGCGCGGACCACGCAGTACCGCCGGACTCGGTGATCTCGGCATCGACCCCGCACGCCAGCCGCAGCGTCTCGCGCAACGCATGCGCGGCCCCGCGACTCCGGTGCAGTTCAGTCGTCGCCGCCACCAGCAACCGTTGCCGCTCGACCGGAATCCGCGGATCCGAGAACGCCGCCACCCAAGAACCCAGCAACTCCACGAAGTCCTCAGGCGCCAGCTCCGGATCGAGATACGCGCCGAAGTTGTCCAGCGTCGCCACCACCGGCGCCAGCGCCTCGTCGAACACCCCGGTCAACCGCACCGCCAAGTCGTCCTCGGCATACAGCCCCGGCAAGATCTCCAGCAACGGATGCGGATTCGCCAGCCCGTCGATCAATCCACGCATCTCTACCTCCGCACCATGATCTGGTGCTCGAACGAGTACACCAGCTCGGTCCGGCTCAACTCGACCCGATCGACCGGCGTATCGCTCCGCGTCCCCAGCACCGGATCAGCCAGATAAAGCCGCACATCCTCGACCGACTCCACCCCCCGGACCCGTTGCAAACAAGCATGAATGTCACCCGTCTGCACAGTCCGTCCCAACGGCCACCCATCCCCGCGCGGCCCACCCAGCAACGGATGCATGAACCGATACAGCGCCTCCAGCGCGGCCGGCCGAACCCGCTCCGCCGACGCGTCCGCAGCCGCCGTCAACCGCGCAACCACCGTCACCGCCCGATAGAACGGCGGCTCGATCAGCAACCGCGCCCCAAGCATCCGCCGCGGCTCGAGATGATCCGCCAACCGCTGCAACACCTCGTCCGACGGCCGCAACGCCCCGAAATCCACGGTCGCCTGCGGATCCACCGACAACCTCGGTACGACGAGAAGCCGCACCACATTCGGCTCGCTCTCATCCCCCGGCACACAGTGCACCCGGCCAAGCGACGGTGCGGCTTCCCGCGCCAGCAACTCGTAGTCCTCAGCAGTCACGGCCCGCGACGCAGTACGCAAAGAGAGCGGCCCTCGAAGCATCGCGTCCGCCACCTGCTCGCCGTCCACGCCCCCGGTCGCCGCGCGCCGATTGTCGACCTCCCCGACGAACGGCAGCGAGGTCTTCAACACCCGCAACGCATGCGCAGCCACATTGCCCGCGGCACCGCCCCCGGTGCGGTACCGGGCCAATCGCAGTACGGCCCCCTTCGGCGGCACAGCCCCGTACGACCGCAAAGTCCCATCCGGTTGGCGCACAGCAGGCCCGAGCAACACCTGCCCGTTCTGCCGGTCCAGCGCAAAGTGCTGGTCGGTCGCCATCGACTCAGCGAAGCTGTCCACCAAGGTCCACTCGACCCAGCCAAGGTCCGTACCAACCTGAAGCACCTCTGGCTCCGGGGCCAGCGTCACCGGCCGCCGCTGCAACTCGAAGCGCTGCCCCGCACTCCCATCGCTACGCCCCAACTCCTCAGCCAGCACCGGCTCGGCGTGCTCAGCAACCGTCGTACCGCCGATCGTGCACGCCTCGAGATGACGGATCTTCGGCGACTCGCTGTAGAACGGCTGGTCGGTGTCCGGCGCCACCAGCACGCAACGCAGCCAGCCGGCTCGCTGCTGGGCAAGTACCGACTGCACATGCCCGACCGGGACGTGCAACACGATGTCGCCCGGCCGATTGAGCCCACCCGTGCCGTCGCGATCGACCTCGCACGCGATCCACTCCTCACCGTTCCATGCCTCCCACCGCAGCGGCGGATCGAGCGGGTCGACGCCGATGCCCTCGACCTCACAGTCGACCCGGAGCAGTACCGCGCAGGACGGGACAGCTGCCGACAGGCCGACGTACAGAGCATTGTCAGGCGCCGGCGGCGCGGCGAAGCAGTCGAAGCCGACGCCGTCCTGTAGCTCAACGGTCCGATCCAGAACCGCCGTACTACCGTTGCTAGTGGCAACGTTGAGCAGTGAGCAGGCAACGATCGCGAGCTCGTCGACAGTGCTGAAGCCGGTCGCCTCGTCGTGCTCGGTGCGCAGCGTCGCGACCTCGGTCCCGCCATGCACGGTGATCGTCTCGGGTTGCGCGGCCGACAGCCAGAAGGTGATGTCGGCGCGGGCCGCCGCAGGCGCGAAGAGCTTGATCCCGACCAGGTCGAGGAACTTCAGGTAGTGCCGTTCAGGCACCCGGTTCAGCCGGTACATCAACTGGTCGACCATCGTCGCGAACGCCTCGACCAGCGTGACGCCCGGGTCGGAGACGTTGTGGTCGGTCCACTCCGGACAGCGCTGCTGGATCATCCGCTTGGCGTCGTCCACCAGTTGCTGGAACCGGCGGTCGTCGAGGTTCGGGACGGTCAGGGTCATGCCGCTCCTCCGGTCGTCAGCTCGGCGTGCTCGGGGATCAGGTAGAACGGGAAGACCAGGTTGCGCGGGCTGTTGCTGCCGCTGATCGCGTAGTGCAGGTCGATGTAGAGCGCTCCCGCATCGATCCGGTCGAAATGCACCCGGACGTCGAGCAGGTCGATCCGCGGCTCCCAGCGGTCCAGCGCGATCCGTACGTCGGCGATGATCTTGCCCGCCGTGGTCGCGTCGGCCGGCGCGAAGATGTGCTCCTGGATGCCGCAGCCGAACTCGGGCCGCATCGGCCGCTCCCCCGGCGACGTGCCGAGGATGAGCCGGATGCTCTCCTCGATCTCGCGTTCCTGCCGGACCAGCGCGATCCGGCCGGTCGCGTCCGTGCGCAACGGAAACGCCCACCCGGCCCCGACGAACTCCGAACTCACCGCGTCCTCCGTTCCGTTCCAGCCATCAGTCAGCCGCCGATCAGGACGGTCATGCAGCCGATCGCGATCGGCGCCCCACACCCGGTCAGGTCCGTCATCCGGGCGGCCGGCAGGCCACCGATCAGCACGGTCATCGATCCCGGCGGTACCACGGCCGACGGCGGATGCAACGGGATCGCGCACACGTGCGGCGTACCGACTGTCGCCGCCGGCATCCCACCGATCAGCACGGTCGGTACGCCGGGTGGCCCGAGTGCTCCGCCATGGGCCGTCACATCGCCGACCCGGGCCGCTGGTCCAGGCATCCTGTCTCCCCCGCCTCAGTTGATCTTCACGAGGGCGGCCTGGATCGCGAGGCTCGCGCCGCCGTTGATCTCGGTACTCGCCTGACCCGCCACGCTGACCTTCGCGGCCGACACCGTGGCCTGCGCGGTGCCCTTCAGATCGACGTTGACGCCCTTGAGCTGGACGTCGCCGGTGCCAGCGTCGAGCGTGATGCCGGTCTTCGCGGTCAGCTCGATCTTCTGCCCGGCGGTGATCCTGACCCCGCCGCTGCCCGCGTCGATGTCGACGCCGTCCTTGGCCTCGACGACCACCTTGCCGTCGCTGTGCACGGTGATCACCGGTGCGTTCGTACCGTCCATCGCGACGCTGAGCTTGCCGTCGCCGGTGTGCAGCCAGATCCCGTTCTGCTGCGAGCTCTCGAGCAGTTCGAGGGAATGCCCGGTCCGGCCGACGAAGGCGCGGCGGTTGATGGCGCCGGTACCGCTGTCGACGCTCGCGGCCTGACCGGCGTACGGCTTGCGGTTGGCGCTGTAGAGGCCACCGAGGACGAACGGCGCGCCGATGTCGCCTTGCTCGAAGGCGACCAGTACCTCGTCACCGACCTCGGGCAGCAGCATCGAGCCACGGTCGGCACCCGCGCCCGCTTGCAGGACGCGCGCCCAGAACGTACCGAAGTCGTCACGCATCCACGGCAGCTGGACCTTCACCTGCCCGGTCTTCCCTGGGTCGTTCACGTCTGTGACGACAGCCGTCGCGACCCCTTGTCTGGCAGGCGATCCGGTGGATCCGGACAGCCCGAGCATCGACCGGTCCTGCTGGCCGGTGACCGAGATGTGCGTCGTGTAGTCGCCGTCGAACACGTGCCTCACCCGACTCAACGTGTACTTGCCGTCGAACGGAGCGCCAAGGTTGCCGATGGCAACCGGTACGCCGGCGTGCAGCCGCGGGTTGCCCCGGCAAACCCCTTCGAGCTCGGCGAACGTACCGGCGACCCGCTCGGCCAACGCCTTCGCCGCAGCCTCCGCCGTCGCCTGGGTCCGATGCGGCACATGCGTCACGACCCACGGCGGCGCCGAGAACTTGTCGGCCAGCTCACTCGGCCGCAACCCGATCTGCGCGCTGGTCGTTGCCGCAGGCACCTTCGCAACCACCGCCCGCTGCTGGGTGTCGTCCCAACCCCGTACTTCGACCGACGGCACCTGACCCGCCGCCGTCACCGCGGACCGGAGCCGCAGCAGATCCGAACCGAGCTCAAGCGCCTGCGCCTGGGTCGCATCCGAACCGTCCGGAGCGCCGGCCGCCTTGGTCGGCTTGGTGAACTGGAGCTTCCCGGCCTCGACCCCGAGGTGGTAGCCGACGGCATCGGCCAGCGTGCGGAGAAAGTCCCAGTCGGTCTGGTTCGCCTGGCAGAGGAACTCGTGCACGGTGTTGGTGGAGTCCACCTGACCGACCGGCAGACCATTGCGCTGGGCAACCTTCTTGACGACGTCGTCGAACGTCACCTGCTGATAAGTCTCGCTCCGGGTACCACGCAACAGGCGGTGCGCTGCGTCGTACCCGCGGATGATCGTGAAGGTGCCGGTCCCCTCGACCTCCACCTCTAGAGCCGTCACCTCGCCGGTCATCAGGTCCTGGGGAGCGCTCTCCTGGGCGGCATGCACGGACAGCTTGAGCTTGCTGCCGATGGTGATCCCGGACTTCGCCAGCACCAGCCGGTCGGGATCGCGGAAACGCAGGCTGAACAAGTCCGGCAGGTGCAGGTTGTCGTCCACCCAGGCCCCCGCCAGCAGCGCGATCAGGTCGTCCGGAAGCGCTGCCCCGTCGACGGAGACGGACAGCGTGCTGGAGAAGCTTGCGTTGGCCATCTCAGCCGGCCAACAGTTCTTCGGCGGACGGCAGCAGGACCGTCCGGCCCGGCGTGAGGCGGTGCGGGTCGTCGATGCCGTTGGCCTCGGCCAGTGGTCGCCACATCGCCGGATCGCCGTACTCCGCGTAGGCGACCGCGGCGAGCGTCTCGCCCTCGAGCAGCACATGGGTACGCCGGGCGGTCAGGCTGCCCGACGTCGGATTCTGCTTGGCCGTCAGCGACGGCATCTCCTGCAGGTCGACGGTGCAGGTCGCGCGGACCGGCGTACCTTCCGGCGTGAACAGCGAGTACTTCGCGCTGACGGAGGTGATGAAACTCGGGAAGAAGTCGAGCGCACCCCAGTGGAAGACCACCAGCGGCGGTACCGGCTTGCTCTTGCCCACGCTCTGATCGGTGGGGACGCAGCACGCGAACAGCGCCTTGACCGCCTTCACGACGCTGTCGTCCATCGTGTCGGTGGCGTCGAAGAACATCTCCAGCGTGAGCTTGCCGGGCTCGGGTCCCTGGAACTCCGGCGGCGCGGCCTTCTTCGACCCACGGGCCGGCTCGCTGTTCCACTTCGCGGCCTTCTTGACGGTGAGCTCGTTGGGATTGAACTGGAACGGGATCCGGCCCTTGGCCGCGCCGAGGCTCGCACCGGCGCCCTTGTTCGGCATCGCCTCGTGCAGTTCCAGGTACGCCTTGGCCAGATTGCCGCTCATGCCACGAGGCTAGGGACGCCGCGCCGCTTCGGGCAGGGGCTGCAGCGCCGTACGGAGGGACCTGCGAACTTCCCTAAAGGGCAGCGTGGCAACATTTGAGTGGGTCGGAGGATCTTGCTGGGGGTGAGGGCTACGAAGCAGGTCGGCGAAGCGTTGCTGGGGGTCCGTCTGCTCGGGGCGGTGGAGATCGCGACGCGATCCGGACTGTTGACAGTTCAGCAACCGCTGGCCCGGGCGCTGGCGGTCCGGCTCGCGTTGGGGCGGGGCGCGGCGGTTGCCGACGAGATCCTGATTCGCGACCTGTGGGGCGACATCGGCAATGCCCGGCCGACCGCGCGGTTGCGGGTGCTGGCCTCGCGGCTTCGAGGTGCCCTGGGCGACGACGGCCAGGCGTTGCGGCGTACGCCGGCAGGCTTCTCCTTGGACGCGGCACCCGTCGACCTCGACCTGGTCGAGCAGTCCGTCGGCTCGATCGACGCAGCTCGTCGAGCCGGAGACCAGGCAGCCGTGTTCGACGCGGCCGCCGTCGCCTTGGAACAGTGGCGGGGCGAGGCGCTGGCTGATCTGCGGGGGATCCCGTTCGTCGCCGCTGAACAACTCCGGCTTGAGTCTCTCCAGCTGGAACTCGAGATCGCCCACGGCGAGGCAGGGCTTGCCTTGGGCAAGGATGTCGGACCGGACCTCGAACGCCTGGTCAGCCTCCATCCGCTGCACGAGCGTCTGGTCGGCTTGTCCGCCCGGGCGCTCGCCAACCGCGGGATGCGCGCCGAGGCAACTGCCCGGCTGGCCCACTTGCGCACCACCTTGGCCGAGCAACTCGGGATCGACCCCGGCCCGGAGACGCTCGCGCTCGAGGCCAAGCTGCACGAGCAGGCCGATCGGGCCATCCGCTCCTCGCTGCCACCGCAGACCAAGAGCTTCGTCGGCCGGCAGGACGAGCAACTCAGCCTGCGCGCCCTGGTCAGCCGGCCGTCGGTGGTCACGCTGCGCGGCGGACCGGGGGTCGGCAAGACCCGGCTGGCGCGCGAGATCGCAGAGAGCGCTCACCGGGAAGGACGGACGGTCGCCTGGCTCGATCTCGCCCCGCTCCAGCCCGGCGACAATCTCCCGGCCGCGCTGGCCGCTGCGATCGGTACCGACGGCGGCGGGCCCAATCCGCTCGCCAGCACGATCGAAGTACTGCCTGGCGCGTTGCTCGTCGTCGACAACGCCGAGCACCTGATCGAGGACACCGCCGTGCTCGTCGACGGCCTGCAGGCAGCCACTCTCGGGCTGACCGTTCTGGTCACCTCGCAACGAGCACTGAGGATCGGCGGCGAACACGTTCACCGGGTCGGTCCGCTGTCGGCCGAGGCCGCCGTCGAACTGTTCTGCGCGCGCAGCGGGCTCCCGCCGAGTTCACGAGTCGACGCAATCTGCACGGCCGTCGACCGGTTCCCGCTCGCCATCGAGCTTGCCGCCGGGCTGACTCGCATTCTGTCGGTCGACCAGTTGGCCGACCGGATCGACGACCGGCTTCGGCTATTGATCCGCGGTCTGCGGGACTCCGGTGCTCGACACTCCAGTCTGCGGGCAGCACTCGATTGGAGCCATGAACTGCTGGCCCCCAAGGCGCGGATCGCGTTGCGCCGGGTGTCGGTGTTCGCGGGTGGTTGCACGCTGGCGGCGGCCGAGAAGGTCATCGCGGACGATCGGCTGGCGGTCGAAGAGGTCGGTGGGCTGCTGAACGAGCTGGTGGATCGCAGTCTGCTGACCGTCGACAGCACTGGGCGGTACGGCGTACTGCAGAGCATCCGCGATTACGGTCTCGAGCAGCTGCGGGCCGTCGGCGAGGAGGATGTCATCCGGCGGCGACATGTTGCCTGGTGCACCGAAGTGGCGGCCGCCGGGGAACAGTACGGGCGGCTGCATTTCACCCATGACCTGCAGCGAGACTTGTACAGCCATCTCAACCTCGAAGAACCGAACCTGCTCAGCGCGGTCGATTGGTGTCTGTCCACCGGCGCCGAGCCCGCGCTGGTCAACGAGATCGTCGCGCCGCTGTCGTGGTACTGGGGTTACCGCGGCATGCTCGCGGAGGCGGCCGGCTGGCTGCGCGACTCGCTCACCGCCGTTCCGCCCGACTCGGTGCAGTACGGCGCCGGCCTGAACGCGCTGGCCATCGTCACCCGCAAGCTCGGCCGATTCGCCGAAGCTCGCGAACTCGGCCTGCAGGCGCTCGCGATCATGCGGCGTACCGGCCAGGCCCGCGGCACGATCCAGGTGCTGCAAAGCCTGACGCTGGCGTATCTCGCGCTGGACGAGGTCTATCAAGCGCTTGTCTGCGCCAACGAGGTGGAGGTGTGGACCCGGACGGTGGATTTCCCGGTACTGCGCGGCGCCGGCCTCAACTGCCTTGGCCTGTGCCTGCGGATGATCGGTCACGCCGACGACGCGGTGAAACTCTTCGAAGAGGCGCTGGCCTGCTGGGACGCCATCCACGACGGGCACGGTTACGTCATCGCCAAGGGGAACCTCGGCATCTCGGCGTACCAGGCCGGCGAACTCGATCGCGCCCGCTCGCTCGAGCTGGACGCGTTGGAGGTTGCCCGCGACATCACCTACACCGTCGGCCAGCTCGACTCGCTGGAGACCCTCGGCTGCATCGAAGCCGCGGCCGGCCGCTACGAGATCGCCGCCGAGCTGTTAGCCGCGGCGATGCACGGCCGGCAACTGATCGTCGAACCAGTCGCCATCGCCGACGAGATCATGGACCTGGCCGCCACCGACGAGTTCGTCCGAGCCGAGTTGGGCCCACGCTTCGACGAGATCGCCGCCGCCACCCGCCGCCTGACCCTCGACGAAGTAGTCCGCGAAGTCCTCACCCGCGGCTGACCGATCCTCGGCTCAGGCGCCGGTGTCGATGAAGCCGTGGTGGGCGATCTCGATCGTCTCGGTGAGGATGTCGGCCGGGCCCTTGGCGACGCTCGGGCCGGTCCAGCGGACGGGGATCACGTCGACGAGCCCCCAGCGCGCGACGACGGTGCCGTCACTCGTCATCGCGGTGATCTGCCCGGTACGCCGCTTCACGCCACCGGCAAGTCCCGAGATCCAGCGCGCGACCCGCTCGGTCTCCTTCGTCAACGGCCGGCTCAACTTGATGTTCGGAAACTTCAGCCGGGACGGGATCTGTACGACGTACCCGTTGTTCCCACCCTCCGACCGCTGCTCGATCACCACCTCACACCCGAGCCCGTCGCAGCTCGTGAACATCCCCAGATCCAGCTGATCCACCTGCACCAAGAACCGGACCCCGACGGCCGGCATCAACTCAGCAGCACCGGTACTCATCACCACATCCGATCCATCAACGTCCCGGTCCGTTCCCGATCAACCCACAACTCAGCCCGCAACCGCCGGGCAATCGGCTCATACAACCGCCGAGCCAACCCATCCACCTCCGCCGCCGACATCCCCACCCCGCCCGCCCCACTCCCCGCACCACCTACCGCGCTCCCCGCGCCACTCCCCAGCGCCGCCCCGACGCCCGAGGACCCATTCCCCGCCCCACCTTGCGGGATAGCCACCGACGTCGCCCCACCCGTGCTCTCCACCACGCTTCCTTCAACCACCCCGCCGTACGCCGGTACGACGGGATCGCCCGCTCCACCGACACCCACACCACCGCCTCCCGCTCCACCACCACCCGCCCCGCCTGCGCCCGCGCCCGCCGACCCTGCCACTGCTGCCCCAGCCACGGCCGGCGGCCTCGGTACCGCGAGCCGCCCTCCCCCGACGCCACTCTCCAAACCCCCCGAAGCCCCCACCGACGACAACGAGCCCACCGCCCCAGCCGACCCCGTCGAGTCGGCTGAGCTGGGTGAAGCCGATCGGTTCAAAGACACAACCGGCTGCGCCGAACCGCTCCCCGAACCGGACGAACCATCCGGCCCCAACCCCCCAACCTCAGAAACCAACCCCCGCTCCCCAATCAACGCGACGGTCGCCCCCTCACTCCCCACCAACTCCTCAAACCCCCCAGCCACAGGCCCGCCAGAACCCACCGCCCCCACCCGCCCAGCCAAAGCCCCAACGCTCGCAGCCAGCTCCGCACCAACGCCACCGAGACCGCCTGTCGCCCCACCGACAGCTGCACCAAAGCTGTTGGACGCCTCACCGGCGGCTGCGCGGACACCACCGACCGGACCACTGCCAGCCGATCCACCTACTACAGATCCACCCACCACTGAGCCGCTTGCTGATGCTCCGCCCACGACTGCTCCGCCGCCGGCAGCTTGCCCCGCGCCGAGGGTGTTGGAAGCTCCGCCGGCGGCTGCACGGACGCTACCAACCGAGCCACTGCCAGCTGAGCCACCCGCCGCCGACCCGCCTGCTACCGACCCGCCGCCGGGGACCTGCCCCGCGCCGAGGGTGTTGGAAACTCCGCCGGCGGCTGCACGGACGCTACCAACCGAGCCACTGCCAGCTGAGCCACCCGCCGCCGACCCGCCTGCTACCGACCCGCCGCCGGGAACCTGCCCCGCGCCGAGGCCGCCGGCGGCGTCGAGCAACGCGCCCACAGACGAGCTCCCCAACAGCCCACGCTCACCACCACCAGCTCCACCGGTGACGCCAGAACCACCACCCGCACCAGAGGAGCCGAGATCTGCGCCGACGTTGTTGGCGGCTGCACCGACTTCATTGGCGGCTGCGCCGAGGTTGTTGGTGACTACACCGACGTTGTTGGCGGCTGCGCCGAGGTTGGAAGGTCCGCCAGCGGCTGTGCGGAGGCTACCGACCGGCCCGCTGCCAGCTGAGTCACCTACTACAGATCCACCTACGACTGAGCTGGTTGCTGATGCTCCGCCTGCTACTGCTCCGCCGCCGGGGACCTGACCCGTGCCGAGGTCGTCGGCGGTGTTGAGTGACGCGCCCACGGACGAGCTGCCCAAGAGGCCGCGTTCCGCCAAGACAGGCGCCTCCGTGGTGGCTCCAAGAGTTGCGTCTGCAGCTGTGGCGATGCCCGTGCCTCCGCTTGTATCGGCTGCTCGGCTTGTACCGGCCGGTCCACTGGCCGTACCTCCAGCGGCTGTTCCTGCGCC
>NZ_BAAAHK010000003.1:594069-627289 GCF_039525325.1 Kribbella koreensis
GGGCGAGCTTCGTCTGCTTCAGGCGGAGCACATCCCGCAGTACAGCCACCCTGGTCACCTGCAGCGGCGGCAACGCCGGCACCGCTGCCGGTTACTGCACCGACGCCGGTTGCAGTGCCGGTGCTTGCACCAGCACTGCCGCCTACGCCGGCGTCTCCGGAGGCGTCGTTGAAGGTTCCGGGGGTGGAGGTGGCGCTTAGGAGGGGGCGGGTGGGGGTGCTGGAGGTTAGGGCTTGGGCTGCTTCGCGGGTGATGGGAGCGCCGAGGCCGGCCCGGCGGCGGGAGAGAGCGGCGGGCTGGGGTGCTTGGCCTGCCGACGTCGCCGGGCCGGCCGGCTGGGGTGATGACTCGGTGGGAACGCCTGGGCCGAGAGGGTCGGCCGCGCCGAGGTCTGAGGTGAGGTCAGCGAGGGTCGAGCGGCTGAGGTCCATGGGCGAAGAGACGGAGAGCAGGGTCGCAGCATCTGTACCGGTGACACCGGCCGGCGCGGCCACAGCGCTCGTACCGGCTGTAGCGCTCAGCCCGGCGACGTTCGGAGCAGCGGCGCCCAGCCCGGCGACGTTCGGAGCGATGGCGCTCAGCCCGGTGGCGCCCAGCCCGGTGGCGCTCCGAACGGCGGCGCCCAGCCCGGTGGCGTTCGGGGCGACGGCGCTCGGGGCGGAGGCGTTCGGGGCGACGGCGCTCGGGGCGGAGGCGCTCGGGGCGGAGGCGCTCGGGGCGGTGGCGTTTGGGGTGGTGGCGTTCGGGGTGGTCGAGGCGCTTTGTCCGGTGGGAGTCGTGCCGGATGGGGGCGCTGATCCGGACGGCGTGGGGGCTGCCGAGGCAGGGACTACGGGAAGTGCGCGTCGGGCGAGCGTGGGAGGTGGGGCGATGGTCTGGGCGTTGCCGGGCGCGGATGCAGTTGCTGTGGGCAACGAGGTGATGGCGGGGAGGGTGCCGAGCAGGCCAGTGGAGTCGTCCTGGGCAGGCGAAGTACCGGAGGTCACCGGACTGGGGAGGGAACTGGACGCAATCGGGGGTAAAGAACTCCCCACCCCACCGGATGACACGCGGCCGCGAGAGAAGGTGCTGCGGAGCGATTGGAAGGCTCGCACCAAGGGCGACTGCTCATCTGCCGGCGGTTGGCTGACCTCCAGGTCCGTCGTCGGCTGGAGAGGCTGGGGGGTGCCCGGTGTGACCAGGTTGCCCACCACGCCGCTCGGGGCCGTGGGGTCCAGCTGGTGAGAGAGTTCGCCGGTGAACGCCGGGGAGCGCCAGGACGGAATCCAGTCGCCGGTTGCCGGGCGCAAGGTCGAGGGGGCGTTGCCGATGGCACCGATCCCGGCCACTTAGTCCCCCTCGGTGATGCGGCGGTTGATTTTGGAGATTTCGTCGACGAAGCGCAGGCGGGCCGGGTGTTCCAGGTCGAGGATGTCGTTCAGGGGCCAGTGGAAGTGGTAGGCGACGTACGCGATCTCCTCCTGCAGCCGGTCGGTCGCGTACGTCAGGATTCCCCCAGGCGGCCGCCGGCGATGTCGACGGCGAAGGCCTGGCTGCAGGACGGGCAGGTGACCGAGGCGCGGGTGTGGCCCTCGGAGTTGATCCGGCGGTACAGGTCCTGCAGGAAGGCGACGTCCGAGGCGAACATGTTCTCCACTACTGAGCCGTCGATCCGCGCGACATCGCCCAAACGGGTGATCACCCGCGCGAGCAGGACGACGGTGGTGAAGGCCGGGTTCTCCTGCACGCGCGCGTCGTACAGCGGCAGCAGTTCGTCCCGCGCCGTCGCCAGCCGCATCGTCCCCGACTTGTGCACCCGCCCATCGCCATCGACGTACCCACGTGGCAGCTCGAAGTCGAACTCCGTCCGCATCCGCTCCGGTTCAGCAACAGCCGCCGAGGAAGATGCCGGTACTACGGCCGCGTCCGCGACCGCCGTACCGTGCGTCCTGCGCATCAGGCGTACTCCATCTCGTCCCAGCAGACCGTGAACTTCTCGGTCAGCGGCTCGGTCGAGCCGGCCTTGAGCGAACCACCGAGCTCGACGTCCTTGACCCAGACGTTGCGGAAGTTGAGCCGCTTGAGCTGCTGGCCGTCGGAGGTGTAGATGCACACCTCCGCGGTCTTGCGGGCACCCTTGATGTCGCCCTGCATGACGGACTTCAGCCAGTCGGTGACCGTCTTGGAGTCGGTCAGGCCCCGGGTGACGGTGAACTGGCCGGGCTTGGACCGGCCCATCACCTGGCGGGCGACGTACTTGCCGTCCTTGGCCTGCTCCTGGTAGCTGACCATGTCGACCTCGGCCTTGAGCCCGGAGACCTCGATGACGTACGGCACCTCGATCCCGTCGACCGAGACGCTGAAGGAATACGCGGTCGCCATGTCCATGGCGTCGGCGAGCGGCATGACAATCTCCTTGGATTAATGGGTGTTACTCGTTGACGAGACTGGTGCCGCCGGAGAACTGCGACAGCTGGAAGACGACGAACTCGGCTGGCTTGACCGGCGCGATCCCGATCTGGCACGTGACCTGGCCGGCGTCGATCGCCTCGGCCGGGTTGGTCTCCCGGTCGCACTTGACGAAGAACGCCTCGTCCGCGGTCAGCCCGAAGAGCGCGCCCTTGCGCCACTCGTTGATCAGGAACGAGCTGATCGTGCGCCGGATCCTGGCCCACAGGGCGTCGTCGTTCGGCTCGAAGACGACCCATTGGGTGCCGCCGAGGATGGATTCCTCCATGTAGTTGAACAGCCGGCGCACGTTGACGTAGCGCCAGGCCGGGTCGGACGACAGCGTGCGCGCGCCCCAGATCCGGATCCCGCGGCCGGGGAACGAGCGCAGGCAGTTCACCCCGATCGGGTTCAGCAGGTCGTGCTCGGCCTTGGTGATCTGGGTCTCCAGCGCGATCGCACCCCGGACCACCTCGTTGGCCGGCGCCTTGTGCACACCGCGCGTCTCGTCGGTCCGGGCCCAGATGCCGGCCGCGTGACCGGACGGCGGGACCAGGATGTTGCGCCCGGACGCCGGGTCGAAGGTCTTCGCCCAGGGCCAGTACAGGGCCGCGTACTTCGAGTCGTACCCGGCCTGGTTCATCCGCCAGTCCTTGATCTGCTGGGCGTTCAGCGCCGGCGGCGGGTCGAGGACCGCCATCCGGTTGCCCATCAGCTCGCAGTGCGTGATCACGGCCTGCTGGACCGAGTGCACGGTCTCCAGGTCGATCGCGCCCTGCTGGTACGCGCTCATCAGGTCGGGGACGGCGACGATGGTGACGTCCTCGATCGCCTCCAGCCCGGAGAAACCGGTGCGCTGGGCAACGTCTCCGACGTAGTCGTCCGCGCCGACTCCCTCGACCGCGGCCGGCGCCGGGGCGACCAGTTGCTTCTTGCCGTTGGCAACGGGTTCCAGCGCTGCGGAGGCGGCCAGCTCCTCGACCTTGACGGTCTTCGACTTGGCGTTCACCACGGTGGCGATGTTGACGGCCTTGTCCGCGCGGCGGTCCGGTACGACCGGGTCGTACTCCTCGGGCTGGCGGCCGTTGGCCCGGACGGTCAGCTTGACCGCGCCTTCGGGCGGGTTCTCGGCAGCCGTGTCGGACACCTCGATGGAGACGTCGGCGGGCTTGGCGCCATTGAGCTGGGCAACCACCTTGTAGTGCCCGAGCACGGTCTGCGGCGGTCCGGCCGGCAACTGCTTGGCGGCGTCAGCCGAGGTCGAATCCCCACCGATCCGGACGATGTACGCCGCCGAGCCGCCGTTCTGGATGTAGCCGAAGACAGCGTGCGCCAGGTAGGAGCCCTCGACGAAGTCACCGAAGGTCTGGGTGAACTGCGTCCAGTTGGTGATCAGGGTCGGGGTGTTCAGCGGGCCCTTCTCGGCGAAGCCGACGAACGCCGCAACCGCCGTGCCGACGCCTTCGATCGGCCGCTGCCCGGCCTCCACCTCCTCGACGTAAACACCGGGCGACAAGTACGTCGGCATGGTCACTCCTTCAGCTGGTCTGGTCTCGGATCAAGCGTTGCGGTCCGGCCGCGGAGCCGGTACGTCCTGCAGGTCCCAGCAGAGGGAAGCAAGGCCTGCACGTAAGGGCAATCACCAATCGACGCCGGTCCGCGGCGCGACGAAGGCTTCCTGGCCGAACTCCTCCTTGTACTGCGAGTTGCACCACCCCTTCGCCGGGCGGGGCTTCACCTCGGCCAGGTCGACGCCGGCCATCTTGGCCGTCTCCAGCGCCTTGTCCACCGCCTTCTCCCACAGCGGGTAGACGTGGTCGCGCAACTCGTTGAACGCGGTCACCATCACGATGACGCTGGGACTACTGAAGTGGAACCCGTCCCGTTTGGACCGCTCCGCGCCGATCAGCTGGAACTGACGCGTCTGATCGGCCTCGAACCCACGCAGGGCCGGCAGCATGCCCTCGAGGGCAGCCTTGGCACCAGCCTTCTCCCCCGCTGCCTGATCCTCCGCAGTAGGCACGGTCGTGACGGCAGGTGCGTCCACGCCACTGACCTCGACCCGGCGATTGATGATCGAACTGCGGGTCGCCAGTGCCCGCCGCTGCTCGGCCAGCCGGCCCAGCATCTCGCCCAGCGCGCTGGTGGTGAACTGATCCTTCTTGGCCTCGAGACCAGCGGTCAGCTTGTCCAGCTTCTTCAGGCTGCCGTCGATCGACTCCAGTGCTTCCTTGTTCTTGCCGCTGGTCTCCAACGCCGTCACCGGCTTCAGCGGATCACCGTCGACGAGCGAGTCGAAGACAGCCTTCTCCGCGGCCATGTCGTTCGGCCATTCGTACGCCTTGCCGCCCTCAGCGGATCCGGGCGACCGCACGATACTGGTGATCGCGGCCGCGGCGCCGTCGTGCTCAGCGGCGTACGCCGCCAAGGCGTCGGCGATCTTCTGCCGATCTCCACCAGAAGCCGCGACCGTGCGTCCGGTCGCCTGCCAAGCCGCGAAGTGCCGCGGCGAGGCCACCGGTTTCGACCACGCCTTTGAGTCCTGAGCGACTCCGAAGATGATCGAGAAGTCGTTGTCGTCCAGCTTCATCCCGGCGACATCGGTCTTCTCCTGCGCGACCTTCGCGCCACCGGTGACCAGGCCGACACCGAGCCCGACCGGTGTCTTGGACCAGGTCTCCTTGAGCTTGTCCCAGGTCGCGCCGAAGTCGGTCTCCGAGGTCGACTTGCTGATGTCGCCACTACCGACGTTGCCCGGCCCGACCTGCATGGCCGCGGTTTCCTTCTCCGAATAGCTCAGCTTGCCCCCGAGTGCGGAGACCGAGGCGCCACCGCCGGTACTACCGGTCACACTCGTCGTCGTCCCCGACTCGTCCTTCGTCACCGACCGGTCCAGGCTGTGCGTCTCGTCGATCCCCAACGACACACCGGCCACACCTGCGGTCACCGAATCCGAGGTGGACTCGCCGCTGGACGTCGTACTGGCGCTGATCAGATCGGGATGCTCGACGCCCAACTTGCGCAGGTCGGCGATCGTGGCGCGATCTGCGATCAGGGCGAAGTCGTCGTTGTAGTGCGAGTCCTTCGGATCGAGCGTGAAGGTGACCGACTCCCCCGCCTTGCTCGTCGAGCCGTGCGTATAGCCACCGCTGGCTGCCTCCATCGAGGCGGTACCACCGGCAGACCAGCCCTTGGTCGTCGCGACGCTGATCGTGATCACGACCTTGCCGCCCTTCACGGCGACCGTGCGCTTCAGCGTCTCGCCCGCGGTGACACCGCCCTCGGCCTTGAGCCCGAACCCGCCGCCGCTTCCCCCGCCACTCAGCTTGGCATCGGCCGTCCCACCGACCTCGAGATCGACGCTGTCGCCTTCGGCCATCGCCGCCGCGCCGGCCGGCGAGAAGGCTGCCGTCTTCAGTCCGCTCAGCAACTGCTGCGCATCGGCGTAACTGCCCTTGGCCGCCGCCCGGATCACGTCGAACTCCTTGCCCGCGCCGCCGGTTCCCTTGGCGTCCAGCGCGGCCAGGTACTTCTTCGTGTCCTCATCGCTGAGCAGGTGAACGAAGGTCCCGGTCAGCGAAGCGGACACGTTCGCTGATCCCGAGGCGTCAGAGTTCGTACCGGCCGCCGACTGCTCCCACTCCTTGCTCCCGGTCAGCCCCGCCTTCGCGCCGAGGTTGATGGTCAGGCTGACCTGGTACTGCGCCGGCTCCGACCCCTCGACCTTCTTGACGTCGACGACGAACTTGCCGTCCATCCCGACCGTCTGCCCGGTCTTGACGCCGCTCTTGCTCGTCTGGCCCAGACCCGCAGTCGCCGACTTGTACGCACCAGCACCGTCTGGACCGGCGATGACTCCCTGCGCGGAGGTCTTGGTCACCTCGGTGCCGGTCTGGCTGGTCGTGATCGATCGCTCGGTCCCGAGCTTGCCATCGCCCCGCTTGACCCCGAAGCTCTCCTTCGTACCGGCCTTGTAGTCGCCCAGCTCGACGTTGCTCTCGCTGGTCCTGGACCAGCCCGAGGTGTCGTACTTGTTCGAGACGGAGCTGCTCGTCTTGGTCGTGCCGCCCTCGCTGTCGACCTCGGTGGTGTCGCTGCTGATCCCGGACGTGTACGCCGGACCGCCGGAGCCCAGCTCGAACTTCTGGCTCTTCCCGCTCACCGTGGTGTTCTGGCCCTGGGTCAGCGTCGTCTTGTCGTCGACCTTCAGCGCCCAGCCCGACGCGTCCACCGTGTTCTTACTGACCTTCTGGTTGCTCGCGGCAACATCTGCGGTAGCGCCCCGCCGGGCCAGCAGCTCGTTCAGCTGCCCGTCCGCGACGCCGGGCTGGTCCAGCAGCAACAGGTCGGCATCCGCCTTGGCATAGGCGTCGAGAGCGCGTTCCTGCCTGGCGGTGAGCTCTGCCTTCGCCTCCTTTCCGCGCTCGGTGATCTCCTTGCTCTCCTCAAGCCCCTCGAGTTCGAGGAGCAGTTCCTCGCGTTCCTGATAGTCCCGCAGCAACTGCTCCTTGAGTTCGAGCAGGGGTAGACGCAACTGCCCGGCCTGCTGGCGTACATCGACCATCGCCTGGTTTCCCGCCGCGCTTCGCATGTCCGCCGGCAGGGTGTCTGGGTTCGCATCCGTGGTCGACCGCGTGGCGGGAGTCGGCGCGACGTCGTAGGGGTCCATCACCGTACTCCGGGTGAAGGTGGCAGCCGGCCGAGCTTGGTGTACTCGTGATCCACGGCGGTGATCAGGTCGGCCATCGTGACCGCTCGCCCGGCCGCGGCCGCGTAGTACGCCGCAGTGACGACGGCCGACCGGATGTCGCCGCCGGCAAGGTCGAAGGCTCCGGCGAGCACGGACAGGTCGAGCGACGGGTCGCGCGGTACTGCGTTGCCGAGGCAGCGGTCCCAGAGCAGCAGCCGCTGATCCTCGTCCGGCTGGGGGAAATGCACGACCATGTCGAGCCGGCGGCTGAACGCGTCGTCGAGGTTGGCGCGCAGGTTGGTGGTGAGGATCGCGAGGCCGTCGAAACTCTCCATCCGCTGGAGCAGGTAGGCGACCTCGACGTTCGCATAGCGATCGCGCGCGTCCTGGACATCGGACCGCTTGCCGAAGATCGCGTCCGCTTCGTCGAACAGCAGCACCCCGTTCACGCCGGTCGCCTCGGTGAAGATCCGTTCGAGGTTCTTCTCGGTCTCACCGATGTACTTGTCGATCACGGTCGCCAGGTCGACGACGTACAGATCGACGCCGAGCTCACGCGCGATCACCTCGGCCGACAGCGTCTTGCCGGTGCCGGATTCGCCGGTGAACAAGGCGGATACGCCCGCTCCGCGACCGCCACCCGGACGCATTCCCCAGCCGCGGATCACCTGCTCGCGATGCCGCGCACGAATCGCGAGTTCGCGCAGCCGATCGAGTTGGTCGTCCGGCAGCACGAGGTCGTCCCACGAGACGGCGGGGATGATCCGGCGCGACAACCGCTCCAGCCCGGCGCCGTTCTGCGACCGCGCGCCGGCCCGCAGGATCTCCCCGTTCACCAGTACGCCGTCCAGCGCCGCCCTCGTGCCGGCCGCCTCGGCGGTCCGGGCGATCTGGTCGACGTCGAGCCGGAAGGTGGCGGTCTCCGCGGCTGCGTCCAGGTCCGAGGTGGTCGACTCGGGCGGCAGCATCGCGTGCCACAGAGTCGCACTCTGGCTCGCGGTCAGCGACGGCGCATCCAGTACGGCCGGTACGACGGCCGACCACGACGGGTCCCACGTGGGTGTGCCGATGAATACGACGGGGACGGGCGCGACTGTGAGTGCGCGCAGGACGTCGGGCCTGATCGATTCGACCGGGGCGGCCAGGATGCCGGCGGATCTGAGTCGGGCGTGGCGGGCCGTCGTACGGGCGAAGGAGACTGCATCGACGTCGGCCGGGAGGCGGGCCAGGTCGAGGGAGAGGACGCCGAGGCCGAGTTTGGCGAAGGCAGTCGCGGCCAGGCCTTTGGCGGCGCTCCCCGGCTTCTCGCGCAGGTAGACGGGCTGGCCGGGGCGCAGTACGCGGACCAACTGCTCGGTCGAGTTCTCGAGCTCGCTGTAGACGACGAGGGGTGACGGCAGGACGAGATCGTGCAGCGCGGGCTCGGTCGCGTAACCGCCGATCAGGTACGCCGTCACTTGGTCCGGGACCCGGATTGCCCTGGTCAGGAAGGGACGAGCCGGATCTTCCAGCTCGATCAGCCCACCCGCGATCAACGGTGCCGAGATGTCGAAGCGGGCTCGCGCTCCAGCGTCGGCCGAAGGGATCGCGAGCAGGTCGAGCGCGAGTCGCGGGGTCGCGCGGCGCCGCGACACGTCGTCGTTGAGGTAGCCGTAGAGCTGCTCGAAGCGCGCGTCGAGATCGGGCGCGACCGCGATGAGCAGGATCTCGACGTCGAGGTCGGTCAGGCCGAACGAGCGGATCAGGCCGCGCAGGCGGGGCGTCGTACCGTCCGCCTCCATCGCGTCGCCGGCCGCCTCGACCTCGGCCAGCTTCCCGGCGAGGTCATCGGGAACCCCGACCGGTCGGCCTGCCAACAGACTCTCGACGGCGGCTGGAGTCAGGAACAGACCACGAAACGCGTCGTCGGGCGCCGGGTCGAGCGGCTTGCGGAGCGCGACGAGCGCCCGGACGCGCTCCTCGACCAGCGCCAGCCGGCCGAGGAGGTAGCTGAGTCCCGCGGTCACTCGACCGCCTGATCCAGGTCGGCAAGCTCGACCTGCAACGGCTCGACGATCGCCGGTCCGGCAGCGGTCAGGCGACCGGCCTCGATCGGCAACGAGAGCACGACATCGATCGACGGCCGCAGCTCACCGCCGAGCGCGGACCAGACGTCGGCGAAGGAACGGTCGTCCTCGGGCGGCAGACCGATCGCGAGCCCCACCGGAGAAGGTGCTTCAGGCAACAAATCCGCCGGTACCACGTCATGCACCAGCAAGGTGTCGAGCAACTGGCCGAGCAGCCGGTGCTCGTCCTCGGCCCGCTGACCCCAGACGCTCAGCAGGTAGAACAGCCGGAAGATCCGCGGCGGCGTCTGCCGGGCGACGACCCGGCCGCTCTCGTTGAACCGTGACACCAGGCCGCTCGACCGGCGACGGGTGTCCTCGCGGATGTCGTACAGGAACAGGTTCACGGCCGGTCCGTTGCGCTTGCCGGCCCACTCCTTCGTCGGCGGATCGAACACCACCTGCACCCGCGCGGCGTCGAGCAGCTCACGGCGCAGCAGGGCGGCCAGGGCACCGTCGGCTTCGGAGATCACTGTGCCAAGCTAAGTTCCGGCGGCGATCGCGGGCAGGTGCGCGAGCGCCGTACGAAGGGTCCGGCTGGCTGCCCCATCAGGCAGCCGGATGCTGCCGGAACCCTGTGGTTGGGGCCATTGCGCGGTTGGGCAGACACTGCTGCCCCGCAGGCGGCGCGGCGCGCTCTGCCCGCCGGACCGCCACGACGGTTTGCTGGTCGGCGTGAGCCGTATTCCGCGTGTCCCGACCGCGATCGTCGCCGCTGCCGCCCTCCTGACGGCAGGCCTCGCCGTGCTCTCCTTCGGCCGGAACGCCTCGGCCGCGCAGGAGACCCCGGACTTCGTCCTCGCCTCCTCCGGCCTGGGCAACGCGTTCTCCTACCGCTCCGCGATCAGCAGCGACGGCCGGTACGTCGCCTACCAGAGCATCGAGAGCGACAAACTCAAGCTGCGCCTGCGGGACGTCACCAGCGACCAGACCTTCGAGCTCCCCACCAACGACACCGAGGCCAGTACGCCGTCGGTCTCGGGCGACGCCGGTCTGGTCAGCTTCATCGGCGACGTCGCCGGCGGCACCCAGTCGCAGCCCAAGGACCCGGACATCTACGTCGTCGACCGGCGGACTCCCGACGCTCCGAAGGTCAAGCCGGTGACCGAGACGGCGAACGACCTGCCGTACCAGCGCATGGTCCACTGCGCGATCAACACCGGCGACGGCGACGACTCCGGCTGCGAGCCCCAGCTGTCGAGGGACGGCACCACGCTGGTCGCTCCGGTCGTTCAGTCGGTCGACTCGCCGCGGCTCAGCCTGGGGATCCCCGGTATGAACCTGAACACCGACCGTGGACTGCTCCCGATGATGGACAACTTCTACCTCGGCGAGTCCACCCTCACTGTCACCAACAAGGGCACCCTGCCGATCGTCTACCCCGAGACCGGGCCGACGATCGAAGGCCCCGGCTTCAGCGTCCAGAGCACCACCTGTGCGAACACGCTGGCTGCCGGCGCCAGCTGCACCGTCACCGTCCACTCCGACGCCGTTGGCCAGTGCGGCTCCCAGAACTTCGGCCAGCTCCGGCTGCCGGCGACCACGAGTGGTGGTCAGACGGCCGTCAGCCTGCTCGACTTCGGCCAATGCCTTCTGCTGAAGGCCTTCCCACCGCCCGCGCAGGCTGCGGCGGCTCCGGACTGCACCGGGCCGAGCCAGTACAAGTGGGGCCTGCCGATCGGTGACGACCCGACGGTCGCCAGCGAAGGACATCCGATCCGCGTGTTCGGTGTCGGCGCCGTCCCCGCCAACGAGCTGGGCATCACCGCACTGAACATCCAGAACTACTCGGACACGCCGCAGGTTCCGCTGCTGACTTCTCCCGGCTGTCAGCTCAAGCTCGTTCTGCCGGCCGACGCCGACCCGGCGACGAGCTGCAAGCCCGGCGAGCCGATCGCCCCGCAGACCGGCTGCACGGCGTACGTCGAGTACATGTTCCCCGACGTCGCGCCTTTCCTCGGTACGCTGCGGGTCGCGGGCTCAGCGACGTACCGGATCAGCGGTCACGCCACCCGGCGAGCGGTCGCGGCCTGGCGGGATCCGGGGGCCGCAGGCAACTTCGGGCCCGCGCAGCTGGTGAGTGTCCAGGGCACCGACAACGTTGCGATGGACGCGACCGGCCCGACGGTGTCGGCGAACGGGCGGTGGGTCGGCTTCACTTCGGTGGCCTCGCTCGGCCGTCCGGACGTGGACCCGAACGCCGCTCAGTCGCCGACTCAGGTCTACCTGCACGACACCGATGCGGACGGCGACGGCACGCACAAGCCAGGCCAGACCGTGCTGGCGTCGCTGAAGGCCGACGGGTCGTTGCCACTGACGGCGGACGAAGGGTCGGTCTCCGACGACGGAAGCCGGATCGCCTTCACCAGTTGGGAACCGACGACCGGAGCACCGAACCAGGACCACTTCAAGCAGGTCTACGTCCGGGACCGGGCCACCAGCCGCAGCATCCTCGCGTCGGCCGGTCCGGACGGGACCAGCGCCGACGAGTGGACCGACAATCCGCGGCTGTCCGGCGACGGCGGCACGGTCGTCTACCGGTCCGGCGCGTCGAACCTAGGCGTCGGTGACCTGGCCGGCGGCCGGATCATCGCGCGCGATCTGACCAAGGACCTGGCCGGCGGCCGCGGCGCCAACGAGCTGATCTCGGTCCGCGCGGACGGCCTCGGCCGCAACGGCTCCGACCGCTTCCCGAGCGTCAGCCAGGACGGAACCCAGGTCGCCTTCGCCAGCAACGACTCGATGCTCACCAGCGACAACACCAACGGCGACAACGACCCGGACGTCTACCACGCCCGGCGGTCAGGCAGCGTCACGATCGCCCCGGATCCCCTGGACTTCGGCACCGTCAAGGTCGGCGCCGCGAGTGGCACGCAACCGTTGACGCTGACCAACGACCGGCTGGCCCCGGTACGGTTCGCGAAACCGGATCTCTACAACCCGCGCGAGTTCTCGCTCGCCGGCGACCAGTGCACCGGCATGATCCTGCGGCCGGGGCAGAGCTGTTCGTACCTGCTCACCTTCCATCCCGCGTACGTCGGTCCGCGGTCTGAACGGTTCGCGGCGGACACCGACGGCGGCGCCCAGCCGACCTACGTGCAGACCACGCTGCAGGGCGCCGGGAGCAGCGATGCGCGGACGCCCGGTGAGACGTCGCACGTGTCGACGAACGAGGGCCGGCACACCGATCCGTCGATCAGCGACAACGGTCAGTTCGTCGCGTACAAGACCAGTCCCGAGAACCCCGACGCGCCGGCCGAGCAGATCAACGTCAAGGATCAGGCGACCAAGCAGATCACCCAGTTCGCCTCCCACGACCGTGTCGGCCCGACGACGATCTCGGCGGACGGGACGCGGGTCGGGTACAACGCCGTCGACAGCGCCGCGCAGCCCGGGGACGGCAAACGCCACCGGACGATGGTCGCCGACAAGGCGGGTACGCATCCGATCAGCGGCACCGAGACCGACCTGCGCTACCAGCGCTCCGCGGAGTGCAATCGCCGCGAGGCCGGTGACAGCGATCGGCAATGCCGCCCGGCGCTGTCCGGCGACGGCAAGACGGTCGCCTATCCCGCCCACTTGGATCCGCGGGCGAACTGGCTGAAGCTCGAGGTCAGCACCGGGAGCCAGGACCCGGTCGATGTGTACGACGTCATCGACTTCGGCACTTCGTCGGCCGGCCAGAAGCTCACCGTGACTACCGATCGGCCGATCCGCTTCACCGGTCCGCCGACGACCGATCCCGACTCGGGTTTCATCGTCGCGGACGGCAGCACTTGTACCGGCGTACTGGAGGCCGGCGCCAGCTGCACGGCCGAGCTCTACCACCAGGCCTGCGGCGGGAAGCTCACCGGCGTACTGCGGCTGCAGGGTGCGACTCCTGATGGCCAGACGGCCATTCCGTTGATGAGTGACGACACCTGTATCCACTTGACCGGTGGCGAGGTCGACAAGCCGAAGGTGCGGGCGGCGGACTGCACACCGATCCCGCCGGCGCCCTACACCCCGTACGCGTCGGGCGGCGGCAAGACCAACGCGGACAATCCGCTGGTCAGCGACTCGTCCGAGGTCGGCACGGCCAACTACATGGCGACCGTGGTCGGCGGCGTGGCGACGGACCAGACCCTGAAGTTCCAGTCCGGTTGCGACTTCGGCCTGGTCCAGGTGACCGAACCCGATCCGGACAAGCCCAAGCCCTGTGTCAACGGGCAGGTGCTCCCGGCGAACACCACCTGCACCGCTGTGATCGGCTTCCGGCCCGAGGCCGCCGACGTCTCGTCGGCCACCCTGTATGCGTCGGGCGGGACCAGCACCCTGTACCGCTTCACGTCGCGCGGGTTCCAGGACGTCGTACTGACCCGGACGGATCCGGCCGGCGACGGGTCCTTCTCGGGTCCGGTCCGGATCGGCAGCCGGGACGACGCGGGACAGCCCATCGATGGGACCGAGCCGTCGCTGTCGGCCGACGGGCGCTACCTGGCGTTCGCGTCGTCGGCGATCATCGGCCGGCCGGCCGGGTTCAGCGATCAGGTCTACCGGCGTGATCTGGTCTCCGGTCGCACGATCCTGGTGTCGCAGATGCCCGACGGCGAGGTCTCGACCAAGGGTGCGTTCGCGCCGTCGCTGTCCGCCTCCGGCGACCGGGTCGCGTTCGTCACCGACGGCTATCGCAACCACGGTTTCGCCGCCAAGAGCAAGCCGACCGCTCGCGAGGCTTATGTGGCCCGCAAGAAGGCTGCGGCGGTCAAGGCGGACGACAATCCCTTGTACTACCCGAGCGAGGTCTGGGCCCGGGACATCGGTTCGGGCAAGACCGTGCTCGTGTCGGCTGCTTCGGGGAAGCCGACCACCGAAGGCGACGGCTTCAGCTGGGACCCCTCGCTGTCCGATGACGGGTCGACGGTCGGCTACACCTCGACCGCGGACGATCTGGTCACCGAGGCCGGCAACAACGGGGACGCGGTCTACGTGCGCAATCTGGACCCGGACTTCTCCGGCGCAGCGGTGGCCGAGCGCTTCAACGAACGCGTCTCGCTGACGGCCGACGGCGCAGTACCTCAGGACGAGGGCGACAGCGACGCGGCGGCGCTCAGCTCCGACGGCGCCTTCACGGCCTTCGACTCCACGTCGAAGCTGGCTGGCACCGACACCGACGACTACCGGGACGTCTACGTACGCCGCCGGCCGGCCCAGCTCGTGATCGAGCCGGTGTCGGTGAACTTCGGTGGGGTGCAGGTGGGCAAGACGTCGAGTGCGCGGGAGTTGATGGTGCGCAACCTCGGACCTGGGCCGGTGGCTGCTGGGCCGTCGAAGGTCGATCCGCCGTTCGCTGCCGGTACGCATGTTTGCAAGGTGACGTTGCATCGGGGCGAGAGCTGCACGGTCGACGCGCGCTTCGTGCCTGTGGTGGCGGGAACGGTCAACGGGGTGCTCACGTTGCCGAGCACGCAGGGGTACTTGGCTGGGCCGTCGGTCTCGGCCGGGCTGACCGGCACGGGTACGACGGTGCCGCCGGTCGCGGGGTTCAGCGTCGTACCAGGGAAGCTTGCCTTTGGTTCGTCGGAGGCCGGTAAGGCCGGGCCGGCGTCGAAGGTGACGTTGCGGAACACGGGTCAGGTCGCGCTGTCTGTCGCGGCCGGACTGACCTCGGCGGGCGACTTCGGAGTGGACGACACCGCCTGTACGACGTTGATGCCGGGGGCAACTTGTGACTTTCCGGTCAGCTTCGTGGCCCGGAAGGCGGGGGCGCGGGTCGGGTCGATCCTGTTCCGGCCGAGGTCGCAGGATCCGCTGGTCAAGAGTCCTGCTGATGTGACGGTGGGGCTGAGCGGTGTCGGGGTGGGCAAGCCCGGAGCGGCGGTGGCCTCGATGACGGTGACGCCGAAGCTGCTGGTCTTCGGCCCGCAGATCCTCACGACGGCGAGTGCTCCGCAGGCGGTGGTCGTCACCAACACGGGGAACGTGCCGCTGAACGTCAGCGGGCTGACCGCGGCGCGCGACTTCACTGCTGCTACGGCTGTTGCTTGCCGGACGCTGTTGCCCGGGCAGGCTTGCCAGGTCGCTGTGCGGTTCGTACCGCGGGCGCTTGGTACGCAGGCTGGCGCGGTGATGGTCTCTGCGACTGCTACAGGGGCTGCTGCTCCGTTCCCGGCGTTGGTGCGGATGTCGGGGGCTACTGCGGTGCCGACGCTGGTTGTCGAGCCGCCGGTGGTTCGGCCCGGGCAGATCGTGCTGGCGACTGGTACCAACTTCCCACCGGGGCAGGCGGCGGTACTGGCTTGGAAGAACGGGCTGGGGACGCAGAAGGTGGTTGCTGACAAGGCTGGGCGGTTCCAGGACGCAGTACTGGTGTTCCGGCGGGACGTGCTGGGGCAGCGGTTCCTCACGGCAACGATGGCGGCTCAGCCGGTGCCGGTGCTGAGTGCTCCGGTGCTGGTAATGCCGCTCGGCCCGCAGCCCCCGAACTTCGTCCTCCGCTGGTGAGGACAGCACGGTGCCGGACAGCAAAGGGCCGGACCGGGCTGAGCCCGGTCCGGCCGTGGTGGGTGGAACTACTAGATGAGGCCCTCGCGCAGTGCGTACGCGACGGCGTGCGAACGGTTCTTCAGCTGCAGGCGGCTGGTGACGTCGTGCAGGACGTTCTTCACCGTCCGCTCCGAGTAGGACAGCTCCCGGGCGATCTCCTGGGTGTCCTTGCCGTCGGCCACGAGGCGCAGTACCTGCGTCTCCCGGTCGGACAGCCCGGTGTGGGACAGGCCCCGCGGTGCCAGCACGTGCCGCTGCATGCGCGACACCTGGCCGAGCAACCGGCCCAGCAGATCAGGCGGCAGGCTGCCATCGCCGGCAGCCGCAGCCTGGAGCAGGTGCACGATGCGGTCGGCAGTGGCGTCGGTACGCCGAAGCACACCCGAGACCCCCAGCTCGACCGCGGTCATCAGCGCCTCGTCGTCGATCGTGCTGCCGATCAGCACGGTCCGGCGACAGCCGCGTTGAGTGGCAGAGCGCAGTACCTGTACCGCACCCGCGTCCAGCGAGTCGACCGCGACCAGAGCCACCACTGGCGGGGTGGTGCGCTGGTCGGCCCGACCCGGCTGCGACTGGGCCTGCTGCGACTCGGCCAGTTCGGCGTCGCCGATCAGCAGGATCTCCGGACGCTGCCTGAGCGCGTGCACCAACCCGAACTGCGACAGCGGGTCGAGCGCTTTCACCCAGACGGGTATGCGTTGTTGCGTCATGTACGTCACTCCCCCAGAGCGTTTTTGTGGAACGGAACGGATCGAATCCGCAGTCACGGCGAACCCCCAAAGTCGTCAATCCGATCGTGATCCCCGACCTTCAGCCAGCCTTAAATTTCGGCTGCAGGCGGTACCCCGACTCAAACCCAAGGGTGACGCGGGCGCATTTCACCGACGTCTCATGCCGATCTCTTGTCCACCCGCCCCCATGAAACAGCCCCTCCGGGAGGTCAGGCCAGGGCGGTCAGGACAGCGTGATCAGGCCGGCGGTGGTCAGGCCAGGGCGGTCAGGACAGCGTGGTCAGGGCGCGCAGGGCGAGGCGGTAGGAGTCGAGGCCGAAGCCGGCGATGGTGCCGGTGGCGACCGCCGCGACGACGCTCGTGTGGCGGAACTCCTCGCGGGTGGCCGGGTTGGTGATGTGGATCTCGATCAGCGGGGCAGTGCGCTGGGCGCAGGCGTCGCGGAGGGCGTAGGAGTAGTGGGTGAAGGCCGCCGGGTTGAGGACCACCGGGGTCTTGGTGTCCGCGGCCTCGTGGAGCCAGCCGACCAGTTCCGCCTCGTCGTCGGTCTGACGGACCTCTACCTCCAGGCCGAGCTCGGCGCCGGTCTTCTCGCATTCGGAGACCAGGTCGGCGAATTTGGTCGCGCCGTAGACGTCGGGCTCCCGGGAACCCAGGCGGCCCAGGTTCGGGCCGTTCAGTACCAGTACGCGGCGTCCGTCTGCATCAGTCACGGGACTCAGCGTAGTGCTCAGCACCCACCGACCCGCGAAACAAGTCCCGACTTGGGCACTATCGGCGAAGCGACCCGCCATCGGGCCGTTTCATCGGCGGAGCAGGCGGCCGTAGGCCTGTTTCGCCTCGGCGACGGCCGTCCGGTACAGGGCGTCTGCGGTGATACCGCCGGTGAGCGCGACCCAGTTGCGGCGGGACAGGACCTGTTGGGTCGAGATCAGGTCCGCGGCGGCCAGCTCGTTGGTCAGTCCGCCGCCGAGCGCCTCAGTGAGCGCGGCCTGGTCGGCTGCGACGAATTCATGCACCCGGGTGGCCAGGGCCGGCGTGTGGAGGATCAGCCGGTAGTAGGCGAGCACGGCCGGGTTGTCGTTGAGCCCAGTGACCGGATCCCGGCGCTTGAGCCCGTCAACGAAGTGGTCGCGCAATGCCTGCACCGCGTCGGTGGTTGCCACCGGGTTGGCGGTTGCAGCCGGGTTGGCGGTCGCCGCGGTGACGACGCGGGCCGCCTCGCCGGCGTGATCGGCGATCCGGTGCAGGGCCAGGTCCTGTTTGGTGGCGAAGTACTTGAACAGGGTCGGCTTGGAGACGTCCGCCGCGGCCGCGATGTCCGCCACCGACACCTCGTCGAACCCGTGCTCGAGGAACAACTCGATCGCCGCCTGGGAGAGCGCGTCGTGCGTCTGCTGCTTCTTGCGGTCCCGCAGTCCGGCCATGCCCTGACGATAGCAAAGTGTTAACCTGGTCAAAACATTAACCGAGTTAACCTTTTGAGCATGGGCGGGCGAATGCGGGGACTGGACGGGGAACGCGAGTATGCCGAGCGCTGCCGCCTCGCGCTCCAGGCGATGATCGCCGGGGCGCGGGAGAACGTGGTCGTCGGCGAGCTGACCTGGGGTGATCGGTACACGGCCGAGCGGCTCGGCTACTACCTGCGGAGCCTGGCGCAGGAGCTCGGCGACGAAGGCACGGGACCGCCGTTCTTCGGCCTGATCGGCTACGGCGACGACGACACTGCCGGCGAGCACCGCAACCAGACCTACTACCTCGGCCGCCGGCACATCTCGGACGCGATCGGCCGCCCGCCCCTGGTGATCGACTGGCGAGCCCCCGTCTCGACCTCCTTCTACCGCGCGAGCCCCACCGACCCCCGCGGCATCACCACCCGCCGCCGCTTCGGCTGGTCCACCGAAACCCTCACCGGCTACGAAGACGAGCACCTCACCCGCCGTCCGCACCCTCCGGGCGCGGGCGGGCAAGAGTCGGAGCACGGAGCCGACGCCGGAAGCGACGCGACGGCAGCGGACGGGGCGGACGCCGGCCGGGTGGTGTCGGGGATTCTGCGGGCTGAGATCGAGCGGCCTCGGGTGGGGCCGATGCGGGACATCGTGGCGACCATTCAGCCCGAGCAGGATCTGCTCGTTCGGGCCGAGCTGGATGAATCGCTGTGTGTGCAAGGGGCTCCGGGGACCGGGAAGACGGCGGTCGGGCTGCACCGGGCGGCGTACCTGCTCTATGTGCATCGGGCTCGGTTGCAGCGCAACGGGGTGCTGGTGCTCGGGCCCAACCGGGCGTTCCTGCACTACATCTCGGCGGTTCTTCCGACTCTTGGCGAGGTCGACGTCGAGCAGACGACGATCGAGGAGCTGCTGACCGGCGAGCAGCACCCGATTCGCAGTACGGACGGCCCCGGGGCTGCCGAGACCAAGCACGACAAGCGGATGGCCGAGGTCCTTCGCAGAGCGCTCTACAGCCGGATCCAAACGCCCGAGGACGCGGTGGTCGTGCCGGACTCGTCGTACCGGTGGCGGGTGAACCAGCACGAGTTCGAGCAGATGGTCGACGACGCGCGGCAGGAGGCAACGGCGTACCTGCTCGGCCGGGAGCGGGTGATCTCCCGCCTCGTCGCCGCACTCCAGCGCCAGGCCGAGGCTCGCGGTCAGAACTGCAACGGCAACTGGCTGCGCAAGATGGGCCGCGCGGTGACCCCGGCCGTCGACGCTGTCTGGCCCGCCGTCAAAGCCGACGAACTGCTCGCCGGACTACTCAGCGACCCCACCGCCCTCGCCACCGCAGCCGACGGCATCCTCACCGAAGACGAGCAGGCGGCGATCAGCTGGAAGCGCGCCCGCAAACCGAAGAGCGCTCTGTGGACCGCCGCCGACGCTGTGCTGCTGGACGAAGCGAGCGCTCTCCTCGAGCGCGGCCCGACCTACGGGCACGTGATCATCGACGAAGCCCAGGACCTCTCCCCCATGCAGTGCCGCGCGATCGCCCGCCGCAGCGAACACGGCTCGATCACCGTCCTCGGCGACCTCGCCCAAGGGACCACACCCTGGGCCACCCGCGACTGGCCCGCGCAACTCGCCCACCTCGGCAAGCCCGACAGCCAGGTCATCGCCCTCACCACCGGCTACCGCGTGCCCGCGGCCGTCGTCGAGGTGGCCAACCGCCTCCTCGGCAACCTCGGCATCGACGTCCCGCCGACGAGATCGTTCCGCTCCGACGGCCGCCTGAGCATCCAACGGACGAGCGACCTCGCCAAGACGTGCACTGAGGCAGTACGGGCTGCTTTGACAGAGGAGGGCTCGATCGGCGTGATCGCCGCCGACGAGGCGATCGACCACCTCAGAACGACGCTGCACGACGACGGCATCGACACGATCGAGGCCGACGGCGACGGCCGGGTAGCGCTGGTCCCGGCCGTGCTGGCCAAGGGCCTGGAGTACGACCACGTGATCGTGATCGAGCCCGCCGCGATCGTCGAGGCCGAGCCCCGTGGCCTGAACCGGCTCTATGTTGTGCTCACCCGGGCAGTGTCCCGGCTGGACGTCCTGCACTCCCGTGCCCTCCCGCCGGAGCTAGATGGAACCAAAGCCTGATTTCCGGACTCTTCCGGGTATGAGTACACCGATCGTGGGGGTGCTGATGGGAGAGGGTACGGGGCAGGCGGTCAGTTCGGATCTGGAGCTGTGGGAACGGCTGCGGTCGGCTGACGAGCTCGCCCTGACCGAGCTCTTCCATCGGCACAGCGACGCCGTCTACAACTTCGCGTTCCGCCGGACGAGTTCCTGGTCGCTCGCGGAGGACATCGTCCAGGCGACCTTCACCGCGGTCTGGCGGCGGGCCGGCGAGGGCCGGCTCGACGAGCTGACCTTCGGCACCGCACGCCCGTTGCTGCTGACCGTCGCCCGGTACGAATGCGCCAACGCGGCCAGATCAAGCCGGCGGCTGACCGCCCTGCGCCAGCGGCTCGGCACCCTCGGCGGCTCGACCGAAACCCCCGACCACTCCGCGCTGGCCGTGGCGAAGGTCGACGACGAGCGGGCGATGAGCGCTCTGCGCCGCGCGCTGGCGAAGGTACCGGCCGATCAGCGCGAGATCGTCGAGCTGGTCGCGTGGTCCGGCTGCTCGATGGCCGAGGCGGCGCAGGTCCTCGGCGTACCCGAAGGCACCGTGAAATCCCGGCTGGCACGAGCCCGCCGCCGGCTGGCCGGCCTGATCGATCTCGACACCACGGAGGGAACGCAATGACCAAGCCACCCGCCGAGCGAACCCTGCCGAACAAGCAGGACATCCTCGACCGAGTCCTCGCCGGTCCGACGAACGCACCGGAGCCCGGCCGACTCCGCCGGCAAGCAGACCGGCTCCGGGTCGGGCCGACCACGAAGCCGACGCGCTCCGGAGGCGACTGGCCGGCGCCGAAGCGGCGGTGGCCCGGCTGGGCCGTTCCCGTCCTGGCGGGCGCAGCGGTGGCCGCGATCGTCGGCGCCATCCTGGTCGTCCCGCAGACCATGAAGTCCGGCGACCCGGCCCTCACCCCGGCCAGCAGACCGGCCGAATCCGAGGTCGACCTCGACCTCGGGCCGCTGTCGCAGGCCGAGATCGCGAAGCTGCTCGGGATCTGCCGGCCCTGGCCGCAGCCCTACCGCGTTCTGCACGCCACCAAGATCCGCACCGCCTGGGGAAAACGTCAGGACTGGACGGTGGCCGTCGAGGGTCACGACCCCGGCGGCGACGGAGTCCCGCCGGGCGACGGGCGGTTGATCGCCTGCAGCGGGTATCCGGTCAAGACCACCGCGGAGGACCTGGCCAGCCAGGGCATCTGGTGGGAGAACTTCTTCTCCACGAGTGGGCCTGCCCTGAGCGAGGAGGAGCTCGCGAACCTGCCCAAGGGCGAGAGCTTCATCCAGCCCCGCTACGACGACAGCTTCCGGCCGCAGGAGCTGATCCAGTTGCAGGCCGAGCCGGACAAGAAGTGGGCGAGCCGGATGTGGATCCGGACCCCGTCGACAGTCGATCGGGTCCGTCAGCGCATCCTCGTCGACGGCACCCCGAAATCGCCGTGGTTCAGCAGCAAGTCGGTCGACGGCCTCAGCTTCACCCAGGCCTGGATCGACGCGCCGGTCAGCAGATCCGCGAAGTACACGGTCGAGGTGCAGTTCCTCGACAAGTCGAACCGGCTGGTCGAGATCCCTGGCTCCACCGGCCCGACGACCGTGGTGACGAGCGGTGGATTCGGCTTCAACAAGACCTACAAGTACAGCGACTACTACGTCAGCTGATCTCGGCGTAGGCGGCGATGAGCAGGCTGGGGTCGGGGGCTTCGAGGATGGTGGGCTTGGCGAGGGCGTCGAGGATGACGAAGCGGAGGCGGTCGGCCCGGGTCTTCTTGTCCAGCTTCATCGCGTCCTGCAGGTGCGGCCAGGCGTCGGCGCGGTACTTCACCGGCAGCCCGAGCGACTCCAGTACGGCCCGATGCCGATCAGCCGTCGCGTCGTCGAGCTTGCCCGCCGCCCGGGCGAGCTCGGCGACGAACACCATCCCGATGCTGATCGCGGCACCGTGCCGCCACTTGTACCGCTCGACCCGCTCGATCGCGTGCCCGAGCGTGTGCCCGTAGTTGAGCGCCTCGCGCCCGATCTGCCCGCCGACCGACGTCGTCTTCTCGCGCAGATCCGCGCCGACGGTGTCGGCCTTCACCTGGATCGCGCGGGCGATCAACTCCTCGGTGTGCTTGTACGCCGGTGACGACGCCCCCTCCGGATCCGCCTCCACCAACTCGAGGATGACCGGATCGGCGATGAAGCCGCACTTCACCACCTCGGCCAGGCCGCTCACGTAATCGTTGCGGGGCAGCGTTTCCAGCGCGGCCAGGTCGCACAGCACACCGGCCGGCTCCCAGAACGCGCCGACCAGGTTCTTGCCCTCGGCCGTGTTGATCCCGGTCTTGCCGCCGACGGCCGCGTCGACCATGCCGAGCAGCGTCGTCGGGATGTGCACCACCTTGACGCCACGCAACCAGGTCGCCGCGACGAAGCCGGCCAGGTCGGTCGTCGTCCCGCCACCGATCGACACAATCGCGTCGGACCGGGTGAAGCCCGCCTGCCCGAGCACCGACCAGCAGTACGCGAGCACCTCCGCCGACTTGGCTTCCTCGGCGTCGGGGATCTCGATCGCATGCGCCGTGTATCCGCCGGCGACGAGGTCATCGCGGATCGCGTCACCGCTGGTCCGCAGCGCACGCGGATGGATGACGGCTACTCGCCGGACGTCATCGCCCAGCAGACCGGGCAGTTCCCCGAGCAGATTGTTGCCGATGACAACGTCGTACGGCGAAGCCGCGGCAACCCGGATCCGGTTCGCACCGCCCGGTTCCGCGCCGACCGCTGGGGTCGGGCTGGTGGGGTCGGTCATCCGAGGTGCTCCAGGATCTCGGCGGCGATCTCCTCGGGCGCCCGGCCGTCGGTGCTCACCGTGTGCTTGGCGACCTCGGCGTACAGCGGCCGGCGGGCGTCCATCAGGTTCTTCAGCTGGGTGCGGACATTGCCCAGCAGCAACGGCCGGGCGACACCCAGCCCGACCCGCTTGGCCGCCTCGCCGACAGATACGTCGAGGAAGACGACGTTGTGCCCGGCCAGATCAGCTCGCGTATCGGCGTCGAGGATCGCACCGCCACCCAACGAAAGCACCACATCGTCAGCAGTCAGCGCCGCCACGATCGCCGCCCGCTCCATCGCCCGGAACGCGGGCTCACCGGAGTCGACGAAAATGTCCGAGATCGGCTTCCCCGCCGTGTTCTCCACATCCGCATCGGTATCGCGGTGAGCCTTGCCGAGCTTCGCAGCAATCAGCTCGGCAACCGTCGACTTGCCGGAGCCAGGCGGGCCAACCAACACGACAACTGGTCCCCGTGAGCTGCTGCCGCCAGGGGCTGCGTCGGCAGCGGGCGCGGTGTCGCTCACTCGGCGCTCCACTCGCGTGGGGTGATGGTGGTGGGGAGGCCTGCCAGGTAGGTCTGGTGGTTGCGGGAGGTCTCGGTGACCGAGTCGCCGCCGAACTTCTCGACCGAGACGTCGGCCAGGACGAGGGCGACCATCGCCTCGGCGACGATTCCCGCGGCCGGTACGGCGCAGACGTCGGAGCGCTGGTGATGGGCCGCGGCCGCCTCACCGGTGACCGTGTCGATCGTGCGCAGCGCCCGCGGCACGGTCGCGATCGGCTTCATCGCCGCGCGCACCCGCAGGGTCTCCCCCGTGCTCATGCCGCCCTCGGTACCACCCGAGCGACCGCTGGTACGCCGTACCGCGCCACCCTCCGCGACGATCTCGTCGTGCGCCTTCGACCCCGGCGTCCGGGCCAGCTCGAAGCCGTCGCCGAGCTCGACCCCCTTGATCGCCTGGATGCCCATCAGCGCGCCGGCCAGCTTGGAGTCCAGCCGCCGGTCCCAGTGCACGTAGCTGCCGAGACCCGGCGGAAGCCCGTCGACGATCACCTCGACGACACCGCCCAGGGTGTCACCGGCCTTCTGCGCCTGGTCGATCTCGGCGACCATCTGCTTGCTCGCGTCCGGGTCCAGGCAACGGACCGGATCCGCGTCGAGGCGCGCGACATCGTCGTAGGACGGGATCACGCCGTACGGCGCCTTGACGGTGCCCAGCTCGACGACATGGCTGACGATCGTCACGCCGTACGCCTGCTTGAGGAACCTTGCGGCGACCTCACCGAGCGCCACCCGGGCGGCAGTCTCGCGCGCACTAGCCCGCTCGAGCACCGGCCGGGCCTCGTCGAACCCGTACTTCTGCATGCCGGCCAGATCCGCATGGCCGGGCCGAGGACGGGTCAGCGGCGCGTTGCGGGCCAGATCGGCCAGTACGTCCGGGTCGACCGGGTCGGCCGACATCACCTGCTCCCACTTCGGCCACTCGGTGTTGCCGACCTGGATCGCGACCGGGCTGCCGAGTGACAGTCCGTGCCGGAACCCGCCGAGAAAGGTCACCTCGTCCCGCTCGAACTTCATCCGGGCGCCACGGCCGTAACCGAGACGACGACGGGCCAGGGCGTCGGCCACGTCATCCGTGGTGACCTGGACGCCTGCGGGAAGACCTTCGAGTACGGCGACGAGCGCTTGTCCGTGCGACTCGCCGGCGGTGAGCCAGCGCAACATGCCGCAATCCTCCCACGAAGCCACCCACCGGCCGGGAGCGGTCTCGCGCTACCTAGTCACTTACCAGCGCCCGTCAGTCGAGGCAGAACTCGTTGCCCTCGATATCCAGCATCGTGATGCACGACTCGTTGAAGCCGTCGGCGACCTGTTCCTGGAACACCGTCGCACCGAGCGCGACCAGGCGCTCGGCCTCGGCCCGCAGGGTGGCCAGCCGCTCGTCCCCCACCAGCCCGGTACCGGCCCGTACGTCGAGGTGCACCCGGTTCTTGACCACCTTGCCCTCAGGGACCCGCTGGAAGAACAGCCGCGGGCCCTCCCCGGCCGGGTCGACGCAGGCGAACGCCGAACCCTGGAGCTCGGCCGGCAGCGAGCTGTTGAACGCGTCCCAGTCGGCGAACCCCTCCGGCGGTGGCGGGACGACATACCCCAGCACCTCGCACCAGAAGCGGGCGACCCGCTCCGGATCCGCGCAGTCGAAGGTGACCTGGAACTTCTTGACCGATGCCATGCGGCCCACCTTAAAGGCGGAAAGTGCCAAGGATGGAGCGAATTAACAGGCGGTGGCGCGCTCCGGGTCGAGGGCGCTGCGGACCGAGAGGGCGACGTCGAGAGCCTTGGCCACCGGGTTGGTGTCGCAGGGGTTGTGGCTCTGCGGCGCAGCGGCGGCGGCACCCACGGCCGCGGCGCCACCCAGTACAACGGTGGCCAGGCCTGCGGCGGCCGTTCGGGCGACGGTGCGGCGCAGTTTGCTGGTCATGGCGTCCTCCTCGTTGGTCCGTGCTTCGGTAAGTACCAAGCTATGAGCCGGCGAGGCGGAACGAACTGGCCTTGGGACCCGTCTAGAGGTAGTGCTAGCGCCACCATGCCCACTCTCTTGCGATCACCCGATGACCGGGAGGCACCGATGACCAGGACCGATGAAGAGGCCTATCGCGCCCGGGTCAGGGGTTGCCTGCTCGGTGGCGCGATCGGCGACGCGCTCGGCGGCCCGGTGGAGTTCAGCGACGCGCGGTCGATCGTCGCCGAGCACCCCGACGGCGTCCGGACCTTCGTTGCCAAGGGCCCGCACTGGCCGGCCGGTACGGTGACCGACGACACCCAGATGACGTTGTTCACGGTCGAGGGGCTGATCCGGGCCGGCGTACGGACCGATCGTGGGATCGGGTTCACGCTCGGGGTCGTGCAGCACGCCTACGACAGGTGGCTGGACACCCAGTTGCTGCTCATCCCGAGTGGCGACCGCGACGGTTGGTTGCAGAGCCAGCGGTGGCTGTACGCACGCCGGGCTCCCGGCAACACCTGCCTGTCCGCGCTGACCGAGGCACGCAAGGGTGATGACAGCATCCAGCGCTTCGGCGAGCAGGCCGTCAACGACTCCAAAGGCTGCGGCGGAGTGATGCGGGTGGCACCCGTCGGCCTGCTGCCCGGGTTCGACGCCGAGTGGATCTTCGACGCCGCGGCCGAGCTCGCCGGCTACACCCACGGCCACGTGACAGGAAAGCTCGCCTCGGGCGCGCTCGCCGCGATCATCCACCAACTCAACCAGGGTGCCGATCTGAACGCAGCCCTCGACTCAGCGCAGGCACTGCTCGCCTCCCGCCCGGGCCATGATGAAACCAGTACTGCGCTCGCCGCCGCCCGTGAACTGGCCGCGCAATCCCTCAAGCCCGGCCCAGCGACCGTGGAGCGGCTCGGCGGCGGCTGGATCGCCGAGGAAGCGCTCTCCATCGCGGTGTACTGCGCCCTTGCCTACCCCGAACCCGACCAGTTCCTCGACGCCCTCGCGCTCGCGGTCACGCACTCCGGCGACAGCGACTCCACCGGCGCCATCTGCGGCAACATCCTCGGCACCCTGCACGGAGAGACCGCTCTCCCACCCGAACTCGTCTACCCCCTCGAAGGCCGCGGCACCATCCTCCAACTAGCCGACGACTTCATCCTCGAGTTCACCCGGGCCACCCACCTCCACGGCGACTACGGCCCGCACACCACCTGGACCACCCGCTACCCCGGCTGGTGACCGGCAAGGGATCGGCCGGGACGTCCGGCCCGTCCCCCGAGGATCAGGCCCGGCGTCCCGGCCGGTGGCAGAACACCTTACGCGGCCGGGAGGTCGCCTTGAAGGGACCGCCGATCAACCTAGGTAGAGCCGGACCAACGGCTGGCCGGCCAGTACGCCGATGAGGGCGCCGAGGAGCATGAAGGGGCCGAACGGGAGCATGTCTTTGCGGGAGTAGCCCTTCGCGACCATCAGGACGACGCCGTTCACCGCGCCGACGAAGAAGCCGGCGTAGAGGCCGACGATCACCTCACCCCAGCCGAGCCAGCCCAAGGCCATGCCCAGTAGGCCCGACAGCCGGACGTCACCGTAGCCGACGCCTCGGCGCACCACCGTGAAGAGCAGCTCGAACAGACCATAGGCGACCGCCCCGGCGATCACGGCTCGCAGCAGTGATCCCCAATCCCCTGTCGCCAGGGCGCCGATCGCCAGCGCCAGCCCGACGAGCCCGTACGACGGCCAGGTGATCGCTGATGGGAGGTACTTCGTCCGGGCGTCGATGTATCCGAGAACAGAACCCACCACGGCCAGCATCAGCCAGGCGGCCAGTCCTGCGGACGTGCCGAGCATCCAGCCGAGCAGCCCGCCGGCGACGGCTGCGGTCGCGCCACACCAGTACGCCGCCTTCGTGGCAACGCCTTCGCCGGCCAGTTCGGCGTACCGGATCTTGGTGTCGCCGTCTTCGAGGATCGGCTCCGGGAGCCGGCGCATCACCAGTGGGCCGAGCGTGAACGCAGCGGCGCCGCAGAGGACGAAACCGGCCCCTGCGGCGAGCAAAGCGTTGTCAGCCGGCACGATGCAGGAGCCTAGACGATCGGTGACCGCCCCTGCTCCCGGACCGCGCCGTGCCTGTGGACAACGCGCTCAGTCGAACAAGCGGCTCAGTGGCCGAAGTCCGCCGGGTCGCAGTTCGTGCTGAGCCACTCGACGTACTTGAGGCTCGCCGCGGCCGCCTTCTTCTGGTCCTCGACCGGCAGCGTCCCGGCCTTGGCCTTGTCGTACAGCGGCAGCATCGCCTCCAGGGACGGCTTGAGATCGGCCGGCGCGTCCTCGGCGAGGTCCTCGATGGTCTCCTTGACCTTCTGCAGCTGGTCGTCGCTCAGCTCGGACGCCTGCTTGCCGGTGCCCATGTCCTCCGCCTTCGACGCGAGCTTCTTGCAGAACTCCTTGGCGTCGCCGGACGCGGCCGGCTTGCTCTCCTCCGACTCCGCCGCGGTGGGCGTGTCCTCCGACTGCGGCTCGGTGGTCTGCGGCTGGCTGGTCGCCGGCGGCGGTGCGGCCGCCTTCGAGGTGTCCTTGTCGCCACAGCCGGTCAGCAGCGTCAGTCCGCCGAGAACCAGCACGGCGAGCGTTACCCGGATCTTCATTCTGGTCTTCCCCCAAGAGAATGTTCCTGCTCCGATGCCCCAACACGGGATCTTTCGCAGCAACCTTCGCCCGGGGGCATCTCACCGGAGTCTCACCGGCGCTTCACCAGCCTGCGCCCGACGAGCGCGGCGGCCCCGCCGATCAGCAGTACGCCGCCGAACAGCACCGCGACAGTGCTCCACAACCCGTCGTTCTCGGTCACGTACGTCACCCGCTCGAACGCGTCGTCGCTCGCCGCCTGGGTGAACCCGAAGTCGGCGCTGATCCGCTCCGGCTCGCGATAAGTCACCGAGTACGCCGTCAGGAACGCCGACGAGGCGAGCTGTGGAGCGTCCTCGCCCGCCAGCCGTCCGGCGTACAGGAGCTCGGGCTTCACGTCCGGGTCAGGCAGGGTCGAGGCGTCCACCCGGTACGGCGCCGCGACGTACACGGTCACCGTCTGAGCCGTTGTCGCGCCTTTGCTGAGCCGCATCGGGTAGACGATCCGCGGCGAGGCGAAGGTCAGCCGCAGCGGCGGAGTCGAGCCGGTCATCGGGGTGCCGTCGTCCTTCGGGGCGAGCTTGACCGCGACGATCTCCCACTTCTCGGTCAGGTACGGCGTGAGGTTGGCGGCCAGGCTCTCGGGAGCGGCGTACCCGTTCGTGTGCAGCCAGTCGGTCACCGCGGTACCGCTGGATCCGCTGAGCCGCGCGACCTGGAACGGGCCGAGCCGCATCTGCTGCCGCACATCCACTCCCCCGCCCGCCCGCGGCGCACCGGCGGTGTCGCCGCGGCTGCCCATGATCCCCAGGTCGCGGAACGGCCAGTACGTCTTGCGGGTGACGACCTTCGGCCGGGTGATCGACTGCAGGCGGTAGAAGAGGCCGTCGTCGCCGAGCTCCACCTTCGCGGCCGCGGGCACCGGCATGATCCAGGCGGCCTTCTTCGACTGCCCCTGGACGGACATCGACAACACGATCTCCTCCTGGCCGCCGTCGTAGCGGACCAGGGCGTTCTCGCCGAACACCCGGGCGCGCGACTCCGCGTCCGGCAGGTACCCGCCGCAAGCGCACGCCCAAGCGGGCGCGACACCGACTCCCAGCAGAGCCAGCCCGAGTACGCCCGCCACCAACCGCCAGAGCTTCATGGCCCGAAGGCTAGTGGCGGGTGGGGCCGGGTCAGGCGATCGTGTAGGCGTTCTTGAAGAAGTTCGTCGGGTCGTACTTCTTCTTGACCGCTTGGAGCCGGGTGTAGTTGGCGCCGTAGTACGTGCTGACCGAGCGGCCGGCCTCGACGTAGTTCACGTAGCCGCCGGCCGATGAAGGCTTCACCGCACGGTGGCCGTTGGTGATGAAGGTCTGGGCGGCCTTGATCTGGGCGGCTGTCGGGTGGGCCGGCAGTCCGGAGTACCACTGGACGACGCCGACCGCGGATCGGTGACCCCACGAGGATCCGCCGGACGGGATCTTCGCCGACTGGCCGCCCAGTGGGTCGAGGATCGCGGCGGCTGGGAGCTTCGCCCGGGCGGCTGTCTTCATCGCGCCCAGCAAGGCGGCGATGGTGTTGGCGGACATCGGCTTCAGGACGTCGGAACCGGCCAGCCAGCCCTGGCGCGCGCTGGTCGTGCCGCCGCCCAGGTACTTGACCGCCTCCATGTGCGTCCGGACCGCGAAGGTCCGGGTGGTCGCCTTGGAGCCGACGTACGACTCCAGCTGAGCGGCCGCCGCGGCGCCGTTGCCGGTGGTCGAGCAGCCGAGCACGTGGATCTGCAGCGTTCCGTTGCTCTTGGCATCGATGTGCACGTTGCCCCAGGCGGTGATCGGCGCCACCTGGGCGAACTTCTGCCAGCCCTTGATGACGGCCGCCGCCTTCGACTCCGGCCAGGTCAGCCGGAAGAAGCCGAGCTTCGCCGCCGGGATCGTGATCAGCTTGAACGACGTCACGATGCCGAGGTTGCCACCGCCGCCACCCCGCAACGCCCAGAACAGATCAGGATCGACCGTCGCGCTCACGTTGCGCGCGACGCCGTCGGCGGTGATCACGCCCATCGACTGGATCCGGTCGCAGGTCAGGCCGAAGGCCCGCGTGTGCACGCCCATCCCGCCACCGAGGGTGAGCCCGGCGATACCGACGGTCGGGCAGGTCCCGGTCGGCAGGGACTTGCCGTACTTGTCCAGGAACGCGTGGACGTCGTAGAGCTTCGCGCCCGCGCCGACGGTGAGCACGTTGCCCGAGTAGCTCATCGAGCGCATCGCGCTGACGTCCACCACCAGGCCGTTGTTGACCGTCGAGGCGCCGACGTACGAATGCCCGCCGCTCTTCGGCACCGAGACCAGCTTGTTCTTGCGGGCGAACTGGATCGCCGTGCGGACGTCGGTCGCGTTGGCCGTGCGGATCACGGCAGCCGGCGCGACGGTGTCCCAGCGCGGGTTGAAGAGCTGGCGGACGGTCGCGTAGCCGGGTTGGCCCGGCCGGTACACGGTGCCCTTGACGCTCTTCTGGAACGCGGTCCAGTCCGGCCCTGCGGCCGTCAGGTTCGCCCCGGCCGGACCGGCACTGGCCGGCTTGACCTCGGAACAGCTGGTCAGCGCTACTGCGGCAAGCGCCCCGCCTGCCTTCAGTACGGTACGGCGGTCAACTGGGCTCACGATCGTTCAGCTCCTCACGCGCGGCGGCTCTCATTGCCGCCAGGGGCGCGGGCGACATACCGGTCATCATCTCCACCTGGAGGGTCGCCTGATGCACAAGCAGGTCAAGGCCGTTCAACAGCTCTGTACCGATCCGGTGCGCCGCGATCGCGAGCTGGGTCGGCCACGGGTGGTAGGCCACGTCGAAGACCACCGGAGCGACCTGCGCGAAGTGGTCGGCCCACGGATCCACGACACCGCCGGGCAGGGTCGAGATGCACAGGTCGAAGCCACCGATCTGCTCGACCTGGTTGAAGTCCGTCGCCGAGACCTTCAGCCCCAGCTCGGCCGCGAGATCCCTCAGCCGCTCGACCTTCGCGAGATCGCGCACGACCAGCGTCACCTCGCTGACCTTCAACCCCCGCAGGGCAGCCAGCGTCGAAGCAGCAGTCGCTCCCCCACCCAGTACTACGGCCGTGTCGGCGCCGGTGATCCCCCGCTCCGCAAACGCCGACACCAACCCGGGTACGTCGGTGTTGTGGGCCGACCGTGACCCGTCCGGCTCGAAGAGCATCGTGTTCGCCGCGCCGATCAACTCCGCGACCGGGTCGACCCGGTCGACGAGCTCGAGCGCGACGCGCTTCAGCGGCATCGTCAGCGACAGTCCGCGCACGTCGTCGCCGAGCGTGCTGAGGAAGGTGCGCAACTCGTCCTCGCCGACCTCGTAGGACTCGTACCGCCAGTCGAGTCCGAGTTCGGCGTACGCCGCCCTGTGCATGGCCGGCGACAGCGAGTGCGCGATCGGTTGACCGAGTACGGCGCAACGGGTCATCGGGTCAGCACCGACCGGTGTGGGCCTTGCACCACGCCGTCAACAGGTCGACGTTCTTCTGGTGCTCTTCCCCGGTGGTCGCGAAGCGGGTCTCGCCGGTGTCCAGGTTGACCAGCGTGAAGTACTTCCAGGTGCCGGTCGCCGGGTTGACGGCTGCTCGCAGCATGTCCTTGTCCGGCGAGTTGATCGGCGTCGGCGGCAGTCCGTCGTGCAGGTACGTGTTGTACGGCGACTCGGTCTCGCGTTGTTCCTTGGAGGTGTAGACGCCACCGGTACGGCCGACGATGTAGTGGATCGTCGAGTCCATCTGCAGCTTCTGCCCGACCCGGAGCCGGTTGTAGATGACCCGCGCGACCTTGGCGTAGTCCTCCTTGCGGTTGGTCTCGGCGCCGATGATGCTGGCGACGATCACCGCCTGGTACGGGTCGACGTTCTTGCGTTGCGCCTTCTGGATGAACTGCAGGTCGGCGACGGCCTTGGTGAAGCCGGCCGTGGACAGCCGGAGGACGGTGTAGGCGTTCGCATCCTTGGGGATGTCGTAGGTGCCGGGGAGCAGGAAGCCCTCGGGGTTGTTCTTCGCCCAGGACGGGAGCTTGAGCTGGGCCGGCTTGCTCATCGCGACCTGCGCGGCGCCCGGCGGGAGCTTGGCCGCCTTGCTCTTCTGCAGCAGGGCGACGATCTCGGCCTTGGTCCGGGCCGGCGGGATGGTGAACCGGGTGACGAGCACCGACTTCGCGGTGTCGAGCAGCAGCTCCAGCGCGGCCTTGGACGACATCTGCTTGTGCAACGTGTACAGGTTCGCCTGGATCTTCTTGGAGCGCGGGTCGTCGCGGGCGACCCGCTCGAAGGCCTTGGCGCTCTTCACCACGCCCTTCTTCTCCAGGGTGTCGGCGATCGACTGGGAGCTCTGACCGGCGGCGATCTCGACGGTGACGGTCTCGCTGCTGCCGGTGCCCTCGTAGTCGGGGGCGGCGAAGACCTTCTCCAGCGCGTCGCGGCCCTTGCCGAAACCGACCGCGAGGCCGGCCACCAGCGCGCCGACGACGAGCAGCGAGAGCAGGCCGGCGAAGCAGCCGAAGCCGCGACGGGCGCGGGTCTTGCGCCGGTTGGCCCGGCGCTCGACCCGGGACTCCGGGCGCATGCCGAGGTTGTCCCGGAAGTCGTCGGTCTGGTCGTCGCGGTCTTCGTTCACCGATGTCCCGTTCACAGGGGCCTCCCGGGTGGGTTGCCGGTCTCGCGCTCGAAGTCGAGCGCGTGTTGCAGAATCACGACCGCCGCGGCCTGGTCGACCACGGCCCGCCGCTTGGAACCCTTCTTACCCCGTTCCCGCAGCATCCGTTCGGCCGTCACGGTGGTGAACCGCTCGTCCACCAGCCGTACCTCCGCCTCGACACTCGCCTGCTGGAGCTTCTCGGCAAGCTGCGCCGAGGTGTCCCGGACCTTCACCGCGGCCGGCCCCTCACCCCCGGACAACGACCGGGGCAATCCCACGACCACCTCGAACGCCTCCAGTTCGACCACCAGCCCGACAATCCGCTCGAGCGCCCCAGCCCCAGCCCGAACCGTCTCCACCGGAGTAGCAAGAATCCCGTGCGGATCCGAACTGGCGACGCCGATCCTCGCATCCCCGACATCCAGCGCAACCCGAACCCCGCGGCGCACTAGTGTGCCCCGCCCAAGGTCCACCAGCACAACCGACCGCCGCGCTGCGGTGCAGCG
>NZ_BAAAHK010000003.1:627300-867147 GCF_039525325.1 Kribbella koreensis
TCGAAGATGTACAGAGGCGGAGGTTCATCGTTAACCGGTTACTAGTTGGCCGATGGCGTGTTCTACGGCTGCTAGGGCCTTGTCGGCGCCTGCTGGGTCGGTGCCGCCGCCTTGGGCTACGTCGTCTTTGCCGCCGCCTCGGCCGCCCAGCTGCTCAGCGGCGATCCGGACCAGGTCTCCGGCCTTCAGGCGCCATTCGCGGGCTACGTCGTTCAACGCGATGACTACGCCGGGCTTGCCGTCGTTGACGCTCAGTACTGCGACGACCGCCGGCTTGTCGGCGGGCATCCGGCCTCGGACGTCGAGCGCCAGCTTGCGCAGGTCGCCGCCGTTGACGCCGTCAGGCGCACGGTGACCGACATACGCGACACCGAAGACGTCCTTGGGCGCCTTCGCCAGCTCGGCGCCGGCAGCGAGCACCTGGCCGGCGTGGATCTTCTCCAGCTCCTTCTCGGCGACCCGCAACCGCTCCGCCAGATCGGCCACCTTCGCGGGCAGCTCCTCCGGACGCGTCTTCAGGTTCTCCGACAGCAGCCGCACCAACGCCCGCTCGCGCCCCAGGTAATGCAGCGCGTCCATCCCGACGAACGCCTCGAGCCGCCGCACCCCGGCACCGACCGACGACTCACTCGTCAACGTCAGCGCACCGACCTGCGACGAGTGCTTCACATGCGTGCCACCGCAGAGCTCGCGCGACCAGGGCCCGCCGATCTCCACCACCCGCACGGAGTCGTCGTACGTCTCGCCGAACAGCGCGAGCGCACCCCACTCCCGAGCCTCCGGGAGCGTCATGTACTGCGCCGAGACCTGCAGGTCCTGCCGAACCGCAAGGTTCGCGACCTCTTCGATCTCACTGCGGGTCGCCTGATCCAGCGCCGACCCCCAAGCGAAGTCGAGCCGCAGATACCCAGGCTTGTTGTACGACCCGCTCTGCAACGCGGTCGGCCCCAGCACCTGACGCAACGCAGCGTGGACGACGTGCGTCCCCGAGTGCGCCTGGCAAGCCGAGATCCGCCACTCCTTGTCGACCTGAGCATGCACATCGAGCCCAGCCTGGACAGCACCCTCGACGACCTCGACGCGGTGCACGATCAGGCCCTTGACCGGCCGCTGGACGTCGAGCACCTTCAGCTTGAACCCGTCACCGACGATCAGGCCCTCGTCCGCGATCTGACCACCGGACTCCGCGTAGAACGGGGTCTTCTCCAGCACCACCTCGACGGTCTCACCCTGCTCGGCGGCACCGGCCACCGCGCCGTCCCGCAGCACGCCGCGGATCTGGGAGTCGGTCGCGAGCTCGTCGTACCCGGTGAACTCGGTGACGCCCTTCTCACGCAGCTCGCGGTACGCCGAAGTGTCCGCGTGGCCGGCCTTCTTGGCCCGCGCGTCCGCCTTGGCCCGCTCGCGCTGCTCCTTCATCAGCGACCGGAAGCCGTCGGTGTCCACCTGCAGACCCTGCTCGGCGGCCATCTCGACGGTCAGGTCGATCGGGAACCCGTACGTGTCGTGCAGCTGGAAGGCCTGGTTGCCGGCCAACTGCGCCTCACCGGAAGCCTTCACGTTCTTCACGGCCAGGTCGAAGATCGTCGTACCGGCGGTGAGAGTACGCCGGAACGCCTCCTCCTCCGCGTACGCGATCTGGCTGATCCGCGGGAAGTCCGCCTCCAGCTCCGGGTACGACTTCTTCATCTGCTCGAGGCTGGTCGGCAGCAGTTCCACCAGGCTCGGGTCCTCGTAGCCGAGCAGGCGCATCGACCGGATCGAGCGCCGCAGCAGGCGGCGCAGTACATAGCCGCCCTGCTCGTTGCCCGGGGTGACGCCGTCGCCGATCAGCATCAGCGCGCTGCGGACGTGGTCCGCGATCACCCGGAACCGGACGTCGTCGACGTGGTCCGCGCCGTACTTGCGGCCGCTCAGCTCCGACGCCTTCTCGATCACCGGGAAGATCTCGTCGATCTCGTACATGTTGTCGACGCCCTGCAGCAGGTACGCGACCCGCTCCAGGCCCAGGCCGGTGTCGATGTTCTTCTTCGGCAGCTCGCCGAGGATCGGGTAGCCCTCCTTGCCGCCACCCTCACCGCGGATGTTCTGCATGAAGACCAGGTTCCAGAACTCCAGGTAGCGGTCGCCCGCCTCCCAGTCCCGGTCGGCGCCGAACTCCGGGCCGCGGTCGATCAGGATCTCCGAGCACGGGCCGCACGGACCCGGGATGCCCATCGACCAGAAGTTGTCCTTCATCCCGAGCCGGACGATCCGGTCGTCGGGCAGCCCGGCGACCCGCTTCCAGATGTCGATCGCCTCGTCGTCCTCGTAGTACACCGAGGCGTAGAGGACAGACTCGTCGAAGCCGTAGCCACCCTCGCTCTGCGGCTTGGTGACCAGTTCCCAGGCGTACTGGACGGCCTGTTCCTTGAAGTAGTCGCCGAAGGAGAAGTTGCCGTTCATCTGGAAGAACGTGCCGTGCCGGGTGGTCTTGCCGACCTCCTCGATGTCGAGGGTCCGGACACACTTCTGCACGCTGGTGGCGCGCGGGTACGGCGGCGTCTGCTGACCGACGAAGTACGGCACGAACTGGGCCATGCCGGCCACGTTGAACAGCAGGTTCGGGTCCGGCGACGGCAGGGGCGCGCTGGGCACCACCGTGTGGCCGCGGTCCTCGAAGTAGCTCAGGAACCGCCGGCGAATCTCACTGGTTTCCATGGTGTTACCGGTAGTCCTCACGTTCGTTTGCCGCTGTGTCTATGCCGAGCGCGTCGCGCAGCTCGGTCTCCCGCTCGGCCATCCCGGCCCGTACCTCGTCGCCGAAGTGCCGGATCGCGCTGGCCATCTTCTCCGCCGACTGCTGCAGGCCCTCCGGCGCGAACTGCTGGGCCCGCTTCTTCAGCCGGGTCACCGCGTACACACCGACCAGGATGCCCACGATCAGCCACAGGATCCGCTTCATCGCACGTCACCCCGCTTCTTCGCCTTGCGCTCGGCCTTCATCTCGTCCTTCACCCGGCGGGACACGTCGCGGCGCTGGTTCTCGCCGAGCGCCTTGCGGACGCCGTAGGTGAAGGCGGCCGCCTTCACCAGCGGACCGCCGGCGGTCGCCGCGAACAAAGACGCGAGCGCGGCCGCGTTGGTTGTCACGGTGGTGGCGTTGTCGGTGATCGTGTCCACCTTGGCCAGCTGGGCGTTCGTGGTCGCGACCGTGTTGGTCACCTCGCCGAGCAACGGAACGCTGGAGTCCGAAACTCCCTTGACCATCACGCGGGTCTCTTCGAACACCTTGCCGAGCTTGAGGATCGGATAGGCCAGCAGGCCCACCAAGATGAGCAGTGCGCAGGCTGCTATCAGCCCCGCGACTTCACCGACGCTCATGGTTACGATCCGCCTTCCGTTCGTCTGCCCCGTCCCGAGACCCCGGGTACCTCAGGGACCTTATCGCGCGGATAGCACAGTCCCGGACACAGGGACACCCTCACTGCCGGGTCAGCAACACATCTGCAATCCGGCAGAAGTTCGCCGCGCGGACCCGTGACGCAGCGCCACGAATGCGCAATACTGGCCGAAGCTCCGGGGGGAGTGTTCAGGACGTGGGGGGAGACCACCTAATGGACGAGACAGCCATTGCTGTCCTTGGCGCGGGCCCGCATGGCCTCGCCGCAGCCGCACACCTTCGCCGGGCAGGTGAAGAAGTCCGCATCTTCGGCGACCCGATGTCGTTCTGGCGGACCATGCCGGCCGGGATGTGGCTCAGATCGAACTGGACCGCGACCTGTATCGCGGAGTACGACGGACCGCTCAATCTCGACTCCTATATCGCCGAGACCGGCGCCAAGGTGACCAAGCCGGTGCCGCTGGACGACTTCATCGCGTACGGCACCTGGGTGCAGTCGAAGGTGGCACCGGACGTCGACCGCCGGTGGGTCACGAAGGTCGCCAAGGACGGTGACGGATTCGTGCTCACGCTGGGTGACGAGTCCCAGCTGCGGGCCCGGCGGATGGTCGTCGCGGCCGGTATCGCCGACTTCGTGAATCGCCCCGGCGTGATGTCCGGACTGCCGCGCGAGCTCGCCTCGCACACGGCCGACCACGCCGACCTGTCGGTCTTCAAGAACCAGGAGGTCCTGGTCGTCGGCGGCGGGCAGAGCGCGCTCGAGTCGGCCGCGTTGATGAGCGAGTCCGGCGCCGACGTGGAGGTCGTCGCCCGGGCCGAGAAGATCAACTGGCTGCACGGCGGCAAGTACCACCGCATGCTCGGCCCGAAGCTGGTGCCGCTGGTCTACGCGCCGACCGACGTCGGCCCGATGGGTCTGTCCAAGATCGTCGCCAAGCCGGGCCTGTTCACCGCCCTGCCGCGCTCGATCCAGGACCCGCTGGCCTACCGGGCGATCCGGCCGGCCGGTGCTGCCTGGCTGATTCCCCGGCTGGCGGACGTACAGGTCGGCACCGGTATCCAGGTGACGAGCGCCAAGGCGGTCGGCGACCGGGTGCACGTCGAGCTGAGTGACGGCAGTGCCCGCGAGGTCGACCACCTGATGTTCGGTACCGGCTACAAGGTCGACATCACGCGGTACCCGTTCCTCGACCCGGCGCTGGCGCTGCAGGTCAAGACACTCGACGGCTACCCGCTGATGAAGCCGGGTATGGAGTCGTCCGTCCCAGGCCTGCACTTCCTCGGCGCACCGGGTGCCCGCAGCTTCGGCCCGCTGATGCGGTTCGTGGCCGGCGGCTGGTACGGCGCGGAGTCGCTCACCAGGCTGGTTCGCAACAGCCGGCGCAAGACCGCTACCAGCGGTGCCGGCCGACTGGAACCCACAGGCGACGGCGTATGAACAGACACCCGTTCCGCAAGAACGCTGCCGGACCGGGTTCTGGAGTAGGGGCGGTAGTCGTCGGAGGCGACTACCAGGGCCTCGGCATCGTGCGCAGCCTCGGCCGGTACGGCGTACCGGTGACTGTGCTCGACGACGAGCGGTCCATCTCGCGCGTGTCCCGGTACGTCACCGGGCACGAGCGCGTGCCCGAGCTCCGGGACGCCGGCGAGACGGTCCGGATCCTGATCGACGCCTGCAAGCGGCTCGGTCTGCACGGTGCCGTCCTCTACCCGACCAGGGAGGAGACGGTCGCGGCGATCGCGGCCAACCGGGAGGAGCTCAGCGAGTACTACAAGCTGCCGACTCCCGCCTGGCAGGCGGTGCAGCCGGCCTGGGACAAGAGAGAGACCTACCAGCGGGCGGAGCGGCTCGGGATCCCCATTCCCCGGTGCTGGTTCCCGGAGTCCTTCGCCGACCTGGACCAGATCGATCTCAGCTCGCCGGTGATCCTGAAGCCGGCGATCAAGGAGAACTTCTTCTACGAGACCCGCGCCAAGGCGTGGCGGGTCGACACCCGGGCCGAGCTCGAGGCGGTGTACCGCAAGGCGGTCGACATCGTCGGCGAGGCCGAGATCATCGTCCAGGAGCTGATCCCGGGCGGCGGTGACCGGCAGTTCGGCTACTGCGCCTTCTTCAAGGACGGCGAGGCGGTCGCGGAGATGACGGTACGCCGGCTGCGTCAGCACCCGTCCGACTTCGGCCGGGCGAGCACGTTCGTGGAGACGATCGACCTGCCGGAGCTGGCCAAGCACTCGCTGACCTTCCTGCGCGACATCCGGTACTACGGGCTGGTCGAGCTGGAGTACAAGCAGGACGAGCGCGACGGGCAGTACAAGCTGCTGGACGTCAACGCCCGCACGTGGGGCTACCACTCGCTGGGCTACACAGCAGGTGCCGACTTCCCCTATCTGGTCTACCGCGACCAGCTGGGGCTGCCGGTGACCGAGTGCCGTGCCCGTGCGGGTGTCAGGTGGCTACGGCTCGCCACTGACCTGCCCAACGCGGCACTTGACATCAAGGCCGGGAAGCTGAAGGTCTGGCCGTACCTGAAGACCTTCCGCGGCGTGCAGACGGAGGCAGTGTTCAGCCTGCGCGACCCACTGCCAGGCCTGTACGAAGTGGCGCTACTGCCGTACCTGTTCTTCAAGCGGGGGTTGTGATGTTCGAGTCGACGCATCCCTTTGCGTTCTTCGACTACTGGCGAGTCCCGTACGACCTGAGCGGTGACTCGCCAGAGACCCGGCTGGGCGTGGTCACCGCCGGTACGTCCGGCAAGCAGCTCACCTGGATCCGGGCCAACGGCGGTAAGTCCCGCAGCGACTACAAGGCCGGCCGCTACCAACTGGCCGGCTTCTCCGTCGTCTGCCACCTCTACACCGGTACTGCGCTGTCGCCGGTCGACGAGACCTGGCACAAGGTGGAGCCGATCCTCGACGGCCACGGCACCGAGGTAGCAGCCGTCTGGGAGGACCAGCAGGGCAACGTGTTCCTGCCACTCGACCCGGGCGAGTCGATGAGCTTCCTGTGGTCCGAGCGCTACAAGACGGTCGGCAGCGCCAACGTCAAACGCCTTGTGCGCAAGGGAATAGTGAAGGGCTACTACGTGGTCCGCCCGCTCCTCCCCCGGCCGCTCCAGCTCAAGATGCGCCGGACCCTGGCCAAGCGCCAGAATGCTCCGTCCTTCCCGTCCTGGCCGCTCGAGCCCAGCCTGCACTCGTTCTACGACTGGCTGTTCGACCTGACCACGCGGCTGGCCGGTACGCCGGTGCCGTGGATCGATCTGTGGCCGGACGGCCACTCCTGGGCGATGGTGCTCACGCACGACGTCGAGACGGGCTTCGGGCGCGACGAGATGGAGCTGTTGCGGGCGCCGGAGCGCGACCGTGGCTATGTCTCCTCCTGGAACTTCGTGGCCGAGCGGTACGAGGTGTCCGACGAGGTGGTGGCCAAGGTCAAGGCGGACGGCTGCGAGGTCGGCGTACACGGTCTGCGGCACGATGGCCGGGATGTGGCGTCCAAGCGCATGCTGGGGCAGCGGTTGCCGGCCATGCGCAAGCACGCGGACCACTGGGGTGCGGTTGGCTTCCGCTCCCCCGCGACCCAGCGGTCGTGGGAGCTGATGCCGACGATGGGCTTCGACTACGACTCGTCGTACACGGACTCGGATCCCTACGAGCCGCAGCCGGGCGGTTGCTGCACGTACCTGCCGTTCTTCAACGAGGGCCAGGTCGAGCTGCCGATCACGCTGCCGCAGGACCACACGCTGTTCGAGATCCTGCAGCACGACGACGGCGAGCTGTGGGTCGGCAAGGCCCGCGACATCCGGGAGCGACGCGGCATGGTGCTGGTGCTCGCGCACCCGGACTACGCCGAGGACCCGCGGCTGGCCAAGGGCTGGCAGCAGCTCCTGGACGAGTTCCAGAGCGATGAGACGGCATGGAAGGCACTACCGCGAGATGTGGCGTCCTGGTGGCGTGACCGCGCGTCCAGTGAGCTCCGCCAGAGCCCGGACGGGTGGACGTTGACAGGGCCTGCTGAGGGCCGTGCCAGGGTTCAGCACGCCCCGCTCGCAAACCAGGAGGCCTAGCAAGATGCCGAAGCCGTTGCACGTCGCAGTGATCGTCGAGAACGTCGCACTGGGCGTCGACACCCGGTTGCGCAAGCAGGTGGACAACCTGATCGAGGCCGGGGTCCAGCTGTCGGTCATCACCATGCGGGACGACGACAACGCCCGCTACCGCGACATACCGAACCTGACGATCTTCGAGTACCCGGCACCCAAGCAGCCATCCGGCCCGGTCGGGTATGTCGGCGAGTACCTGCAATCCTTCGCCTGGGCCAGCTGGTACCTGACCAAGCTCCGGTTGCGCGGGCGGATCGACGTACTGCAGATCTGCCAGCCGCCGGACATCTACTTCCCACTGGCCTGGGTACTGCGCTGGGCCGGCACCCGCATCCTGGTCGACCAGCGTGATCTGATGCCCGAGCTACTCGGCAGCCGGTACGACGAGCCGCCGAAGCTGATGCTCAAGGCCATGCACTGGCTGGAGCGCCGTACCCAGCGGGTCGCCCACCACAGCCTCACGGTGAACTCCTACCTGAAGAACCGCATGGTGGAAGCCGGCGCCAAGCCGGACGCGATCTCCCTTGTCTACAACGGCCCCGTGCTGGCCCGTACCTCGCTGGCCGTCCCCGAGCCGAGTCTGCACGGCGAGCACCGCCACCTGGTCGCCTGGGCCGGCAAGATGGGCCGCCAGGACCGGGTGGACCTGACGATCGACGTCGCCGAGCACGTGATCCGCGAGCTCGGCCGGGAGGACGTCGGCTTCGTCCTACTAGGCGACGGCGAGTGCGTCGAGGAGCTGCAGCAGTCGGTCAAGGACCGTGGGCTGGAGCGCTGGATCACCTTCCCTGGCTGGATTCCCGAGAAGGACCTGTTCAGCTACCTGGCCACCGCGGACCTCGGCATCGACTGCAGCCTGCAGGTGGAGGTGTCGCCGGTGAAGGTGATGGAGTACATGGCTCAGGGTCTGCCGGTGGTCTGCTTCGACCTGCAGGAGAGCAAGCTGCTCGCGGACGGCGCAGGCGTCTTCACTCCGGCCGGCGACATCCCGGCGCTCGCGGCGAAGGTGGTCGAGCTGCTGGACGACCCGACCACGCGCAAGCAGCTCGGCGACACCGGGCGGCAGCTGATCACGGAGAAGCTGTCCTGGGAGCGCCAGACGCCGATCTACCTGAAGGCGATCGGCTGGGAGCCGTCAGTTGTTGCTACCGCAGCGGCGGATCCAGGAGCAGACGCCTGACGGTGAGGCCCAGGTCCTGTTCAGCCAGGGCCTCTCCTCCATCGTCTTGAACACCAGTGCGGTGTAGTCGTCGGCAGGCTTGGTGTGCCAGGCACCTGCGAACCAGGCGCCGACACAGCCGTCCAGCCGCTTCGCCGGGTCGACCGGGTTGTCCTTGCCGGTCAGCCACCAGGCCCAGCCCTCGAGGCAGCCACGGATGTACGCGCCGTAGTAGTCGAGCGCGAAGGCCGTCGAGTCGCGGTTGAACGGGAAGGTCCCGTTCTGGTTGCCGGCCATCTGCCCCCAGGCCGGGTCCTGCCACGACATCACGCCGATGATCGAGAACGTCTTCGGGCACAGGTTCTGCCCGTAGTCACGCTGGTAGTCGTAGCCGGCGAGCTTGATCTCGTTGCAGTACTCGCCTGAGGCCGCTGTCGGCTTGGGGAACAGGTCACCACAGCCTCGCTTCTCGACGCAGGCACCAGAGGGGTACAGGTCCTTCTGGTACCAGGTCGACTCGGTCACGGCGACTGCGCGCACCAGGTTGTCGGCGAGCCCCCACTTGCAGGCGGCCCATTGGATGTTCTCGTCCGTAGTACCGGTGTGGTGTCCGGTCACCCGGGCCAGTCCGAGGCTGTCCCAGCGGGTGTCGTACGCCTCTGCGGGAGTAGCGCGCGGCCGGACGGCCAGTGAGGTGTGCACCTGCTCCACTGCCGGCATCGTCTGGTTGGGCTTGCTGTTGCCCGGGCGAGGCTCCCACTCCGACCGGTGCACGCGCTCGGCGCACTCGGCCTCGGTGGGCAGCTGGGCGAACGATCCTGCGGGCATGGTCTGCCAGTAGCCGTCAGCTGCCGGCGGATCGTCGCCCGGGCTGTGTAGCCCGGGTAGTGCGAGATACACGCCGGCCAGCGTCACCGCGGCGATGAGTCCCCGTACTACGCGCCGCTGTATTCGGCCCTCCAGACGCATCCGATCAGTGCCCGACATGTTCCGACTTGGCGACCGGTCCGTCGCCTACCGGGTGACCGTCACCCTGCACGCTCCCCTGGCCGCTGTGCCGCTCATGGGACGCCGGCACCGTCTTGCGCTGGAACCGCCGCGAGCGCGGGGTGTTCGTCACGCAGCCGATCAGGTTGCCGCCGACACCGGAGAGGGCGGAGACGGCCTCGGCGGCCACTGCGCGCGAGCCCCGCTGGCCGTCGACGACGAGCAGGGTGAAGTCGGTCCGGCCGGCCAGCACGGCCGACTCGGTCGCGCCGATCGCGGTCGGCGCGTCGACGATCACGAAGGAGTGCTTGGACAGGGCCTGCAGCAACAACTCGAGGTCCTCGACGTTGAACCACGCGCCGACCCGCGGTGTCCCACCAGGCAGCACCCGCAGGTTCACGAACTCGGTCGACTGCACGGACCGCTCGAGCTTGCCCGAATCAGCCAGTACGTCGGTCAGGCCGGGTGTCAGCGGGAGCCCGAAGAGCAGATGCAGATCCGGGTGCCGCAGGTCGCCGCCGATCAGCACGACCTCCTTGCCGGTGGCCGCCATCGCGATCGCCAGCTGCGCGGCCACGGTGGTCTTGCCGGCGCCCGGCGACGGGCTGGTGATCAGCAGCGAAGCGCCCTTGCCACGCGTCGTCAGCGTGGTCAGGTGAGCGGCCAGATAGCCGAAGACCTCGCGTTCCGGGGTCGACGGCCCGATCTGTGGCGCCAGTGGGAAGTGCTGCTTGACGACCGGGATCTGGGCGAGCACCTCCAGCCCGGTCTGCCGCGTGACGTCGGCAGCGCCCCGGAGCCGGCCACGGACGCGGTCCCAGACGAAGGCGAAGCCGATGCCGAGCATCAGGCCGAGCACCAGGCCCAGGCCGATGATCAGCGGCATGTTCGCCGCCTCCGGCTCGGTCGGCACGGTGGCCGGCGAGATGACCTCCGCGAGCTTCGCCGACCGGCCCTTGTTGCGGTAGTCGACGTAGGCGTCGGTGAAGGCGGCTGCGCCGGCCAGTGCCCGCGAGCGGATCTCCGACGAGTACTTGAACTGCAGTACCTGGGCGTCGACCGGCACGGAGACCGAGAGAGACTTGGTGGCCTCGGTGACGCCGATCCCCATCGCCTTGGCCGCCGCGGCCGAGACGAGGCCGGAGTTCGCGACCTCACGCTCGGTGCCCATGTCAGGCGCCACGGTGCCGCCACCACGGGCCGCATCCGGGTAGACGACCACCTGGGCGGCACCGACGTACATCTTCGGCCTGGACATCACCGTGGCGCCGGCTGCGGCGGTGGTGAGCAAAGTGATCAGGATGATCACCCACAGGTAGCTACGGACGATCCCGCGTGACTTCGCGGTGCGATGGGTCGATCGGCTCATCTGTCCACTCCCGTGAGTGTGTCTGCTGATCTCATCATCGCTCCCCGTTGCGGTTTTTCGACAGTATCTTCCACTTCTTGTGCCTCAGCTGTAGCCGAGGCAGCCTCCGGCGGATCTTTCCCGACCGCCGCCAGCGCCAGCAGGGCGAACAGCAGGTCGGCGGTCCCTCGGTAGGTCAGGTGCGGGTCGAAGTTCATCAAGACGATGATCACCACGACAGCGGTGAAGGCTCCTACCGCCGCCACCGCGCTCCAGTCCGTCAGGTCCCGGCAGCGGATCCACAGGTCCTTGATGGCGACCCGGCAGAACCACACGTAGGCCGCGAACAGGGGGATCCCGCCACCCCACAGCAACCAGGTGTAACCGCTCTCGATCCAGACGTAACCGGTGCCCTGGGTCAGCACCACGACCCGGGCCGACGGCCGGACGCCGAACAACACGTTCGAGCCGTGGAACAGGTCCGGCCAGAAGTAGGTCTGCAGGTTGTACCAGCGCACGATCCAGCTGTTCGGCAGGCCCTGCGCGGACTGGAACCCTTCCAGCCGGTGCGTCACCGCTGGCCAGGCCGCGATCACCGCGACCGACAGCCCGACCGGCGCGTACTTGAGCAGGTCGAGCCGGCGCAGCGCGAACGCGATGCAGATGACCGCGACCACCAGGCCGAGCACGCTGGAGAACTCACCGGCGGCGAAGGTGCCGATCACGAAGACCAGGCAGGCCATCACCAGCAGCGCGATATGACGCCGGCTCTTCCACAGCATCGCCACCGCGATCGCCAGGTTGAAGATCAGCACGTCGGCAGTTGCTGCCGGCAACGACAGCGTCGAGCTGCCACGCGGGATCTCCAGCTGCGCCTCGAACCCGAACGGCACCCAGTACGTCATCAGCAGCGCGCGGACCCCGAGCACGTCGAGGGTCTGCAGGATGGCCAGCCCGCCGAGGATCACGGCCGACGACACCGACGCCCAGAGGCAGAACCAGACCTGCCGCTGGGTGTGGACGGTCCCCCGGACGATCGCGTAGACGCCCAGGAACTTCCACAGCACCAGTGCGTAGGTGATGTCGTCGCCGGTGATCTCCTTGCCCTGCAGGAACATCCAGGCCAGCGGGGTGATCGACGTGGTGATGGCGATCGCGATCAGGGACGCCTCGATGCGGCCTACTCGCAGGCGCAACGGAGTACCGGGGCGGTACTGGACGAAGAACCTCAGGGTCAGCAGGCCGGCGAAGAACACGGCCAGCGCCTCGTTGGGGCGCAGTACCGGAACGATGCGGCCGCGGTCGATACCGGCGACCAGCGGAGTCATGAAGATGATCAGGTACGCCGCTACGGCGGGCTTGCGCCAGATGACGATGGACAGGCCGATCACCGCGGTCACCGCGAGTGCTGCCATCGCCGAGACGGCCACCAGAGCACCCAGCATCACGGGGAGGCAGACACCCGCCGCCACCAGGCCGACGAGGTCCAGGCGCAGCCGACGGGCCCGGTCAGTCGCCTGACCGGACCCCAACAGCACACTCGGAGCGGCTACCGTCATCCGGTCTCCACCACCGCTGTCTTGCCACGATTGCGGAGTCCTGAGGTCAGCCAGGCGAACTCCGGCGACCGCAACAGGAGCTGGATGAGGGCGTACACGATCACGCCGACCGCAGCTCCGGTGACCAGCGCGAGGGCCTGCCCGGGCCTGCCGGCGAGATGCGAGCTGATGAGCTGTGCGCTGAAGTACGCCGGAATGGCCATCACGATCGAGCCGAAGGTGATCCGGACCAGCGAGCTCCACAGCTCCCGCCGCTGCCAGCCCCTGCTCATCCGCAGGAACAGATGTGCACCGCCGATGACCGCTCCAATGGCGTACGCGCCGCCGATTGCCGGTACCAGCAGCCTGGCCGGAGCGAAGGCGGCCAAAGCGCACAGAGTGAGGCAGAAGACCGCCTGGACGCCCATCGAGACCAGTGGCGTCTTGGTGTCACCACGCGCGTAGGAAGCCTGTGTGGTCACGTAGAACGTGGTCTCCCCCACCAACCCGAGCGCCAGCGCAGCGAGCCCCAGGGCGATCATCCGCAGACCCTCCGGCGAGGCCATCTGGCCCGCCGCGATGGTGTGCGCGATCGGGTCGGCCAGTACTACGAAGCCGACCGCCGCAGGGATCGCCATGAACAAGGCCAGCCCCAAACCCTCGATGAACGTGCTGGTGAATTCACCTGTCGAGTCGCTCTGATGCAACCGCGACAACCTCGGCAGGAGCGCCAGGGCGACCGGGGTGGCAGCAAGCGCGATCGGCAGATAGTAGAAGTTCAATGCCATCTGTATTGCGACAGTACCGCCTGCGACCCGGTTCGAGACCAGTAGCAACGCCAGGAGCTGTACTGCGAGCAGCCCCGCCTGGCTGACCGAGCGCAACGCCTTGCGGATCGTCACGAGCACTTCCGGATCGCGCCAGCCGGCCCGTGGGCGCAGGAGCACCCCTGCCCGGCGCGCACCCCACCACTGGATCGCTGCATGGGCTGCGACGGCACCTGTCGAGCCGAGGCCGAGCAGGAGCACTTCACCGGTCGACTGAGCGCCCAACTCCTTACCGGTGCCATAGATCATGCCGACGAGGACCAGTACGAGGATGATGCCGATGTTCTCGACCAGTGGCGCTGCAGCGGCCAGGGCGAAGCGGCGGTGCGCGTACATGACCGCGGTGGCGGAGCCGACTACGGCGTACAGGAAGACCTGCGGGATGGTCAGCAGGATCAGGAGCCGGGTGACGCCGATCTGGCCGCTGTCTCGCGTCACCTCGCTGAGACCGACGCCGCCGAGTGAGGTGATGCGTAGGAGCTCAGGGAGCAGCAGTACGGCGATCGGAGCGAGCAGTCCCAGCAGGACCATGGCAATCCCGAGGAAGCCTCCGGCGACGCGTGCGCTGTCCTTGGGACGGTGGTTGTCGATGTGCTGGACCAGTGCCGGCACCAGGAGCGACACGAACAGTGAGCCGGCCAGGAAGCCGTAGTAGATGAGGTTCGGCAGCGAGTTGGTCAGCTGGTAGGTGTTGCCGAGGAACGTCGGGCCCAGAACGGCACCGATGACCACTACCCGGATGACACCGGTGCCACGGCTTAGCGCCGTCCAGGCACCGACAGTGACCGAGTCCCGCGCGGTACCGGACGCACTGGTCAGGTCCTCGCGCAGTTCGTCGCCGGAACCGGCCATCGGCTCCGGCGACGTGATCTGCTCGCTCTGATCGGCTGTTGTCAACGCGCTCCCCCGAGCAAGGCCGGAATGGTCTTGAAGATGATCTGCAGATCCAGCCGGACACTCCGGGTCGAGACGTACTCGAGGTCCCAGCGCAGGCCCTCATCCATCGTGAGCTGGTTGCGGCCGTTCACCTGCCACAGCCCGGTCAGCCCGGGCTTGACCTGGAACCGGTCGAACGCCCATTCCGGGAACAGCTCGGCCTCGAAGGGCAGCACCGGTCGCGGCCCGACCAGCGACATCTCGCCGCGCAGTACGTTGAGCAACTGCGGCAGCTCGTCGAGGCTGGTCTTGCGGAGGAACTTGCCCGGCTTGGTGATCCGCGGGTCCTGGTGCAGCTTGTACAGGCCGTCGACCTTCTCGACCTCACCCGCCGCCATCGCGCGGACATACTCCTGGTGGACCTTGGGATCCGCGTCGGTACGCATCGTCCGGAACTTGTACATCACGAACTCGCGCTGGTCCGCACCCAGCCGGACCTGACGGAACAGGCCCTTGCCCGGGCTGGTCAACCGGATCCACAGGTAGATACCGAGCAGGATCGGCGCAGCCAGCACCATCCCGGTGAGAGCAAGGATCAGGTCAAGCGACCTTTTCACCAGTCCCACCGGAATGATGCGGCTCACTCCGCGGACGGGAATAGGCCGGGTTACGGGGGTTGCCCGGCTACCGCGGAGGAGACTCATCCCGCTACCTCCATCGTGACACTGACGCCAAGCCCCGTCTTCTCCTCGGCCGGACTCGCGTCCGAACCGTTGGAGAACCGGAAGCGCGAGGCCGATCCGTCGTCCGGCCGGATCCGCGCGCTGATGTCCTCCAGCTCGCCGACCAGACCGCGGACGCGGGCCGGGTTCCCGAAAGCGACGGTTCCGGCGGGCAGGTCGCGGGTGACGACCGAGCCCGCTCCGACCAGGCAGTTCGCCCCGATCCGGACGAACGGCAGCACGGTGACGTTGACGCCGAGCTGGGCGCCGGCCCCGATCGACGGGCCGGACATCACCTCGGCCGACTCCGCGCTGCCCGGATACAGGTCGTTCGCGATCGTGACCCCCGGCGCGAGGAACGCGCCCGGCCCGATCTCGGTGTACTGCGCGACGTAGCAGTTCGTGTGGATCTTCACCCCGGCGCCGATCCGGCAGCCGTAGTCGATCACCGAGTTGCTCCAGACCGACACGTCGTCGGCGATCTCGCACTGTTCCCGGACCACCACGTGGTGACCGGTCTCGAACCGGTCGCCGATCCGCGATCCGGCGTACAGGATCGTGCCGCTGCGCAGTCTGGCGCCCTCGCCGATGGTCAGCTCGGCGCCGGCCACCCGCGCCGCCGGGTAGCCGATCTCGACTCCCGGATCGGCGTTGATCGGTGGGTGGCTGCTCATCGGTCCAGCTCCGCGAGTACTTCGTTCAGTCCCTCGGCGACCCGGCGCGCGTCGTCCTGGGACAGATGCGGGAACATCGGCAAGGACAGCTGGCGGGCGGCGGCCGCCTCGGCGACCGGCAGCGGCCCGTCGGCGTACTGCTCGTAGGGCCCCATCACGTGGCAGGGAACGGGATAGTGGATGCCGGTCCCGATCCCCCGCTCCTGCAGGAGTTCACGGACGCGGTCGCGCTGGTCGACCTGTACGACGGCCAGGTGGTGCACGCCCTCGCCGTCCTCGAGTTGCTCGACCAGCTTCGCCCGGGCCGGATCGATCAGCTCCCGGTACGTCGCCATCAGCGCGCGCCGCTGCTGGTTCCACCCGTCGAGGTGCCGCAGCTTCGCCGACAGCACCACGGCCTGTACGCCGTCCAGCCGGCTGTTCATCCCCAGCACGCCGTGCGAGTAGTGCCCGCCCTCGCTCTGCATCCGGCCGTGGTCACGGACGGACAGCATCAGCTGGGTCAGCCCGGCATCGGAGGTGACGACCGCGCCCGCGTCGCCGAAGGCGCCGAGGTTCTTGCCCGGGTAGAAGCTGAAGCAGCCGACCTTGCCGAACGAGCCGGCCTTGCGGCCGTTCCAGGTCGCGCCCTGGGCCTGCGCGGCATCCTCGATCAGTACGAGCCCGAGCTCGTCGCAGATCTGCGTGATCGCGGTCATGTCGGGCAGCTGCCCGTAGAGGTGGACCACCGCGACCGCCTTGGTGGCGGGTGTGACGGCGGCCTTGATCGTCTCGGGCGTGAGCAGCAGCGTGCCGTCGTCGACATCCGCGAACCGCGGCACCGCGCCGGCCAGGACGACCGCCTCGGCCGTTGCCACGAAGGTGTTCGCGGGCACGATGACCTCGTCGCCGGGACCGATGCCCAGGGCACGGATCGCCAGGTGCAGGGCATCGGTGCCGTTGGCGACACCGACCGCGAACTCGGTTCCGCAGTACTCGGCCCACTCCTTCTCGAAGGCCGCGACCGCCTTACCGCCGACGTACTGGCCGTTGCGCAGCAGCTCGTCCCAGCCCGCGCGAATCTCCTCCGCGACGTCGTTGGTCGCGCCGGAGATGTCCAGGAAGGGCACAGGTTCGGAAGACCGCACCGGCGTCGGCCGGCCGGTCGGGGTACCGGTGCTCACCGCAGGTCACCGACCGGGGCCGAACCGTTCTGGTGCAGAACGCCGTTCTGGTGGATGACTCCGTTCGCCTTGTCCAGCACGACCTTGGCCGGCCCGTTTCCGGCGAGCTCCTCGATCAGCACCTCGCGGCCCTGGGTCGCCGACAGCTGAGCAGCCTCCAGCACCTCGACCACGGCCAGGCCGTTGGCGCCGCTGGTCAGCGGGGTCAGCCCGGTCAGGATGCAGTCGACGAAGTGCTCGTCCTCGACCATCAGCGGCTCGTTCATCACCAGGTGCGGAGACACCACGTCGCCGTACCGGTAGGACATCGGCGGCTGGGTCAGGTCGTCCCCGAGCTGCGGTCCCTGCGAGACGCCCTTGTCGTGGACCTTGATCCGCTCCTCCGACGCGAGGTCGTTGAAGATGACCATCTTCTGGCTGCCGACCATGGTGACCCGGCGGACCTTGCACGGGTCCAGCCAACTGACGTGCACGTTGGCCGTCACGTCCGGGTTCTTGTAGTGCAGCCGCAGGTAGCCGACGTCCTCGAGCTTGGCGTTCGCGTGGTGCGACGACCAGCACTGGACGCTGACCGGAGTCGCGCCGAGCACGTAGTTGAGGATCGACACGTCGTGCGGCGCCAGGTCGAACAGCACGTTGCAGTCGTGCTGGTAGAGACCGAGGTTCAGCCGCGCGGTGTCCAGGTAGTACAGATCGCCGAGCTCCTTCTTCTGCACCATCTCGCGCAGCTGCCAGACCGCGGAGTGGTACTCGAAGGTGTGGCCGACCATCAGCACCACGCCTGCTGTCTCGGCGGCCGCGATCATCTCGCGTGCGTCGGCGGCGGTGGTCGCCAGCGGCTTCTCCACCATCACGTGCACGCCGGCCGCGATCACCTTCAGCGCCAGCGGTTTGTGCGTGCTCGGCGGCGTGGCGATGATCACGGCATCCAGGTGCGGGATCGCCTCGTCCAGATCCTTGTACGCCTCGAGCGCCGGGTAGTTGCGGGACAACTGGAGCGCGCGATCCGGGTTCGGGTCGATCACCGCGATGGTGCCGACCGACTCGAGCGAGTGCAGCACCCTGATGTGCTTGGAGCCCCAGTAACCACAGCCGACCACGCCTACGCGCAGGCCAGTAACGTTCGTCATTGCCATTGCCGGAAAACCCCCATAGTGAGACCACCCCTGACCCTGCAACCAGCGGTGCCTCTCAGCCCCCGCTGACCCCCTGACCGACCCCCCGGCCAGCAAATGTCGATTGAACCGACAACGAAACAATAGGCCGACTTTCAGACCACGTACAGGCCTTCATCGGCTCGCGTGTCGCGAACTCGTTGGGTAATCGAACGACTCCAGAGAATCACAGTCCAACGGGCAGCCGCAAGGGCTGGAAGGCTCGACTTCTGGGCAGTTTCTCACTGTTCACCGGGACTTCGGCCGGAACTCCTTTACCTGCCAGGGGTCGCGAACGGAGCCACCCTGAAGGGATCCGGGCCGGCCTCGACGGCGAAATATTCGACACCGAAGCGTCTCGTTGCCGATCGGGCCTGGGCAATTGTTACGGGCCCGGTAATTCTCTTGGTTTATCCTCCGGAAATACCGGAGTTATTCACAATGAAATCAGCGGATCACTCAGCGCTTCCGGAGGATCTCCCGGATCTTCGTCAGCGCCTCGGCGTAGGCCGCTTCGCCGCCGCGCCGGGTGGGCTGGTAGTAGTCCACCTTGTCGACGACGTCCGGCGCGTACTGCTGGCCGACCACGCCACGCGGATCGTTGTGGGAGTACTGGTACGACGAGCCGTGGCCGATCTTCTTGGCGCCGGCGTAGTGCGCGTCGCGCAGATGCGGCGGCACCGGGCCGACCTTGCCCGCTTTGACGTCGGCGATCGCGGCATCGATGGCCAGGATGACCGCATTGGATTTCGGCGCGAGCGCGAGGGCGACGACGGCCTGGGCCAGATTGATCCTTGCCTCCGGCATCCCGATCAGCTGCACCGCTTCGGCGGCCGCGACGGCGACGCCGAGCGCGGTCGGGTCGCCCATCCCGATGTCCTCGCTGGCCGAGATCACCAGCCTCCGGGCGATGAACCTGGGGTCCTCGCCGGCCTCGATCATCCGCGCCAGGTAGTGCATCGCGGCGTCGACGTCGGAGCCGCGGATCGACTTGATCAGCGCGGACGCGACGTCGTAGTGCTGGTCGCCGGCCCGGTCGTACCGGACGGCGGCCCGGTCGACCGCGGTCTCCAGCGTCAACAGGTCGATGAGCACCGCGCCCTCGCCCGGTTCGTTGCCTTCGGCAGCTCTTGCCTTGGCGCCGCCAGCCGCTGCCTCCAGGTACGTGAGCGCGCGGCGTGCATCGCCACCGGCCATCCGGAGCAGGTGATCCAAGGCATCGTCGGCCAGCTCGAACTCACCGTTCAGCCCGCGCTCGTCGACGAGGGCGCGCTGGAGCAGTACCGCGATGTCTTCGTCGGTCAGCGACTCGAGAGTCAGCAGCAGCGAGCGGGACAGCAACGGCGAGATGACCGAGAAGAACGGGTTCTCGGTGGTCGCCGCGACCAGCGTCACCCAGCGGTTCTCCACGCCCGGGAGCAGCGCGTCCTGCTGGGCCTTCGTGAAGCGGTGGACCTCGTCGATGAACAGCACGGTCTCGACGGTGTCGGCCCGGGTCAGGTCGCGCCGGGCGGCGTCGATCACCTGGCGGACCTCCTTCACCCCCGCGGTGACCGCCGACAGCTCGACGAACTTCCGGTTGGTGGCGTGCGACACCACCGCCGCGATGGTGGTCTTCCCGGTCCCGGGCGGCCCCCACAACAGCAACGACATCGGCTGGTCCCCCTCGACCAGCCGCCGCAACGGCGACCCCGGACTCAGCAGATGCTGCTGGCCGACCAGCTCGTCCAGACCGCGCGGCCGCATCCGGACCGCCAACGGCGCCGAGGTGTGATCGGCGTCGGCCAGACTCCCACCCCCACGACTGGAAGCAGGCACGCCTGGCAACTCGAACAACCCATCACTCACCCCCCGACCCTAACCGCCGCCACCGACAGTCCACGAAACCACCGCGACCACAAGGCGAAGGGCCAGCCCTCCGGTACCGGCGAGCCCGCTGGCGGACTGGCTCCACGGCCCGGACCTGACCCTTGCACCTCTCGGGCAGCGCTGCTCAGATTCTCTTCCGGTACCGGCATCGCCGGCGGATCCGGCGTGGCCTCGGGCTGCAGCTGATCAAGCGATCGAGTAACTCCTCGTCCCCGTGCTCGGTCGCCATCGGCACCGGTACGGTGACGATCGCCCACAACGCACGCAGCCGGCGCGCGAGCTCCAGCTCCGCGGAATCAGCCCCCACCCGCCGTGCCATTTCGTCTTCTCCCATGAGTCCCCAGTTCTCCCCTGCCCGGTGTATCGCTGAAGAGGACGACAACGTTTCACGACCGCCCGGCTTCGAACGGATAACGGCTCACCGCTACCGCCAGCCGACGCCCCCCGACCCTGGGTAACTTGGCCGGCATGGCCCGCCCCCATGAACCCAGCACGACTGATCCTGCCGACCGGCCGGCGACCTATCGCGACGTCTTCGCGGTAGCGGAGTTCCGCTGGTTGTGGGGAGCGCTGCTGGGCTCGGTGATCGGGGATCAGCTGGCCCGGGTCGCGCTCGCGGTCCTGGTGTTCGACCGGACCGGATCGGCCGGTCTGTCCGCGCTGACCTATGCGCTCACTCTGCTGCCCGACATCGCCGGAGGCCCGCTCTTGTCGGGGCTCGCCGACCGGTACCCCCGGCGTACCGTGATGGTCGGCTGCGACGTCGCCAGGGCCGGCCTGGTCGGGCTGATGGCGATTCCCGGCACCCCGCTGCTGATCCTCTGCGTACTGCTGGTCGCCGTACAGTTGCTCGCGGCACCTTTCCAGTCGGCCCGGATCGCCTCGATGGCCACCATCATGACCGGCGACCGGTACCCGGCCGCGATGGGCGTCTCGGCGATCACCCTGCAACTCGCCCAGCTCGCCGGGTTCGTCGCCGGTGGCACGATCGTCGCCGGGCTCGGCGCGAGCAAGGCCTTGATCATCAACGCGATCTCCTTCGCCGTCTCCGCGGTGGTGCTGCGATTCGGCATCAAGGAGCGACCGGCCGCGGCCGGCACGGAGCCGACCGCCAAGCCGAGCTGGTGGGGCTCGCTGTCCGCGGGAGCCCGGCTCGTCTGGCAGAACCGGAGGCTGCGGTACCTGACCGCGCTGATCTGCCTGCCCGGCTTCTACATCTCGGTCGAGGGCCTGGCGACCCCGTACGCCGCGACGCTCGGCGGCGGCGCGGTCGCCGTCGGCGTGCTCTTCGCGGCCAACCCGGCAGGCAACGTCATCGGCGTCCTCTTCCTCAGTCGGCTGACCCCATCGCGGCGACACGCCTTGATGGGGCCGCTGGCAGTGGGCGCCTCGGCCCCGCTGATCGGTTGCGTCTTCTCACCCGGGCTCTGGGCGACCGTGGCCTTGTGGATGCTGTCCGGGGTTTGCTCGTCCTACCTGATCACTGCCCAGACGACGTTCGTCAAGGACGTTCCTGATGCGCAGCGCGGTCAGGTGATCGGCCTGGCCCGCACTGCGCTCACGGTTTCTCAGGGAGTGGGGATTCTGGCCGCGGGCGTTGCCGCCGACAGCGTCCGCCCGGCCTTGGTGGTAGCTGCCGCTGGGGTCCTCGGCGTCATCTTCGCGTCTGGCTTCGCCGGTGGCTACCGGCGCGCCGATCAGCGTGGATGATCCGGTCTCCGACCGCAACGGCTCGTCCGGGGTTCACGGCCATTCGACTACGCGCATGTGGATCCACCTCCTCCTGACTACGGTCCGCCTACCGTTGGCCCCCTCTGGCCATGACAATGGGTGACTTCGCGTTTACGCTGTTACACGAGGACCAGTGGGGCTGGGGGAACTGTTATGTCGAGTATCAGGTACTGGAGACCAAAGCGCAGGCGTAGGCGCGAGACTGACACCGCTTCTTCATGGACGCCTGCCCGCTGGGCGCTGTGGTCGGCACCCAAGTCCGTGCTCGGCTACGTGCTGGCCGTCGACGTGCTCGCGCTCGTCGTCTTGGCCGCATCGTTGCGGGACCTCTCGATCGGCGGTGACGATTGGATCAGGTTCGGGGTGCTCGCCCTCGGCTCGGCGATCCAGACCGAGGCGGGACGCGAGATCGAACGGCTCCGCTGGACGGCCGCCGAAGGCGCCATCTACGCGAATCTGAAGTCGATGTGGATTTTCGCGGCCGTGCTCGTGCTGCCGGGGCCGCTCGCCATTGCGATCACCGCACTGACCTTCCTGCACTCGGGGCTCCGCCTTCGGCGCAGCGCTCCCCACCGCGGGATCTTCTCCGCCGCCAGCGTGGTGGTCGGAGCGGCCGCGGCATCGGTGAGCCTGACCGCCATCAACCCCACCGGCCACCCGGGCTATGCGGGCGGATTCGTCGGGCTGATCGCGGTGATCGTCGCCGGCGTCGTGTTCTGGTTCGTCAACTTCGCCTTGGTCGTCGGCGCGATCCTGCTGTCCAATCCGAACACGAACGCCCGCAAGGTGCTCGGCCAGCCGTCCGACCACCTCGTGGTGGCCGGTGCCCTCGGGCTCGGCGTAGCCAACGGGGCATTGCTGATGGAGCAGCCGTGGCTCACGGTCGTGCTGCTCATCACGGTGCTCGGCCTGCACCGGGCACTGCTCGTCGGACAGTTCCAGTACGCCGCACGCACCGACTCGCAGACGGGGCTCGCGAACGCCGTCTTCTGGCACGAGCTGGCCGGCAAGGAGCTCGACCGGGCACAGAACGGCGGTACCTCGCTCGGCGTGCTCTACCTGGACCTCGACCACTTCAAGCTCGTCAACGACACCTATGGGCACCTGGCCGGGGACCAGGTCCTCAAGGTCGTGGCGAACGAACTGAAGGACGATGTCCGGACCGACGATCTGGTCGGCCGGCTCGGCGGCGAGGAGTTCGCGATCCTGCTGCCGAACACCAGCGCGGAGGAAACCAGCCAGGCAGCGGAACGGATCCGGCGGCGGATCTCCAGGATCACCGCCACCGTCACCACGGCCCACGGCCATGCCACCGTCGAAGGTCTCACCTGCTCGATCGGCGCGGCCAGCTACCCGGTAGCGGGGAGCACCCTCGACGAACTGCTGCTGGCGGCGGACTCGGCGACGTACGCCGCCAAGAACGCCGGCCGGAACCAGGTCGTCACCGCTCCGGCGATGAGCTGACAGCAAAACAGCCACCACGGAGGAGTCCGTGGTGGCTGGCTGCTGACGGAGATCAGTCCTTGGTGTCCGGCTTCTTGTCCTCGGTGTCGTCGCCGGCCTCGCGGAGTTCCTCCGGGAGTTCGTCGGCGAGGTCTTCGTCGTCGAGGTCGCGGAGTTCCTCGGGGAGTTCGTCCTGGTCGAAGGTCTCGGCCGGGATCTCTTCGGACTGGCCTTCGGACTCGGGCTTGATCGCGTTGCGGAGGCGGCCGAGGATCCGGTCGGCCTCGGTGCCGAAGGGGTTGTCGTTGACCAGGTAGGTCCACGTCGCGGTCGGGCGCGGAACGCCGGAGGCTTCCTCGTCGAGACCGTCAGCCGTGATCTCGGCTTCCTTGAAGGTCTCGGCGGCCTCGGTCCACGCGTCGGCGATCAGCGTGTCGAAGGAGGCGATCGCGGACTTGTTGAACTCGTCGATCGGCTTCATGTGGACGATGCCGCCGGCCAGCGAGCGGAGGTGGATGCCCTCGCGCAGGTCGGCCAGGTAGGCCAGGTGGTCGGTCCACTTGCGGTCCAGGTGGTGCAGCGCGATCTTCCGCGCGGCCGCCTTCACGGTGTCCTCGTCGAGCTCCTCGACCAGTTCGTCGTACCGCTCCTTGGCCCGCTCGGCCAGCTCCTCGGCGGCCAGGTCCTCGGTCAGCACCTTCTCGCGGGTGTCGAGCAGGATCGACCGCTGCTGGCCGGTGAGCCGGTGGTACGACCACGTCGTACGGTGCAGCTCGGCATTCGCGCCGTCGGCGACCCGCTGCGCGTGCTCCAGCATGCCGATCGCCTTGCGGTCGGTGAGTCGGCCATCGGCGTCCGGCGACGGGCGCAGGCCCGACGTCACGGAGTACCGGGTGACGAGCTCGTCGGCGAGGCTGGCGAAGAACAGCGAGCCGCCCGGGTCGCCCTGGCGTCCGGCGCGGCCGCGCAGCTGGTCGTCCAGCCGGCGGGACGCGTGCAGGCCGGTGCCGATGACGTACAGCCCGCCCAGCTCGATCGCGCGGTCCTTGTCGTGCGATTCGTCGCGCCCACCGAGACGGATGTCGGTACCACGGCCGGCCATCTGCGTCGACACGGTCACTGTCCCCGGCACACCCGCCTCGGCGATGATCGCGGCTTCCTCGGCGTCGTTCTTGGCGTTCAGCACGACGTGCGGGATGTCCGCTTCCTCGAGCTGATCGCTGAGCTGCTCGGACTCCTCGACGCTGTGCGTCCCGATCAGGATCGGCCGGCCGGTCTCGTGCACCTCGCCGATGTGCTCGACCAGCGCCTTGTTCTTCTGGGCGACCGTCAGGTACAGCCGGTCCGGCTCGTCGACGCGGATGTTGGGCTTGTTCGGCGGGACGACCGCCACCTCGACCTTGTAGAACTCCTGCAGCTGCTCGCCGACGACGACCGCGGTACCGGTCATGCCGCACACCGTCGGGTAGCTGCTGACCAGCGCCTGCACGGTGATGCTGTCGAGCACCTCACCGGAGTCGCTGACCGGGACGGCCTCCTTGGCCTCGACCGCGGCCTGCAGACCGTCGGGCCAGCGCTGCAGCTTGGCGATCCGGCCGCGGTTGTTGTTGATCAGGCTGACCTTGCCGTCGCGGACCAGGTAGTCGACGTCGCGGCGCAGCAGTACCTCGGCGTGCAGCGCGACGTTGATCTGGGTCAGCCGGTCGAGGTTCTCGTCCTCGTACAGGTTGATGTCGCCGAGGGCCGCTTCGACCTTGTCCGTGCCCTTGTCGGTCAGCGCGACCGTCCGGCCGTCGCCGTCGATCTCGTAGTCGAGGCCGGCCCGCAGCGTGCGGACCAGCGCGACCACGTCGTCGTCGAGCTCCTCGGTCCGGGTCGCGCCAGCCAGGATCAGCGGCACCCGGGCCTCGTCGATCAGCACCGAGTCGGCCTCGTCGACCAGTGCCACGTCGGGCTGGACGGTGACCCGGTCGGCGACGTCGTCGACCAGCCGGTCCCGCAGTACGTCGAAGCCCAGCTCGCTCACCGGCGCGTAACAGACATCCGCCTGGTACGCCGCCCGCCGCTCCTCAGGTGTCGAGGCCTGGCCGATGTGGCTGACCGTCACGCCGAGCAGCGCGTAGATCGGCCCCATCCACTCCGAGTCGCGCTGGGCCAGGTAGTCGTTGACCGCCATCACCTGGACGCGCCGGCCACCGATCGCATACCCGGCGGCCGCGAACGCGCCGGCCAGTGTCTTGCCCTCACCGGTCGCCATCTCGACGATCCGGCCCTGCAGCAGCGCGAGCGCACCGACGATCTGCCCGTCGAAGGCCCGCTCGCCGATGGCCCGGAGCCCGGCCTCCCGGGCGAGCGCGAGGAACTCGATCTGGTCGCCCTCGTCCAGACCACCGGTGGTCCGCATCTCGGTGACGACCTCGGTGAGTTCTTCGTCGGTCAGGTCCTTGAGCGACTCCTCCGCCTCGCCGACCGCGGCGGTCAGCTTCTCGTACGGGCCGAGGTCGATCGAGCCGGGGCGCTGCAGCAGCCGGCGAAAGCGCGAGGTGAGTTTCATGGCCATGATCTCCGCAACGTACAGCCTGCCGAGGTCGTTCCGCTCACCGGGTTGGGCGTGTCAGGGCTTCCATTCATAGGGCGTGGTCGTGGTGACCGCATGGAGGCCGAGCTTCTGCAGGATCGGCCGGGAGTCCTCGGACGCGTCGACCCGGAGGAATTCGTACCCGCGCTCCTTCGCGATCTTCGCCCGGTGCACCAGGATCGCGCTGTAGAGCCCTTGCCGGCGCCACTGCGGCAGCGTCCCGCCACCCCACAGGCTCGCGAACCCGGTCTCCGGATGGAACCGGATCCAGGCCGCCGTCAACGCCGGTCCCTCGGGTCCCCGCAGCGCATCCTCGATCAGCGTCACGACCAGCCGGTCGGGGAACATCCGGTACTCCGCGGCCAGCCGCTCCTCGATCCGCTCCAGCCCGTTGTGCCACAGCGTGTCCATCAGCACCGCGATCCGATGGAAGTCCGCCGGGTCCTCGCCCACGTCCCGCATCCGCACCTTCGACGGCAGCGCCGACGGCCGGGCCAGGATCGCGTCCACCTCGCCGAGGATCAGCGTCTCCGGGTCCGCCTTGACGAACCCGGCGCGAAGCAGCCGCTCCCCCAGGTCGGCCGGCTCGTCGTACGCGTAGGTCTTCCACTCGAACTCCAGCCCGCGCTCGCGGAAGAACGCGACCTGCGCGGCGATCACCGCGTCCGGGTCGTCGCCGAGACCGCGCGGCGTCTCGACGAATCCGCCGCCGCCCTCGCCCTCGAAGTACGAGCGGTGCACCAGCCCGTCCAGCTCCTGCTTCCAGCCAGGAATCGTGTCGGCGTCCGGCAGGCGGATCCGACGGTGGAAAACCTCTAGCAGCTCATCAGGTGTCATCCCGGCCATCCTCGCTGCTGCGGAGTCAACCGTCATCCCCTTTACCGCGTCCAACCAGCAGACCAACCACCACGGTCACGGTCACGGGAGGGAAGTACGTCATGAGCAAGGTCAGCGTCATTCGTCGTCACCCCGTCCGCGGCACGCTCGCTGCCCTGGCGATCGCCGCCCTCGCTACCGGCGCCGCGGTCGCGGTACCGGCGCAGGCCGGCCCGCCCGTCGAGCGATCGGCGGCGAGCCGGGCCGGCTGTCCGACCGGCTGGGGTTCATTGCCTGAGGCAAGCACCAGGGGCGGCGCTTCGGCAGTCACGAACGTCCGGACCGGCCGGCACGCCTGCTACGACCGGCTGGTTGTCGATCTGGCAGGCAAGGGCGGGACCGGATACCGGGTCAGGTACGTGAAGGTGGCCACCGCGGACGGCTCCGGTGCACCGATCCGCACCCGCGGCGGCGCCGTCCTCCAGATCGTCGTCACCGCCCCGGCGTACGACGCGGCCGGAAGGCCGACGTACCGGTTCACGAACCAGAAGGAGCTGTCGACCGTCGCCGGGTACAGCACCTTCCGTCAGGTGGCCTGGGGCGGCAGCTTCGAAGGCCAGACGACGCTGGCGCTCGGTGTCCGGGCCCGGCTGCCGTTCCGGACCTTCGTCCTGACCGGCCCGGGCAGCAACAGCCGCATCGTGATCGACGTCGCGCACCATTGGTGAGTTGCGAACGAACATCAGCCGTGTTCGAATGAACGTGTGAACAGTGAGGAACGGCTGAGGTTCGTCGTCGAGGAGCTCGCGCGAGCGGGCCGGGTCGGCGTTGCCGAGCTAGCCCAGGACACCGGGACGTCGGAGATGACGATCCGGCGCGACCTCGACCTGCTGCAGAGCCAGGGGCTGGTACGCCGGGTCCGCGGCGGCGCGGTCGGGGTCGCCCTGCGCGGCGAGATCATCCCGTTCACGTTGCGGGACAAGCAGGGCAAGGAGGTCAAGCTACGGCTCGCCGCGGCCGTCGCCGAACTGATCTCCGACGGCGAGGCGGTCGCGCTCGACAACGGGACGACCTGCCTCGCGGTCGCCCGCGAGCTGGCCGGGCGCGCGATCACGGTGATGCCGCTGTCGCTGCACTCGGCGGTCGTCCTGGGCGAGGCGGCGCGGACCAAGCTGATCATGCCCGGCGGCGAGGTCAGCTCCCCCGAGCTCGCGTCGTACGGCGCTGCCGCGGAAGCCGGCGTCCGCGGCATCCACTTCGACACCGCGGTGATCAGCAGCTGCGCGGCACTCCCAGCCCACGGACTCACCACCAACACCCTGGCCGACGCCGCCATGAAACGCGCTCTGATCGAGTCCTCCGCGCGAGTGCTGCTGGCCGTCGAATCAGCCAAGCTCGAGCGCACCGCGATGGTGACGGTGGCCGGCCTCGAGTCAGTCGACGTCCTGATCACCGACGACGAAGCCGACAACGAAGCCCTGGAAGCCTTCCGCTCCGCCGACGTCGAAATCAGATTCGCCTGATGAGCCACTCGGCGCCGACCCCAGGCCGCACGATCGGGGCGCTCGCATGACCACCACCTCCCCCAACCCCATGTCCACCCGGACAGCGGCGGGCGCGGTGTTCCTGTTGTTCGTCACCAACGGGATGTTGATCGGCGGTGTCGGCGGAAGCCTGCCTGCCCTGCGGGATCGCCTCGATATCGAAGCAGCAGGGCTTTCGCTGCTGTTGTTCTGTCTGGCGTCCTCGGCCGTCGTCTCGATGCAGATCGGTGGCCGGCTGGCCGACCGGATCGGCGCGCGGCCGGTCGCGCTCGTCACGCTGACCCTGCTCGCGCTCGGCGTCGGCACCCTGTCGATCACCTCATCGTTGCCCTGGGCAATCGTCGCGATGGTGCTGGCCGGGCTGGGCAACGGCGCGATGGACGTCGCGATGAACTCGCTCGGCGTCGAGGTCGAGCAGGCCCGGCCGAAGCCGATCATGAGCCGCTTCCACGCCTTCTGGAGCGTCGGCAACCTGACCGCCGCCGGCACCATCGTGCTGATCGCCCGCGCCTTCGACAAGACCGGCGCGGCCAACGTCGGCCCGGCCCTCGGCACGCTCTGCGTCGTCGGCCTGATCTCGATCGCCGTCTGCGTCCGGATCGTGCCGCACGGACGCAGGATCGAGCACACCGAGGACGGCGTCCGTACCGCGATCCCGCGGCTGGCCTGGGCGCTCGGCCTGATGGCGTTCTGCTTCGGCCTGGCCGAGGGAACGGCTGTCGACTGGTCCTCGGTCCACGTCACCGACGTCGCCAAGATCGACCCATCGACAGGCGCCCTCGGCCTCGTCGCCGTCAGCGGCTTCATGGTCGTCATCCGCCTACTCGGCGACCGAGCCGTCGCACGAGTCGGTCGGCGCACGGTAGTACGGGTAGGCGCGGTCACCGCCATCGGCGGCTACCTCTTCACAGTCTTGGCCCACCCACTCCCCCTGCTACTGATCGGCTGGTCGCTGGTCGGCCTAGGCGTAGGCCTGGTCGCTCCCCAGGTCTACGCCGTAGCCGGCCACGTCGGCGGCGGCCGCATGCTCGCAATAGTCGTAACCTTCGGCTACGCCGCCTTCCTGGTAGGCCCAGCTCTCATCGGCCAACTGGTCGAACACTTCGGCATCCAGCACGCAATGATCCTCCCGCTGACTTTGTCCGCCTGCCTGGTCGCGGTCTCGGCCGTCCTCCCACGCGACGAAGAAGACCGGCAGAATCGATAACTTCGGACCCTCCGGGCGCATCTAACAGGTGTCCTGAGGGGGGCACATGAAATGCATCCAGCTCATCCACCGCCGCCACCACCGACCGATCCGCACCGCGCTCGCAGTACTCACCCTCGCCGCAGTACCGGCGGGCGCGGTCAGTGTGCCGGCGCATGCCGCGTCGACCGCGAGCACCGCCGCTGCCGCCACCTGCGCCGCTCGATGGGGCTCGTTGCCTGAGGCAAGCACCTACCGGGGGTACGGGCTGCTGACGAACGTCCGGACCGGGCGGCACGCCTGCTACGACCGGATCGTGTTCGACGTCCAGGGCAAGCCGTCCTGGTTCCGCGTGCACTACGTGAAGAACATCTACACCATCGGCGAGGGCAAGCTGATCCCGCTGCGCGGTGGCGCCAAGCTGGAGATCATCCTGTCGGTCACTCCATACGACACGGACGACGGCTACGTCACCTACGATCCGCCGAACCACAACGAGCTGACCAACGTGCGCGGCTACCGGACGTTCCGGCAGGTCGTGGACGCGGGCAGCTTCGAGGGCGAGACGGTCATCGGCGTCGGAGTCCGCGCCCGCCTCCCGTTCCGCGTCTTCACGCTGACCGGCGCTGGCAACACCAGCCGCATCGTCGTCGACGTCGCGCACCGCTGGTAGGACCGCAACCTGAAGCCGCTGGACCTGCCGCGCCACCGCGGCAGGTCCAGCTCCGTTTCTAGAGGACGCGGTTGAGGAGGTCGAAGAAGGTGTTGGCCAGCACGAGCTCATATGGGTCTTTGAGCAGGCCGGCCAACTCCGAGATGTCCGAGGGGGTCCACGACCACGCGTTGATGCCGCCGGAGATGAACAGCGGCTTCGTGCCGTCCCACTGGGCGACCCGGGCATCCAGCGCGGCCTTGTACTCGGCGGCCTTGCCGGGCGCGCCCCACTGTCCGACGACCGGCAGCCCGCACTGGCGGACTGCGAGGAGGTCGCCGTCCCAGGTCTGCATGATCCCCTTCAGCGGGGTGTACTTCTTGAAGCCGGCGGCGATCTCCGGGGACAGCAGGACCCATTTGTCGTTCTCGCGGTGGCTGTAGGAGTAGACGACGTCCATCCCGGTCCGGCGCAGCGTCGAGCCGGTCAGCTTCAGGAATTGGGTGAAGTCGCTCGGCACCCACGATCCGGGGTAGGTGTAGCCGGCGCCGGAGGGGCCACAGACCAGCAGGTCGTTGGCCGTCGCGGTCCGCTGGTAGTGGCTGAACAACCCAGGACCGGTCTCCAAGAGCAGCGGGCTGATGGTCCAGTTCGCCGGTGCGTCGCCACGCTTCGGGTCGTCCCAGAGGTCGCGCATGTGCCGCTGGCAGTACTGGATGTTGTCGCCCTCGCCGAACGTCAGCGTCAGGTACACCTTGTTCTTCGGCTTGTTGATCCGCCGGACCGGCCGGACCTTGTCCGAGATCGGTGCGCTGAAGCCCGCATGGACGGTCCCGTTCATGTAGAAGTCGGCCGCGATCACCGGCGATCCACCCTGCGAGGCGAGGTCGACGCCGTCCCACTCACCGGAGACGTCGTTGGCGAACCAGCCCATGTACGGCGCCAGCGTCGGGTACTTCGCGAAGTGCTCGACCAGCAGATCGCCGGTCTCGCCACCCGGCGGTAGCCAGCTCACCAGGGCTTTGGTGGCCACCACGTAGTCGCGGAAGTACGCGAACGGCTCGATCCGCGTCGGCGAGGTGTCGGTCGCGCTCACCAGGTACTGGTTCCACATCGTCACGGTGACCACGAGGGACGTCGTACCGGCCGGCGGGTCGAACTGGTAGATGAAGTAGCCACCGCCGTCGCTGAAGCGGTTGGCCTCGCCGCCGATCGACGAGTTGACGCCGTCGAAGAGGAACGGCGCCTCCTGCGGCGTACCGGGCAGGAAGTGCGCGATCTGGGCGCCGTCGGCCTTCACCGTGATCTCGGAGACCGACGCGCCCCAGCCGTCGTCGGTGAACGAGTCGGCGAACCGGACGAAGACGGTGCCCTTGCCGAGCTTGGCCGAGACGTCGAGGTCGTAGCTGCCGCGGTTCGACGAGTCGCGGATCTGCCTTGTCTCGCGGGCGATCTCCTGCCACTGCACGTTCTCGACCGCGACCACCCGGGTCGGCGGCAGGCCGGCGAGCAGCTGGTGGGTGACGCGTGGGAACAGGTTGTCGAGCTGCCAGCGGTAGGTCTTCACGCGGTCGTCGTCGAACATCCCGCGCAGGTCTTTGACGATCCGCAGGCCGTGTGCCTTGGCCTGATCGGCGTCGGCGACGACCGCGCTCTCCAGCCCAGCCAGGGTCGTCGCAACATTGAGCGAGTCCGGTACGGCCGGGTCGTGGACGATCGCGCCGCGGACCCGATGCCGGTACCTGGCCACCAGGTCCAGGGGATTCTGGTACGTCGTCGTCGGCAGGTGCATATCCGTGAGCCACTTGGCGTCCGGCGTACTCATCGTGCCGGTGTCGAAGCTGAAGTAGAGCTCCGGCCTGGTCCTGTTGACGATGCCCTGCAGCGTCGTCAACAGGGTCTGGTCGCCGCCGCTGAGCTTGCTGACATCGCCGTAGTGCAGGTGTTTCGGTCTCTCGAAGGCCGGCAGCAGCCTGCCGCTCGTGGTGGTACTCAAGGTCGGTACGGCGCCTGCGGGCAGGCCGGGGAGCAACCCGAACCCACCTGCTGTCAGTGCGCCGCTACCCGCCAGGAACGTTCGTCTCGACACCATCGTGACCACTCCCCTGTCGCTGACATCGCTGTCAAATGACGGGGAGATTAGTCAGCATCACGGCGCGTGTCGAGACCTCGGACAACGTTGTCGGCAAATTGCTTGGAATCGTTTCCGTTTGCTCGCCTCGGCATGCTCTTACCGTATGGTGATACGGTAAGAGCATGAGCAATCTTGGGTCAGGCCGCGCTCGCCGGGCCGGCGGCGCCAAGCGCACGCTCGTGCTCGACCAGGTGATCGCGGTGCTCGCCGACCGCGGCTACGCGGGCACTCGGTACGCCGACGTGTCCGAGGCGTCCGGGGTGGCGGTCAGTACGTTGCAGGGCTACTTCGGCTCGCGCGAGGACATGCTGATCGAGGCGTTCGGGCGCGCCACGGCCGTCGCGGTGACCGCCATGGACGAGCTGGTGGCGCAGTTCGACGATCCTTGGCAGCAGTTGGTGGCGATGGTCGATCGAGGACTGTCCACCGATATCGCGACGTGGCGGATGTTGATGGAGTTCTGGACGGCCGCTGCTCATGACGCCGAGTTGCAGGAGCATGCCGCGGCGCTGGCGGCGCAGTACCGGGAGCCGTTCGTCGACGCGGTGCGGCGAGGGGTCGAGAGCGGTGCGTTCACGCCGCGCTTCGAGATCGCCACAGTGGTCGAGGTCGTGGTGGCGGCGATCGTCGGGCAGCTCTACCCGGTCGTACTGGGTCATCGAACGCCGCAGGACAAGGACTATCGCGAAGTGGTGCTGGCTCAGCTGGCCTTCGCGCTCACGATCGATCCCACAGAGAGGTGACCTGTATGTTCGTCAACCCGGAGGGCCTGCACAACCCGGTCCCGTTCGGCTACAGCCACACCGCCGCCGTTCCGGCCGGCTCGGAGCTGGTGTTCGTCTCGGGTCAGTACGGGTCGGGCCCGGACGGCATGGTCGTCTCCCCCGACTTCGCCGAGCAGGTGAAGCAGGCGTTCGGCAACCTGGGGATCGCACTGGCCGCCCACGGGCTCGATCTCAGCCATGTCGTCCAGCTCCGGACGTACGTGGTGAATCCTGACTTCGAGAAGCTCGGGGTGATCGGCCAGTTCGCCGGCGCGACTCCGCCGACCCAGACCGTGATCGGAGTGGCCGCGCTCGCCATGCCCGACATCCTCTTCGAGGTGGAGGCGGTCGCCGCACGGTCCTAGAACTACCAGGCCTCGTGCAGGATCCGGGTCGCCTCGGACAAGGAGAGGTTGGCCCGGCGGGCCGCGCGAGCGAACACCGTTGCCGCCGCCTGCGTTTCCTCGTCGTCGATCTCGCTGCGCGCGGCCAGTACGAACGTTCCGTTCCGGCCGCGGGTCTCCACCAGCCGGTCGGCCTCGAGCTCCTTGTACGCCCGGGCCACGGTGTTGACCGCGAGCCCGAGATCCCCGGCGAGTTGGCGCACGGTCGGCAGACGCGTGCCCTGCGCCAGCTCCCCCCGGCGGATCGACTGCTCCACCTGCTGCTTCACCTGCTCGTACGGCGGCCGGGATGCGGCCGGGTCCACCGAGATGATCATCTTTACCTGTCTCCGAGGGGTGCTTGGATCGCTTGCTGCGAGCGACGCAGGCCCCGCTTGCTGTCGGCGGCACCCCAGATCAGGCATTCGACCGCCGTGCCGCCGATGAACATAACCCACGCGAACGGCGCGGCGAAAGCAGGGACGCCGGCCGGCCACTCGAAGGACAGCACCGCGGCCGCGCCGAACAGCCAGCCGGCGCCGATCAGGATGTTGAGCATGTCCCGCAAAGCCTTGGCCCGCAGGGCTTCCTGCCAGCGCAGCTCGTCCTCAGTGGCGGCCGGCTGATTCAGCTGGAGGATCCGGCGCTGCAGGTAGATCCCGACCGCCGCGATCGGGATCGTCGCCAGCCCCGGGATCGCCAGCGCCCAGCCGCGGCTTGCGTGCTCGTCGGCGGTCGTCAGCACCAGCACACCCAGGCCCAGCGCGAGCAGCGGGAAGACGAGCATGGCGTACTGCCCGATAACCTCCACCGGAGTGAGGTAGTCCCCCAGGCGACGCTGCCGCAGGGTCGCGGTCCGCGGTCCGGCCGGCCGCGCGGCACGCACCGCACGGTACTGCAGGACGAAGGATCCGATGCCGATACCGGCGACCATCCCCATGAAGGTCCAGCCGAGAACCGGCGAGAAGAGGTCGCCTCCGGCCAGCAGCACGATCCCGCCGACCACCACCCCGGCAACCGCCAGCCCGACCGCGCTGGCGGCCTGCGTCTGGGCCAGCCGGCTCTCCGCCGCCGCCATCAACTTCTCGTCCTTCGGCAGCCCGCCGGTGTAGACCAGCCGTCCCACCTGGCTGCGCGCGATCGACTTGCGCGACAAGAACAGCAGCGCCCCACCGACCACCGCCACGACCACCAGGCCGAGTGACAACCCCATCCTGACCAGCTCCCCTCGAGTCTTTGTCCCAATTGTATTGAGACAAAGACTACTGTCAACCAGGGGTCAGTCGGCGGGCTGGAAATCGGCGGCGCTGTACAGCTTCTGCTCGACCAGGACCAGCCAGTTGCCGGAGTTGTCGCGGAGGACCGCCTCGACGCCGTACGGGCGGTCGGATGGTTCCTGGATGTACTCGACGCCCTTGGCGACGAGTTCGGCGAAGGTTTTGCGCCAGACCGGGGCGGTGGGGTGGGGCAGAGATAACACAGTCGTCGGTGTTGATGCCGAAGCCGTGCATCGAGCCCTTGGCCATGATCCGGCGGATCGACTCGGCCGATTCGGGGTCCATCGGCGGGCCGGGCAGCATCAGCACCACGTGCAGCTCGGGGTGGTCGGCCTGGTAGACGGTGCACCAGCGGAACTCGCCGACGGTGATGTCCTCGCCGGGCGCGAAGTCCAGTTTCTCGGTGTAGAACGCCTTCGCCTCGTCGATGTCGTGCACGTAGACGGTGATCAGGCTGATGTTGGTGATCAAGGTGCCTCCTCGTCGGATCCGTGCCTGCGACGCTACGGCCGCGGAGGCTGCGGTGGCTTCTCCGCGATTGCGGAGTTCAGACCGACCATGAAGACGAAGCAGCCGGGGATCCGGGCCCCCGGCTGCGTGCGCTGGTACTCCGACGGGCTCATCCCGATCAGCTCGGAGAACCGCTGCGAGAACGAGCCGAGACTGCTGTAGCCGACGAGTTGGCAGACCTCGGTGACGGTCAGGTTGGTCGCGCGCAGCAGGTCGGCCGCCCGCTCGATCCGGCGCCGGGCGACGTACTGCATCGGCGTCTCGCCGTACGCCGTCGTGAAACAGCGCAGGAAGTGGTACTTCGAAACGCCCGCCGCAGCGGCCAGCGCCTCCAGGTCGAGCGGCCCGGCGTAGTTGCGGTCGGCAACATCCCGGGCTCGCCGCAAGTGCGGGAGCAGCTCGGACGGCACGGTCACGGTCGTCGTCATCGGCGGAGGGTGGAGAGCAAGGTGCTGATCAGGAGGTCGGGCGCGTCGGCCGAGGCCAGGCGACCGGCGTCGACCTCGTCGGCGGCCGCGTGCAGGATCGCGTAGAAGGTGGCGACCAGCCAGTCCACCGGCTGATCGGTGCGGAAGTCGCCGGCTGCACGACCTCGCTCGATCAGCCGGCCGACGTGCTGGAAGGCGGCGTCGTGCTGTCGCCGGAGTGTCTCCGGCCCGATCTCGGCGAGTGCGATGGTCCGCACCCGCCGATGGCGGTCCAGGATCGGCCACGACTTCTGTACCAACCGCACCAGCGCCTCTGCCGGTGGCTGCTCGTCGAGAGCGAGCTCCGTCAGTACCTGGTCGGTGTGCTCGATCCCCCGCCGCAGCACCTCCTCCAGCAGGACCTCGCGGGACGGGAAGTGCGAGTAGAGGGTGACCCGGCCGATCCCGGAGGCGGTGGCGACGTCGCTCATCGATGGCAGCGTGCCGTGCGCCATCAGCTCGTGGGTTGCGCGCAGGATGGTCTCGATGTTCCGCTCGGCGTCGGCCCTGCGCTTCGGAGTGGAGGTCGGCACGCCTACACCTTACGAGGCCTCAGTGGCCGTGTCCGTGACCTGCTACTACGAGTGCTTTGCCGCCCGGGACGAGCAGTAGGGCGATTACCCCGGCCACGGCCGCAGCGATCGCGCAAACGGCGTACCCGGCGGAGAAACCGTCCGTGCTCACGACTGTCGGCCCGGCGAAACTGGCGGCCGCCACCGTCGACATCACGGCGACGCCGATGCTGCCGCCGAGCTCGTGGAAGGTCGTGACGACACCTGACGCCACTCCGGCCTCGGCTGTGGGCACGTTGGCCATCGTGGTGGTCATGGCGGTGACGAAGAGCGGTCCGACGCCGAACGCCGCCAGCAGGAAGCCGGGCAGTACTCCGGTCCAGACGCTGTCGCCGACCTGGGTGAGCAACGCTGCCCCGAGAGCGGTGACCAGGAAGCTCCCGGCGGCGACGGCACGACCGCCGACTCTCCCGATCAGGTGTCCGCCGACTTGCGCTCCCCCGGTGATCGCCAGGGCAACCGGCAGGAAGACAAGTCCGGTCTCGAGCGCGCTGTAGCCGCGAACCTCTTGCAGCAAAGGCGAAGTCAGGAAGAACAGACCCAGCAACAGCCCGGTCGCCACCAACATCAAGAACATCCCGGAAACCACCGGCCGACGCCCCATCGTCCGCAGATCCATCAGCGGAGTCGCGGTCCTCGCCTCCACCAGCAGAAACAGCCCATAACTGAGGGCCGCAGCCGCCAGGACTCCCAAGGTGCTGGCTGCACCCCAGCCGTCCTCTCCCGCGTTGACCAGTCCGTAGATCAGCAGCGCGGTGGCGGCTGTCACCAGCAGAGCCCCCGGCAGATCGATCGGCGCCCGCCCAGCGCCCGCCTGTGCCGGAACCAACTGAGGTAGCAACACCAGCACTGCCACACCGATGGGCACGTTCACGTAGAACACCCACTGCCAGCCTGGCCCCGCCGTCAGTAGACCGCCGAGGAGTACTCCGACGGCTGCTCCGGCGCCGCCGATGGCTGCCCAGATGCCTAATGCGCGGCTGCGATCCCGGTCGTGGAACGTCGTCGTGACGATCGCGAGTGCTGCCGGCGAGAGCAGTGCTGCTCCCAGGCCCTGCGCCGCCCGGCCCGCGATCAGGACCGCCGCCGATCCCGCCAACCCAGAAGTGGCCGAGGCCAGCGTGAAGATCACCAGGCCGGCCAGCAGCGTCCGCCGCGCGCCGAGTACGTCGGCCAGCCGCCCGCCGAGAATCATCAACCCGCCGAACACCAGCGTGTACGTCGTCACCACCCACGTCAGCGACTGCCGGCCCAACCCGAGGTCGGTCCCGATGCTCGGCAACGCGATCTGCACGACGGTGATGTCGACCACCAGCATGAACTGCACGAACGCGAGCAGCCCGAGCACCAGCCATTTGTTCTCTCGCACACCCTCACCCCTAACCTGAACACTGCTGTATAGTTTATTCCAGAGAGCGTGGCACGGATGACAAGTTTCGGCAAGAGCCGAATCTCTGGACAGCACGGAGGGAGCCGCCGAGGCTCGCGGTATGACGACAGACGAACGCGTAGGGCAGGGCGGCGCCGGCCCTGGCGAGCTCGCGCCGGACGGCAGCTCGGTGGATCTGTACGTCCAGGTGCAGCCGCACGGTGAGGACGAGCTGATCAACGCCGCGATCGCCCCTGGCAGCAGCATTCTCGAGCTGGGGTGCGGTACCGGGCGGATCACCCGGCCATTGGTTGCCTTCGGCCACCAAGTGGTCGCGGTCGACGAATCGGCGGCGATGACGTCGCGGATCACCGAGGCCGAGACGGTCGTGTCGACGATCGAGGAGCTCCGGCTCGACCGGCGGTTCGACGTGGTGCTGATGATGTCGTACCTGATCAACGTCGCCGACGACGGCGCCCGGCAGCGACTGCTCGACACCTGTGCGCATCACGTGAAGTCCGATGGTGTGGTGCTTTTGCAGCAGCAGGATCGGGAGGTGTTCGCGCGGAACGTAGTACGGGAGAGCCCGCAGCGGCGGGTCGAGGTCGCGGACGTCAAGCAACTCCCCGACGACATGCAGTCGGCCACGATGATCTACACCGTGGACGGCCGCACTTGGTCTCAACATGTCCTGGTCAAGAATTTGACCGAGGAAACTCTTAGCGCTGCGCTGCACGCCTCCGGGCTCGCTCTGGACGGCTATCTGACGCCTGATCGGGGCTGGATCCGCGCCAAGCTGCAGTAACCGGCCACCTGGCCGGCAACCGGGCGGGGACCCGCGGACCCTGTTAGGTATGCCCATGACATCGAGCAGGCAGGACAAACCTCCGCCTGCCATGCCCGCCGACCACGACCTGTGGGAGGCACTGCGCCGCTGCGACCCCGAGGCCCTCGGCACCCTCTTCACCCGGTACGCCGGTGTCGTCCACGCCTACGCGGTCCGCCACACCGGCTCGTACTCGACCGCAGACGACGCAGTACAGGCCACCTTCATCACTGCGTGGAGGCAGTTCACCCATGCCGACCCAGGGCCGCTGGTGCATGACACGGCCCGCGCCTGGTTGCTGACCATCGCCCGCAACGAGCTACGCAACAGCACTCGCGCCAAACGCCGGCTGGCGCAGTTCGTCAGCCGGCAGCCCGCTCCCCTGCATGCGCCCGACCACGCCGAAAGTGTCGCGGCCCAAGTCGACTCGGAGCAACGGATCCAGGCCGTACGGGCAGCGCTCGGCCGGCTGCCGGCGCACGAGCGCGAAACGGTCGAGCTCGTCTACTGGGCCGAACTACCGCTCGCCGAGGCCGCCGAAGTACTCGGGGTCGCCGAGGGAACCGTCAAGGCACGGCTCTCCCGGGCCCGCCGACGCCTGCCCGCTCTGCTCGACCAATCCGGACCGGAGGAGGCCCGATGAACAACCTCACCACCCCGCCGCCGGTCGAGGAGCTCGACCCGCAGTACGTCGAGGACCTCCGCGCCAACCTGGTCAGGACCGCCCGGGGAGCCCAGCGCCACCGGTCCATCTGGACGCCGGTACTGGCAGCCGCCTGCGGAGTAGCCGTCATCACCGGCGGCGTAGTAGCCAGCACCCGCGCCGGCGGCCACTCCGGCTCCGTCGAACCGGCCGGCCCTCAACCGACAGTGGCTCAGCAGGTCCCGCCCAAGGACTCCGAACGCATCAACCTCGACCGCGGATCCGCCTTCATCGGCAGCGGCGTCGGCATCGTCGACGCGGCGGTGGCCAGGAAGTGCCTTGCGGAGAAGAAGTCTGCGCTCGGCCAGCCGAATCCGGCGACGCCGGCCGACGTCTCACTCGACGGTTCCTATCTGGCCCGCCTGCAGAAGACCCTGCCCGGCGAAGGCGGCCTGCTCGAGCCGCTGAGGACCACACTGCTGATCCAGGAGTTCACGACGCTGGCCGGCGTCCAGGTCGAGTGCTACGACGACAAGCTCCTCTATGCCTTTGATCCGGCCGCCGTCCCGCTGGAGAAGACCCTGAAGCTGACCAGCAGCAAGCCGGTCAACGGGCGGTGGAATTTCTCGGAGATCCCGGACGGCAACTCGACCCGACTGTTCGTCACCTACACCTTCGCCGCCCTCCCCGGCGTCAACGAGGTGCAAGTCCGGATCCGGTGGACCGGCGGAGCCTCGCCCTGGTACGTCGTACCGGCGTACTTCGGCCGCGGCTACGCCACCGCCTCCCAGCTCGGCGCTGTTCATCGGCCCGGGCTGACCGAGGTGGACTACCGCGCCGTCGACAAGGACGGCAAGGTCCTCTTCAGCGGGGTCGAACGGGGCTGACGCTGACCGCCGGCCGGACTCTGGGCGGAGTCCGGCCGGCTTGTCGCCAAGGTGGCGCTTCGGTTGAGGAGGGGTCAGCCGAGGCCGCCGCCGACCTTGGTGAGGGCGTCGAACTGGGTGCGGCTGAGCTTGCTGGTGTCACCGCTGAGCGCCTTGGAGCGGGTGCAGATGATGCCGCCCGGCACCGAGCCGGTCAGCACCCGGATCGCATTCTTGAACGAGTCGCAACGGCGCTGGTCCTCGGCGCCGGCCGGGTAGCCGATCGCCGCGTTGACCTTGCCCATGTTGAGCTGGTCCGCGAACGGGTTGATGTTGCGGGCGACCGTCCAGTACCAGCGGGCGATCGGGGCGCTCCACTGCAGCGACCGGGCCAGCTCGGGGTTGCCGAGCAGGTCGATACCGAAGTACCGGCCGGCCGGGCCGTAGTTGAAGTCACCGGTCAGCTGGATGTAGCCGCGGCCGCCGTACAGGCGGGTGTCGCCGATCTCGCGGATGTTGTACTCCAGCCGCGACTCGTGCACCAGCGTCGCGAGGAACGCTGCCTTCCGGTACGGCGTATTGATGTTGGCGTCGCGCATTGCCTGGTTGAGCGACGGCAGCCCGGTCTCGACGAGCGACGGATTCGCGATCCGGGTGCCGAACATCGCCTGCACCTGCGCCAGCGTGATGTCGCCGGACGGCGGGTTGGTGCCACCGCACTCGGCGACGCCGGGGAGCTTGTCCTCCGGGATCGCCACGTACGCGACGGTGACGTAGCCGCCGAGCGCCGGTACGTGCGCCCACCAGCGGCTCGAACCGCCGGAGACGGTGACGAGGTCGCCGTACTTCTGGCAGTCCACGTCGATGGAGGTCGGGCCGGGCAGCGTCCGGACGACCGGTGAGGACAGGTAGGCGTCGGCGCGGACGTTCACGCCGGTGCCGTAGGTGTTGAAGACGGCCGCGCTCGCCGGAACGGCGGTGACCAGACCGGCGGCGGTGAGGCCGGTGAGGGCGAGGGTGGCTATCAGAAGACGGCGGATTCTTCGCTTGAGCATGACAACTCCCGGGGCGGGGACAGCATGGGCACGGTAGCCGTGAAAAGTTAACGGGCGTCTCTCACGACGATGTCACTTTCCACCCAAACTGCCCCCGGCTCAAGCCTTTCGACCAGGTTGCAAATCAGCCGACGGTGCCGGGGATCCGGTCCAGGGCCTCGAACTGGGTCTTGGTGAGCTTGCTCGTGTCACCGCTGAGCGCCTTCGAGCGGGTGCAGATCACGCCGGCCGGGACGGAGCCGGACAGGTACCGCAGGGCGTTCTTGAAGGAGTCGCAGCGACGCTGGTCCTCGGCGCCAGCCGGGTAGCCGATCGCCGCGTTGACCTTGCCCATGTCCAGCGCGTCGGCCATCGGGTTGATGTTGCGGGCGACCGTCCAGTACCAGCGGGCGATCGGGGCGCTCCACTGCAGCGACCGGGCCAGCTCGGGGTTGCCGAGCAGGTCGATACCGAAGTACCGGCCGGCCGGGCCGTAGTTGAAGTCACCGGTCAGCTGGATGTAGCCGCGGCCGCCGTAGACGCGGGTGTCGCCGATCTCGCGGATGTTGTACTCCAGCCGCGACTCATGCACGAGGGTGGCGAGGAAGGCGGCCTTGCGGCGGGGCGTGTTGATGTTGGCGTCGCGCATTGCCTGGTTGAGGGACGGCAGTCCGGTCTGGACGATCGACGGGTTGGCGATCCGGGTGCCGAACATCGCCTGGACGTCGGCGAGGGTGACGTCACCGGCGGGCGGCGGTGGGTCGGCCGGACAGTCCGGTACGCCGGGAAGCTTCGTCTCCGTGGTGTTGATGTACCCGACCGTCGCGTACCCGCCATGCGCCGGCAGATGCGCCCACCAACTGGTCGCCGCCCGCCCCGGCACGGTCACCGGGTCCCCCAACTTCTGGCAGTCGACATCAACCGCGGTCGGCCCGTTGAGCACCTTCACCACCGCAGCGGAGAGGTAGGGCTCGGACCGGATGTTGAGAGCACTGGCGGTGGTCTGGAAGGCGACCGCCTGAGCCGGAGTGGCGGCAACCAGGCTGATTGCCACCAAGGCCACGGCAGAAGACAACACACGCTTGAACATGAGAACTCCCGGGCGGAAGGAGGATGAGGGCACAGTGAACAACTACTACGGACAGTCACTGCACGGTCACTTTCTCACCGCCCGATACCTGTTGCTCAAGTGCGCAACAGCCCTCACATCCGCCTCACGGCGCAAGCCGCCGCCTGCCCCTCCCACCGCCCACCATTTGAGGGGTTAACCCCTCAAATGGTGGGTTGCCTGCCCGGATTCTCAGGGGGCAACCCACAAAGTGAGGGGTTAACCCCTCAAATGGTGCGCGGCGGGAAAGGGAAGGAGCGCCGGTGAGGGGCGCCCCTTTCCGGGCTACTTCTGCGGGTCGGCCGCCGGCGCGGCCTTTGCTTCGCCCTTGGGTTCGGGCTTGGCGTCTACGCCGGCTTCCTTGCGTTGGGCGGGGGTGATGGGGGCGGGGGCAGCGGTGAGGGGGTCGAAGCCGCCGCCGGACTTGGGGAAGGCGATGACGTCCCGGATCGACTCCGTGCCCGCGAGGAGGGCGGTGATCCGGTCCCAGCCGAAGGCGATGCCGCCGTGCGGGGGCGCGCCGAACTTGAACGCGTCGAGCAGGAAGCCGAACTTCTCGGTCGCCTCCTCGTCGGTCAGGCCCATCACCTTGAAGACCCGCTTCTGCACGTCCTCGCGATGGATACGGATCGACCCACCGCCGATCTCGTTGCCGTTGCAGACGATGTCGTACGCATAAGCCAGCGCGCTGCCCGGATCGGTGTCGAACGTCTCCAGCGAGTCGGGCTTCGGCGACGTGAACGCGTGGTGCACCGCAGTCCACGCCCCCGACCCGACAGCGACATCACCAGCAGCGGTCGCGTCGTCGGCCGGCTCGAACAGCGGCGCGTCGACGACCCACACGAACGACCAGGCCGACTCGTCGATCAGCCCGCCGCGCCGGCCGATCTCCAGCCGCGCCGCACCCAGCAGCGCCCGCGACGATTTCACGGCACCAGCAGCGAAGAAGATGCAGTCGCCAGGCTTGGCACCGACGTGATCGGCCAGGCCAGCGCGCTCCTCCTCGGACAGGTTCTTGGCGACCGGTCCGCCCAGCTCGCCGTCCTGACCGACCAGCACGTACGCGAGCCCGCGCGCACCGCGCTGCTTGGCCCACTCCTGCCACGCGTCCAGCTGCTTGCGCGGCTGGTCGGCGCCACCCGGCATCACCACGGCGCCGACGTACTGCGCCTGGAAGACCCGGAACGGCGTGTCCTTGAAGTACTCCGTGCACTCGACCAGCTCGAGCCCCATCCGCAGATCGGGCTTGTCGCTGCCGAAGCGGGCCATCGACTCGGCATACGTCATCCGCTGGATCGGCGTCTGCACCTCGTGCCCGGCGAGCTTCCACAGCTCGACCAGGATCTCCTCGGACAGCGCGATGATGTCGTCCTGGTCGACGAAGCTCATCTCGATGTCGAGCTGGGTGAACTCCGGCTGCCGGTCGGCACGGAAGTCCTCGTCGCGGTAGCAGCGGGCGATCTGGAAGTACCGCTCCATCCCGGCGACCATCAGCAGCTGCTTGAACAGCTGCGGCGACTGCGGCAGCGCGTACCACGAGCCCGGCTGCAGGCGCGCCGGGACCAGGAAGTCGCGGGCGCCTTCCGGCGTCGACTTGGTCAGCGTCGGCGTCTCGATCTCGACGAAGTCGTGCTTGTCCAGGACCGCACGGGCCGCCTTGTTCACCTTGCTGCGCAGGCGAAGCGCCGAGCCCGGGCCCTGGCGGCGCAGGTCGAGGTAGCGGTACTTGAGCCGGACCTCTTCGTTCACCGGCGTCGCATGGTGCTCCTCGACCGGGAACGGTAGCGGCGCGGCCTCGTTGAGGACCTCGATCTCCTCGGTGATGATCTCGATCTCACCGGTCGGCAGGTCCGGGTTCGCGTTGCCCTCGGGGCGCGCGGCGACCGTACCGACGATCTTCAGGCAGTACTCCGAACGCAGCCCGCTGGCGGCCTCCTCGTCGCGGATGACGACCTGGACGGTGCCGCTGGAGTCGCGCAGGTCGATGAACGCCACGCCGCCGTGATCGCGTCGCCGTGCCACCCAGCCCGCCAGCGTGACGGTCTGTCCGGTGTTCTCGGCCCGCAGGGAGCCGGCGGAATGGGTACGGATCACGAGTTCTCCTGAGGGGTTTCGATGCTGGGTCGTACGTCCTGCGCGGGCGGTGCCCAGGTGGCCGGGTCGGCCGGTACCTGGTCACCGCTCCTGATGTCCTTCACCTCGGCGCCGTTCTCGGTGGTGAACCAGACGAACGGAATGCCGCGCCGGTCCGCGAACTTGATCTGCTTGCCGAACTTGGCCGCCGCCGGGGCGACCTCGACCGGAATGTTGCGCGCCCGCAACGCGGCGGCTGTGCGCATCGCGTCGGCCCGCTCGTCTTCGTTGTTCAAGGCAACCAGTACGGCGGTCGGCGTACTGCGGCTGCCCTTCACCAGGCCCTGGCTGAACAACCGGGCGATCAACCGGGACACCCCGATCGAGATGCCGACGCCCGGGTACGTCGTCTTGCCGTCGCTGGCGAGCGAGTCGTAGCGGCCGCCGGAGCAGATCGAGCCGTACGACTCGTGGCCGATCAGCTGGGTCTCGTAGACGGTGCCGGTGTAGTAGTCGAGGCCGCGGGCGATCTTGAGGTCGGCGACCAGCAGGCCGGGAGCGTGCTCGTTTGCCGCCGTCATGATCGCGGCCAGCCGCTCGAGGCCCTCGTCGAGGATCTCGTGCTGGACGCCGAGCGCCCGCACCTGCTCGACGAAGGACGCGTCGGTGCTGGAGATCTCGGCCAGGCGGAGCACCTGCTTGGCGGTCTCGGCCGACAGTTGAGGTCCGGCCGGTGCCGCCGTGTCTCCCCCGCCGGTCAACAGTTGGGTGACTTTGTCCGGGCCGATCTTGTCGAGCTTGTCGACGATACGGAGTACCGAGGTGACGTCCTCGATGCCCAGGCCGCGGTAGAAGCCCTCGGGGATCTGCCGGTTGTTGACCTGGATCCGGAACGGCGGGATCGGCAGCTTGCTGAACGCGTCGGCGATCACCAGCGGCAGCTCCACCTCGTAGTGGAACGGCAGCGTGCCGTCACCGACGATGTCGATGTCGGCCTGGGTGAACTCGCGGTAGCGGCCCTCCTGCGGGCGCTCTCCACGCCAGACCTTCTGGATCTGGTAGCGCCGGAAAGGGAAGGCCAGCTTGCCCGCGTGCTCCAGCACGTACCGGGCGAAGGGGACCGTTAGGTCGAAGTGCAGGCCGAGGTCCGACTTCTCCTCGACGGGCGCGCCGAGGCGGCGTACCGCGTAGATCTCCTTGTCCGCGTCCTCGCCCTGGTTCGAGAGCCGGTCGATCGGCTCGACGGCGCGCGTCTCGATCGAGGCGAAGCCGTGCAGCTCGAACGTCTCCCGGATCACGTCGAGGAACTGCTGCTCGACGATCCGGTCGCTCGGGAGGTACTCGGGGAACCCACTGATCGGGGTCACCTTGCTCATTTTCTTATGTCTCCAGGTCCTGCAGGTAAGGGTTGGTCGCCTTTTCCCGGCCGATCGTGGTCTGGCCGCCATGACCCGGCAGGACGACGATCTCGTCGCGCATCGGCAGGATCTTGGTGGCCAACGTATGCAGCATGGCCGGATGGTCGCCGCCGGGCAGATCCGTCCGGCCGATCGACCCCGCGAACAACACGTCCCCGGAGAACAGCACCGCCGGTACGTCCTCGGGACCCAGGTACGGGGTGGTGAAGGTGACCGAACCACGCGTGTGGCCCGGGGTGTGGTCGACGGTGAACTGAAGGCCCGCCAGCTCGAGCTGCTGGCCGTCCTTGAGCTCCTGGACGTCGTCGGGCTCGGCGAAGGTGTGATTGCCGCCGAGCAGCATCCGGGCGGTCTCCTGGCTGATGCCGGCCATCGGGTCGGCGAGCAGGTGCCGGTCGTCGGCGTGGATCCAGGCGGTGCTGTCGTAGGTGCCGCAGACCGGTAGTACCGAGAACATGTGGTCGATGTGGCCGTGGGTGAGCAGCACGGCGACCGGCTTCAGCTTGTTTTCCCGGACGACCTGCTCGACTCCGCTGGTGGCGTCCTGTCCGGGGTCGATGACGATGCACTCCGCGCCCTGGCCGGTGGCGACGACGTAGCAGTTCGTGCCCCACGAACCCGCGGGGAACCCGGCGATGAGCACGACAGACCTTCCTGGAACCGACAAGGGACCTGCCAAGGCTACCGGTGACGCTGTGCCGAGTACGAACCGCATTGTTGTCTGCTTGTTTTGTGCCCGATTGTGATGGCAACCCCGTTGCGTAGCGGCCGGGAGTTTGTGATTGTTCAGTGATACGCGTGGGGACAGCTCCCGACGCGCCCGACTGCACCCTGTCGACGGCGATGAACCGGCGACTGGACAGAATGGGAACGAGCGCAGTACATACCGCCGGAAGGGGCGAGTTGTGGCCGAGGAAAGCTGGGGCCGGGTAGCCGACGACGGAACGGTCTTCGTACGGACCAAGGACGGGGAGAGAGCGGTCGGCCAGTGGCCGGATGCGAACCCTGAGGAGGCGCTCGCCTTCTACACCCGCCGGTACGACGCCCTGGCGTTCGAGGTGGACCTGCTGGAGAAGCGGGTCCAGGCGGGCACCGTCTCGCCCGACGACGCCCGCGCCGCGGTGAAGAAGGTGACCGGCGCGATCGACGAGGCCCAGGCCGTCGGCGATCTGGACGGTCTGCGGGCCCGGCTGGACGCGCTCACCCCGCTGGTCGCCCAGCAGCGCGAGAAGAAGAAGGCCGAGCGCGCCGCGAAGGTCGAGGAGGCCCGGGACGCGAAGACGAAGATCGCCACCGAGGCCGAGACGATCGCGGCCGGCACCGACTGGCGGCACGGCGTCACCCGGCTGCGCGAGCTGCTGGACGAGTGGAAGGCACTCCCCCGGCTCGACAAGTCCAGCGACGACGAGCTGTGGCACCGCTTCTCGTCCGCCCGGACGACCTACACCCGGCACCGCAAGCAGCACTTCGCCGAGTTGTCCTCCAAGCGTGACGAGGCCGCCGTGGTGAAGGAGCGGCTGGCGGCGGAGGCAGAGTCGTTGTCCTCCTCCACCGACTGGGGCCCGACCTCAGGCCGCTTCCGCGACCTGATGCGCCAGTGGAAGGCCGCTGGCCCGGCGCCCCGCGAGGTGGACGACAAGCTGTGGGCGCGCTTCCGCAGCGCCCAGGACGCCTTCTTCGGCGCCCGCGACGCCGAACAGGCCCAGGAGAACGAGGAGCAGGTAGCCAACCTCGCCGCCAAGGAATCGTTGCTGGTCGAGATCGAGGCCATCCTCCCCGTCAACGACGCCAAGGCCGCCCGAGACCAACTCCGCGACCTCCTCGACCGCTGGGACGCCATCGGCAAGGTCCCCCGCGACTCGATGCGCACCATCGACGGCCGGCTCCGCGCCGTAGAACAAGCCGTCAAGTCCGCCGAGGACGAGGTCTGGAACCGCAGCAACCCCGAGGCCCGCGCCCGCGCCGAGGCCACCGTCAAACAACTCCAGTCCCTCATCACGGACCTGGAGAAGCAGGCCGCCAAGCACGAGGCCCAAGGCAACACCCGCAAGGCCACCGAGGCCCGCGAAGCAATCGCCGCCCGCCGAGAATGGCTAACCCAAGCCCAAAACGCCCTCACCGACTTCAGCTAGCCCTGTGGACAACTGAAAGCACAGGATGTCTGCCCTCAGACATCCTGTGCCGATGTCCTTTCCACCCTTCTTCTGCGGCCTACCCTTCACCGGCCGCCAAGCCGGCAAAAAGCTGAACTGGCTGCTCGGCGGCGGCGAGATCCGCCAATTGCTCAAAGGCGTGTACGTCGCCACCGAGACGCCCGACAGCCCAGAACTGCGAGCGGCCGCGGCCGCACTCGTCATCCCCTCCGACGGCGTCGCACGCGCCGAAACCGCGGCCTGGATCCACGGCATCCCCACCGCTGCCCTCAGCGCAGACGAGCAGGTTCCGATCCGCTGGACGAGAACCCCGGCCGAAACCGTGAACCTGGCCGGACACAAGGTGACCAGTCCGGCGGCGACAGGCGTCGAACTCGCCCTCCACCTACCCCGGCCGTTCGCCCTGGCATCGATCGACGCCCTCCTCCGCTCCGGCCGAGCAGACCGAGCCACCCTCGAAGGTCTCCTCGACCAGTACGACACCCACCAAGCCCAGCTACGCGCCCGCAACATCCTCAAACACGCCGACCCCCGCGCCGAGTCCCCCGCCGAATCCTGGCTCCGCCTCCGCCTACTCGACGCGGGCTTCCCCAAGCCCGACCTGCAGGTCCGCGTCAGCGGCCCAACCCGCGACTACCGCCTCGACCTCAGCTACCCCGACCCGATCGACGGCGTCCGCCTAGGCCTCGAATACGACTCCGACCGCTGGCACTCCAGCGATCGGGACCAGGTCCGCGACGAGGAACGCCGGACCGGGTTGAAGGCACTTGGCTGGCACATCATCCCTGTCCGGCGTACTGATCTGTGGGGTTCCTATCCAGCGCTGGAGCTTGCGGTGGGGGCGTTTCTTTGTCGGTGGCCTCGGCTACCGCGGCGTTGGTGAGCCTAGGCGGGCCATGGCGCCGGACCAGAGGGCGCCTGGGTTCAGGCGGTTGGGGTGGAGGTCGAGCATGGCGTGGAAGAAGTCGAGGGCTGAGCTCGGCTGAGCGAGCAGGCGCTTGGCATCGAGCAGGTACTGGCGTGTCTGGGCAATCGTCTCGGGGCTGTCGGCGTTGGCCCGGTTCTTGTGTCCGCTGACGACGCTGGCCGGTTGTAGCGCCTCCACGGTCTCCAGTGCCGCGAGCCAGGCATCGATCCCCCCGTCGGCGGACTCACTGAGGTACTGATGGACGCCGTTGTAGACAACGTCACCGGCGACGACCAGACCGATCGACGGGACATGCAGCACCGTCGTGTCGTCAGTGTCGGAGTGGCTCACCTCGACCGAGATCAACTCCTGCCCCTCCAGCTCGAACCGGTTGTCCGGCGGAACCGTGGCCAGGATCGGGGACGCGGGAATCTGGCCGGGAAACAGCTTGTCCCACAACTTCGCCCGGAACTCAGGCGAACCGTGCTGCCGCATCATCGCGATCGTGCCGGCCGACGCATAGGCCACCGCCCCCGGGAAGCGCTCCAGCAGCGGCGCCGTACCGAACCAGTGGTCACCGTGCCCGTGCGTCGCGTAGACGTACCGCAGGTTCTTCCCGCTCGCCTCGACCCAGTCGCCGACCCGCTCGGTCTGCTCGATCGTCATCGGCGGATCCACCAGCACCGCGTCGTGTTCGCCGAAGATCAGCGTCGTCGACAACGGAGAGAACATCCGCCGATCCCCGTTGGGAACCAACTCCGCGACGTTCTGCGGGATCGGATCGGAGATGAAGACGTCGTACGCGAGCGTGCCACCGGGAGCCATCGTGCCATCCTTAGTAGGTAGACCAGTCGATCTACTAATTATTAGATAGACTGGTTGATCTACTGTCAAGCCAGAGAGAGCGTGTACCCGCAGATGAGCCCCGCGACCGGCCCAGGACCCCGTGAACGCCTTCTCGACGCCACCCGCCGGCTGACCTATGACAAGGGCGTCGGCATCGGCATGGACGCGCTCCTGAGCGAGGCGGACGTGGCCCGCCGCTCGCTGTACCAGCACTTCGGCGGCAAGGACGGCCTGGTCGCCGAGACTCTGCGCACCACCCGCACGGCCGACCTGGAGCGATACCGCGCCATACTGGACTCGGCCGGCGACGATCCGCGGGAACGGCTCCTCGCGCTGTTCGACTTCTTCACCCAGGACACCGGCAATCGGGGATTCCGCGGCTGCCGCTACACCGCCGCGGATCTCGCCCTCCCCGACCCCGCACACCCCGCTCATGCCGAGACCAGCCAGTACTACGAGCACATCAACGAGTTGCTGCTGAAGGAACTCCAAGCCCTCGGCCACCCCGAGGCACAGCAGGCAGCCGATCAGATCCAGCTCGTCATCGACGGCGCGCTGATCGAGCGAGCCACCCGGCCGGGCGCGCGTCCCGCGGCCGCCGCTGCGCGACTCCTCCGGCACCTCGTGGACGACTGGCGGCAGGGCCCGAACTGACCCGCCCGCGCCCGGGAGTGGTTGCCAGGCGCGGGCGTTGGGTGGGTCAGTTGCGGTAGCGGAAGGTGATTCGGCCTCGGGTCAGGTCGTAGGGGCTGAGTTCTACCAGGACTCGGTCTTCGGGGAGGATCTTGATGTAGTTCTTGCGGATCTTGCCGGAGATGTGGGCGAGGACCTTGTGGCCGTTGGTGAGTTCCACCCGGAAGGTGGCATTGCGGAGGCATTCGACGATCGTGCCTTCGACCTCGATGCCGTTGACGTTTCTGGGCATGGTCAGGCCTTTCCTGGGTGGATGGAGAGTTCGAGGGTGGTGCCGGTGCGCTGACCGCCGAGGGACTCGAACAGGGCGAGGGCGGGTGTGTTGGATTCGTCGACCTCGGCCGTGACGGCTTCGAAGCCGGCACGGTGGAGACCCTGCAGTACTCGAGTGAGAAGGGCGCGACCGATGCCGTGGCGTCGATCAGCAGCGAGAACGGCGACCAATCCGATTCGAGGACGCCGGGTTCTCGTCGCGACCCGGACCATTCCGACATACCGGCCGTCTCGGATCGCGACCGTGTACTTCGAAGGATCCATCGGTCTCGTACCGCCCTGCCAAGGCAATACCTCGGCGGGCATCGTATGCCAGCCGACGGCAGCCTCGACCTCAGCCCGAATCGCCTTGTCCACAAGGCGAAGCGGCCCTTCGTCGGCAGCGGCGATGACCACGTCCGGAGGAGCTGACCTGGCCGACAGCTCAGTCGGTACCACGAACTCGTACTCGCGACGCGACATCGTGAACCCGGCCCGCTCCCAACCAGCCAGCAGCTCGCGATCGTTCTCGTCGACAACCGTGTGCAAAAGCTCCGACCGATCGGCCACCATCGCGGCGGCGAGCCGGTCGAAGATGTCGTCGCGCCAGGTGTCGATGCTGACGAAGGTACGGCCGTCGAGCCGGCGTGAGGCGTGGGCGCGGCCGGCCACCAGGTCGTTCTCGATCGCGTGCCACTGGTTATCAGCGACTCGCGAGATCGTGACCGCGTGGGAGCCGACGCCCTGCGGTGGGAAAGGCGAAGTGTTCATAGGTGTGTTCCTTCCGGGAGTGCCGAAGATTTCTCGGGGCGCTCCCGGCGACACCTATGTCAGTCGCCCGCCCGTGACCACGAGAGGGGACGCACCCACTGCGCTACAGCGTTCATGGGTTCCCACCTCCAAGCGTGATGTCACGGACCACGGCACGGTATCAACCATGCCGTGGTCCGGCCACTTGTTTTCCCAGGCTCCGGGCTACGGACCGAAGAAGGTCATCGTCCTCCCGACCAAGCCGGACTTGTCGGCGGCGGTTCCGTAGGCCTCCAGCGGGAAGGCGAGGAAGACCACCTTGTATCCCCCGGCGAACGACAGGCCGTCGGGCTGTGAGGTGTCGTCCGTGAAGGCCGCTGACGCCCCGCCGTTCGGGGTGACCTGGTCCTCGAACTCCGCGCCCAGCACCGAGTGGTCCAGCGGTACGGTGCCGATGCCGTCCGTCACCGGGTTGCCGGCGACGCCGTGGACCGCATCGGTGGCCTTGTCGTTCTGGACTTCGGTGCCGTCCCAGGTGATGTGCAGGTAGTCGTGCACGAACGCGGTCGTACCGGCCGCCTGGTCGAGGATGTCCTGGCCGGACATCAGCAGCCGCCCTCCCCCGTCCAGGAATGCCTGCAGACGTGTCTCGTACGGCGTGATCGGCGCCGGGTACGTGTTGCCGGTGAACCATACGACGTTCCGGTGCGCCAGCAGGTAGTTCGCCGGAAGGTTGCTGTCGGCATCCAGATCCCAGGTGTCGAACGAGACACCCGCGCCGGTCAGCGCGGCGGCGTACACAGCCTGTACGTCGGGCGCGTTGCCGTCCTCGTCCACCAGCAGGGTGTCGACGGTGACCGCGATGGTCTTGAGCGTCGCGCTCGCCGAGACTCCTGGACTGCCGACCGACGTCGCCGTGACCGTCGCCGTGTTGGTACCGGTGGCTCCGGCAGGTACGGCCACCTTCACGCAGAACGTCGCGGTCGCACCGGGCGCCACGGTGGGTGTGGACGACTGCGGCGTCGTGCAGGTGGGGTCGAAGAAGCTGACGGGATCAGTGCCGCCGGTACTCGCCAAGGTGTAGGAGTCGGGGGTGAACCCAAGGTTTCTCACCGTCTGGGTGTAGGAGACCGAGGTGCCAGGCCGGCCGCCATCGGTCTGCGTGGCCGGGGTGAGGCTCACGCCGTACGCCGGCGCGATGGGTGTGATCACCGGCGATCCGGTCGTGAACGGCCCTTGCGCCGATTCGGCCCGGATACCGTCGTTGACGATCGCCGTCGTCACGCCGGATCCGATCTTCACACTCAGGTGCACGGTGGTACTGCCACCGGCCGGAACGGTCAGACCGGTCCAGGTCGCGACACCGCGAACGTTGCTCCCGCCGCTGTCGGCGGACACGAAGGTCGTGTTCTTCGGCACCGGGTCGGTGAGCTTGACCCCGGTCGCGGCGGCGTTGCCGACGTTCGCGAGCGTGATCGTGTAGTCGAGCGTGCTCGACGGTCCGACCGGAACGTCGGCGGCCGTCTTCGTGACGACCAGAGCGGGCACGGCCGCCGAAGTGTCCGTACTCCGGAACGCTCCACGCCCGTGCGTTCCCGCGACGAGCACTCGGTGCGACGGGTCGAGGTCGAGCTGCCAGATCGCGATCTCAGGGATCCCGGAGCCGAGCGGAGCCCAGTGCCTGCCGCCGTCATGGGTGACGAACGGGCCCACATCGGTGCCGGCGTACAGCGTGTCCGCGTACGACGGGTCGAGGATGATCGAGTTGACCGGGCTGTCCGGCAGGTTGAAGCTGATGTTCGTCCAGTCCTTGCCACCGTTCGTCGTCTTGAAGAGGTGACCTGGATGGGCCGGCGTGGCGGCGCTGAATCCGGCGAACGCCGCGTAGGCGATCCGGTAGTTGCTGCGGTCGACCGCGAACTGGGTCACCGGCCGCTTCGGCAGTTGCCCCTTGTCCACCCGGGTCCACGACGGCGTGTCGCTGACCTGCGCGTCCGGACTCACGTAGACGTAGCCGTCTTCCGCGCCGGTGTACGCCGCGTCGCCGCCGCCCATCCCCACCGCGGAGATGACACAGCCCCGGCCGCCGTTCGGCGCCTCGCCGGTACAGCCGCTGGTCAGGTCGCCGCTGATGGGCTTCCACCGGACGTCACCGGCCGACGATGCCTTCGCGTTGTCAGTCCGGTAGAGCCGATAGGTGCCCAGCATCAGCTGGTTGGTCTTGCGCTGGTTCTGTACCCACGGGACGTAGAAGTCGGAGCGGTCGGTCAGGTCGATCCCGGTCCTGATGTACTGGTTGCTGAAGAAGGTGAGGCCGCCGTCGGTGTACCGGTACGGCGAGATGCCGAAGTAGGTGCCGAAGACGTAGTTCGCGTCGGTCGGATCGACCAGCACCTGTCCACCATCGCCGCTGGCGACGTCGAACCAGCTGGCCGAGGCGGTCGACTTGCGGTCCGTGCCGTTGTCCTGCGTGCCACCCCAGACCCGGCCGGGGACGGTCGGCGCGTTCGCGACCGAGGTGAACTGGCCCAGCTGAAGTCCGGTCCGATGGGTGACGGCCGCGGTCGCCGGATCGACCGTCCCGTTGAGGTTCTGCCACGTCACCGCGCTGAGCGGATCGGTCGCGTTCGGGCGGCCGCCGCGATCGCCGGAGTACCAGACGCCGCCGTCGGAGCCGATCAGGACGTGCTCCGGATGCGCCGGGTCGTAGGCGAGGGCGTGGAAGTCGGGGTGCTGGTCCCAGCCGAGGTTCTTCCAGGTCTGGCCGCCGTCGTCGGACCGGAAGATGCCGCCCGAGCCGATCGCGTAGTTGAACTGTCCGGCCGCATAGACGATGTCGGGGTTGACCGGATCGGCGACGATGACGTTGTCGTACGAGCACTGCTCGGCGCAGTAGTCCTCGACGGTGTCGTCCCCGGTGCCCGGCTGCGTGATCGACCAGCTCGCGCCCTCGTTGGTGGACTTGAAGACTCGCGCGGGCTGGTCGGTCCAGGTGAAGCCGGCGTACAGGACCGCGCCGTGACCCGCGGGATGGGAGATTCCGAGCGAGAACCGGGTGGCGGTCGAGGCATAGTCGACCGCCGGCAGGCCCGTCATGATCGGTGACCAGTGCCGGCCGGCGTCGGTGCTCTTGTAGATCGCGTCGCCCCAGAACGAGCTGTACAGGACATTCGGGTTCTGCGGGTCGATCTCGAGGTCGGTGGCCCCGTTGGACGCCGACTTCGCCACCTTGAGGATCCGCCAGCTCGTACCGCCGTCGGTGGACTCCCAGACGCCGTACCGCGAGTGGTCCGGCGGGGTGGTCCTGCGGGCGCCACCGCGGCCGCGCAGGATCGCGGCGTACAGGTGACTGGCGTTCCGTGGGTCGACGACCAGCGCCGAGGTCGAGACACCTTCGAAGAAGTCGCCCGACACGTGCGTCCAGTGCTGGCCGCCGTCGGTGGACTTCAGTACGCCGTTGCCGAAGTAGCTGTCACCGGACAACGCGCCCTCGCCGGTACCGGCGTACACGATCGCGTCGTTCGACGGTGCGACGGCCAGCGCTCCGATGGCCAGCGACGGCAGGTCGTCGGTCTTGGTGGACCACGTGCCGCTCGCCTGGTCGTACAGCCAGATGCCGCCTTGGGCACCGCCCAGGATGAACTGACCGGTGCTCGGCCGGATCGCGAGGGCGCCGATGCGGCCGCTCATCGCGGTGAAGATCGGCGTGCTCCGGGTCACCTGGACGATCGGATCGGGACCCAGACCGGTCCACTGGCCAGTGAAGGTCGCCGGGCCCGGGCTCTTCGTGCGCTGCCTTCGCTGTTCCCCGGCGTTGAGGGCCGCGACAGCGCGTAGTGCGCCCGCGCGCTGGTTGTCGAGCTTCTGGTCGCCTGCGGTCCGCCGGCTCATGAAGAAGAAGTCCCGCTCGAGGAACGCCTGTTCGTCCTTCTCACTCACCCGGGGCGGTCTGGTGCCCGGGATCAGCGTCGGGGTGTCGTCGACCGGTGGCGCGCCGGTCGCCCCCACTGGCGCCAGCAACAGACCGGCGACGAGTACCGCCGACCCGAGTGTTCCTACTGCGACCTGCTTCCGCCCCATAGCCATAGTGCACTCCCATTGCCGTTCCCCCGAGAGCGCGCGCAGGCGAATTTGCCTGCCTCCGACAGTTGGCACCCGGTGCGATGGGTTGTCAAGAGCACGGTGCCGGGTTCGGCTCAGCCGGAGAAGCCGGCGTGGACGTGGTCGTGGTGGGTTCGGTCGGAGAAGTAGGCGGGGCCGGAGAGTCGGTAAGGGCCGCCTACGTTGTAGGAGCCGAGGGCCTCGGCTGCCCGCATGTAGTTGGTGATGAGGGTGCGTGGGGTGGAGGGATTCACGACAGCCTGGCCGTTGATCTGCCACGTGTCGAAGGCTCGGCCTCGGGGGTGGTCGCTGGGCCGGGTGGTGCCGAAGACGTTGAGGGGGTGGCCGGAGCGGAGGACGCTGATGCCGATTCGGTAGGTCTTCGCGAGGGTGAGCATCGCGGTGAGGACGGTGTCGTGGATGTTGCCGGAGCGGATGTCGGCGGCTGAGGCGGGCGGGAGGATGATGCGGTCGTTCGCCAGGACCTGGCGGGCGGCTGCGGTGAGGGTGCGTGCCGGTGGGCCGGGTCGGGCTGGGTGTTGGGAGGTCACCCGCCAGGTGCGGCCCGATCTGGTCAGTCGTACGTCGACCGTGGTGCCGGCGGTCGTTAGCTTGCCGTTGGCAACTGAGTACGTGCGGCAGGGGACGAGGACGCTGGCGGTGTCGGCCAGCAGGCCGCCGTACTGGGCGTCGATGATCTCGACGACCGTGTTCGGGCGGGCCAGGAGCTTCTGGACGGCTTGGACGGCGGCGAGTTTGGCTTCGGGGACGAGCTCGCCGCGGCCCGGGGTCCAGGGTTTGACGGATGGAAGGGAGGCAGGGGGCGAGCTGGGCGTCGATGCCGAGGGAGGCGCAGAAATCGAGGACGCAGGAGGTGAAGGACTCGAGGACGTCGTTGAGGACCCAGGAGGCGTCGGCGCAGGTGGTGTAGGCGCCGGAGTGGAGCTGCTGGACGGCTTGTCGGCGCTGCAGCCGGCCAGCGTGCCTGCGCCGAGGATCAGCAGGCCGCGGCGGGTGAGCTGCGGCCTGCTGAGGAAAGACCAGCTACTGGGTGACCCGGTAGACGTCGAAAACACCCTCGACCGAACGGACCGCCTTCAACACGTGCCCCAGGTGGGTCGGATCGCCCATCTCGAAGGTGAACCGGGACTTGGCGATCCGGTCGCGCGTCGTCGTCAGCGCCGCCGACAGGATGTTCACGTGGTAGTCCGAGAGGACCCGCGTGATGTCGGACAGCAGACGGGCCCGGTCCAGAGCCTCGACCTGGATCGCGACCAGGAAGACGGACTGAGCCGTCGGAGCCCACTCGACCTCGACGATGCGCTCGGGTTGGGTCTGCAGGTTCTCCACGTTGGCGCAGTCGGCCCGGTGCACCGAGACGCCGGCACCGCGGGTGACCCAACCGATGATCTCGTCGCCCGGCACCGGAGTACAGCAGCGGGCGAGCTTCGACAGCACGTCCGTGGCGCCCTTGACGATGACGCCGGCATCGCCGCGTGCGGTCCGTTTGCGCCGCTCGCGAGTAGCCGGCAACCGCAGGCCCTCGGCGAGATCCTCGGCCGCACCCTCTTCGCCGCCGTAGGTCTCGATCAGGCGCCGTACTACGGCCTGCGCGCTCACGTGACTCTCCCCGACCGCGGCGTACAGGCCGGTCACGTCGGGGTAGCGCAGCGAGTTGGCGACTGCCGTCAGCGTCTCGTGCGAGAGCAGGCGCTGCAGCGGCAGGCCCTCCTTGCGCAGCTGCTTGGCGATCGCGTCCTTGCCGTGCTCGATCGCCTCGTCGCGGCGCTCCTTGGAGAACCAGTGCTTGATCTTGTTGCGGGCGCGCGGGCTCTTGACGAACATCAGCCAGTCGCGCGACGGTCCGGCGCCCTGAGCCTTCGAGGTGAAGACCTCGACGACGTCGCCGTTCTCCAGCGTGCTCTCCAGCGGCACGAGCCGCCCGTTGACCCGGGCGCCGATACATCGGTGCCCGACCTCGGTATGGATCGCGTAGGCGAAGTCGACCGGTGACGACCCGGTCGGCAGCGACATCACGTCGCCGCGCGGGGTGAAGACGTAGACCTCGGAGTTGTTGATCTCGAACCGCAGCGAGTCGAGGAACTCCGACGGGTCGGAGGTCTCCCGCTGCCAGTCGACGAGCTGCCGCACCCAGGGCATCTCGTTCGGGGCGCCGATCTCGGTGGTCGGCGGCGCGCCCACCTCGGGAGCCGGCGCGTTCGGATCTTCCTTGTACTTCCAGTGCGCGGCGATACCGTACTCAGCCCGCCGGTGCATCGAGAACGACCGGATCTGCAGCTCGACCGGCTTGCCCTGCGGGCCGATCACCGTCGTGTGCAGCGACTGGTACATGTTGAACTTCGGCATCGCGATGTAGTCCTTGAACCGCCCGGGCACCGGATTCCACCGGGCGTGCAGGACGCCGAGCGCCGCATAACAGTCGCGGACCGACTCGACCAGCACGCGGATGCCGACCAGGTCGTAGATGTCGCCGAACTCGCGGCCGCGGACGATCATCTTCTGGTAGATCGAGTAGTAGTGCTTCGGCCGGCCGGTGACGGTCGCCTTCACCTTGGCCGCGCGCAGGTCCTCGTGCACCTGGTCGATCACCGAGGCGAGGTACTCGTCCCGCGACGGAGCTCGCTCGGCCACCAGCCGGACGATCTCGTCGTACACCTTCGGGTGCAGGGTCGAGAAGGACAGGTCCTCGAGCTCCCACTTGATCGTGTTCATACCCAGCCGGTGCGCCAGCGGGGCGTAGATCTCGAGCGTCTCGCGGGCGATCCGCTCCTGCTTCTCCTGCCGCAGGAAGCCCAGCGTGCGCATGTTGTGCAGCCGGTCGGCGAGCTTGATCACCAGCACCCGGATGTCCTTGGCCATCGCGACGACCATCTTGCGGATCGTCTCGGCCTGCGCGGACTCGCCGTACTTGACCTTGTCCAGCTTGGTGACGCCGTCGACCAGCATCGCGATCTCTTCGCTGAAGTCCTTGGTCAGCTCGGCGATCGTGTAGTCGGTGTCCTCGACCGTGTCGTGCAGCAGGGCGGCGCACAGCGTCGGCGCGGTCATGCCCAGCTCGGCCAGGATGGTGGCCACCGCGAGCGGGTGCGTGATGTAGGCGTCGCCGCTCTTGCGGAGCTGGCCGGTGTGGTGCTTCTCGGCGGTGCGGTACGCCCGCTCGATCATCGCCAGGTCGGCCTTGGGGTGGGTCGCCCGGACGACCCGGAACAGCGGCTCGAGCATCGGCGCCCGGTTCGGGTGCCGGGTGCCGCCGAGGCGGGCCAGCCGGGCGCGAACCCGGGCCGGCGCGATCCGGGGCGGCTGCGCCGAGGGGGGCGCCGCGGGGGCTGGAGACGGCGATGCGGCGGCCACCGGGCGGCTCGCGGGAGCGCGCGGAGGATCGAGCGGCACCACGTCAGGTACCGCTGAAGTCATCGCCGGGTCTTCACCCACGTTGTTTCCCTCCGCCGACAGAGCACCAGTCTAGAGGGAAGGAACCAACGGGGCCGACACGGCCTGTGGACAACACGCCGATTTGATGTAACCGCTTGACTTCAGACAGTGACGAGCGTGTCCACACGCTCCCCCGCCAGGCGCTCGCGCCACGGCAGGAACGACAGGTCGATCAGTACCGACGTGGCGACCACTTCGGCACCGCAGCGGCGTACCAGGCGCAGGCAGGCCTCCACCGTGCCACCGGTGGCGAGCACGTCGTCGATCACCAGCACCCGGTCACCGGGCGCGAAAGCGTCCTGGTGGACCTCGATGGTCGCCTCGCCGTACTCCAGCGCGTAGGACTCCTCGAAGGTCGCTGACGGCAGCTTGCCCTTCTTGCGGACCGGGACAAACCCCGTGCCGAGGGCCAGCGCGACCGGGGCGGCCAGGATGAAGCCACGCGCTTCGATCCCGACCACCTTGTCGACGACGACGTTGCCGTCGGCATCACGACCGGCGGCAGCCAGCGCCTCCACCACCTGGGTGAACCCACTGTGGTCCGCCAGCAGCGGGGTGATGTCCTTGAACACCACCCCCGCCTGCGGGTAGTCCCGGATGTCGCGAATGCCGTCCTGCAGTACCTGATCCAGCGAACGCATCAGCAGCCTGTCACTTGCCACGCTTGGAGCGGGGCTTGCGGGCCGGTTGCGGGCGTCCTGCGCCGCTCGTTGGCCGCACCGGGCGGCTCGAGGCAGTCGGTACGCCGGCAGTCGCGCTGGCCGCCTTGGGCCGGTCCTGCACCCGGGTGGTGTCCGCCGCGCTGGCAGCACCCGCCACCGCGCCGGCGGCGACCGGAGTACCGGCTGTCACGCCTGCTTGGGCCCGCTTGGCGAGCACCCGGCGGCTCAGGGCCTGCATGCCCGGCTCACGCTCCTTGAACATGGCCAGCAGGGCCGGAGCGATGAAGATCGACGAGTACGCACCGACGGCGATACCGACGAACAAGGCCAGCGACAGGTCCTTCAGCGGACCGGTGCCCAGGACGACGGTACCGACGACCAGGATCGACCCGACCGGCATCAGCGCGATCAGCGTGGTGTTGATCGAGCGGACGATGGTCTGGTTGACGGCCAGGTTGGTCGCGTCGCTGTAGGTGTAGCGGTTCGACCCGGTGATGCCCCGGGTGTTCTCCCGCACCTTGTCGAACACCACGACGGTGTCGTACAGCGAGTAACCGAGGATCGTCAGTACGCCGATCACGGTGGCCGGCGTGACGTCGAAGCCGATCAGCGCGTAGACGCCGACGGTGATGAACACGTCGTGGATCAGCGCGATGATCGCCGCCATCGATGCCTTGGGCTCGCGGAAGTACGCCCAGATCACGCCGAACACGAGGATCAGGAAGACGATCAGCGCGAGGATCGCCTTGTTCGCGATCTGCGAGCCCCAGGAGGCGCCGATCTGCTGGTTGCTGACCTGGTCGGTCGGAACCCCGACCTCCTTGCCGATCGCCTCGCGGACCTTGACGATGTCGTCCTGGCTCAGCGGCTTGGTCTGCACCCGCACCTGGTTGGCGCCGATCGTGGTGACCACCGGGTCGCCGAGATCCTTGGCGTTGGTCGACTTCACCGCCGACGTGACGTCGTCGACGGTGTTGTGGGTGACCTTGACCTTCGCCTGGTACTCGACGCCGCCCTTGAACTCGATGCCCAGCGCCAGCCCCTTGGCCAGCAGCGAGCCGAGCGAGATGACGACCAGCGCGATCGAGACCGCGAACCAGATCTTGCGCTTGCCGATGAAGTCGTAGGAGACCTCGCCGCGGTGCAACCGGGCACCGATGCTTCCGAGCTTCGACATCAGACCTCGCCTCCGACGGGCTTGGGCGTGGACTTCTTCGCGGCCGGGCGGGCCGATGGTTTCATCTGACCGGGCAGCCGTTCGACGCCGAGATGCTCGGGGTCGAGACCGGACAGCTTGTGGCCGTGGCCGAAGAAGTCGGTCCGGGCCAGCAGCGTCACGATCGGCTTGGTGAAGACGAACACGACGAACAGGTCGATCAGGGTGGTCAGGCCGAGCGTGAACGCGAAGCCCTTCACGCTGCCGACCGCGAGGACGTACAGCACCACGGCCGCGAGCAGCGAGATCGAGTCGGCCGCGATGATGGTGTGCTTGGCGCGGGCCCAGCCGGTCTCCACCGACGAGCGCAGGCTGCGGCCCTCACGGACCTCGTCGCGCAGTCGTTCGAAGTAGATGACGAACGAGTCCGCGGTGATACCGATCGCCACGATCAGACCGGCGATTCCGGACAGCGTCAGGGCGAAGCCCATCGACTTGCCCAGCAGCACCACGGCCGCGTAGGTCAGCGCCGCGGCGACCGTCAGCGACATCACGACGACGATGCCCAGGCCGCGGTAGTACAGGAACGAGAAGAGCACGACCAGCGCGAGGCCGATCAGGCCGGCGGTGATACCGGCGGAGAGCTGGTCGCCACCGAGCTGGGCCGAGATCGTCTCGACCGACGAGGTGTCGAACTGCACCGGCAGCGCGCCGTACTTGAGCACGTTGCCCAGGTCGCGGGCCTCGGTCTCGGTGAACGAACCGGTGATCTGCGCCTGGCCACCGGGGATCGGCTGGCTCACGGTCGGGGTGGAGATCGTCACGCCGTCGAGCACGATCGCGAACAGGTTCGACGGCGGGGGGAGCTTGGAGATCGCGGTAGTGGCCTTGAGGAACTTGTCGCCGCCCTCACCGGTGAACTTCAGGTTGACCTGCCAGTTGACGCCGTTCTGCGGGATCGCCGCGGAGGCGTCGGACAGGTCGGTGCCCTTCAGGATCGCCGGACCGAGCAGGTACTTGGTCGAGAAGTCCTGGCTGCAGGAGAACAGCGGCTTCTTCTCCTCGTCCTTCGGCTTCGGCTTGTCCTTGTCGCAGGTGAACGTCGCGAAAGCGGCGGTGGTAGCCGCGTCCGGCTTCCACGCCAGCGGATCGCCGGTGACCTCGGCGCCCGGGATCGTCGACGGCGTCGGGGTGGCCGGTGTGCTCGGCTTCGCGCTCGGGGTCGACGGCTTGGGCGTCGGCGTCGGGGTGGCGGCGTGGCCCAGCACGCTGCTCCAGGCGCGGCCGTTCGGCGTGGCGGTGCTCGACGGCTTGATCGTGCTGGCCGGCTTCGGCGTCGCGCTCGGCTTCGGCGTGGCCGACGGCTTGCCGGTCGGCGTGGCCGACGGCGGCGCGGGCGGCAGCGGCTGGCCGGCCTGCTGGTCGTAGACGATCCGGAAGTTCAGCAGCGCGGTCTGGCCGATCTGCTTGACCAGCGCGTCCTGGTTGGCGCCCGGCACGGAGACGGTGATGTGGTTCTTGCCGGAGGTGGCGACCTCGGCCTCACCGACACCGGCGCCGTTCACCCGCTGGGAGATGATGTTCTTCGCCTCGGACAGCTGTTCGGCCGTCGGGTCGCCGCCACCGCCGACATTGCTGGCCGTCAGCGTGACGGTGGTGCCACCGCGCAGATCCAGGCCGAGCTTGGGTCCCCAGGTCTTGGCGATCGCCATGATCCCGAACAACAGGACCAGGATGACTGCCAGGACGATCAGGTTCCTGCCGGGGCGGGATGTCGTCGTCGTTGCCACGTCAAATTCTTCCTTGCGCTACTGGGCGCGCCCGGGCATCACCGTGATGCCCGTGCGCCGCACGCCGATAGGACGGGGTGGATCAGTTCTCGGTGTGCGTAGGGGGCAGCTTGGGCTTGTCCTGGACCTTGTCGGCGCCGGCGTCCGGCACCTCCACGGACTCCTTGGCGTCAGCCGGCTCCGTCGCGGTCTCGCCGTCGGCCTCATCCGCCGGCTCGTCCGCCGCCACATCCTCGGTCTCCTCCGGGATGACCCGGCCGATCGCTGCCTTCACGAACTGGACCAGCACGCCGTCGGAGATCTCCAGCGTCACGTACTCGTCGTCGACCTCTTCGACGATGCCGACCTGGCCGCTGGTGGTGATCACCTTGGTACCCGGTTGCAGCGCGGCGACCGTCTCGGCCTGCCTGGCCTTCTGCTTGCGCTGGGTACGGCTCATGAACCAGATCATCCCGACGATCAGGATCAGCGGGAGCAGGAGCGTGATGCCCCCACCGCCGGAGGAGGCCATCGGTGCGGCGATCAATACCATCGGGACTCAGAATCCTTCGTCGAGAGTACGGGTGCCCCGCACGCTCTGCTCGAGCGCGCCGGGTCATTGCGGGATGGCCCGGGTACGGGCCACCGGGGAGTCTAACGCGTGGGCGGCAACAAGTACCTCATGACTGCGGGTCACGTTTGAGTTACTCGTTACCGGTACAACGTCGCCGGCTGCCGGATGGTGCCCGGCTACTCGTCCTCGGCGTCGAAAAGCGTGTCGGCGAAGCTCGCGCCCTTCGGCACCGCCAGGCCGAGGTGGCGCCAGGCGGCCGGGGTGGCGACGCGGCCGCGCGGAGTACGGGCCAGGTAGCCGGAGCGGACCAGGAAGGGCTCGGCCACCTCTTCCACGGTTTCGCGCTCCTCACCGACGGCGACCGCGAGCGTGGACAGGCCGACCGGTCCCCCGCCGAACCGGCGGCAGAGCGCGTCGAGGACCGAGCGGTCGAGCCGGTCGAGGCCCATCCGGTCCACCTCGTACAGCTCCAGCGCGGCCTTCGACAGCGCGATCGTGATGATGCCGTCGGCTCGTACCTCTGCGTAGTCGCGGACCCGGCGGAGCAGCCGGTTCGCGATTCGGGGTGTACCGCGGGAGCGGGAGGCGATCTCGGCGGCCGCCTCCTTGGTGATGTCGACGTCCAGCAGCGTCGCCGAGCGGTTGATGATCTTCTCCAGCTCGGCCGACTCGTAGAACTCCAGATGGCCGGTGAACCCGAACCGGTCCCGCAGCGGTCCCGGCAGCAGCCCGGCCCGGGTGGTCGCGCCGACCAGCGTGAACGGCGGGATCTCCAGCGGGATCGCGGTGGCGCCGGGGCCCTTGCCGACGATCACGTCGACCCGGAAGTCCTCCATCGCCATGTAGAGCAGCTCTTCGGCCGGGCGGGACATCCGGTGGATCTCGTCGAGGAACAGGACCTCGCCCTCGTTCAGCCCGGACAGGATCGCGGCCAGGTCGCCGGCGTGCTGGATCGCCGGGCCGCTCGTGATCCGCAGTGGGGCGGAGAGCTCAGCGGCGATGATCATCGCCAGCGTGGTCTTGCCCAGGCCGGGTGGGCCGGACAGCAGTACGTGATCGGGCGCGCGGTTGCGGCCGCGGGCGGCGTGCAGGACCAGCTCGAGCTGCTCGCTGACCCGGCGCTGCCCGCCGAACTCGGCCAGCGTGCGCGGCCGCAACGCGGACTCGATCTTGCGTTCCTCGATGTCCATCGCATCCGCGGACACCAGTGGGCGAACGTTGTCGTCCATCCGCTACGCCCCCACGATCTGGCCGGACGGCTGTGCTGACTTCATCGGCTACGCCTTCGAGAGGGCGCGGAGTGCGGCGCGGAGGAGATCGGGAACGGAGGGTTCTGTTTCACCCTGGGCCAGCGGTGAGACGGCGATGACCGCGTCGTCGGCGTCGCGGGCCGACCAGCCGAGGCCGACCAGACCGGCGTGTACTTGCTCGCGCCAGACCTCGGTCGAGGCCAGCGGACGGCCGGCGACCGTGCGTGAGGGGGCGCCGATCTTGTCCTTCAGCTCCAGGACCAGGCGTTGGGCGACCTTCTTGCCGACGCCGGGGATCTTCACCAGCATCGCGAGGTCTTCGGCGGCGACGGCTTGCCGGAGTTGGTCCGGGCTCAGCACCGCGAGGGCCGCCTGGGCCAGCTTCGGGCCGACGCCCGAGGCGGTCTGCAGCAGCTCGAACAGTTCCTTCTCGTCGGAGTCCGAGAAGCCGTACAGGGTCAGGGAGTCCTCGCGCACCACCATCGAGGTGGCGAGCTTGAACTCCTGGCCGGGGCGCAGCGTCGCCAGGGTGCCGGGGTGGCAGTAGAGCTGCAGCCCGACTCCCCCGACCTCGATCACACAACTGTCCAGCCCGATCGCGGCCACCGGGCCACGCACGAACGCGATCATCGCTTCCCTCCGAGAGTCATCGTCGGCCTTCTTGTGCGGCCACTGCGGCGCGCAGTCTTGCTACCTGCAGGCGGGATTGGGCTTGGGCCAGGGCTTCGAGGTTGGCTCGGCTGCCTGCTGCCTCCTCCAGGCGGCTGGTCACTCCACCTCGCCAGACATGGCAGATCGCCAGTGCCAGCGCGTCCGCCGCGTCGGCCGGGGTGGGTCGCTCGGCCAGCTTGAGGATGCGGGTCACCATCGTGGTCACCTGCTCCTTTCCGGCCCGGCCCGACCCGGTGACCGCCGCCTTCACCTCGCTCGGCGTATGCAGCGCCACCGGCAATCCCCGCCGGGCAGCGACCACCATCGCCACCCCCGACGCCTGCGCCGTGCCCATCACCGTCCGCACGTTCTGCTGGGCGAACACCCGCTCGACCGCGACCGCGTCCGGCCGGTGCTCCACGATCCACTCCTCCAGCTCGGCCTCGATCCGGACGAGCCGCTTGGCGACGTCCAGATCGGCCGGTGTCCGGATCACTCCGACGGCGATCATCTTCGGCGGCCGCCCAGGGCTGCCTTCGACGACACCGAGACCACACCGGGTCAGTCCCGGGTCGACACCGAGCACGCGCACTGGATCACCTCCGAACGTTTGTTCGACAACCCTAGACGTCCGGCTGGAGGCGACGAAATCGACTCGCTGAAGGAGATCAGAAGTAGTCGAGCATGTACGACGTGGCGCCCGAGAAGGCGGTGTCGATCGCCCCGTCGTCGGCGGCCGCGCCACCCCACGCCAGCCCGGCCTTGCGCACGGCAGGCAGTGGCGTACCGGCGTATAGGGCGGTCAGGCCGCGGGAGCCGAGGCGTAGGGCGTCGCCACTGGAGGTACTAGGTGTCAGGGAGCCGGAGCCGCCGGAGACGGACAGGTGCCAGCGGCCGGTGTTGGCTCCCAGCTCGGAGTCGTCGAGGTCCAGGTCGACCTCCAGGGAGGCTCCTGGCGCGAAGCCGCGCGCGGAGATGGCGGCCGGCGCGTCCAGCACCCGCAGCATCCAGCGCTCGATCAGCGCGTTCTTGTCCGCTTCTGTGGGGACCAGGAGATGTGCAGGGTCGTCCGGCGACAGGTAAGCGTCCACATCGGTCGAGATGGAGGACCCCGAGCCGACCACCGCCCACAGGGCGCGCGCAGTGGCTTCAGAACCCGCAATCAGCTCCTCCACGCGCAGCTTGCCGCTCTGCCAGCCATAGACGACGAACCCGTCCTCAGCCAGGTAGCAGAAGCTGTTGTCCTCCCCCAGCCACTCGGCCACCTTCGCCTCAGGCCAGACAATCGGTCCGTTGCTCCGCCCACTGCTGTGCAGCTGCCCAGCCAACTCCAGGAAGCGGCCTGCGTCGGCAGGACCGGCTCGGCGGACACTGACCTCCTTGCCGCCCAGCGAACGCAGGTCTGCCGCCGGGAACGTGTACCGGTACCGCCCACCACCGAACTCGTACCCCAGGTGCCGGTAGATCACAGTGGTAGCCGGGTAGAGCCCCGACAACGGGTATCCGTGCTCAACAGCCCGGGCAAGGATCCCCCGCATCACCATGCTGCCGACCCCACGCCCCCGGTACTCCGGTGCGACGACAACCCCGGCGACCCCGGCCATCGGCACCTTGCGCCCGCTCCACCACTGCTCGAACGGCCAGTACCGGGCGGAGGCGACCACCTCGTCGCCATCCATCACACCGACTATCCGGCGGCCGGCGATCCAGGCCTGCGCATCCGCCTTCCACTCCTCGCGACGCCCGGCCTCCAGCAACCCGAAGGAGCGGGAGCGCACGCGCAGTACGTCGTCCAAGTGCTCGGTCTGGACATCTACCAACCGCAAGTCGTCAGCCACGCTCAGACCCTACGACGCGGGCGGCCCGGAGTACCTGGGGTTATTTCTTGTCCGTCACCCAGAGGTTGATCGTGCCCTGCACCACGACCGTCCCGTCGGTGCGGGTCGCCTTGACCTGGACAGGGACGTCGGGGCCGGCCGTCCACGCGTCCGGGTCGGTCTCGGCGGAGCAGGTGAGGTCCGAGGTGGACTTGGCGAGGTACTCGACCTCCATCCCCTTCGGCAGCCAGCGCTTGCCGGAAGGGATGGTCGCCTCGGCCAGGGCGCCCATCGCCGCCTCCAGGCCGTTGCAGACGGCGATCGCGTGCACGGTGCCGATGTGGTTCTGGACGGCCCGGCGCTTCGGTAGTACCAGGGAGGCGTAGTTCGGGCTCACCTGGACGAAGCGCGGGCGGACCGAGCGGAAGTACGGCGCCTTCAGCGTGAAGGCCAGCGAGAACAGCCGCGAACCGCCCGGAACCCCACGGAACTTCTCCCACATGCGCAGCACGTCGTTGGCCATGCCGCACATGTTACCCACGGGTAAGGCGAAATGTCAGCCGACCTCGGCCATGACCTCGTCGGAGACGTCGAAGTTGGCGTAGACGTTCTGCACGTCGTCGCTGTCCTCGAGGGCGTCGATCAGACGGAAGATCTTGCCGGCGCCCTCGGCGTCCAGCTCCACCGTCATCGACGGGACGAAGGACGCGTCGGCCGACTCGTAGTCGATGCCGGCTTCCTGCAGCGCGGTCCGGACCTTGACCAGGTCGCTGGACTCGGAGATCACCTCGAAGGACTCACCCAGGTCGTTGACCTCGTCGGCGCCCGCCTCGAGCACGGCCTCCATCACGTCGTCCTCGGAGTAGGTCTTGCCGTCCTGCTCCTTGTTCACCACGATGACGCCCTTGCGGTTGAACAGGTACGCGACGCTGCCCGGGTCGGCCAGCGAACCGCCGTTGCGGGTCATCGCGGTCCGGACATCGGCCGCCGCGCGGTTGCGGTTGTCGGTCAGGCACTCGATCAGCATCGCGACGCCGTTCGGCCCGTAGCCCTCGTACGTGATCGACTGCCAGTCCGCGCCACCCGCCTCGGCGCCGGAGCCGCGCTTGACGGCGCGGTCGATGTTGTCGTTCGGGACAGAGGACTTCTTCGCCTTCTGGACCGCGTCGTACAGGGTCGGGTTGCCCGCGAGGTCGCCACCGCCCGTCCGGGCGGCCACCTCGATGTTCTTGATCAGCTTCGCGAAGAGCTTGGCGCGCCTCGAGTCGATGACCGCTTTCTTGTGCTTGGTGGTGGCCCATTTGGAGTGGCCTGACATCGCGAACCCAACCCTTCTACCGCCTGCAACTGACCTAGAGGTCGCGCACCAGATCGGCGAAGTAGCCGTGCAGCCGAGCGTCACCCGTCATCTCGGGATGGAACGACGTGGCCAGCAGCCGATCGTGGCGAACCGCGACGATCCTACCTGCGCCCGTGCCCGACCTCACCGTCGACAGTACTTCGACGTCGCGCCCGACGCGTTCCACCCAGGGTGCCCGGATGAACACCGCGTGGTACGGCGTGTCGAAGGCCGCGAAGTCGAGATCGGCCTCGAACGAGTCGACCTGCCGCCCGAACGCGTTCCGGCGGACCGTCACGTCCAGGCCGCCGAGCGTCTCCTGGCCGTCGATCCCGCCGGTGATCTCGTTGGCCAGCATGATCATCCCGGCACACGTCCCGAAGGTCGGCATGCCGTCCGCGATCCGCTTCTGCAGCGGCTCGAACAGCTCGAACGTCCGGGCCAGCTTGTCCATCGTGGTCGACTCGCCACCGGGCAGCACCAGCCCGTCGACCTCGGCAAGCTCGGACGGCCGGCGTACCGGGCGTGCCTCGACGCCTACCTGGGCCAGCATGGCCAGGTGCTCACGCACGTTGCCCTGCAGCGCGAACACGCCGATAACCGTCACAGCTGAACCCTTCGTTGCCAGTCGATGGTCACTTCGATGCGGCCCTCGTCGAAGACCGCCGGTAGGTCCCGCTCGTGCAGCAGAGCCAGTACGTCGTCCAGCAGCGACTCCCCCGGCGCGACGTTGGCCGTGTCGGGGTGCCAGACCTTCAGCTCGAGCATGCCGAAGTCCACCGCGTGCCAGACGTCCGTGTCGGTGAAGAAGACCAGACCCTTCGGATCCGCGGCCGACTCCAGCACGGCACGCGCAGCGTGGTGATCCGACGTGTAGCGGACCACTACGACGCCCAGCGACCCCAGCTCGGCCAGTACTGCGTCCAGCCGGTCCGGGTCGGTCGTCTCCGGCCAGTCGGCCGCATCGGCCGCCACCGCAGCCACTGCCTCGTCGACCAGCTCGGGCACGAGCACTGCCGGGTCTGCCGCCGGCGCATCCTCCTGCACGGCCTCGGTCAAGGCAGCCGTGACAGCAGCGCGATCGGCGTACCCGGAACGGACCAGGACGCGAGCAAGACCGCGCAACTCGCGCGCGGTCCGCTCACCTACTGCTTGCTCTGCCACCGGTGTTGCTTACCAGCCACGCTCGGCGAGGCGGTGGGGCTGGGGGATCTCGTCGACGTTGATGCCGACCATGGCCTCGCCCAGGCCGCGGGAGACCTTGGCGAGGACGTCCGGGTCGTCGTAGAAGGTGGTGGCCTTGACGATCGCCTCGGCGCGCTGGGCCGGGTTGCCGGACTTGAAGATGCCGGAGCCGACGAACACGCCCTCGGCGCCGAGCTGCATCATCATGGCCGCGTCGGCCGGGGTGGCGATGCCACCGGCGGTGAACAGCACGACCGGAAGCTTGCCGGCCAGTGCGACCTCCTTGACCAGCTCGTACGGCGCCTGCAACTCCTTCGCCGCGACGTACAGCTCGTCCTCGGGCAGGTTCTGCAGCTTGCGCAGCTCCTGGCGGATCTGGCGCATGTGGGTGGTCGCGTTGGACACGTCACCGGTGCCGGCCTCGCCCTTGGAGCGGATCATCGCCGCGCCCTCGGTGATCCGGCGCAGCGCCTCGCCCAGGTTGGTCGCGCCGCAGACGAACGGAACGGTGAAGTTCCACTTGTCGATGTGGTTGGCGTAGTCGGCCGGGGTGAGCACCTCGGACTCGTCGATGTAGTCGACCCCGAGGCTCTGCAGGATCTGCGCCTCGACGAAGTGACCGATCCGGGCCTTGGCCATCACCGGGATCGACACGGTGTTGATGATGGATTCGATCATGTCCGGGTCGCTCATCCGGGAGACGCCGCCCTGGGCGCGGATGTCGGCCGGGACCCGCTCGAGCGCCATCACCGCGACGGCTCCGGCGTCCTCGGCGATCTTGGCCTGCTCGGCGGTGACGACGTCCATGATCACGCCGCCCTTGAGCATCTCGGCCATCCCGCGCTTGACCTTGGCGGTACCGGTCTGCGGGGTGTTCTGGGTCTCGGTCACTGCATCCTCCTGGTCGCGGTCTGGCACGAGTCCAGCCTAGGACGAGTGGCCTGCTGACCTTCAGTCCACTCTGAATCAACTGGACTGCTTCAGTGCCTCTCCCAGCCGGGCGACGACGAGCCGCAGAGTGGCCGGCGGGGCGGTGAACGGGATCCGGATGTGCCGTCGGTCGGTGCCGTCCGGCGTGAACAGATCCCCCGCGCCCAGTAGCAACCCCTGCTCGCGTGCAGCCTCCAGCACCTTTCTGGCCCGTACTTCGGTGAGCTCGAGCCACAGCGTCATGCCACCGGTCGGCGTCGGCCAGGCCACGCCGTCGAGTGTCTTGAGCCCGGTCTCCAAGGCCGCCAGGTTGGACCTCAGGCGTGTCTTGCGCCGGGAGATCACCCGGTCGAGCCTGCCGAGGATCGCCTGGGCCAGTAGGTCGTCCAGCGCACTAGGGGACGTCACGCTGAGCTGTGCCGACGTGTTGATCCGCCGCCTGAGCTGCCGGCCGGTACGGACCCAGCCGACCCGCAGTCCGCCCCAGACGGTCTTGCTGAGTGAGCCGACGCTGACAGTGCGCGGGTATCGGCTCAGCGGCTCGGCCTGCTCTCCACTGGCGAGCCAGAGCGGCCGCATGGTCTCGTCGCTGATCAGTGCGGCGTCGTAGCGCCGGGCGATCTCCACTACGGCCGTACGCCGGTCCGCTGGGAGGCTGAGGCCGGTCGGGTTGTGGTTGTCCGCCTGGAGGTAGATCACCTTGGGCTTGTGGCGCCTACAGAGATGGGCGAGCTGGTCGGTGTCCCAGACGCCTGCGGGCCAGCCCACTACGTCCAGTCGGTGTCTTCTCAGTAGGTCGAAGGCTGCTGGGTAGGTGGGCGACTCGGTGATTGCAACGCCGGGTCCTAGGTCCAGGCCGGCTAGGGCCGCGTTGAGGCCGGCTGCGGCGCCTACGGTCAGGGTCAACTGGCCTGGTTCGGTGGGGACGCCTTCGAGGGTGAGACGCTCGGCTAGCGCAGTACGGAGGTCCAGTGAGCCCCCGGAGGGTGGGCCGTCGCCGCCCATGGCCTGCGGGAGGCCCTCGGCGATGATCTGCGCGGCCACCTCAGCCACGTCGTGTGGAGCGGCCGTGGTGGCGAAGCGGAGGTCGAGCAAGGGCTGGTCACCCGCCGACACCGTCGAGGCGGGGGCAATGGGGTCCAGCAGGCGGTCGAGCGGCCTTACGTGCGTACCGGAGCCTCGCTTTGTCTCCAGTACGCCGTCCGCGCGCAGTTGATCGAGTGCGCGCACTACGGTCACCCGGCTCAGGCCGAGGCGCTCGGCGAGCACTCGCTCCGACGGGAGGCGGGACCCGATCGACAGGTCGCCGCGCTCGATCCGGCGCAGCACCAGGGCCTCGACCTGTTCGGTCTTGGTCCCGTCCGCTGGATCCAGATCGCTCCCCCGCCACATAAGTCCAGTGTCACATGATTGGCCTCACTCCACCCTCCACCTCCCACCCGCCCACCCACCCAGCCGCCTCCGACGAGCGCCGGCTGGGTGGGCATTTGAGGGGTTACCCCCTCAAATGGTGGGTTGTCACCCCTGGCTCAGGGGTGACAACCCACAACCTCGGGGGTTAACCACCCAGATGGCGGGCGTCGAGGGGCGGGCTTGGGGTTGGGCCGGTGGAAGGCGGGTGAGGTAGTCGTCGTGGTGGGTGGGGAAATGTCGGTGCCAGGTGTGAGGATCAGCGCATGGATGAGCGGTGGGCGATCGCGCCGGTTGAGGGTGGTGGGGCGCTGCTGGTCGCCCTCCACCCGGACGGCCAGCCCGCCGGTCCGGTGCTCCGTGAGCCGGACCTGGCCGCAGCTGTCGGGTCTCGGCCGGAGGTGACTCGCTGGGTCTGGCGGTCATCGCAGGAGATCTACCCGCGGTTGCTGGCGGCCGGCGTACGGGTCGAGCGGTGTTATGACATTGAGTCGGCCGAGTTGTTGCTGCTCGGGCATGAGGGGCGGTGGGGTGAGCCGCGGTCCGCGGCGGCCGCTTGGGCACGGTTGAGTGGGAAGCCGGTGCCTGCTGATCCGCCGTTGCGGTCGACGACGCCTGGCGAGCAGTCGTCGCTGTTCGAGATCCAGGAAGAGCCGATCGGGTTCGAGGCGCTGTTGCGGGTCTATGCCGAGCAACTCCGTCGGCATCAGCAGGCGGAGTATCCGGAGCGGATGCGGTTACTGACGGCCTCCGAGTCGTCGGGGATGCTCGTGGCCGCCGAGATGGATCGCGCTGGGCTGCCGTGGAGCGCTTCGCGGCATCGCGCTTTGCTGACCGAGCTGTTGGGGGAACGGTTCGCGGGGTCCGGGGAGCCGCGGCGGTTGACCGAGTTGGCGGATCAGATCTCGGAGGCGTTCGGGCGGCGGGTGCGGCCGGAGTTGCCGGCGGATGTGCTGAAGGCTTTCAAGCAGGCTGGGTTCCAGGTCACGTCGACGCGCAAATGGGAGCTGGAGCGGATCGAGCATCCGGCGGTGGCGCCGCTGCTCGAGTACAAGACGCTCTATCGGATCTATACGGCCAACGGATGGTCGTGGCTGAGCGACTGGGTGCATGACGGGCGGTTCCGGCCTGGGTTCATTCCGGGTGGCACGGTGTCCGGGCGGTGGGTGACCAACGGCGGCGGTGGATTGCAGATTCCGAAGGTGATCCGGAAGGCGGTGGTCGCGGATCCGGGGTGGCGGCTGGTGGTGGCCGACGCGTCCCAACTGGAGCCTCGGGTGCTGGCGGCGATCTCACGTGATCCCGGGTTGATGGAGGTCGCCGGCGACGCGGGCGATCTGTACAAAGCTGTTTCGGACAAGGCGTTCTCGGGTGACCGTGGGATGGCGAAGCTGGCCGTGCTGGGTTCGATCTACGGGCAGACGTCCGGTGACGGGCTGAAGAATCTGGCGATGCTGCGGAAGCGGTTCCCGAAGGCGGTCGCGTATGTGGACGATGCGGCTCGGGCCGGGGAGGAAGGCCGGTTGGTGCGGACCTGGCTCGGGCGGACCTGTCCGCCGTCGGGATCGCCGATCGACGACGCGCTGCTGGAGGGGCCGTCGGAGGAGCGGCAGACCGATGCACGGCATGCTCGGGCTCGTGGACGGTTCACGCGGAACTTCGTCGTCCAGGGGTCGGCCGCGGACTGGGCCTTGTTGATGATGGCTGCGTTGCGGCAATCCATTGCTGACCTCAAGGCCGAGCTGGTCTTCTTCCAGCATGACGAGGTGATCGTGCATTGCCCTGCTGACGAAGCCGAGGAGGTTGCTGCGGCTGTTCAGGCCGCGGGCGACCTGGCGGGCCGGATCACTTTTGGGGAGACGCCGACCCGCTTTCCCTTCACCACGGCCATCGTGGAGTGTTATGCCGACGCGAAATGAGTAGGTAGCTCGAGGCGTTCGAAGTCGGTGAGCTCGAAGGCGGTCATCTCGGCGATCAGGCCGTCCTCGATCCGGAAGACATCGATGCCGAACGGGCGATAGAGGTCGTCGCCGGGCACCCGGAGGTATGTGGCCAGGGCCGGCTGGCGGTTCACGCTGATGGGGATGAACCGCCAGTCGCCGCGGTTGGCGTCGCCGTCGGGGTCGAGGTTGGCGGCCATGATCCGCTGAGCGTCCGTGCGGCCTTCGAACCAGAACGGGTACGGCGGCATGGTGATGCGGATGTCCTCGTGCATCAGCTGGGCGATACCGGCTGAGTCGGCTCGCTCCCAGGCGTCCATGTACTTCTTGAGCAGCGCCTGCTCCTCGGCCGACGGGTCACTGGTGGGGGCCCACTCGGCGCGTCGGGGTGGCAGCTGCTCACGGAGTACCGGGCGGGCTCGCTGGAGGGCGCTGTTGACCGAGGCGACGGTGGAGTCGAGGAGGTCGGCGGTTTCCTTGGCGGACCAGCCGAGTACGTCTCTCAGGATCAGTACTGCGCGCTGGCGCGCGGGGAGGTGCTGGATCGCGATGAGGAAGGCCAGCTCGATCGTCTCGCGGCGTACGACGGCGGCGTCGGGCTCTTCGGCTCGGTCGAGCAGGACATCGGGGTAGGGCTGCAGCCAAGGGAGGTCGGTGCGGGCGATGGCTTCGCCGGTGGGCCAGGAGGCGGGTTCCAGTTGGTGCGGAAGGACGCGTTGCGGGCGGCGTACGTCGTCGATGCAGGCGTTGGTGGCGATCTTGTACAGCCAAGCGCGGAAGGACGAGCGGCCTTCGAAGTCGGTGCGTTTGCGCCAGGCGCGGAGGAAGGTCTCCTGGACCATGTCCTCGGCGTCGTCGTAGGAGCCGAGCATGCGGTAGCAGTGGACGCGTAGCTCGTGGCGGTACTGCTCTGCCTGGGCAGCGAAGGTTTCCTCGGTGACAGTCATCAGCTGCCGTCTTCCAGTTCGATGGTGGCGGGCATGGGGGCGTGGCCGGCTAGGCGGAACCAGGTGACGATGCGGCGGCTCCGGAGTACGCGGGTGGAGACCACGATGTCGTTGTGGAATCGCCTGGCCAGTTGGACCCGGCGTACCGCAGTACCGAGCTCTGTTGCCCAGGGCTCGACGTCTGTGCCGGTTGCTCCGATTGCTCGGGTCAAGGCCGACTCGGCTCGCTCGCGGGTGTCGCTGGTCGCGGTGCGGGCGCGGTGGGCTGCATCCAGCAAGAGTAGGGAGGAGGCGGGGTCTAGTGCGCCGCTTCCGGCTAGCTCGGCTACTAGGGCCGAGCGGCGGGCTAGTTCGGTCTCCAGGGAGGCGCGGGCGGTGGCGACGCGGTGGTGGAGGCGGTCGAGGCGGCCGGCGGTCCAGCTGCAGTAGCCACCGAGCAGGAGCAGCAGGACTCCCACCAGGATCAGCACGACAGAGACCTTCACGGGGACATTCGACCATCAATCACTCGGCTGCCGGCTCCACCTCCCCCGCCGATTACGGAGCGCTGACGGTCCGGGCGGATCGCGTAGTTGCCGGGCCGCGGGATTCTAGGGTCGGGGCATGGCGGAAATCGGTGTGATCGGTGGGTCTGGCTTCTACTCGTTCCTGTCCGGGGCGCGGACGGTGGAGGTGACGACGCCGTTCGGGGCGCCCAGTGAGATGCCGGTGGTCGGGGTTGTCGGTGGGCGGGAGGTCGCGTTCATTCCGCGCCATGGCGGGGATCATCGGTTCCCGGCTCATCGGGTCAACTACCGCGCGAACCTGTTCGCCCTGCGCCGGCTTGGCGTCCGGCAAGTGCTGGCGCCCTGCGCTGTCGGCTCTCTGCGCGAGTCGCTGACGCCAGGGACCTTGGTGGTGCCCGACCAGTTCGTCGATCGGACCTGGGGGCGGGAACATACCGTCTACGACGGCACCGGGCCGGTTGTGCACGTCTCGGTGGCGGATCCGTACTGTCCGGCCGGACGGGTCGCAGTGATTGCTGCGGGCAACGGGTCGGTGGTTGCCGAGGGCACCATGGTGGTGATCAACGGGCCGCGATTCTCGACCCGTGCGGAGTCGCAGTGGCATGCGGCGCAGGGGTGGTCGGTGGTCGGAATGACCGGTGCTCCGGAGGCGTCGATCGCCCGGGAGCTGGCTCTGTGCTACACGTCGGTCGCTGTCGTCACCGACCACGATGCGGGCGTCTCGGTGGGTGGTGGCGTTACCCAGGCGGAGGTGTTCGAGGTCTTCGGCCGGAGCATCGAACGGTTGAAGGGCCTGCTGACCGAGGTGATCGGACAGCTGCCCAAGGTGGACGAGGATTGCACCTGCCGGCACGCGTTGGACGGTACGGCCGGAGAGGACCTCTGGTGAAGATCCTGCTGACGGGCGGGGCCGGTTTCATCGGACGGCACGTCCACGCGCAACTCCTCGCCGACGGCCACTCGGTGCGTGTGCTCGACTCGCTCCGCCCGGACGTGCACGACGTCCCGCCTGTCATCGACGGCCTGATCGTCGGGGACATCCGCGATGCCTCGGTGGTCTCGGAGGCGTTGCAGGGCGTGGATTCGGTCGTGCATCTCGCCGCGAAGGTCGGCCTCGGCGTCGATCTCGACGACATGGACGACTACGTCAGTACCAACAGCCTCGGTACCGCCGTACTGCTGCGCGCTCTCGGGCGGCAGGGTGTGCAGCGACTCGTCTATGCCAGCTCGATGGTCGTCTATGGCGAAGGCCACTACGAATGCGACCGCCACGGCCCCGTCGCCCCTGGCCCGCGCCGAGTCGAAGACCTCGACTCCGGCCGTTTCGAACCACCCTGCCCGATCTGTTCTGAACCCCTGCGGCCGGGCCTGGTGAGTGAGGACGCTCCCACTGACCCTCGGAACACGTACGCCGCCACCAAACTCCACGGCGAACACCTGGCCGCCACCTGGTCCCGCGAGACCGGTGCCCACGCAACCGCCCTCCGCTTCCACAACGTCTACGGCCCCGGCATGCCCCGCAACACCCCGTACGCCGGAGTGGCCGCCATCTTCCGCTCCATGCTGGAACGAGGCGAGGCGCCGAAGGTCTATGAGGACGGCGGTCAGCGCCGCGACTTCATCCACGTCGCCGACATCGCCTCCGCAGTAGTGGCCGCCGTCAACTCCCCCACGCCTGCGCCGTTCGTCGCATACAACGTAGGCAGCGGCACCGTCCGCACAATCGGCGACCTGGCCTCCGAACTGGCCCGCGCCTACGACGGCCCGGCCCCCGTAATCACCGGCGCCTACCGCCTCGGCGACGTCCGCCACATCACCGCATCATCCGACCGCCTACGCGAGCACCTCCACTGGAAACCCGACTACGACCTCCGCACCGGCATCGCAGACCTCATCCACAACGGCTGAACGGAAAAGCCCAGGTCGGGTGACCTGGGCTTCTGCCGGTACTACGAGATCGTGGTGCTCAGCGCATCGGGCGAGCTCACTCGCCGATGAGGTTGGTGTTGGTGATGTAGCGGAAGTGGACGGTGCCGTTCTGCGGCAGAGCGACGCTGCCGATGGTGTTGACGACCGTCTGCGAGCCCTTGGCTTTGCTGAGGGCGTACACGGTGGCGGTGTGGGCTGTGTTGTTGAAGCCGGTGAGTAGCGTGCCGCCGCTGTTGCCGCAGCGCTCGGCGACCAGCTGCTGGTAGGCGCCGAAGCCGGTGGTGCGGACCGCCTTGAGGGTGCCCTTCAGCGTCGTCGTCTTGGGCAGGTGGATGGTGTAGAGCCCGCCGGCCTTGGTAACTCCCAGAAGCGTGTCGTAGGTCGCGGTCTCGGCGATCGTGGTGATCGACCTGAACGACTTGTAGCCGGCCGCGCTGCCGGCGGCCGAGACCGGACCGGTCGGGCCGTTGATGCTGTAGCGGTACAGCGAACCGTTCGTGCTCAAGCCGTAGAGGTACGAGCGTTCCGCGACGTTTTGTCCGTTGACGTAGCGCGAGCTCGCAATGGAGGTGAAGCTGGCCCAGCCGGTACCGAGCCGCTTCCAGCTGACCACCGGAGTCGTGGTCGTCGGAGTCTTGTACGACTCGACGGCGGTGTACAGGCTGCCGCCCACCAGGAGCATTCCGGTGAAGTACTTCGTGGTGCCTGAGCCTGCCCAGGCGAACCAGGTGGAGCTCGCGCGGACAGCGAACATCTTGTACGACCCGGCCTCCTCCTCGGTCACCGGCCTGGTCGCGGTGATCCGGTAGCCACCGTTCTGACCGGCGGCGGTCACGGCGCCGACAACGACCGAGCAAGCCCCGGTTGCGGCCTTCGCCCTGACGATCGGCTCTGCTCCGGTCGCAGCCCGCGGCTGGGGTTTGCCCTGCACCTCTGCGCCGGCCGGGTTGGCCGCCACAGCCCCCGTGACCAGGCTCAGCCCGGCCACAGCAAGAGCAAAACGACGAATTCTCATCTGCAAGTTCTCCCTGTAGTACTCGATGCCCCCCGAGGGCTTCACGAACCCACAAATGTCCGCTCACCCTAGCTACTCGAGCCCCCCACCAGAACGTCATTGCAGCAAGCTGCAACCAGCCCGAGTCATTTCGTTGGCCTGAGCCGTGTCCAGTGGACGCGGGTCAGCCAGGGGAGCGTGTACTCCGGCGCGGTGAGGTGTGACGACATGTCGAGCGGGAACCCGAAGTCTTGAGGCCAGGTGGGAGCGAGGAGCTCTTCGACGGCGGCGATGGAGGGGAGGACCGGTCCCTCGGCAACGTTCCACGTCACGACGAGGGTGCTGACTGCGTGCCCATTTTTGCCAAAATTGGGGTGTTGCTGGCGGAAACGGGCAATTCGTTTACTCCTGTCCCCGGTGCTGATCAGATTCGGTCACCCCTGATCACCGGAGGACTCCATGCATTCTTCTGCCCGTCGGCTGCTCGTGCCGGCCGCAGCGCTTCTCCTCGTCGCCGGTCTCGCAACTCCGACGACGGCTGGCGCCGCACCTCCCGCCGCACCTCCCCCAGCACTCCCCACCGCCGACGGCGCGACCGCAGGGACACCCCTCGACCTCACGCTCATCACCGGCGACAAGGTCACGGTCGCGCCCGGTCCCGGGCGGGCGGTGTCGGTGCAGGCCGTCGTACGCGCTCCGCGATCGACCGGACCGGTACGGGTCAGCGTCGAGAACGGCGACACGTTCGTCTACCCCGGCGCCGCGATGCCGTACCTGGCGACCGGGCAGCTCGACAAGCAGCTGTTCAACGTCAGCGAGCTGGTGGCCCAGGGGTACGACAACGCCCGGAGCAAGGACCTCCCGCTGGTCCTCACGGGCTCGCCCAGCGCGGCCGCCAAGTCCGTGCGCCGCTCGGCGCTGCCAGGCACGACCACCACGCTCGATCTGCCGTCGGTCGACGGAGCGGCCGTCAAGGCCGAGAAGGGGGAAGCGGCCGCGCTCTGGTCGGCGCTGACCGGGCCGAGCGGCGTACGGGCAAAGGCGAGCACTGCCGCCGCGCCCTCGTTCGCGGCGGGGATCGGCAAGGTCTGGCTAGACAGCAAGGCGCGGACGATGCTCGCGGACACCACCGCACAGATCGGCGCGCCCGCGGCGTGGGCAGCGGGAGTGACCGGTACGGGCGTACGGGTCGCGGTACTGGACTCCGGCGTGGACCTGGGGCACCCGGACCTGGCACAGCGGATCGTGGCAACCAAGAGCTTCGTGGCCGGTGAGGACGTCGTCGACCGCAACGGTCACGGCACGCACACCGCGTCGACTGTCGCCGGTACCGGCGCGGCCTCGGACGGCAAGGAGCGTGGCGTCGCGCCAGACGCCGATCTCATCGTGGGCAAGGTGCTCGGCGACAGCGGCTCCGGCCCGATCTCCGGCATCATCGCCGGGATGGAGTGGGCGGCGCGGACCGAGCACGCCAAGGTGATCAACATGAGCCTGGGTACGCCGGCCTGGCACACCCAGGACGATCCGCTGAGCCAGGCCGTGAACGAGCTGAGCGCCGAGACCGGTGCCCTGTTCGTGATCGCCGCCGGCAACTCGGGAAGCAACCCGTACAGCGTCAGCTCCCCCGGTACGGCGGACGCCGCCCTGACCGTCGGCGCGGTGGACGGCTCGGACCAACTGGCCGACTTCTCCAGCGTCGGCCCGCGGCTGATGGACGACGGACTCAAGCCTGACCTGACCGCACCCGGCGTCGACGTACTGGCCGCGCGGTCGCAGTACACGAACGACGGCGGCGAGGGCTACTACCGGACCGACAGCGGTACGTCGATGGCGGCTCCGCACGTCGCCGGCGCAGCTGTCCTGCTCGCCGCGCAGCACCCGGACTGGACCGGGCAGCAGCTCAAGGACGCGCTGATGAGCACCAGCAAGCTGACGCCCGCGTACACGGCGTACCAGGCAGGCACTGGCCGCGTGGACGTCGCGGCGGCCTCACTGCACGGCCAGGTCATCGCCACCGGCTCGGTCGACGCCGGGCTCGTCCCCTGGTCGCCGAAGCCGGCCCGGACGCCGGTGAAGCGGCAGATCAGCTACCGCAACACCACGGAGCTGCCGATCACCCTGCGGCTGTCCACTGACCACGCCGGGATCTTCCGCCTCGCAGCTACCCAGGTGACAGTGCCTGCGCGAAGCACCGCCTCAGTCGGCTTCACTGCAGACCCGAACGGACTGGCTCCCGGCCAGTACGCCGCCCAGGTCATCGCGACTTCAGCGACCGGCACCGTCCACACGGCCGTCGGACTGGCCGTCGAGCCGAAGAAGTACAACCTCACCGTCCATCTGAAGGACCAGGCCGGCAAGCCGGTCAGCGGCGAGGTCGAGGTCACCGGCGCGGACGGGAAGTCCACCGTGCTGTGGGCAGCGGACGGCAAGCTCACCAGCCGCTGGGCGCCCGGCTCGTACACGATCATCTCGACTCTGGACGTGCCTGGCAGCAACGGCCCGCACTCGCTCGGCCTGGCCTTCCTGACCGCGCCGGAGGTCGACCTGACCGGGGACCGGGACGTCGTCCTGGACGCGTCGCGGAGCCGTCCGATCAAGGTCGACACGCCCAAGCCGACGACCGTCACCACGAGCAGGTTCGACCTCTTCCGGTCGTTCACCTCGGCGCAGCCGACCCCCGACGACACGGCGGCGCTGCACGAGATCTACATGCCGCCGCCGGAGTACGACAGCTTCTGGGCGCTGCCGACGAAGAACAAGGTCCGCACCGGCAGCTTCGTGCTGACCACCCGGTTCCGGGCCGAGCAGACGCCGCTGACGATCAGCTACAGCGGTCACAGCCTCGACGACTCGCTGCTCGTCCAGCCCGGCTCCCCGGCGTTCCGCGCCGGCACGACGCGCGTCACGGCCGTGTTCGCCGGTACCGGCACACCTGCCGAGTACGCCGGTCTGGCTGCGCGCGGCAAGGCGGTCGTCGTCCGCAACAGCATCGACGTACCGCCCGCGGACCGGGCCGCCGCGGCGCACGCTGCCGGCGCGGCCATGCTGCTCGTGGTCAACGACGGCATCGGCCGCTACAACGACTGGTACGGCGAAGCCGACGGCCGGACCCTCGGCCCGATCCCGACGGCGTCGCTCACCCTCGACGACGGCGAGGCCCTGATCAAGAAGCTCGCCACGCGTCGTACCGAGCTGACCGTCGCGGCCAATCCGGTGCCGTCGTACCTGTATGACCTGGTCGACTACCACCAGGGCAAGGTCCCGGACGACCCGTCGGCGGCCACCGACCCCGGCAGCCTCGCCCGGATCGACAACGACTTCGCGCCCCCGAACGGTCAGCAGGTCGTGGAGAGCCGCGAGGACAGCCCGGCGTACGAGCACTGGCCGGCGGCCTTCCCGTACGCCGTCTTCGGGTCGGTCCGGGTACCGCGGTTCCCGGCGAAGCCCGCGGTCGGGCACCGGACGGACTGGGTGTCGGCGGGCGCGAAGTGGCAGCAGTACGCCTCGATCAACGGCTGGTCGACGTTCACCGACATCACCAGCTACCAGCCGCGCAGCGTGCAGAGTCAGCGCTGGTTCGGCCCGATCGTGCGGCCGCGGATGCTCGAGTTCGAGCTCCCGCACCGGGTCGGCAACGCGATGGGCGGCATGATCGCCGGCTTCGGTGACGGCGGGTCCGCGCACAGCGGCGACTCGCTGATGACACGCAGCTTCGCCCTGTACCAGGGTGAGGAGAAGCTGGTCGGCAACGGCCCGCGGCCGGACTTCGGCGTGGGCGACCTGGCGCCCGAGAAGCGCCCGTACCGGCTGGTGGCCGACACGATCGGAAACGCCGAGCTGACGCCGTACTCGACGACCACGCACACCGAGTGGAGCTTCACCTCCAGCGAGGCGGAGAACCAGCCGCTACCACTGGCCCAACTCGACTACGCCGTCGACGTCGACGCAACCGGCCGCGCAAAGCGAAACTCGCTCTTCGCCATCAAGCCGGTGGTCCTGGGCAGCAGTGCCCGGCAGGACGAGGTGGTCTCGGTCGGGCTGGAGGTCTCGTACGACGACGGCACAACCTGGCAACGCCTACAACTGAAGGAGACCAAGGGCAGCTGGGAGACGCGCCTGCAAGCGCCACCGCGCGCCGGACAGGTGTCGATCCGAGTCACCGCCAAACAACGCAACGCCGGCGGCATCACCCAAACAATCACCCGAGCCTTCGGCCTCAGATAATCCAGGCGGGCGACCGGCGACACCGGTCGCCCGCACTTCCTCGGACTGTCAGCTCGTTGGCTATGCCTTGCTCGCCACGACCGTGTAGTTCTCGGCCTCGGGGTTGTACGTGCTGCGTTCCGTGCGGAGTCCGGCCTGGTGCAGCTCGGCTGTGAGTTCGTCGTGGCGGTAGGGCCAGCACGACAGCAGTTCCGAGCGGACGAGAACCGGCCCGGCCGCATCGACTTGTGCGATCGCGATCTCGATGTGGTGCTCCTCTTCCCACTGCGACGCAATGTCCCAGCGGTAGATCACGACGGCATCGCGCCCGTTCCGGCGGACAAGATGATCGCTGATATCCAGCCGGGAACCTCTGGACCGCACCAGTTCCCAGTTGCGGGAGGTAAGTACCAAGCGGCCGCCGGGGCGCAGAAGCCGTGACATCGACTCCAGAGCAGCATCCCTGCCTCTCGCGCCCTCGGCGTGGTGCAGCGAGTTGCCGACGCAGAACACCATGTCGAAGGTCTCGTCGTCGAAATGGTCGGGCAACTCTTCCCAGCTCGCCCGCTCGGCCCGGACGGATGCCCCGAATTCTTCAGCCAGCTCCGCAGTACGACGAACCATCGCTTCGCTGGCGTCAGTTGCGGCCACCTGCATGCCACGACCGGCGAGGCCGACCGCCAACTGTCCGGTTCCACACGAACAGTCGAGGACACGAGCGTTCGACGGCAGCAGACTGATGACGTCGTCGAACGACGCAGCGAACTCGGCCGGGGTCAGCTTCGCATCCGAGATGAGCCACTCGTACACCTCGGCAAGCTCGTTGTAGCTCGTCACAACAACTACCTCCACACGGGGCTGGCTCACGGTCGGACGTCAGTACATCAGCGGAGCAAGACGGTCCACCAATGGTTTTGCAAGGGGGCCGCCCACAGAACAGCGGCAACCTCCATCCAGTACTGGGGGAACTCGAGCTGTACGCCCAGCGCCTGGTGGATCCCGACGAGGGGCAGGAGCTGCTGGTCTTCGTGGCAGAACCCGGCACGCCGAGCGCCGAGAAGCTGCAGTCCCTGGAAACCGTGACCGCAGCACCCTGACCTCGACGGGATCGGGATCCAGGGGCTGTCAGGCGAGCTGCTGGTAGAACAGGGCCGGGTCGCCGGCGAGTGAGGACTTCACCATTGCCGTCCAGTCGTCGACGACGACCTCGATCGAACCGGCGGACAGGCCGTCGAGCGCACGGCGCGTCACCTCGCGCGGATCGACCTTGGGTCCGTCGTACCCGGCCATCATGTCCGTGTCGGCGGCGCCGAGGTGAACGCCCTGGACGAGCGTGCCCTGGTCGGCGAGCTCGAGACGTACGGCGTTGGTCATGTTCCACTCCGCTGCCTTGGCGACGGCGTATGCTCCGGCACCCGGGGCGGCGAACCACGACAGCGCCGAGAGAACGTTCACGACAGCGCCCCCGCCGTTGGCGGCGAGGATCGGACTGAACACCCGGATCACGTCGAGCGTGCCCCAGAAGTGTGTGTCCAGCTCACGCCGGATCTCGGCGAGCTCGCCGGTGACCAGGCGGGCGCCGGTCGTGATGCCGGCGTTGTTCACCAGCAGGCTGACATCCCCCGCGGCGGCCGCCGCCGCGACGACGGACTCGTGATCGAGCAGGTCGAGCCGCAACGGCACCACCCGGGGATCGTCGAAGTCGAGTGTCTCGGGACGACGAGCGGTCGCGTAGACCTTGCTCGCCCCCCGTTCGAGAAGTTCGAGGACGAACTGACGGCCGATGCCGCGGTTGGCGCCGGTGACGAGGGCGATCTGGTCGGTGACGTTCATGGGTTTCCAGTCTCTTGTCTAGAGGTCGGGGCCGGGCCGTACCCGGCACTGGCTACGCTAGAACCTGACGTTGACGTGAAGGTCAAGTCGGATCAGTTCACCGAGAGGAAAAGATGCGGATCGGCGAGCTCGCGGATCGAGCCGGAGTCAGCACCAGGGCACTGCGGTACTACGAGGAGCAGGGCCTGCTCGCCTCCGAACGCACCGCCAGCGGCCAGCGCGTCTACGCCGAGGCGGCCGTTGAGCGGGTCCAGCTGATCCAGCAGCTGTTCACCGCCGGCCTACCCAGCCGGACCATCGTTCGGCTGCTGCCCTACATCGACGCCGGGCACGCCACACCCGAGTCCTTCGAACTCCTCGCCGCCGAACGCGACCGCATCACCACCGCGATGACGGAACTCGCCGCCGCCCGCGACGCGCTGGACCGCATGATCCACATCGCGAATCACCCAACCCCCGAACACTGCCCCGCCCTCCGAGAGCCCGCCTGGGCGCCGTACGTCGAGGCGGGCGCAGATTCGACGCCCGTGGATGAAGCCGCCGCCGTCACAGTCTGACCAGCAGTAGGTCTCCACCCGGCGACAGTCCACCACCCCCACCACCGACCCAACCCCGCGCGTTGGGGTTTTAGGAGGGGGTGGTTACGGGTGGGAGTTCTATTTTGAAGGTGCAGCCGCCGGGGATGTTGGTGACTGCGATCTCGCCGTCGTGGGATTCGACTACGCCTCGGGCGATGGCGAGGCCCAGGCCGCCGCCGCTGCTGGTGGTGCTGGTGGTTGCCAGGCCGTTGGCGGGGGTGCGTTGTTCGTCGCCTCGCCAGCCGATGTCGAAGACTCGGTCGAGGTCGTCGTCGGGGATGCCGCCGCAGCCGTCGGTGACGGCCAGGCGGACCCGGCCGTCGTCCTCGCGGGCGACCATGACCTTGACGGTGCCGCCGTGTTCGGTGTGGCGGATCGCGTTGCCGACGAGGTTCGTGACCGCGCGGGTCAGCTCGTCCGCGTCGCCGTGGACCGCGAGACGGTCGTCGTCGGACGGTGTCGACACCGTCAGCGACACGCCTTCCGAGCGGGCGTGCTCGCAGCTCTCCCCCACCACGTCCTCGGCCAGTTCGCGCAGGCTCACGGACGACCGTCGCCGCGGCGGCGGCGCGGCGGACAGGCGGGACAGTTCGAAGAGATCGTCCACCAGCCCGGTCATCCGGTCGACCGTCGCGCGCATCTGCCGCAGAGCACCCGGTACGTCGTCGATGACGCCGTCCTCCAGCCCCTCCGAGACAGCCCGCAGCCCAGCGAGCGGCGTACGGAGGTCGTGTGACATGAAGGCGACCAGCTCGCGCCGGCTGGCCTCCAACGCTCGCTCGCGCGCGTTCGACGCAGCAAGCTTCTGACGAGTCATCTCCAGCTCGTCGGTGATCGCCGCCAACTCGGCAGGCACGTTCGCGAGGCCTTCGACCGGCTCGTACGACGTACCGAGGTGCCGCAGCCGTCGTCCGACGTCACGTGAGCCGGTACTGATCCAGTGCCCGAGCAGCACCGACATCGCCAGCCCCAGCAACCCGGAGAACGCTAGCGTCCACAGCACCACCAGCGAGTCGTGAGCCGAGATGAACATCGCCTGCACGCTCTGCGTCACCGCGGCAAGCGCACCGAGCATCGGCACCAGCCCGGCGACGATGATCGTGATCCGCAGCGACTTGCGCCGGAACCGCCACAGCACCGCCGCACCGAGCAGCGCGACGATCAGCGTCCAGCCCGCGGTGAGCGCGAGGATCGTGAACTGGTCGCGGTTCATTCGGCCTCACCCGCGAAGCGGTATCCCGTCCGGGGCACGGTCAGCACCAACTGCGGATCCGACGGATCCACCTCGATCTTCTCGCGCAGCCGGCGTACGTGCACGGTCACCGTCGACGAGTCGCCGAAGTCCCAGCCCCACACCCGCCGCAGCAGCTCCGCCTTCGTGTACGCCTTGCCCGGATGCGACACCAGGAACGCCAGCAGATCGAACTCGCGATGCGTCAACGACAACGCGGCACCGTCAAGAGTGGCGATCCGGGCAGCGGTATCGACCGTGATCGGCCCGGCGCGGAGCTTGGTCGGCGTCAGGTCCAGCCCGGCCAGCCGTTCCTCCCGCCGCAGCATCGCCTGCACGCGCAGCGTCAGTTCGCGTGGGCTGAACGGCTTGACCACGTAGTCGTCCGCGCCGAACTCCAGCCCGACCAGACGGTCCTCTTCCTCACCCCGGGCCGACAGCATGATCACGGCGGCGCCGTCGTCGGCGGCACGCATCCGGCGCAGTACCTCCAGACCGGACAGTCCGGGCAGCATCACGTCCAGTACTACGACCGACGGCTTCCACTGCTGCCACACCTCGACCGCCATCACGCCGTCGGCGACCACGCGGGCGTCGTACCCCGCCTTGGTCAGGTACGCCGAGACGACGTTCGACACGGTCGGGTCGTCGTCCACCACGAGCACACGAGTAGCCACTGGTCGAGCGTAGATCGTCCATCTGGCCGAATGCGCCACCTGGCCCGCTATGGAGTGGGACGTAAGCGAGCTGTATCCGGTACTGGCCCCTGAAACCGGTCGATCCTCCCTACGGTCGAAGAGTGCAGCCAGTAGACGCCGAAGTCGATCTCATCCTCCCGTGCCTCAACGAGGCCGCCGCTCTGCCCTGGGTGCTCACCCGGCTGCCGGCCGGAGTACGGGCCGTTGTCGTCGACAACGGCTCCACCGACGGGTCCGCGGAGATCGCTGCCCGGCTGGGAGCGCTAGTGGTGCCGTGCGAGGTCCGCGGGTACGGCGCCGCTTGCCATGCGGGTCTAGAGGCCAGTACTGCGCCAGTGGTCGCCTTCCTCGATGCGGACGCATCCCTGGATCCGCGGCAGCTCGTCCGGGTGACTGCACCCGTGCTGTCCGGGCAGATCGACCTCATGCTCGGCAGGAGGCGGCCGGTGTCGCGCAACGTGTGGCCGTGGCATCTGCGGCTGGCGAATGCGGAGCTGTCGAGGCGGGTGCGTCGGCGTACCGGCGTACAGCTCAGGGATCTTGGGCCGATGCGGGCAGCGCGACGGGAGCCCTTACTGGGGTTGGATCTGCTCGACCGGCGGTCGGGGTATCCGCTGGAGACGGTCGTGAAGGCGGCAGACGCGGGGTGGCGGATCGCGGAGGTCGATGTGGACTACCTGCCGCGCTCTGGGCGCTCGAAGGTGACCGGTACGCCGCTGGGCGCCGCGCGGGCCGTGCTGGACATGTCGAAGGTGCTGTCGGCGTGAAGGCGGACACGCTGATCGTGATCGCCAAGGAGCCGGTCGCGGGGCGAGTGAAGACGCGCCTGCAGACCGAGTTCACCCCTGCGGAGGCGGCAGCGCTTGCCCGGGCCTCGCTGGCCGACACCCTTGCAGCGGTCCGCGATACGCCGGTACGCCGGTACGTGCTCGCCCTGGACGGGCAGAGCGGACCGTGGTTGCCCAGCGGCTTCGAGGTAGTCGAGCAGCGGGGTGATGGGCTGGCAGAGCGGCTCGCAGAGGCGTTCGAGGACGCGTACGCCGGTGGGCCGATGCTGCTGGTCGGTATGGACACCCCTCAGATCACCCGGGAGCTGCTGGACGTCGACTGGGCCGATCACGACGCTGTGCTGGGGTTGACCGAGGACGGTGGCTACTGGGCTCTCGGGTTGCGTCAACCGGACCGGCGGGCGCTGGTCGGCGTACCGATGTCCACTGATCACACCGGGGCGGATCAGCTGGCTCGGTTGCGGTTGCTCGGGTACAAGGTGTTGTTGCTGCCGATGTTGCGGGACATGGATACGCCGGAGGATGCGGCGGTGTTGGCGGCGTGCTTCCCGGCGCTGCGGATGTCGCGGTTGCATGGGCGGTTGCAGCATTCGGCGTCGCCGGGGTTGTTGTTCGAGAAGGCCCTCTCTGGGGCGCGGGTGGTTGCCACTGGCATCGATGGGCAGCAGGTGCCGTCGTTGTGCGAGGTGGATCGCTGGCAGGCGCCGGCGGATGAGGTGGATCGGTTGGCGCTGAGTCGGTGTGAGGGGCCGGTGCTCGATATCGGGTGCGGGCCGGGGCGGATCGTCACGGCGCTGGCGGAGCGCGGGATTCCGGCGCTCGGGGTCGATATCTCGGCGGAGGCTGTCCTGCTGACCACCAACCGAGGTGCTCCTGCGCTCCGGCGTCCGGTGCAGGAACCGCTGCCGGGCGAGGGGCGCTGGGGAAGCGTTCTCTTGATGGACGGCAACATCGGCATCGGTGGAGCGCCCGCGCTGCTGCTTCGCCGTTGCGCGGAGCTGGTCCGGCCCGACGGTCTGGTGCTGGTTGAAGTCGACCCCGACGACAACCTCGATGACACCGCTCCGATCATCCTGCACGCTGACGGCGGCCGTCGCTCAAGACCTTTGCCCTGGGCAAGGGTCGGCACCCGGGCAGTACTGCGCCACGCCCTCGCCGCAGACCTCCTAGCCACTGAAGACTGGCGCACCCCGCACCGAGCCTTCCTGGCCTTCCGCCGAGCCCCCGCAACCCTCCGCCAGGCGTCCTACCGATGAAGGCATCGGAGGAGGCAGCCAGGCCTCGCTGGCGCGCAGCGCGCGTCCGCCGGGGCGGGGCGGGGGTCGGCCGGGGCGGGATGGGGCTGGCGGTCGGCGGCTGCGTCGCTGTTGCTGTGTCGGTTGGCGTTCTCGCAGCGGAGGCTGCTGGGTGGTGGCCGAATGCGGTGTTGGTGGGTGGGTGCTTGGTGGTGGGTGGTGTTGGGTGGCTGGTGACCAGGCGGCCGGCTGGGGGGCGCGTGGTGCTGGCTGTGGTGGCGGTGGCGGCTGTTTGTCAGGTGCCTGGGTTGTTTAGGGCACCGATCACTAGTACCGACGCTTATCGGTATGTGTGGGATGGGCGGGTGCAGCTGTCTGGTAGTTCGCCCTACAGCCATGTGCCGCTGGCTGATGAGTTGGCTCGTCTGAGGGATCCAGTGCTGTTTCCTGGGCTGACAGCAGATGAGCGGTCTGGGGTGACCGGACCACCACGGGTACCGCGCGACCCGGCGGCTCTAGCGGCAGCTTCGGCCGATGATCCGCGGACGAAAATCAACCGGCCGCGCGTGCCGACCATTTACCCGCCAGTGGCTCAGGCCTACTTCGCCGCAGTCGCCCTGGTCACCCCCTGGTCGGCAGGCACGTTCGGACTCCAGGTAGCGGCTGCAGCACTCGCCGTCGCCCTGACCGCGCTCCTGGCTAGCCAACTCAAGCGCACCAACCGCGATCCACGCTGGGCTCTCCTGTGGGGTTGGTCACCGATAGTGGTCCTGGAGGCAGGCAGCGCAGCCCACGTCGACGTGCTCTCAGCCCTCCTCATCGCAGCCGCAGTAGCCGTAGCAGCCCGCCGCCGACCGATCCTCGCAGGACTACTCCTCGGCGCCGCCGCGGCCACCAAACTCCTGCCCCTCCTCCTGCTCCCCGCCTTCACCGCAATCAAGAAGAGAGACCTCCGTACGCCGCTGGTTGCCATCGGCACCTTCGTCGCCAGCTACATCCCCCACCTGCTCGCCGCAGGCACCCTGGTGATCGGCTTCCTCCCCGGCTACCTCACCCAGGAAGGCTTCGACGACGGCAGCTCCCGCTCGGCGATTCTCGCGCTGCTGTTGCCTCCTGAGGCCCGCCAGCTCGCCGCCGGCCTACTCGCGGTGACGCTCGCCATCGTCGCCCTGCAGCGCCAGGGCCGCGAGCCGATCGCCGTCACCTGCTGCTGGCTGTACGGCGCCGCGCTGCTCGTCACCACACCGACCTACCCCTGGTACGGACTCCCCTTGATCGCCCTCGCCGTACTGGCCAACAGGTTCGAGTGGCTCGTCGTACCGGTCGCGGCCTACCTCGCCTACGCCAGCTTCGGCCACGACCAGCGCCAGGGCCTGATCTACGCGGCGGCCCTTGTCATCGTTGTCATCGCGATCACGCTGCGTCAGCGCAGCGCCACACCAATCCGGTTTGACGAACCGATCGGGGCACGCCAACACTGAGCGACGTGAGAATCGCTCTGGTTAATTCGGCCGACCACGCCGAGCTGCACCCGCACGACCTGCCGCTCGCGGCCGCCCTCCGCGACGCCGGGCTCGACCCGGTGGCCGAGGTGTGGACCGATCCGTCGGTCGACTGGTCCTCGTACGACGCGGTGCTGCTGCGCGCCGTCTGGGACTACCACCGGCGCTACCTCGAGTTCACCGAGTGGCTCGGCCAGCTCGACAAGGCCGGCGTCCCGCTCCTCAACGAGGCCGGCCTGGTCCGCTGGAACGCCGACAAGCGCTACCTGCTCGAGCTGCGCGAGCGCGGCGTCGCGATCGTGCCGTCGCAGGTCGCGGCCGGCGCCTGCCTGCGCGAGGTCGTCGGCGGGCTGGACGGCCAGGAGATCGTGATCAAGCCGACCGTCAGCGCGACGGCCCACAACACGATCCGCGGCACGGCTGGCTCGACCGCGCTCAGCGACGCGATCGAGGACCTGCCCGACGACGTCTACCTCGTGCAGCCGTTCCAGCCGGAGATCCAGAGCGAGGGCGAGTGGTCGCTGATCTTCTTCGGCGGCGAGTTCAGCCACGCGGTCCTGAAGCGCCCGGCAGCTGGTGACTACCGGGTGCAGCACGACTTCGGCGGTACGGCTGAGCTGCTCGACCCGCCCGCGGCCGTCCTCGACGGCTCGATCGCGGCCATCGCGGCGGCCAAGAGCCGCAAGGCCCCCGTCTACGCCCGCGTCGACGGCATCGTCAGCAACGGCCGCTACCTGCTGATGGAGCTCGAGCTGATCGAGCCGTACCTGTTCCTCCCGGAGGCACCCGACGCGACCACCCGCTTCGCCACCGCGGTCGCCGACCGGCTCAGGCCCGCTTAAGTACAGTATTCAAGTGGACTAACTCTCATATAGTAAGACGCGCTCCGGAACCCTGCCGGGCGGGCCTAGCGTTTGCGTCATGAGGCCGACCCTGACAGTGATCGCAGACCCCGCGGACCGCTGGATGACCAAGGCAGCCTGCGTCGGACAAGCATCCTTGTACGACGAGACTGCATCGCCTTGGGAACAGCGCAAGGCGCGCGAGCTCTGCCTGAGCAGCTGCCCCGTGATCGACGAGTGCCACGCCTGGGCGCGCCGGGAGAAGTTCACCGGTACCGCCGCCGGCCAGCGCCTGCTCTACGGCCGCCGGCGTGGGCACCCGGAGACAGCGGCCGCTCCGGAGAGCGCGGTCAGCTGAGGCCGAGGTTGACGCTGAGGTAGCCGTCGTAGTCCGGGTCATGCGGCCGAGAGAGCACATGCGCGACCCAGGACTGCCGCTCCTGGTCCACTACGAGCAGCTCCCACGCACACGCGGTCGGACCGTCCGGCGGCACCAGGTGGAAGTCCGTAGTACCGAGGTCTGCGCGCAGGGAGCGCACGTACAGGATGTCGAGCTCCCACCAGCCGAGGATGCCCCAGAGCGCCTCGGTGCCGGTGTGGACGATCAGGAACGCCATGCCGGGTCGCTCAGCCGTCACTGGTGGGAGGAGCTTGTCCGCTGCGTCCAGGGCCGCCTCCTGGGCGGCAGCATCCGGCAGTACTCCGGTAGCCGAGATGCCGGTCACCCTGACCCGCCAGTCGCCGCCCTGCTCGACGCCAAGCGTGCGGGTGAGACGTGGACGGTAGGCCGGCATGGGCAGTGGCGCGGTCATGGGTCAATCATCTCGCGGCCCAGGTCCAGTTAATGTCTGCGGTATGCCGACCATCGAGGACGTTCGTACTGCCGCTGCGGGACTGCACGGGCGGATTCATCGCACGCCGATGGTCGAGTCGTCGGCGCTCGATGAGCTGTTCGGTGGACGGCTCACGCTGAAGGCTGAGCTGTTCCAGAAGACGGGCAGCTTCAAGGTGCGCGGACTGCTCAACAAGACGCTCAAGCTGACCGCGGAGGAACGCGAACGTGGCGTCATCACCGTCTCGGCGGGCAACGCTGCTGGTGCGCTGGCCTGGGCGGCGCGGGATGCCGGAGTGCCGGCGACGGTGGTGATGGCCAAGACGGCGGTGCCGGCGAAGATCGCGGCGGCACGGGCGTACGGAGCTCAGGTCGAACTGGTCGAGGGCGATCTGATGGGCGCCTACGAGTCGATCCGGGACGAACGGAAGCTGACCGGCGTCCACCCGTTCGACGATCTCGATGTCATCGCCGGGCATGGCAGCCTCGCGCTGGAACTCCTCGACGATCGTCCTGAGGTGGATACCGTGCTCGTGCCGGTCGGTGGCGGCGGACTGATCTCGGGGGTGGCGCTCGCGCTCAAGCTGATCCGGCCGAGCATCCGGGTGATCGGGATCGAGCCGGAGAACGCCGACGTCGTCAGCCGCAGCCTCGCCGCCGGATCACCGCAGAAGCTGCCAACCGCCAAGAGCGTCGCCGACGGCCTCGCCGCTCCCGTCTGCGGCACCCACAACTACGCGATCATCGCCCAGTACGTCGACCAGGTGGTCCGCGTCAGCGAAGAGTCGATCATCGAGGCGACTCGATTGGTCATGTCCCGCACGAAGCTCGCCCTCGAGCCTGCCGCGGCAGCACCCTTCGCAGCTTTGCTGGAAGGCAAGGTCGAGCTGGGCACGCTGACTGCCGGCGTCGTCAGCGGAGGGAACCTCGACGTCGCGAAGCTCGCCCTCTGACTGATCCGCCAGCGAGCCGGCTGCGTTGCTACGCGTGGACGGGGTCTAGCTGGCGTGGTGGGGCGTCGGGGATTACGCCGTCGCCGGGGTCGTTGACCAGGTCGCCTTGGCGGACTGGGTCGTTTTCTGGGAGGAGGATGTCGCGGGCTACTACCAGCATCAGCCAGAGGGTGCCGGCCATGCGGAGTACGACGGACAGCCAGTAGATCTTGTCCGGCTGGTTCGGGTCTCCGGGCGCCAGGTACTGGGCCAGATGCAGCCAGACCATCATCCAGTAGAACGATTCGCACGCCTGCCAGATCAGCCAGTCGCGCAGCTTCGGGCGGGCCAGGGCGACCAGCGGCAGCAGCCAGAGCACGTACTGCGGTGAGTACACCTTGTTGACCAGCAGGAACGCGGCCACCACCAGGAACGCCAGTTGCGCGAACCGCGGCGGCCGCGGCGCCATCAGCCCGAGGATCGCGATCGAGAGACACAGCCCGGCGAAGATGACGATATTGAGCTGGTTGACGTCGGCGACCTCGTGCTTGGCCAGCTTCAGGACGTACCAGATCGAGCCGTAGTCGCTCTCGCGCTCGTCGTTGAAGACCCAGAACGACAGCCACTCGTTCTTCGCCAGCAGGTAGATCGGCGCGTTGACCAGCCCCCAGCTGAACCCCGTCGCCACCAGCGCGAGGAACCACTGCCACAGCTTCCGCCCGCGCAGGCACACGATCAGCAGCGGCCCGAGCAGCAGGAACGGGTAGAACTTCGCCGCCGTCCCCAGCCCGAGCAGGATGCCGAACCAGATCGGCTTGCCCCGCGACCACGCATACATCGCGCCCGCAGTCAGTACGACCGCGAACAGGTCCCAGTTGATCGTGGAGGTGAAGGCCAGTACCGGCGCAGCGGCGACGTACAGGGCGATCATCGGCTGCCCGCGAGCCCCGCCCTGGCGTTTGGCCACCCCGCGCGCCGTCGCCACCGTCAGGCCGACCAGGATCAGCGCGCAGAGGAAGAGCATCGCGACGTTGACGACGAAGAAGACGCCGGCCGTGTCGCGTTTCTGCGCCTCGGTCACGTCCTTCTTCGGGTCGCCGGTGAAGACCCAGGTGATCTTGGCCGCGACCTCCATGAAGCCACCGGTGAGCACCGGGTACTCCAGCACCGGGTAGTTGCCGGTGTCGAGGAACGGCCGGTTGCCCTCGGCGAACCCGCGCTCCTGGTAGAGGTAGCCGATGTCGGAGTAGCACAGCGCCTGGAACGGCCGCCAGCTCTGCCGGTTCCAGCCGTCCTCCATGCAGGGCGCCTTCTGCAGGACGCCCAGCGCGAAGGTGATGCAGCACACCGCGAGCGCGATCCGCAGCGGCGTCCACCAGGACGAGCTGAGCCGGGCGAACTTGCCGGTGGGACCGCCGAGGCCGACAGTCAGACGCGCGACGGCCGGTTCGACCTCAGGCCGTCGTTGCGAGTCCTGGGCACTAGGTGGCGTCACGGTGGCCATACTCTCCTATCCGTCGGCCGCCCGGCAGGCGGCGCCCGCCAGGTTACCTAGGTTGTCCACCCCCGTGCGTCATTGCGGTCAGCCGCGCGTCTCTCCAGCTGGGTCAGGGCGGCAGCGGCACGGGCGGGGTCCTCCCACCAGAACAGGTGCCCGGCGCCGTCGAACAGCTCCAACTGAGCGCCTGGGATCAAGCCGGCCAGTCGGTGCCCGTTCACTACTGGGATGCCGGCGTCCGCAGTACCGTGCAGGACCGTGGTCGGCCTGGTGACGGTACCGAGCCTGTCGCCGGTGTCATGGGCGAGCGCTGCCTGCCACTGCATCTGTATGACCGGTACCGGGACCTTCACCGAGAGTGCGCGGCTCTGGTAGGTCTCGAGCAGTCCCGGTGTCTCCGCCGCGAACCGCCGGGAGAAGTTGGCCTCGAAGCTCGTCTTGGTCGCATGGTCCGGGTCCCTGGTCGCGAAGGCCTCGACCATGCGCCGGGATGTCTCGGACATCACCCCATCCGGCCCGCCTGCCCAGGTACAGCCGATCGCCAGCGCCCTGACCAGCTCCGGGTGGCGCAGGACGAGTTCCTGCGCCACCATCCCTCCGAGCGAGATCCCGAACACCAGTGCGTCACTCCACCCGAGCGACGCGATCACTGCGGCCGCATCCTCGGCCAGGTCGGCCGTACTGAACGCCTCGTCCGCCCGGTCGCCGCGCCCGACCCCCCGATGGTCGTACGCGACGATGTCGAATTCCGGCTCCAGCAGCGACAGCAACTCCTGGCCCCACATCGCGTGATGGGCACCCATCCCCTGGATCAGCAACAGCGGCGCACCCCGCCCACGCCGTACGTAGTCCAGCCGGCGACCGCCGGTGCCTGTCAGATAGTCGAGCATCGTCCCTCCGGGTTCCCTGTCTCGGGCAACTGTCTCCAGAGGTCCTTGCAGCCCGCTTGCAGTCAGTCGCCGGCGAGCAGGGCCAACATGGCGCTCCAGGACAGCTCAAGGCCCTCCGGCACCGCGATGCCTTCGAAGGCGTCCTCGACCCACGGCTCAGCCGGGTTGACCAGTCCCCTGGTACGCAGGCCGAGCAGTGCCGCATGAGTCTGTACCGCCGCCAGCAACCGTCCTGCGTCCTCAGCAGGCCGCCCGACCCGTACCATCGCCAGCGCGCCGACCCGCAGCACGTTCAAGGCGTACGGGTAGTCCTCATGCTCGAGGAACTTGGCCAGCGAGACGCGCACCTTCTCCATCGCCCGCTCAGGCGACGCCACCTCGGGGTGGAGCAGGAACGCCTCCGCGACCGCGAGCGTGGCCCAGGCACGCATGAAGCCGCGCCCCGTCTCCTCGATGAAGTCCGCCTGCGCCAGGATGCCGTCGCCGTCCCCACCGGCCGCCTTCAACAGGGCGACGGCGTAGACAGCACGCGCGGCGGATACCAGTCCTGTCAGGCCGTGCTCGTCGCTGATCTCCTCTACCCGTCCGGCGATGTCAGCGGTCAACTCGGTCCGGCCGCCGACCGCGCAACCGACAGCGAGGAACAGGCACAACTCCGCGTAGTCCCGAGGCGATTCCTTCGACACCTCCGGGAGCAGTGCGACCACCTGGTCGACCAACTCGTCGACGCCGCGCAGATCGCCGGAGTAGTAGGTCAGCGCGGTCAGCGAGTTGAGCGCCCGGCCACGGTCGATCGCTGGGCCGTCCGGCGCGGCATCCAGCGCGTCCCGAAGCATCCGGATCGCCTCGGCATGGTGCACGCTCCGGTACAGGTAGACGCCCAGGCCGACGGCCGTGGTCAGCGCCGCCGCCGGATCACGGGCGAGGTCGTGGGCGAATCCGGCCCGGACGTTCGGCAGCTCGCGGTTCATCCGCCGGATGAACCAGCCGCCCCGGTGCTCACGGATCGCGACAGCGCAGCGCGCGGTCAGCAGATGCACCCAGCGGGCCTGCAGTCTCAGCGTCTCGTCGGGGTCTGGATCGAGCTTGCGGCTGTAGGCGCGGATGCTCTCCAACATCAGGTACCTGGTCGGTTCAGCCGTCGTGTCGGCGACCACGACGGATCGAGTCACCAACGCCGACAGCGACTCCAGTACCTCCACCTCGGTACTACGAACGCCCAGGCTCTCCGCCGCTTCGAGCGTGAACCCGCCCTCGAACGCCCACAGCTTGACCAGCAACTCCCGATCCGCGGGATCCAGTAGGTCGACACTCCAGCCGATCGCGGCTTCGAGCGTCTCGTGGCTGGCCAGCGAGCCCTGCGGCACTGCCCCGAGCAAAGCGAACCGGTCGTCAAGGCGGTCGGCGATCTCACCCAGGCCGAGCACCCTCGCCCTGGCGGCGGCCAGCTCGATCGCCAGCGGCAGACCATCGAGCGCGGCCGCGATCCGGCGGGCGGCGGGCAACTCGGTGGCCGATGGCGTCCACCCCGGGCGGACCGACTGGACCCGATCGACGAGCAGGTCCACGGCCGCGTCCGTGTCGGTTGCCCAGGGCAAGGGGTTGACCGGCAGGGTGAGCTCGCCTTCGACGCCTAGTGGTTCGCGGCTCGTTGCGAGGATCCGTAGCTGGGGGCAGCCGTGGATCAGGTCGGAGACCAAGCAGGCGGCCGCCGCGACGAGGTGTTCGCAGTTGTCCAGTACGAGGAGGCCTGGGCCGGCTCCGATGGTGCGGATGAGCAAAGCGGTCGGGTCGTCTCCACTGGCGACCAGGCCGAATGCGTCCACCACGGTTGCCGGTAGTGCGGTGGGGTCCGAGACATCGGCCAGCTTGGCGAACCAGAGGTCGTCCGGGGTGTTCCTTGACACGTACTCGACGGCCAGGCGGGTCTTGCCCACGCCGGCCGGGCCGATCAGGGTGACCAGGCGGTGGCGGGTCAGGCGGTCCGTGAGTTGCTTGAGGTCGGCGGTGCGCCCCAGGAAGGAGGTGAGCGGCCGTAGTACCGGCTGGATCGGGGTGGCAAGGGTCGGCTCGGCTAGGCGCAGTCTGGGGTCTTGGGCGAGGATCTGCTGCTCTAGGGCCTGCAGCTCGGGGCCGGGGTCGACGCCTAGCTGGTCGGCGAGCAGGTCGCGGACCTTGCGCAGGGTCGCGAGTGCGTCTCCTTGGCGGTCGGCTCGGTAGAGGCCCAGCACGAGGAGGGCCCAGCGGCGTTCGCGCAGCGGCTGCTCTCGGACCAGTTGCTCCAGCTGGACGACCGCGCCGATCGCGTCCCCGTCGTCCAGCCTTGCCGCGGCGAGTTCCTCCGCTGCCACCTCACGGAGTTCCTGGAGGCGGCTGCGGTCGGCTGCTGTGGAGTCTTCGGGGAGTTCGGGGTAGGGGTCGCCTCGCCAGAGGGCGAGGGCTTCGGTGAGTTGGCGGCGGGCGGTCGGCGGCTGGCTCGATCTCGCCGATTCGATCAGGGCGGCGAAGCGGCGTACGTCCAGCTCGTCGATGGTGAGGCGGTAGCCGGTCGGCGTACGGTCCAGACGATCCCGGTACTCCGGTCCGAGGGCCGCCCGCAGTCTCGAGACGTACGCCTGCATGGCCGCGGCTGCCTTCGGCGGCGGACTGTCGTCCCACATGGCCGCCGCGAGCCGGTCGTTGGACACGGCTGAGCCACCGGCCGCCGCCAGCGCGGCAACCAGCCGACGAGGCAACGCGCCCCCGACATCGATCTGAACCCCGTCAACCAATACTTCGACCGGCCCCAGAACCCGGCACTCGAACACCCCCAGACAATACGCCGCCCCACCGCGCACCGCCCGCCCATTAGCCGTGCCACCCCTCGACGGCGGGGCTGGGGGTCAGCGCCAGCGGCCGCTTCTCACCGGGACTCGGCGGCGGGGTGTGAGGCGGTGTTCCAAGGCGCAGAGGGATGGGCCGGGGTCGAGGCCGACGCCGTCGGCGAGGAGGCTGCGGACCCGGTGGAGTTCGGCGATTGCCCTTTCGGGCCGACCTGCTTGACAGAGCCCCAGCACGAGGAGTTCCCATCGCCGCTCGCGATAGGGGCTCTCAGCAACGGCCTGCTGTAGTGCAGGAACAGCCCTCGCGACATCACCCAGCGTCAGCCGAGCCGCCTGCAACTCCTCCACGGCGACCTGCCGCAACTCCTCCAACCGCGCTCGCGATCCCACGACCAACGGCGAGTCCCCCAGATCCGACCACGGCGTACCGCGCCACAGCGCCAACGCCGACTCCAGACTCGCCTCAGCCCGGACCGCGTCATTGCCCCTCAGCTGCTGCAACCCACGATTCACCGCGGCGACGAACTGCCCATGATCCGTCTGCTCAACCGGTACTGCGAGCGCGTACCCGGCCGGCATCCGGCGGATCCACTCCCCGATCCCCGTACTCCGCAACCGCCACACCATCACCCGCAACGCCCGTACGGCGGCCGCCGGCTGCTCGTCCCGCCAGACGTACTCGGCCAGCACCTCATCGGGCACCGCAAACCCGTCCCCCGTAGCCAGCCCGGCCACCAACCGCCGCGACAATCCCCCACCCAACGGGACCCCAACCCCGTCGACCTCGACCGCCAGCTCCCCCAACACCCGACACACCACCCCGGCTCCCATGCCCCCACGTTCCCGCCGAGACCTTGCAAGCACCTTGCAGTCACCCGCCGCAGTGGTCAGCGGCGGGTGACTGGTGGGCGGTTACCCGGCGCCGTAGCGCAGGATGAAGTCGATGTCGGGGTCCCGGCCCAGGTTCGGGGCGGGCGGGTCTTCGGGGTCGTGGGTGGCGATGGTGTCTTCCAGTTTCACCGCGGGCGGAAGGTGCTTGAACCTGTCGGCGTCCGCTTTCGCCGCGGCGGGGATCTCGTCAGTCATCTCGTGCTCCCTCGAGTCGGCCTACGAGCTGTTAGATGCTCCAAACGACCGTTTGGTTCCGGGGTCAGCTCAGCCGGGGCAGCTTGGCGTGGCGGTTCACGTCCTTGTAGATGAGGTAGCGGAAAGGCCCAGGACCGCCGGCGTAGCAGGCCTGCGGGCAGAAGGCGCGGAGCCAGAGGAAGTCGCCCTCCTGGACCTCGACCCAGTCCTTGTTGAGCAGATACACGGCCTTGCCTTCGAGGATGTAGATGCCGTGTTCCATCACGTGCGTCTCCGGGAACGGGATCACCCCACCCGGCTCGAAGCTCACGATGTTGACATGGAAGTCGTACCGGACATCCAGCGGATCGACGAACCGCTGCGTCCGCCACCGCCCCTCGGTCCCGGGCATCTCGATGCCCTCGACCTCAGCCTCGTTCGTCACGAAAGCAGCCGGTACGTCGATCCCGTCGACCGCCTCGTAGGCCTTCCGCACGAAGTGGAAGGTCGCGAGCTCATCGCTGGTGTTGCGCAGCGTCCAGTCCGAGCTCGGCGGCAGGAACGCATAACCACCCGGCGCCAGTTCATGCTTCTCCCCGCCGACCGTCAGCACCAGGTTGCCCGAGACGACGAACAGCACGGCCGAGGCGCCCGGATCCGCCTCCGGCTTGTCGCTGCCCCCGCCCGGCGAGACCTCGACGATGTACTGCGAGAACGTCTCCGCGAACCCCGACAGCGGACGCGCGATCACCCAGAGCCTGGTGTTGTCCCAGAACGGCAGCTGGCTGGTGACGATGTCGCGCATCGTGTCGCGCGGCAGTACGGCGTACGACTCGGTGAAGACCGCGCGATCGGTGGTCAGCTCCGTCTGCGCGGGGTGCCCGCCCTTTGGGGAGTAGTAGGTCATGCGTCGTCTCCTCGGGTCAGCAGCCGGCCACGAGGGTCGGCGTGGATTTCGATCGGGCGGCCGCGCAGCCAGGTACTGCGCACCACGCCGGCGAGCGGGCGTCCGGCGTACGGGGTGATCGCGTTCTTGTGATGGAGCGCGGCGACGTCGACGACGAAGGACTCGTCGGGGGCGAAGACGCAGAAGTCCGCGTCGTACCCGACCTCGAGCCGGCCCTTGTGCGCCAGACCGACTTGCGCGGCCGGTGCCTGGCACATCCAGCGGGCGACGTCGGTGAGCGTGAATCCGCGCTCGCGCGCGCCGGTCCAGACGGCGGGCAGGCCGACTTGCAGCGACGCGATGCCGCCCCAAGCCGCACCGAAGTCGCCGGTGTCGAGTCGCTTGAGGTCAATGGTCGACGGCGAGTGGTCGGACACGACGAGGTCGATCACTCCGTCGCGGAGTCCTTGCCAAAGCAGCTCGCGGTTGGCCGCCTCGCGGATGGGTGGGCAGCACTTGTACTGCGTCGCGCCGTCGGGGATCTCCTCGGCGGAGAAGGTGAGGTAGTGCGGGCAGGTCTCCGCCGTGATGGGTACGCCGTCGCGCCGGGCTTCGGCCAACAGCGGCAGGACGTCGGCGCTGGAGACGTGCAATATGTGCACTCGGCAACCAGTTTGGCGGGCGAGGTCGATCACCTCAGCCACCGCCTTGTTCTCCGCCTCGCGTGGGCGGGAATGCAAGAAGCGCTGGTAGCTGGCGCCGTCCGGCGCGGGAGCGTGGTCGATCTGGTGGGCGTCCTCGGCGTGCACGATCAGCAGCCCGTCGAAGGAGCTGATCTCCCGCATCGCCTGCTCGAGTTGCACGTGATCGAGCGGCGGAAACTCATCCACCCCCGAATGCAGCAGAAAACACTTGAACCCGAACGTCCCAGCCTCGTGCAGCGGCCTCAACTGCTCGGCATTCCCCGGGATCGCGCCACCCCAGAACCCAACGTCCACGAACGCCTGACTCTGGGCCGTCTTCCGCTTGAGCTCCAGCGCCGGTACGTCGCAGGTCGGCGGGATGCTGTTGAGCGGCATGTCGATGATCGTCGTCACGCCACCCGCCGCGGCGGCCCGGGTCGCACTGGTGAACCCTTCCCAGTCGGTACGCCCCGGATCGTTCACATGCACATGCGAGTCGACCAGCCCCGGAAACAACACCTCATCCTCAGCCAACTCAACCGACTCAGAAGCGTTGAGGTCAGTGTCATATGGCTCGATGCTGACGATCCGGCCGTCCTTCACGCCCACGGCGGCGGGCACCAGGCCCGTAGTACTGACCATCCGGCGGGCCCGGATGACGAGGTCCAGCGCGGTCATGCGGTCCCCTCTCGGTTGAAACTCATCGTAGGTCGGCCGCGATCCGTTCACCGAGCATTCGCAGCAACGGCACCGGATCGGCGATACACCGCTGCACATCAGGCTCCAGGTCGTTCAGCGCATACGCCTTCGCAACCCCCACCTCCCTCAACTGCTCCCCCTCCAGCGTGTTAACCCCACAAACAGCCACCACCGGTACGCCGGCAGCCACCCCAGCCGCTGCCACCCCCACCACTGCCTTCCCCCGCAACGTCTGCTCGTCCAACTTCCCCTCCCCCGTCACCAGCAAGTCAGCCCCACGCACCCGCTCGTCGAATCCCACCAGCTCCAGCATCAACCGGATCCCCGCCCGCAACTCCGCCCCCAACACAGCCACCCCCACAAACCCCACACCCCCAGCAGCCCCCGCCCCCGCCGCTTCACGTTCATCCCGACCGACTGCGGAGGTGACCAAGTCGGCCCAGTGAGCCATCGCCTTGTCCAGCTCTTCGACATCGCCCGGGGTGGCGCCCTTCTGGGGGCCGTATGTCGCTGCGGCCCCGGTTGGGCCGGTCAGGGGGTTGTCGACGTCGCAGGCGATGACCAGGTCGACTCCCTGTAGGCATTCACGCAGTACAGCCAGCTCAAGCGATTCAGCAACTAGTAACCCAGCACCGCCCTCCGGTACCTCTTCACCCCGGGCGTCGAGCACCCGGGCGCCCAGCGCGCGGATCAGCCCGGCGCCTCCGTCCGTACTCGCACTACCGCCGATCCCAAGAATCACCCGGCTACAGCCGTCCGCGATCGCCGCAGCCAGCACCTCACCCACACCCCGCGAGGAAGCCGTCATCGGAGCCGGCCGACCGCCAGGCAGCCGCACCAACCCACACACGTCAGCCAACTCGACCACCGCCGTGTCCCCGCGCCGCGCATACCCACTCAGCACCGGCTCCCCAGTAGGCCCAGCAGCTGTAACCGGCACCAACTCAAACCCCGCAGCAACAACAGCGGCCAGCGTCCCGTCGCCACCATCAGCCACCGGCACCCAGTCGACCTCGACACCCGGCCGTCCCAGCCGCAGCCCGTCGCCGACCGCAGCAGCAACCTCGTCGCTACCCACCGACCCCTTGAACTTGTCCGAAGCAACAACCACCAACACCAAGCCACTCCCTCACTCATGCCGACCGCGTTCCACCGGACCCGCCAGCTGTCGGCTGGCGGGTTGTTCGGCGGCTGGCGACCTGTAGCGCGCCAGCCGCCGAACAAACACCGTTCGTCCGCTCGGGTCCGTCAGCCGGCCGGTGCGGGGAGGGCGGAGGTGGGGCGGTCGGTGAGGTGCGGGGTGCGGAGGATTGCTGTGGGGGCATCGCCGGGGGCGGTGGCCAGGTCCTCGAACTCGGTGATGTTGTTGAGTTCTGTGCCCATGGAGACGTTGGTGACTCGTTCGAGGATGACCTCGACGACGACCGGGACCTGGTACTCGGCGATCAGTTTCTTCGCCTGTTCCAGGGCGGGCAGGATCTCGTCCGGTTCGGAGACCCGGAGGGCCTTGCAGCCCAGGCCCTCGGCGACCTTCACGTGGTCGACCCCGTAGCCGTTGAGTTCGGGGCTGTTGAGGTTTTCGAAGGAGAGCTGGACGCAGTAGTCCATCTCCAGGCCACGCTGGGCTTGGCGGATCAGGCCCAGGTAGGAGTTGTTCACGACCACGTGGATGTAGGGGATGTTGAACTGCGCACCCACCGCCAGCTCCTCGATCAGGAACTGGAAGTCGTAGTCGCCGGACAACGCGACGACAGTCGAGTCCGGATCGGCGACGGCGACACCCAGGGCGGCCGGGACGGTCCAACCCAGCGGACCGGCCTGGCCGGCGTTGATCCAGTGCCGCGGCCGGTAGACATGCAACAACTGCGCCGCCTGGATCTGGGACAGGCCGATCGTGCTGACGTAGCGCGTCTCCGGACCGAAAGCCCGGTTCATCTCTTCGTAGACGCGCTGCGGCTTCACCGGCACCACGTCGAAGTGCGTCTTCCGCTGCAAGGTCGCCCGCCGTTCGCGGCACTCCTCACCCCAGCTGAAGCGCCCGGCCAGCTTCCCCTCGAGCGCCCATTCCCGGGCAACCTCGACGAAGACCTCCAGCGCGGCCCGCGCATCCGAGACGATCGAGTAGTCCGGCGCCAGCACCCGCCCGATCTGCGTCGGCTCGATGTCGACGTGCACGATCGTGCGGCCCTCGGTGTAGGTCGCGACCGACCCGGTGTGCCGGTTCGCCCACCGATTGCCGATCCCCAGCACGAAGTCCGACGCCAGCAACGTCGCGTTCCCGTACCGATGCGACGTCTGCAACCCGACCATGCCGGCCGCCAGCGGATGATCGTCCGGAATCGAACCCCACCCCATCAACGTCGGCACAACCGGTACGCCGACCAGCTCGGCAAACTCGACAAGCAACGAAGCGGCGTCCGCATTGATCACCCCTCCACCCGCAACGATCAGCGGCCGCTCGGCGGCGTTGAGCATTCCCAGCGCCTTCTCCGCCTGCGCCCGGGTCGCGGCAGGCCGTAGTACCGGCAGCGGCTCGTACGTGTCGATGTCGAACTCGATCTCCGCCAACTGCACGTCGATCGGCAGGTCGACAAGCACCGGCCCCGGCCGCCCCTCGCGCATCAACCAGAACGCGCGCTGGAACGTCCCCGGCACCTGCGCCGCCTCCATCACGGTCACCGCCCACTTGGCGACCGGCCCGGCGATCGAGGCGATGTCGACGGCCTGGAAGTCCTCCTTGTGCAGCTTCGCCACCGGCGCCTGCCCGGTGATGCACAGGATCGGGATCGAGTCGGCCGAAGCGGAGTACAGGCCGGTGATCATGTCGGTGCCGGCGGGACCCGACGTACCGATGCAGACGCCGATGTTCCCGTAAGCGGCCCGCGTGTACCCCTCGGCCATGTGTGATGCAGCCTCGACGTGACGCGCCAGGACGTGCTTGACCCCACCATGCTTCTTCAGAGCGCTGTAGAACGGATTGATCGCGGCACCAGGCAACCCGAACGCCTGCGTCGCACCTTCCTTCTCCAGGATCAGTACTGCGGCATCGACCGCGCGCATGCGAGCCATCAGGCCACGTCCTTCCCGGACAGCCGCTCCACGCCACGCAACAGAGCAGAGTGGTCCAGGCCGCCGTCACCATTGGCCCGGGCCGAAGCAACCAGCTGAGCCACCAGCGCACCCAGCGGTACGACGACGCCGGCCTCGCGAGCCGCGGCCGTCACGATGCCCATGTCCTTGTGATGCAGATCGATCCGGAACCCCGGCTGGAACGAGCGCGACAACATGTTCTCCTTCTTCTGCCGCAACACCGCCGACCCCGCCAGGCCGCCACCGAGTACCTCCAGCGCGGCCTTCGTGTCGACGCCGTACGCCTCCAGGAACACCAGCGCCTCGGACACCGCCTGGATATTGGCGGCAACGATCAACTGGTTAGCGGCCTTAACCGTCTGCCCCGAACCACTCGGCCCGACATGCACGACGGTCTTCCCCACGGCGTCGAACAGCGGCTTGGCGATGGCGAAGTCATCCGCCTCCCCGCCGACCATGATCGACAACGCCGCGTTCCGGGCACCCGCCTCACCGCCGGAAACCGGAGCATCGAGCAACCGGAACCCGACGGCCCGCGCCTGCTCGGCAAGCCGCTGGGTGACGTCCGGGCGGATGGACGAGAAGTCGATGATCAGCGTGCCGGTCTCGGCCAGCTGGAAGACGCCCTCCTCACCGGTCAGCACGGCCTCGACGTCGGGCGAGTCCGGCACCATCACGCAGACCACGTCGGCACCCTTGACCGCGTCGGCCAGCGACTCGGCCGCCCGGCCACCGGCCTCGACCAGCGCGACCGCACGCTCCGGGCTCCGATCGAACCCGGCCACCACGTGTCCGGCGTTGGCCAGATGGACAGCCATCGGGTTGCCCATGATGCCCAGCCCGATGAAAGCAATGTTCGTCATCTCGAATCTCCTAAGAAGTAGCCAGGCCGCGGCGTTGGAGCGGCAACCAGCTGAAGCTGTCGTTGGTGGAAGTGGCCGGCTTGTACTCCAGCGAGACCCACCCGGAATACCCGTTGGCCTCGAGCGCGGCGAGCTGAGCCTCGAGCGGTAGCGATCCGGTGCCGGGCTCGTTGCGCCCGGGCGCATCCGCGATCTGCACATGCGCGATCCGGTCGGTGTGCTCGGCGATCACCCGATCGACGTCGTCACCGTTGACCGCGAGGTGGTACAGATCCGCCAGCAGCCCGAGATTCTGTACGCCGTACGCCGCCCGCACCCGATCGATGACACCGAGCACATCGGCGGCCGTCCGCAGCGGATACCGCTCGGCCCCGCTGACCGGCTCGACCAGCACCGTCGCACCGATCCGCTCCGCAGCCCGAGCCGCCAACGCCAAGTTCTCGACGGCAAGCTCATCCTGCTCCCGGGCCTCCACTCCGTCCTCGCGGTTGCCGTAGAGCGCGTTGAACGCCCGGCACCCGAGCCGCTCCCCGATCCCGACCGTCACGTCGACGTTGTCCCGGAACTCCCCCGACCGCTTGGGCGACGACGCCAGCCCGCGGTCGCCACCCGGCATGTCCCCGGCGAAGAAGTTGAGCCCGACCAGCTGCACCCCGGCGTCCCGGATCGCCGCCACAAACCCGTCGACCGAGGCATCCCCCGGTACCGCCTCGGCGAACGGCCACCAGAACTCGACCGCCCCGAACCCGGCCTCCCGGGCAGCCGCCGGCCGCTCCAGCAGCGGCAGCTCGGTGAACAGGATCGAGCAGTTCACGGCATGACGCAGCGCGTGGCTCATGGAGTCCTTCTCTCGTTTTCCGCATTGTGGAAACTTGCTTCTGCTATGCGAAATGACCATAGGATGCCGATCAACGGCCCGTCAAGCACCGCCCCCCAAGCCCGAAGAGGCCTGTTCAAGGTCCGGACGGGCCGTCTTCCGGAAAAGCGCTCCTTTCGCGCGCGCGTACCCGCGTTGTACGTTCCTCCAAAGGGATGAAAGAGGCGCAGATGCTGCTCTCCGAACTGTTCGAGCCGCCAGAACTGCGGCTCCGGCTGCTGCACGCGGCCCGCGGCGCCTACGACCGACCGATCGGCCGGATCATCACCACCGACCTGCTCGAGCCCGGCACGTACCTCAACGGCGGCGAACTCGTCCTCACCGGCCTGGTCTGGCGCCGCAGCCCCAAAGACAGCGAAACCTTCGTCGCATCGGTAGCAGGCCGCGGCGCGACCACGATCCTGGCGGGCGCAGCGCTCCTCGGCGAGGTCCCCGACGACCTCCTCGAGGCCTGCCGCCGCCACCAGGTCACGCTCGTCGAGGTCCCCACCGAGATCGCCTTCGCCGACGTCACCGAGTACGTCGCGGCCGCCGGCTCAGCCGGTACCGGCGCCCGCCTGTCCGCAAGCCTCGTCCGCCAACGCCAGCTCCTCTCGGCCATCGCCTCCGGCCGCAGCCTCGACGAGCTGACCGCCCGGATCTCGACCGAGATCGGCCACGACTGCCGCGTCATCACGTCCACCGGCCGCCACGTAGTACCGGGCCCCGGACCGCTCGACGAGGAGACCCTCGACGCGATCACCAGGCGCTTCCTGACAGCGGATCGCACGCCCGCGGTCGCCGACGCGGCCGGTACGTCGTACAGCCTGTTCCCCATCGGATCGGGGCTCGGCAACCGCCTCACCGCCTGGCTGCTCGTCGTCGACGGCGACCACACGCAATGGGCCCGCGCCCACGTCGAAGCGGTCCAGGAACTGTGCGCGATCGCCGCTCTGGACCGCGTACGCCGCGACGAGGGCCGCCTCGCGCTACGCCCGCTAGTGGAGGACGCGCTGAGCCTGGTCGAATCCGGCGGCCCGCAAGCCGAGGTCGCGACCCGCCTCCGTCAGGCCGGCGTACAGGTCGATCGCCCGATGGCCGTCGCCGTGGCCGAGCTCAGGGACGACGGCCCGGTCGAGATCGCGCACTCGCTGATCGAGGATGTCGCCCTCACCGTCGGACCGGCTGTCGTCGCGGCCGGGCGGGACGGTTTGCTGGTCGCGTTGCTGCCCTGGTCTGCCGAGCTTCCCGACCTACTCCGGAGCGCATTCGGCCGGCTCGATCCCGGCCTGTCGCGGGCCAGACTCGCGGTCGGCGTCAGCGGCGAGACGACCGTCGACGCGCTGACCGGAGCGCTGGAGGAGGCACGGTTCGCGCAACGGGCGGCGCTGTCCGGGCGTACCCGGGTCTCGGTCGTCACCTCCGACGAGGTCGCCTCGCACGTCCTGCTGCTGGCGACCGTGCCCGACGACGTCCGGCGTACCTACGCGCACCGCGTCCTGGGCCCGGTGCTCGAGCACGATCGCCGGACCCGCGCCGATCTGCTGGCCACGCTGACGGAGTTCCTGGCGTGGTCAGGCTCCTGGTCGCGGACCGCGGAGTCGCTGCACCTGCACGTCAACACCGTTCGCTACCGGATCGAACGCGTCGAGCAACTGACCGGTCGCGATCTGTCGAACTTCGAGGACCGGGTGGACGTGTTCCTGGCCCTCAAGTCGCTCTGATTGGAGGATCCTCCAAAAGCGATCGATCCGATACCCCGCAAGTTCGGAGGTTTATCGGGTGCAATCAATCGCCGCCTGAGCCCAAGCTGTCGTGCAGGTCAGATCCGCCGCGACCCCTTGGAAGGTGCCGAAATGAAGGCAGAAACGCGACCGAGCCGCGCGAACCGTCATCCCGTCGACGAAGTCCTGTCGCCGGGCAAGCTCGCCGTCTACGGCACCCAGCACGTGCTGGCCTTCTACGCCGGCGCGGTGATCGTCCCGATTCTGCTGGCGAACTCGATCGGCCTGACCACGGCGCAGCTCGTGCACCTGATCAACGCCGACCTGTTCACCTGCGGGATCGCCTCGATCATCCAGTCGGTCGGCTTCTGGAAGGTCGGCGTCCGGCTGCCGCTGCTGCAGGGGGTGACGTTCACGGCCGTGTCGCCGATGATCGCGATCGGGCTCGCGGCCGGCGGTGGTACCAACGGCCTGCTGGTGATCTACGGCGCCGTCCTGGTCGCCGGGTTGGCCACCTTCTTCATCGCGCCGTTCTTCAGCAAGCTGATCCGGTACTTCCCTCCCGTCGTCACCGGCTCGGTGATCACGATCATCGGCCTGGCCCTGCTGCCGGTGGCCGCCGGCGACGCGACGGGTGGCGCTGGACCGACGTCGGACCCGACGAGCGGCAAGAACCTCGCCTACGCACTCGGCACGCTCGCGCTGATCGTCTTGATCCAGCGGGTCTTCAAGGGCTTCATGGCCACCGTCGCAGTACTGGCTGGCCTGGTCGTCGGCACGCTGGTCGCCTGGGCCTTCGGTGACGCGCACTTCGGTGCGGTCGGTGACGCGGCCTGGGTCGGTGTCACGCAGCCCTTCTACTTCGGCTGGCCCAAGTTCTCGATCGCCGCGATCATCTCGATGGTCGTCGTCATGCTGATCACCGCGGTGGAGACCACCGGGGACGTGTTCGCGACCGGTGAGATCGTGCAGAAGCGGATCAGCCGCGACGACATCGCCCGGGCGCTGCGGGCCGACGGCTTGGCGACCACCATCGGTGGCGTCTTCAACTCCTTCCCCTACACCTGCTTCGCCGAGAACGTCGGTCTGGTTCGGCTGACCCGGGTGAAGAGCCGGTGGGTGGTCGCGTCGGCGGGCGGGATCATGATCCTGCTCGGGCTGATCCCCAAGGCCGGTGCGATCGTGGCCGGCATTCCGCATCCCGTACTGGGTGGCGCCGCGCTGGCGATGTTCGCCACCGTCGCGGTCGTCGGCTTCCAGACCCTGGCCAAGGTCGACTTCCACGACCACCGCAATGTCGTGATCGTCGCGACCAGTGTGGGTCTGGCGATGTACGTCACCGCGCAACCGCAGATCTCCCAGGCGGTACCGGGCTGGGCCGAGATCATCTTCGGCAGCGGCATCACGCTGGGCAGCCTGACCGCCATCGGGCTGAACCTGCTCTTCCACCACGTCGGCAAGGACTTCGGGCCCGCTGTGGCCGGCCAGCCGACCGGGAGCGGACTGATCCGGCTCGACCAGGTGAACAAGATGAGCCGCGACGAGTTCGTGCAGACCTTCTCCGGACTGTTCCAGGGACCGACCTGGATGGTGGAGCGCGCTTGGGAGATGCGGCCCTTCAACGACACCCACGCGCTGCGGCGGTCGTTCCAGGAGGCGCTCTTCTCCGGGTCTGCTGAGGAGCAGCGTGAGTTGATCGGGTCGTATCCGCAGCTCGGGTCGCAGTTCGTTGCCGACGGGCTGAGTGGTGAGGCTTCACTGCGGGATCAGGCGACGCGTGGGCTGACCTTCCTCCCCGAGCAGGACCGGGACGAGTTGGCGGCGATCACCGCGGAGTACAAGGAGCGCTTCGGCTTCCCGCTCGTTATCTCGGTCAGGGATGCGGAGTCGTTCGACCGGATCGTCGAGCAGGGCCGGGCGCGGCTCGGCAACTGCGAGAACCAGGAGCACGCCGCCGCGCTGCTGGAGATCGCGAAGATCGCCGGCTACCGCTTCGACGACTTCCTGCAGGACGCGAACCCCATCCACAGTGCAAGGACCCGCTGGAGCCGACCATGACGACGATCAAGGTGAACGGCAAAGACGCCGGCCTCGACGGCGTGCCCGTCCACACCACCGTGCTGGACTGGCTTCGTGATCGCGGACTGACCGGTGCGAAGGAAGGTTGCGCCGAGGGCGAGTGCGGCGCTTGCTCCGTACTGGTCGCCCGCCCCGGCATCGACACCCCCACACAGTGGACCGCCATCAACGCCTGCCTACTCCCCGCCGCCTCCCTGGACGGCCAGGAGATCATCACCTCCGAAGGCCTGGGTAAGAGCACTGCCCTGCACCCCGTCCAACAAGAGATGGCCGTCCGGGGAGGCTCCCAATGCGGCTTCTGCACCCCCGGCTTCGTCTGCAGCATGGCCGCCGAGTACTACCGCCCGGACCGTACCGCCACCACTGCAGAGGCTGACCGAACTGCCGATGCTGACCGAACTGCCGCCGCTGACGGTGCCTGCGCCCACGAACACGGCCCCAACGGCTTCGACCTCCACGCCCTCAGCGGCAACCTCTGCCGCTGCACCGGCTACCGCCCCATCCGAGACGCCGCCTACGCCCTGGGCGAGCCCGCAGCCGATGACACCTTGGCGGCTCGTCGCTCATCGCCACCCCCTCCCCCGGTCGCCACCCAACTGTCGGTCAACGGCTCAGAGTTCCTCCGCCCTTCCACGCTGACCGAGGTACTAGACCTTCTCGCCAACCGCCCCGGGGCGCAGCTCGTGGCCGGCTCGACCGACGCCGGCGTCGAGGTCAACATCCGAGGCCAGCGCCCACCCCTGGTCATCGCCATCGACCGCCTACCCGAACTCCGCGAGTTCGACTTCGGGGTCAACGAGGTGCGGATCGGGGCGGCGTTGACGTTGAGCGAGATCGAGCGGTTGCTGGGTGGGCGGGTCCCGTTGCTGGCACAGCTCTTCCCGCAGTTCGCCTCTCGGTTGATCCGCAACGGCGCGACGATCGGCGGCAACCTCGGGACCGGGTCGCCGATCGGCGATACACCGCCGGCCCTCCTCGCCCTCGACGCGTCGCTCGTCTTGGCGTCGACCCGCGGTGAGCGCGTGGTGGCCTTGGCCGACTACTTCACGGGCTACCGGCAGACGCTCAAGGCGCCGGACGAGCTGATCCGCAGCATCGTGGTTCCGTTGCCATTGGCACCTATGACTGCTTTCCACAAGATCGCCAAACGGCGGTTCGATGACATCTCGAGTGTTGCTGTCGCGTACGCGGTGGAGGTTGTCGACGGAGTGGTCGAGCAGGCGCGGATCGGTCTGGGTGGGGTGGCGGCTACGCCGTTGCGGGCGCGAGCTACCGAGGACGCGTTGGTCGGACGGCCGTGGACCGAGCGGACCGTTCAAGAAGCGTCCGAAGTGCTCGCCGGGGAGGGGACTCCGATGGACGATCACCGGGCCAGTTCGGCGTACCGGTCGGCGATGCTCGGGCAGTCGCTGCTCAGGTTCTTCGCTCAGCATCTCGCAGCAGAGGGGGTCAGCGCATGAGCTCGCTGTCGCTTCGTCCTGAGAACTCGGTCGTCGGGCTGCCGTTGCCGCACGAGAGTGCCGCGTTGCATGTGACCGGCGAGGCCCTCTACACCGACGACCTGGTCATCCGCACCCACGACGTACTGCACGCGTGGCCGGTCCAGTCGCCGCATGCTCATGCGCGGATCCTCGACCTGCGGGTGAAGCCGGCGTACGACGTACCGGGCGTTGTCCGCGTCCTGACGTCCGAGGATGTGCCTGGCGTCAACGACGCCGGCGTCAAGCATGATGAGCCGCTGTTCCCGTCGGAGGCGATGTTCCACGGACACGCGATCTGCTGGGTGCTCGGTGAGACGCTGGAGGCTGCCCGGCTGGGTGCTTTGGCAGTCGAGGTCGAGTACGAGGAACTTCCTTCCTTGGTAACCGTCCGCGAAGCGATTGCCGCGGGCAACTTCCAGGGGATCGGCCGGCACCTGGAGAGCGGCGATGTCGAGGCAGCGCTTGCATCGGCACCGCATGTCTTCGAGGGCGAGTTCGAGTTCGCCGGCCAGGAACACTTCTACCTGGAGACGAACTCCGCCCTGGCGCTCATCGACGAGGGCGGCCAGATCTTCGTCCAGAGCAGCACGCAGCACCCATCGGAGACGCAGGAGATCATCGCCCACGTGCTCGGCGTCGCCAACCACGCGGTGACCGTCCAGTGCCTGCGGATGGGCGGCGGCTTCGGCGGCAAGGAGATGCAGCCACACGGCTTCGCGGCCATCGCGGCGCTCGGTGCGACGCTGACCGGCCGACCCGTACGGCTGCGGCTCAACCGCACCCAGGACGTCACGATGACCGGCAAGCGGCATGGCTTCCACAGCTCCTGGCGAGTCGGCTTCGACGACGACGGTCATCTGGTCGCGCTGGACGCAACGCTCACAGCCGACGGTGGCTGGAGTCTCGACCTGTCCGAGCCGGTGCTCGCCCGCGCGATGTGCCACATCGACAACGGGTACTCGATCCCCAACGTCCGCGTCGACGGCCGGATCGCCAAGACGAACAAGACGTCGCAGACCGCCTTCCGCGGCTTCGGCGGGCCGCAGGGCATGCTCGTCATCGAGGACATCCTCGGGCGGTGCGCGCCGAAGCTCGGGTACGACGCGATGGAGCTGCGGCGGCGCAACTTCTACCAGCCACTCGACAGCACGCCGTACGGGATGCCGGTCCGGCACGCCGAGCGGCTCGAGGCGTGCTGGAGCGAAGTACTGGAGACCGCGGACGTCGAGCGACGCAAGGTGGAGATCGAGGAGTTCAACGCCTCGCATCCGCATCTCAAGCGGGCGATCGCGATGACGCCGGTGAAGTTCGGGATCTCCTTCAACCTGACCGCGTTCAACCAGGCGGGCGCGCTGGTGCACGTCTACAAGGACGGCTCGGTGCTGATCAACCACGGCGGCACGGAGATGGGCCAGGGCCTGCACACGAAGATGCTGCAGGTGGCGGCGACCTCACTGGGCATTCCGCTGTCGCGGGTGCGGCTGGCGCCGACACGGACCGACAAGGTGCCCAACACGTCGGCGACGGCGGCGAGCTCGGGGGCCGATCTCAACGGAGCGGCGATCAAGAACGCGTGTGAGCAGATCCGCACGCGTCTCGAACAAGTTGCCGGGGGCAAGCTCGGGATCGGCGCGCATGATGTGCGCTTCGCCGACGGTGTCGTCCGCGGGCTGACCTTCGACAGTCCGACGCTCAGCTGGGAAGAGGTCGTCCACGCGGCGTACTTCCAGCGGGTGCAGCTGTGGGCGGCCGGCTTCTACCGGACCGAGGGCCTGCACTGGGATGCGAACGCGATGCGCGGCGAGCCGTTCAAGTACTTCGCGTACGGCGTGGCCGCCTCCGAGGTCGAGGTCGACGGCTTCACCGGTTCCTACACCCTGCGTCAGGTCGACATCGTCCACGACGTCGGCGACAGCCTCAGCCCGCTGATCGACATCGGCCAGATCGAAGGCGGCTTCGTCCAGGGCGCCGGCTGGCTGACCCTCGAAGACCTCCGCTGGGACGAAAGCACCGGCCCGAACCGCGGCCGGCTGGCCACCCAGGCAGCCAGCACCTACAAACTCCCCAGCTTCTCCGAGATGCCAGAAGTCTTCAACGTCCGCCTCCTCGAGAAGGCCCACGAAGACGGCGCGGTCTACGGCTCGAAGGCTGTCGGAGAACCCCCGCTGATGCTCGCCTTCTCCGTCCGCGAAGCGCTCCGCCAGGCAGCAGCTGCCTTCGGCCCGGCTGGAACGAGCGTGGATCTCGGCTGCCCCGCCACGCCGGAGGCGGTGTACTGGGCGCTGGACAAAGCCCGGGCGTGCTCCGCCTCTCCCAGCACGGGTGGGGCGTGATCGAGATGGAGTGGATGCGAGCGGTTCAGCGGCTGCGTGAGCAGCGTCAACCCGGAGTGCTGGTCACCGTGATGTCTGTTCGTGGGCACTCGCCTCGGGATGCCGGCGCCAAGATGGTCGTCTCCACGGACGAGGTCTGGGCGACCGTGGGCGGCGGCAACTTGGAAGCCGTTGCCATCGAGCGGGCGCGGGTGCTGCTTGCGGCGGGTGCGGGCGAACCCGAAGTACTGGAGTTTTCGTTGTCGGACAAGGCGCCGTTTCAGCAGGCGGTGCAGTGTTGTGGGGGTGAGGTGAAGTTGTTGCTGGAGCCGTTGCCGGTGGTTCCGTCGGTGGCGATCTTCGGGGTCGGTCATGTCGGGCTCGAACTGGCCCGCATCCTGGCACGGCACGATCTTGAGCTGCACCTCATCGACTCCCGCCCAGAGCAGCTCGTACCGGAAAGACTCTCAGTCCTGGACGACGCCGTGGCAGGCGTGCACGTGCACCACGTACCGGTCCTGCCCGAACTCGTGGTCGGCGAGCTCCCACCAGGCACGCACGCACTGGTGATGACCCACGACCACGCCGAGGACGCCGCCCTCTGCGACGCCGCGCTGCGCAACGGGCAGCTGGCGACGATCGGCCTGATCGGCTCGCGCGCCAAGTGGGCCCGATTCCGGCAGAAGCTCGCCGACGACGGCAACCCGGCCGAGGCGATCGACTCGATCACCACGCCGATCGGGCTGTCCGACCTGCCTGGCAAGGAGCCGGCCGTGATCGCGGTCAGCGTGGCCGCCTGGCTGCTCCAACTGTTTGTTGCCGAGCGCAACTCCGCGCCGGTTCACCGTGAGGCGAAAGCATGACGCTCTTCAGAGGAACCTTCCTCGACACACCCGAGAACCCGTTCACCGGTGGCACGCTCCGAGTCGCCACCGACGCAGCACTGCTCGTCGAGGACGGGCTGATCACCGCCCGCGGCAGCTACGCGGACCTGCGCGACGCCCACCCGGCCGAGCGCGTCGTCGACCTGACCGGCGGGCTCGTACTGCCCGGCTTCGTCGACACCCACGTCCACTTCCCGCAGATCCGCGCGGTCGGCGGGATGGGCATGCCCCTGCTCGAGTGGCTCGACCGCTACGCGCTCCCCGAGGAAGCCCGGATGGCCGACGACGCCTACGCCTCAGGCGTCGCCAACGAGTTCGTCCGCGGCCTCGCGGCAGCCGGTACGACGAGCGCGCTCGTCTTCGGCGCCCATTTCGCCTCCGCCGTCGACACCCTCTTCACCGCCGCCTCCCGCGTCGGCCTCCGGATCACGAGCGGCCTGGTCGTCAGCGACCGCATCATCCGCGCCGACCTACTCACCACTCCGGAGCGCGCGTACGCCGAGTCGCTCGCGCTGGCCGCCCGCTGGCACGGCGTCGGCCGCAACCGGTACGCCGTGACGCCCCGCTTCTCCCTCTCCTGCACCGACGACCTCCTCGCAACCTGCCACACGATCCTCGAGGAGATCCCCGGCGCCCTCTTCACCTCGCACCTCAACGAGAACGAGGCCGAGATCGCCACCGTGACCGAGCTCTTCGGCGGCAGCGACTACGTCAGTACCTACGACAAGCACGGCCTGGTCGACCACCGCAGCGTGCTGGCCCACAACGTCCACCCGACCGACGTCGAGCTCAAGCTGCTCGGCGACAGCGGCGCGACGGTCGCCCACTGCCCGACGAGCAACGCGGCGCTCGGGAGCGGGCTGTTCCCGCTCACCCGGCACCTCGATCACGGCGTACGGGTCGCGCTCGGGTCCGATGTCGGCGCTGGTACCGGCTTCTCGTTGTTGAAGGAAGGCCTGCAGGCGTACTTCTGCCAGCAACTGATGGGCGACCGCGGCCTGGCCCTCAACTCCGCCCACTTGTTGCACTTGGCAACAACTGCTGGAGCATCGGCGCTGGGCCTGGACGATGTCGGCGAGCTGAGTGTCGGCAAGCGCTTCGATGCGCAACTACTCCGGCCGGCCGACGGCTCGCCGCTGGCGATCGGCCTGGAGCACGCCGAGGATGCCGAGGACGCGCTGGCCCGGGCCTTCACCCTCGGTACGCCGGCCGACGTCCGTGCCGTCTGGATCGACGGTCAACTGGTCAACGACGTGGAGGTCGGATGAACCTGCAGGAATTCGACCTCGCGCCGGCCGACGAGCTGCGCCCGCTGCTCGCCGCCTGCTGCGACGTCCCGCGCTGGGTCGACCGCATCCTCGAGGCCCGCCCGTACGCCGATCTCGCCGCCCTCACCAAGGTCGCCGACGAAGCGTCCCGCTCCCTGACCTCCGACGAGGTCGCCCAGGCACTCGCCGCCCACCCCCGGATCGGCGACCGCGCCGAAGGCTCGAGCACCGAAGCAGCCTGGTCCCGCAAGGAACAGTCCGGCGTCGGCGACGACCCCGCTGTCCGCTCGGCCTTGGCCGATGGCAACCGCGCCTACGAGGAACGCTTCAACCGCGTCTTCCTCATCTGCGCCACCGGCCTGTCGGCGACCGAGATGCTCACCGCGCTGCGCGAACGCCTCACGAACGACGACGCGACCGAAGCGGCCGTAGTACAAGAGGAACTCCGCAAGATAGCCCACCTCCGCCTAGCGAAGGCGATCACATGACCACCCTCTCCACCCACGTCCTCGACACCGCCCTGGGCAAGCCGGCCCAAGGCGTCCCGGTCACTCTCAGCCGTCTCGAACCGGCCGTCCTGACACTCGGCACCGCAACCACCGATCAAGACGGGCGGATCGGCAGCCTGACCACCAAGGAACTCTCAGCCGGCACCTATCAACTGAGGTTCGACACCGCCGCCTACGCGCGGGCGACCAAGCAGGACATCTTCTTTCCCGAGGTCGTCGTGACCTTTCTGATCTCCGATGAGCGGCACTACCACGTTCCGCTGCTGCTCAGTCCGTTCGCCTTTTCCACTTATCGAGGGAGCTGATCCGATGGCGATCCACCTGGGAGCCAATCAGTACGGCAAGGCCGAGAGCCGCGTCGTCCGCATCTACCGCGACACGCCCCGGCACCAGATCCGCGACCTCAACGTCTCGTCGGCCTTGCGCGGCCGGTTCGAGGACGCCCACATCACCGGCGACCAGTCCGCGGTCCTGCCGACCGACACCCAGAAGAACACCGCCTTCGCCTTCGCCAAGGAGAAGGGCATCGACTCGATCGAGGAGTTCGCGCTCACGCTGGCCGATCACTTCCTCGAAGCCTCCGCCGCGGCAGACGGCGCCCGGGTCGAGATCGAGGAGTACAACTGGGAACGCATCTCCGTCGACGGCGCCGGCCACGACCACTCGTTCGTCCGCAGCGGCGCCGGCATCCGTACTACGGTCGTCAACGTCGACGGTCGAGGCGACGACCGCAAAGCGCATGTCGTCTCGGGGATCCGCGCCCTGACCGTGCTCAAGTCGACCGGCTCCGAGTTCCACGGCTTCCTCAAGGACAAGTACACGACCTTGAAGGAGACCGACGACCGCATCCTCGCGACCTCGCTGGTCGCCCGCTGGCGCTACGACCACACCGACGTCGACTGGGACAAGTCGTACGACGAGATCAAGAGCCTGCTGCTGGAGAAGTTCGCGACGATCCACAGTCTCGCGCTGCAGCAGACCCTGTACGGGATGGGCGAGGCGGTCCTGGAGCGCCACCCGGAGGTCGCGGAGATCAAGTTCTCGGCACCCAACAAGCATCATTTCCTGGTCGACCTGAGCCCGTTCGAGGTGGAGAACCCCGGTGAGGTCTTCATCGCGGCGGACCGTCCGTACGGCCTGATCGAGGCGTCCGTCGTCCGTGACGACGCAACGGACGCCGGGTCGGCCTGGCACGCAGTACCGGGTTTCTGTTGATCGTCATCGACGGCGCGGCCGTGGTCACGCTCGACCGGGAACGCCGGGAGCTGACCACCGGCCATGTCGTTGTCGACGGCAACCGGATCGTGGCGGTCGGGCCGGGGCCGGCGCCGGCCCTTGGCGCAGCGCGGGTGATCGACGCACGCGGGTGTCTGGTGACGCCCGGGTTCGTCAACACCCATCAGCATCTGTACCAATGGGTGACGCGTGGACTCGCAGTCGACTCAACTCTCTTCGGCTGGCTCAACACTCTGTACCCCGTCTGGGCCGGCATCGACGAGGAGTCGGTGCACGTCGCAGCACAAGGCGCGCTGGCCCAACTGGCGCGCACCGGCTGCACAACGGCCTCGGACCACCACTACGTCTTTCCCCGGCGAGGGGGTGATGTCCTGGAAGCCGAGATCACCGCGGCCTCTGAGGTCGGACTGCGGTTCCACCCGGCCCGCGGCTCGATGGACCTCAGCCAGAAGGACGGCGGGTTGCCGCCTGACTCGGTGGTCGAGGACCGCGAGGAGATCCTGCTCGCGACCGAGGCCGCGATCGACCGGTGGCATGACCCTTCGCCGGATTCGATGCTGCAGGTCGTGGTCGCTCCCTGCTCGCCGTTCAGCGTCACCGGCGACCTCATGCGGGAGTCGGCAGAGCTGGCTCGGCGCAAGGGCGTTCGGTTGCATACGCATCTGGCCGAGACGACCGATGAGGCGGAGTGGTGCGACGAGCGGTTCGGCTGTACGCCGTCGGAGTACGCGGCTGAGCTGGGCTGGACCGGCTCGGACGTGTGGTTCGCGCACGGCATCCACTTCGACGACGCGGAGATCAAGCGGCTGGGCTCGACGGCCACGGGAGTCGCGCATTGCCCCAGCTCGAATGCTCGCCTCGGCGCCGGGATCGCTCGTGTCGCCGATCTGCGAGCGGCCGGTTGTCCGGTCGGGCTCGGGGTGGATGGTGCTGCCAGCAATGAGGCCGGCAGTCTGCTCGAGGAGTTGCGCCATGCGTTGCTGTTCGCGCGCGCTCGTGGTGGGCCGCAGGCTCTCGACGTACGGACGGCTCTGGAATTGGCGACGCTGGATGGCGCACGGATCCTGGGCCGCTCGGACGAGATCGGCTCTTTGGAGGTCGGCAAGTTGGCCGACCTCGCCGTCTGGCGACTCGACACCCTCGCTCACGCGGGCATTGACGACCCCGTTGCCGCCTTGGTCCTGGGCGCTCCCCCGCCCCTGGAGCTGCTCCTCGTCAACGGCCGTCCCGTCGTTGAGCACGACACGGTCGTCACCGTCGACGAACCGATCCTGGCCGAGCAGGTGGCAAGGACCCAGCGCACACTTCTGAGGAGCATCAGTGGATGAACAGCTGTTTGCCGAACTCGACCGACGGCTGTCCGACGCCGACGAGGCGCTGACGACCCTCTACCCGGGCGATCGTGGAGTCCGGCAGCCGATCCACACCGTGTATGTGCCGGCCGATCGATTCCTGGTCGGCACCGTCGACGAGTGGGCGGAACAGGCTCGGGCTGTACTACGGGAGCACGGTGGGTCGGTCGCTGAGCTGACCGAAGTACTGGGTTTGCCTGCTGATCATGCTGTCGAGGTCTACGACCGTGTTTGCGCCAAGCTGACGCGGGAGCCGATCGAGGACCTGCGGATCGACTTCGAGGACGGCTATGGAGTCAGGCCGTACGAGCAGGAGGACAAGGCTGCGGCCAGCGCCGGCCAGGCGTTGGCGTCGCTGGTCAACGTGGGCACGGCTCCGCCGTACCACGGGCTCCGGATCAAGTCGCTCGAGGCTGTCAGCCGTCGGCGTGGGGTCCGAACGCTGACGCTGTTCGTCGGTGAGCTGGCCGAGGCCGGTGCGTTGACGGACGGGTTCGTGATCACGCTCGCCAAGGTCACGTCGGTCGCGCAGATCTCGGCGATGGTGGTGGTGCTGGATTCGGTTGAGCGATCGCTCGGGTTGGCTTCGGGGTCGTTGCGGTTCGAGATCCAGGTGGAGACGCCGCAGGCGATTCTCGGGGCGGACGGTACGACGCCGCTGCCGGCGATGATCCGGGCGGGTGCGGGGCGAGTGACTGGGCTGCACTACGGCACCTATGACTACTCAGCTTCGCTTGGCGTCGCAGCGGCGTACCAGAGCATGGAGCATCCGGTCGCCGACCACGCGAAGGACGTCATGCAGTTGGCTGCGGCCGGTACCGGCGTCTTCGTCTGCGATGGCTCCACCAACGTACTGCCCGTCGGCTCCCGCGAGCAGGTCCACGCCGCATGGCGTCTCCACCAACGCCTGGTCCGCCGCTCCCTCGAACGCGGCATCTACCAAGGCTGGGACATGCATCCCGCGCAACTACCAAGCCGCTACCTCGCGACCTACCTCTTCTACCGCGAAGGCCTTGGTACTGCGGCCGCCCGGCTGCGCGCCTACGTCGAAGGAGGCACCTCCGGCTACCTGGACGAGCCCGCCACAGCCGCCGCCCTGGCCGGCTTCGTCCTCCGCGGTCTCGAGTGCGGCGCCCTCGATCCCACAGAACTCGACAAGCTGATCGGTGTAGACCCCGCCGGCCTCTCGAAACTCGCTCGCCGCCCCCTCCGCTCCTGAAATCCCTCGGTACTTCCGCCATCTGTGGTTAAACTTCCATAATCCGGAAGTACCGAGGAGATCGGAGCCCCACATGGCGGAGCCGGCTGGGACAGTGCCAGATGGTGCTGGGCCGAAGAGTCGCACTGGGAGCGTGCAGTCTATTGAGCGGGCGTTCGCTCTGCTCGAGATGATGGCTGATGCGGGTGGGATGGTGCCGTTGTCGCAGCTCGCGACCAGCTCCGGGCTTCCGTTGCCGACGATCCACCGGCTGGTCCGGACGCTGGTCGATCTCGGGTACGTCCGGCAGGAGCCGTCTCGCCAGTACGTCCTCGGCCCCCGGCTGATCCGGCTCGGCGAGGCGTCCTCGCACATGCTCAGCATCTGGGCCCGCCCGCACCTGGCCCAGCTGGTCGACCAGGTCGGTGAGTCGGCCAACATGGCGATGCTCGACGGGGATCAGATCGTGTACCTGGCCCAGGTACAGTCCCGCCACTCCATGCGCATGTTCACCGAGGTCGGCCGCCGCGTCCTCCCGCACTGCACAGCGGTCGGCAAAGCCATCCTCTCCAAGCTCCCCGAGCCAGAGGTCCGCGACCTCCTCCACCGCACCGGCATGCCGCAGCACACCTCCACCACCATCACCAACCCCGACGAGTTCATCGCCCAACTCCACAAGGCCGAATCAGACGGCTACGCCCTGGACGAGGGCGAACAGGAGCAAGGCGTCCGCTGCATCGCAGTACCAGTCCCCGACGCCCCGTCCCGCCTAGCCCTCTCCCTCTCCGGCCCCGCCGGCCGAATGACCGAAGACCTCCTCCACCAAGCAGTCCCCCTCCTGACCCAAGCCGCCAAGTCCCTCTCCGACGACCTCCGCTAGCCATTCCCCTCTCACCCACCTCGTACTGCGGGAGCGACCTCGTGGGCGAAGAGGTTGACCTGGTCGAGAGTCAGGGTCTCCGGCCAGAGGACGAAGCCGCGGAACGGCGTGTTGGTGGCCAGTTCCGACAGCAGCGTCACCCATTGGTCGACGGAGCCGCGGAGTGGGCGGTCGCCGACCAGGTCGGTGCCGTTGGCAACGTTCTCGGGGGTGATGGTTCCGACTACTTGAGCGATCCGTAGGACGTCGCCGGGATCGCGCCCGGCCTCGCGGGCGCCCGCGTCGATGGCTGCATGAGCGTCCGCCCAGCTCTCGTACGGCAGATACGACGGAATCGGCGCGGCCCACCCATCAGCGATCCGGCCGGTCAACCGATTGGCGCGCGGCCCAACGGACCCGAACCAGATGCCGATCGAGTGCGCGGGCGCCGGTCCAGCATGCACACCGCGGACGTGATGAAACTCCCCGTCCACCCGCGCCGTCTCGCCCGCACGCCACAACGCCCGGATGACCTCGACGCCCTCCTCGAGCGCCTTGAGCGCCTCCCCCGGCTTCAGCTCGCCACCGCCCATGGCCGCGACCGCGTGCCACGCAGCCCCGCTCCCCAGGCCGAGTTCGAAACGTCCACCAGACAGCAGATCCAGCGTCGCCGCGGCCTTGGCCAGCATCGCCGGCGGTCGCAGCGGAAGATTCGCGACGTCCGGGAACACCCGGATCCTGGAGGTCTTGTCGAGCAGGTGACCCATCAGAGTGAACGTGTCCAGGAACTCCCCCACATACGGATGATCCTGTACGCCGAACAGCTCCAGCCCACCCTCATCCGCCGCCCGCGCGACCTCGACCGTGAACTCCACCGCCCCGGCCCGCGGCGGCGCCTGCACCCCGAACAGCAACTCAGTCATCCGCGAACCCTCCAGGCTCGGTCACTCTCACCACAAGTATCGCCCGACGAGGAGGTGGCACCGGCCCTCGGCGCGGACCTCCGTGCATACCTAACTCCGGCGTTCGAACACTTCCCCAGCGTGCCGGGCCTATCCGGCCGGGGGTTGTGCGTGCGTGGCGCTCCGCCAGATGCGGGCTACGGCTACGGCTACGGCTCGCATCGGGCGCCGGCCCCGACCCGGACGACGCTTACGGCACGCGGACGAGCCAGTCCTCGGTCCCGAACTTCGAGTCAACGCGACGCTGCGCCTCGGCCACCGTCTCGTCGTCGATGGTTGCGGCAGCGAGGCCGTAGCGGTTGGCGAAGGTGCCTACCAGGCGGTTGATCACCTCGGCCCGCTCCAACCCGGTCTGACTCCGCAACGGGTCGACTCGCTTGTTGGCGCTCTTGGTGCCCTTGTCGGACATCTTCTCGCGGCCGATCCGCAGGACCTCGACCATCTTCGCGGCGTCCATGTCGTACGCCATCGTCACGTGATGCAGCACCGCCCCACCGGCGAAGCGTTTCTGGGCGGCGCCGGCGATCTTGCCGGCCGGTGAGGTGATGTCGTTGATCGGCTGGTACGTCGCGGCGATGCCGAGCTCGTTCAGCGCGCCGACCACCCAGTCGTCGAGAAAGGCGTACGAGTCGACGAAGGACAGCCCGGAGACGAGCGACTCGGGCACATACAGCGAGTACGTGATCGTGTTGCCCGGTTCGACGAACATCGCGCCGCCGCCGCTGATCCGGCGTACCACCGTCACGTCATGCTTCGCCGCCCCGCCCAGATCCACCTCGTTGGCCAGCGACTGGAAGCTGCCGATGATGACCGCGTTCGACGCCCACTCCCAGATCCGCAACGTCGGCGGCCGCTCCCCCGACCCGACCTGCTCGGCCAGTACCTCGTCCAGCGCCATCTGCAGCGCCGGCTCCCGCGGTACGTCGTGCACGAACTCCCAAGCGTGATCCGTCCAAGCCGTAGCCCCCGTCAACGCCCGCCGCACCGCGACAGCCACAGCCTCAGGCGAGAACCCGATCATCTCGACCCCATCGCCGAGCACCCCGCGAACCCGGGCCGCGATCTGCGCCACCGGCATCTCGACCGGCACCCCGGTCAGCGCCCCGTTGATCCGCTCCAGCGCATCATCCGGCTCCAGGAAGAAGTCCCCGCTGATCCGCCCCCGCCGCACCACCTCGTCGACGACGTCGAGATCGGCGACGACCAACTTCCCACCAGGCACCTTGTATTCACCATGCACACCACTACCCAACCACCCACCCCCCAGAGATGTTCCTCAAGACCCCCTCCCCGAGCGATCATCAGCCATGCGCGAACGCCTGAACTCGACCCCCACCTGGGCCCTGCTCCTGATCCTCTGGCTCGCCTGGACCGCGGTGACGTTCGCGATCGGCATCATCGAGACCAGAGACCTGTTCTGGTCCCTCATCTTCGGCACCGCGGTCTCACTCATGGTGGCCGTCGGCATGACCTTTGCGATCAAGGCCAGGCTGCGCTGGGAGAACGGCGCACTGGGCGATGCCCCGAAGGACGCCCGGAGGCTGGCCCTGAAGGCTGCCTGGAAGGGCCCGCTCCCCACCGACCCCGAACTCCGCGCGACAACCCTCGCCGTCGCCCGGGAACAACTCCGCCAGATGCGCCGAGGCCGCCCGCTCCAGATCGTCGCCGTCTCCCTGGTCACCGTCTCTGCCATCGGTCTGGCCTTCACCGACTCCCCCTGGCAACTCCTCATGTTGGTCTTCTACGTCCCCCTCGCAGTCACCTTCCTCTACGCGCCCACCCGCCTCCGCAAACGCATCGCTCAGCTGTCCGAAGCCGAGTAGGTGTATCAGCGGGCCGGTGCCGAGTGCTCTCGAAGGGAGGTGATCACACCCCGAGACGAGGGCGGCACAGATGTCGGAACTGAGCGTGGACGTGGAACTGCTGGCCATCGGCGCCGGGCCGTCGAACCTGGGGCTCGCGGTGGCGCTCGAAGAGCTGGCCCCGGAGCTGGCGGAGAACAGCCTGCTGATCGACCGGAACACGGAGATCGCCTGGCAGCAGGGCATGTTGATGCCGTGGGCCACCAGCCAGGTGTCGTTCCTGAAGGATCTGGTCACCCAGCGGGACCCCACCAGCAAGTTCTCCTTCCTCAACCACCTGTTCGAGACCGGGCGGATGGACGAGTTCGTCAACATGAGCACCTTCACGCCGTACCGGGTGGAGTTCACCGAGTACCTGCGCTGGGTCGCCGCGTCGCTGGAGAAGGTGAAGATCGAGCTCGGCCGTGAGGTTGTCTCGATGCAAGCCAAGAAGGACGAGACCGGATCGGTGACCGGCTGGGTCACCACGCTGGCCGACGGCAGCACGATCAACAGCCGCTACCTCGTGTACGGCGGGAGTCGCGAGGCCAACATCCCGCCGGTGCTGGCCGATCTGCCGCCCAACCGGGTCGTGCACAGCACGGCGTACCGGCAGCGGGTTGCCCAGTTCGATGGCGAGCTGCCGTACCGCGTGGCCGTCGTCGGCAGCTCCCAGAGCGCCGCGGAGATGTTCCGTGCATTGCGCGACGACCTGCCCGACAGCGACGTCGCCTGGCTGATGCGGTCCATCGGCCTCAGCTCCGACGCCTCCAGCAAGTTCACCAACGAGCTGTACTACCCCGGCTTCGTCGACGAGTTCTACGACGCCCGGCCGGCCGCGCGCGAGCAGATCCTGCAGGAGATGTACCGGACCAACTACTCGGTCGTCACTCCCCCGATGCTCGAGCACCTGTACGCCGACCTCTACCTCGACCGCTTCAACGGCCGTACCGAGCGCCGTCTGATCCCGATGGTCGACATCACGGCCGCCCGCGACACCGGCGACGAGCTGGTACTCGAGCTGACCGACCGCCGCACCGGCGCGGTCACCGAACTGCACCGCGACGTCGTCTTCCTCGGTACCGGCTTCGACACCCGGATGCCGCGCCTGGTCCGCGAGCTGGCCGACAGCCTCGACCTCGACCAGATCGACGTCACCCGCAATTACCAGCTGGAGCTCGGCGTACCGAGCGCAGCGGCCGCCTACCTGCAAGGCGTCAACGAGCAGACGCACGGCATCTCCGACACCCTGCTCAGCGTGCTCGCCCAGCGGGCCGAGGAGATCTGCCGCGACATCATCGGGCACCGCGAGCGGATCCCGGCTGCCGCTGTATCAGGCGAGGAGGCGTCCGCGCTCTAACGGGTGGCAGAACGGCAACCCCGAGGAGACCCCGGATGGCAATGGTCGAACTGGAACGGACCCCACTCGACGAGGTGGCCCGGGCCCGTGAGCAGGCCTTCGCCGGCCTGCAGGCAGCGATGCCACCGGCCATCCTGGCCGAGGCGTTGCAGTGCACCGTCAAGCTGCAGGCTGAGTTGCCCTACCGCGAGGAGCTGGAGAAGAACCTCGTCATGGTGGCGTTCGGCGGCGGCAAGGACAGCTCGTACACGCTGGCCTTCGTCCGTGCGATGCAGCTGATCCTGTACCGCGTCCATGGCCGGACGTTCCGGATGCGGGTCGCCACCAACCGGCACGCGGGCATGCCGCGGCCGGTGATGGAGAACATCGATCGCGAGTACGTCGCCCTGCGGCTGTTCGACGACCCGGACTGCGAGCTGCTGCTGGTCGACGGCGACGAGGTGTCGGAGTTCTACGTCGACTCGCCGCAACGCGAGCACGTGATCCGGCGCAACCGGCTGGACATCCTGATGACCGGGCACCGCACCTTCGCCGACGGCCGGCCGACATTCTGCAACTCCTGCAACCTCAGCGTCTTCAACGCCTTCGGGGTGGCCGCGGCGTACGGCGACGGCGCCGACATCATCATCACCGGCGACTCACCGCGCGAGCAGCGGCAGTACACCGCCTGGGTCGGCCGGCTGGCCCGCCAGATCCGCGCGACCGACCCCGGCACGATCCGCGAGCACGCCAGCACCGAGAACGGCTTCGGCAAGGTGCTCGGCCAGCTCGACGACATCGCCGGCGCCTACTTCACCGACATCCTCGGCCCCGACGCGACCACCGCGATCGCCGAGCGGCAGGTCAGCACGGCCGTCCCGGACCGGTTGAAGTTCTTCTCGATCTACGACGAGACCGACTACGCGGCCGGCGACCACTTCGAGCTGCTGACCGGCTTCCTCGGCTTCCAGTTCGACGACCTGGCGTTCAGCTTCACCGAGTCCGACTGCGCGAACCCGGCCCTGATGGCGCATCTGCGCGGGATCAAGGCCGAGCACCTGTTCCAGCGCTCCTACGACGAGGGGATGGCCGAGTACGTCCAGTTCGCCCTCGGCCTGATGCGCAAGAAGGACATCCCGGCCGGCCTGATCGAGACGATGCGGGCCCGGTACGACACCCCGGACGCGCTGAAGCGGATGCGGCTGCTGGCCGAGGAGTACGCGCTGGAGACCTTCGCTCTCACCGAGAGCCACCTGGTCTGCATGACGTACTCCCCGTTCGCCGGCCAGGGCGCCGGGCTCGAGCAGTTCATCGAGCGCGAGCACCCCGAGCTGGCCGACCGGGTCGCGGACATGCACAGCCTGCTGGCCGGCGTGACCAACGACGTCGAGCTGGCCGCCGAGCTCGAGCGGATCAGCGGCCTCGAGCCGAGCCAGCTGCGGGTGCTCTACAGCCGGTCGGTGCAGACCCCCGGCGGCGGTGGCGCGCCGGTGATCGACCTGATCCTGCAGGGCGATCCGCACAAGGCGGTCATCGAGACCAAGCACTCCCAGAACGGTCCGAACACCTTCGAGCAGATTTCGGGACGGTAAGCCATGGTCGTACACATCTCCCGGCTGGATCGTGACAATCTCGTGCACGAGTACAGCGTCGACACCCAGCGGCTGATGCCGTGGGCGGTGCTGAACGCACCGTTCGAGGTCTCGTACGCCGTCTGCCGGGCGAACACGGTCTCCAAGCTGCACACCCACCACGAGCAGGAGATCTTCGTCGCGGTCTCCGGCGAGGTCGAGGTCGAGTGCGGTGGCGAGCGGCAGCCCTTCCGGGCCGGCGACGTCTGCTACTTCACGCCGGGCCAGCTGCACCGGGTGCACAACCACAACGACGAGGACTTCGTCTTCACCAGCATCTGGTGGGACCCGGAGATGTCGCACCGGTTCCTGGCCGCGCACGCCGGGTCGGAGACCGAGAAGCTCGCCGCCGAGGCGCGCGAGAAGGAAGCAGAGAACGCCGCGACCGCCGCGGCGATCGAGAACTCCGAGCGTGAAGGAGCCACCGCGTGACCGGCGTACTGCCCAAGGACGACGACCGTCCCGTCCTGGTCCTCGGCCCGAACCCGACTCCCAACGGTGGCATGCATCTGGGCCACATCGCCGGTCCGTACCTGGCCGGCGACGTGTACGCGCGCTACCAGCGGGCCCGCGGCCGCAACGTCATCTTCACCACCGAGACCGACGACAGCCAGACCTACGTGGTCGCGTCGGCCGCCCGCGAGGGAATCACCTCGGAGGCGCTCTGCAAGCGCTCGACGGGCCAGATCCAGGAAGCCCTGCAGGCGATCGGCATCTCGTACGACGGGTTCGGACCGTTCGACTCGACGTACAAGGCCACTGTGCTGCAGTACTTCCACGCGCTGCACTCGGCGGGAGTCTTCAAGCTCAAGACCGTCCGGCTGCCGTACCTGGAGCGGACCGGCGAGTTCATGGTCGAGGGTCTGATCGAGGGCGACTGCCCGGTCTGCCTGAGCAGCAGTCGCGGCGGCCTGTGCGAGACCTGTTGCCACCCGAACAACTTCGACCAGCTGCTCAACCCGCACTCGACGATCAACCCGGACGACAAGCTCACCTACCGCGAAGCCACCATCATGGTGCTGCCGCTGGAGGAGTACCGCGACCGGCTGACGAAATACCACGAATCGCTGGCGACCCACCGGCGCCCGCACGTGCGGCAGATGATCGCCGAACTGCTGGCCCGCCCGTTGCAGGACGTGCCGATCACCTTCCCGCTCGGCTGGGGTATCGACGCGCAGTTCCCGGAGGTGCCCGGCCAGGTGCTCAACGCCTGGCTCGAGCTGATCCCGGCCGGGATGTTCACCACCTCGTACGCCGCGAGCAAGCTCGGCCGCGACACGGTCCCCGGCGAGCTGTGGAAGAAGGCCGAGAACCTGCGGATCGTGCACTTCCTCGGCTTCGACAACGCGTACTACTTCTGCCTGCCGCACATCGCGATGCTGATGGCGCACGGCGACAAGTACGTCTGGCCGGAATCCATCATCAACAACGAGTTCTACGAGCTGGAGAGCTCGAAGTTCTCGACCAGCAAGCGGCACGTGCTGACGCCGCAGGAGTTGCTGAAGGAGGTACCGCGGGACGTCGCCCGGCTCTACCTGGCGCTGACGGCCCCGGAGTACCAGCGGTCGACCTTCAGCCGGGCGGGGCTGGACAAGATGGCCGAGGACCGGCTGATCGGTCCCTGGAACCAGCTCGCCGGCACGCTCGCCAAGGCGGTCGCCAACGCCGGCGACGACAGCGCCCGGCTGCCGGTCACCCCGGGCGGTCGCGGCCGAATCGTCCTCATGCTTGAGCGATTCGACCTGTTCTACGAGATGCCGACGTTCAACCTGAACCGCGCGGCCGACACCGTGCTCACCCAGCTTGAGCGACTGCGCGGCCGGGCAGCAGCTCTCGACGGCATCGGCCTGGACGAGCAGCCGGAAGCCTGGGGCGACCTGTTCGCCGAGGTCAAAGCCCTGCTGGCGTTGGCATCCCCGCTCCTGATCGACCTCGTCACAGCAGCCAAGGAAGCCGGCGTCTTCGACGGTACTTCGAACGCTCTGCTGGCGAACGGAGTCTTCGACGGCGCCGACGTCAAGCCGTTCGCCCCGCCGCTCCTGTCTGCCGAGCCGGCCGCTGCGGGCAACCCCGCCGAAGCCGTTGAGCCGGCCGGCGCGCTCGCCGGAGGTGGGTGATCCCGGATGCGGATCACGGTGGTAGGTGGTGGCGTGATCGGGCTGCTCACCGCGATCGAGTGCGTCCGCGCGTCCGGCGCCCACCAGGTCGATCTGGTGGACGCCGGTCCGATCCCGTCACCGCTGGCCACGTCGAACGATCGGCTCCGGGTGACCCGCGCGCTGCACCGGGGCGACCCGGTGCTGACGGCTGCGGCCGCGGGCGCGCATTCCGCCTGGCTGGATGTCGAGCGGCTGCTCGGTACGCGGTTCTATCACCCGACCGGTGCCCTCACGGCGATGCCGGCTGAGCAAGCCAACATCGAGTTGGCCGAGCTCACCGCCGACGGCGCGAAAGCCTGGGCGCTGTCACCGAAGGACCTGGCCAACTGGTATCCGCGCGTCAACTTCCCGCCCGGAAGCGCCGCCGTACTAGAGGCGACGGCCGGTGTGCTGCTGGCAGACCATGCCCTGGTGGCTATGGCCCGCTGGCTTGCCGAGCATCCTCGGGTGCGACTGCTCCCCCACCGCCAGGTCGTCGCGGTGTCCGAGGTCGAGGGGGACGGCGTGGTCCGATTCGCCGACGGCGCGACCCAGTCGGCAGATCGAGTCGTCATCGCTGCCGGACCGTGGTCACGCGAGCTGTTGGCCGGCTCGGTCGGACCGGATCTGACCTTGTACCGGCAGAGCGTGCTGTCCTATCGGCCACCGACCTGTCGCCGGAACTGGGCCGAGATGCCGGTCGTACTCGGCCTCGGCCCGAACCGCGATGCGTGGTTCATGCCGACGGTGGCGCAGTCGGAGGCGCCGATGCGATTGAGCGCGGCAAGCGCGTGCAGACCGGTCGAAGAGATGACCGATCGCGGTACGCCCGACCAGTGGCGTCATCACCTCGTCGACCTGTTCACCCAGCTGATCGACGGGTTCGACCCGGCCGGGGTGGTCGGGGCCAACGACGGCTACTACCTGGCCGAGCGCACGCAAGGCGGGCCGCTGCTCGCGGCGTACGGAGCAGGCACTATCTGGGCCTTTGCCGCGTGCGGCGGGATGTCTTTCAAGTTCGCACCCCAGATCGCCCGGGCGATCGCCGATCGTGCGGTGGGCGACTCGCCCCGCACGACCGGTCTCGAGTCGATCGACAGGCCGCGCCAGCTCGCCGCGGTCGGTGAGGAGTTGACCCTATGAAGCTGCTCGCTCTGGAGGCCGTGCAGAACGCCGGCTACTACCAGTCCCGCTACCAGCAGATCGAGGAGTTCGGCGGCACGCTGTACGTGCTGAACGGCCTCGGCCAGGAAGGCTATTGGCCGGCCGACCGGTACCGGATCGCCGGCTCCAAGCACATCGACGACATCATCAAGGCCGCCCAGGAGTGGCACGCCGACGAAACATTCGACGGCGTCCTCACCTTCTCCGAGTCCGGGGTGCTGACGGTCGCCGCGGTGGCCGAGGCGCTCGGGCTGCCTGGCGTCGGTCTCGATGCTGCGCGGATCAGCCGGAACAAGCTGCTGATGCGGGAGGCGCAGGAACGCGGTGGCGCGCCGGTGCCGAGGTACCGGCTGGTGCCCGATGTCGACGCGGCGCTGAAGGCGGCCGAGGAGTTCGGGTATCCGATCATCCTCAAGCCGACGTTGGGGGCCGCGAGCAACTTCGTGTTCAAGGTGGACAGCGCCGGCGAGCTGCGGACCCGGTTCCCGCAGGCGCTCGAGGGCATGGCCGGGATGTCGTGGTTCCAGATGGAGCCCGACGGGCTCGACCTCGGACCGTACGGACTGCTGGTCGAGTCGTTCCTGGACGGCCGGGAGATGCAGATCGAGGCCCTCGCCTGGGACGGCGAGGTGTATCTCGGCTCGATCGTCGACCGGATCACGATCGAGGGCAACACCTTCGACGACGACGCGCACCAGGCTCCGACCACCCTCGACGCGGACCAGCTGGCCGCCGTCCACGACGTCGTCACCAAGGCTGCCCACGCACAGGGACTGAAGCGCAGCGTGATGCACGCCGAAGTCCGTTTCCATCAAGGCAGACCGCACATGCTGGAGATCGCCGTACGACCGGGCGGTGGCGGGCTGGACTACTTCGCCCGCCTGAGCACCGGGTACTGCCCGATCCGCGCCACGATGGCGGTCGCTGCCGGGGTGAAGCCTGAGGTCCAGCACTACCACCCGACCGGAGTCCATCTCGCCGGCACCTGCTTGATCAGCGCGCCCGGCCGGATCGAGCAGATCACCGTGCCGCCGGCGGTGGCCGAGTCGGACCGGGTGTTCTTCCTCAAGATCACCGCCAAGCCCGGTGACCTGGTCCGGCGGCCGCCGGACGGCAACAACATCCTCGGCTTCCTCTGCACCAGCGGCGCGACCTTCGACGAGGCGATCGCGACGGCGTACGAGTTCGCCGCGCAGATCGACGTACGGCTGGCCTTGCCGGCGACGGCCTGACAGACCCTGAACAAGAAGAAAGGTGACCTGATGTCCACAACGTTGACCACGCAGGATTCCGGCCAGCCGTCCGAGGCGGGCCGGCCAGTCAAGGGTGGCATCGTCACCTGGGCCTGCAACCCCGGCTTCCCGCCGGCCGCGATCTTCCCGTTCACGCCGCGGGAGCGGATCGGGATCCGGAACCTGTACGAGTTCCAGATCCTGATGTTCCGCCCGCTGTACTGGCTGGGCAAGGACGGCGCGGCCGGCGTCGACTACGACCGCAGCCTGGCGCATCCGCCGGAGTGGAGCGAGGACGGCCTGAGCGTCACCGTCACGCTGAAGGACTGGCAGTGGTCCAACGGCGAGCCGATCTGCGCCGACAACGTGATGTTCTGGGTGAACATGATGGCGGTCAAGGGCGACCGGCTCGGCTACTACGTGCCCGGCTACTTCCCCGACAACCTGTCGTCGTACGAGAAGATCGCCGAGGACAAGGTCCGGTTCACCTTCAACGAGGTCTACTCCAAGACCTGGGTGGAGATGAACCAGCTGACCCTGATCACCCCGATGCCGAAGGCCTGGGACCGCACCGCGGACGGACCCGCGCGGGCGTCGTTCGACAAGGACGACATCCCCGCCGTCTACGACTACCTGGTGTCGGAGAACGGCGAGTGGACCGAGGAGGCCAACCTGCACCGCGGCGGCTGGGCCGACAGCCCGGTCTGGAGTGTCGTCAGCGGCCCGTGGAAACTGAAGAGCTACGACCTCGACGGCCTGGTCACCTTCGTACCGAACGAGAACTACTCCGGCCCGCACAAGCCCCAGCTGGCCGAGTTCCGCCAGGTGCAGAACGACACCGACGAGCTGATGTACAAGCGGCTGCTGGCCGGGCCGGACGCCGAGGACGGCATCCACATCGGCTATCTGCCACCCGGGATGGAGATCACCGACGGCAGCCCTGACCCGCTGGCGGACAAGTACCGGGTGGTGCCGCAGGACGTGTTCGTGCTCCGGTACATGCCGTTCAACTTCGACAACGACTCCGACACCGCGGCGATCTACAAGCACGCGTACGTCCGGCAGGCACTGCAGATGTGCCTGGACCAGGACCGGATCATCGCCGAGGTCTTCAACGGCAACGCCTACCGGATGGACGGGCCGATCCCGCCTTCGCCGCCGAACCCGCACGTCTCCCCCAAGCAGCGCAACGACCCGATGCCGTTCGACCCCGAGGCGGCCAACGAACTGCTCCGGGCACACGGCTGGGACACCAGCACGCTGCCGGCCGGCTGCGTCCAGCCCGGCGAGGTCGCCGGGTGTGCGGGTGAGGGTGTGGAGATCGGCGCCCACATGTCCTTCACGATCCGGTACGTCGAGGGCAAGGACGCGCTGCTGAAGCTGCTGGAGATCTTCAAGGAGGACGCGGCCAAGGCCGGCATCGAGCTCAAGCTGGAGCCCGTCTACGGCTCGGTGATGGTGGCCGAGGACCACAGCCCGAACGTGCCGAGCAAGCGGCTGTGGGAGATCAACACCTGGAACGGCGGCTGGTCGTTCTACGGTCACCTGACCGGCGAGATGCTGTTCGCCACCGGTGGCGGCAGCAACTTCGGCGACTACTCCGACCCGACCGCGGACAAGCTGATCGACGCGACCGTGCACAGCGACGACCCGGAGGCGATGTACGCCTACCAGGACTACATCGCCGAGCAGGTCCCGACGATCTGGTCACCGGGCTTCCCGAACCGGATGTTCGAGGTGGCGAAGAACCTGCGCGGCGTCGAGCCCTGCAACCCGTACGGCCTGATCAACCCCGAGGACTGGTACTACGTCGAGGACTGATCCCAGGACGAACAAGAAGCCGCCCCAGCCGGAGCTGGGGCGGCTTTCTTGTTGCCTGGGGTCAGCGCCTCAGCTCAGTGCTTCAGCGGGGTGGTTGCCGCCGGCAAGTGGTGCATGCCGCGCAGGAGCGTGCTCGGCTCCCACTCCAGGAACTTCGGGTCGGCGGTCATCCGCAGATCCGGGAACCGCTCCAGCAGCCGGGTCAGCGCGATGTTCGTCTGCATCTTGGCCAGCGGCTGGCCGATGCAGAAGTGCGGACCGTGACCGAACCCGAGCACGCCCTTGGGCTTGCGGTCCAGATCCAGCTTGTTCGCGTTCTCGTACTGCTCCTCGTCGCGGTGCGCCGACAGGATCGACAGCGCCATGATGCTGTTCTCCGGCACGATGGTGTCACCGATCTGGATGTCCTCCAGCGAGAACCGGAAGGTCGCCACCCCGACGCCGCCGTCGTAGCGCATCAGCTCGTCGATCGCCTGCGACATGATCCCCAGGTCGCCGCGCAGCCGCTCCATCGCGTCCGGGTTGGTGAGCAGGCTGAGGATCGCGTTCGACAGCGTGTGCTGCGAGGTGATGTGGCCGGCCACGGTGTAGAGGAAGATCATCGCGACCAGCTCGTCGTCGGTCAGCCGGTCGCCGTCGGGGTTGCCCTCGATCATCGCGCTGACCATGTCGTCACCGGGGTTCTTGCGCTTCATCTCGATGATCGCCTGGCCGTACTCCTGGACGTTCTTCGACGCCTGCTCGACCACCTCCGGCGGGTGCCCCGCGCCGACCAGCTCGACCGCCCACTGCTGGAACCGCTCGCGGTCCTCGAACGGGATGCCGAGCACGTCGCAGATGATCACGATCGGCAGCGGCTGGGCGAACTCGGTCACCAGGTCGACGTCGTCGCGACCCTCGAGCTTGTCCAGGTACTGGCCGACCAGCTCCTCGATCCGGTCGCGGAAGTTCTCCATCCGCTTCAGCGTGAAGGCCTTGCTGACCAGTGAGCGCAGCCGGGTGTGCCGGGGCGCGTCGGTGTTCAGCATGTGCTGGGACAGCTCGTCGTCGAAGCCGACGTCGGGCTTGTCGGTCTCGACGTAGGTGCCCGTGTGCCGGGCGAACATCTCGTTCATCCGGGTCCCGTCCTTGCTCACCCGGGGGTCCTGCAGCAGCGTCCGCACGTCGGCGTACCGAGTGACGAGCCAGACGTCGGCTCCGTGCGGGAAGACCACGTGATGGACGCGGCCCGCCTTCCGGTACGGCTCGAGAATCTCGTACGGCCTCTGCATGAAGTCGTCCGGGATTCGATCGAGGTCCCGGTGGATTTCGATGGTCATATTGGTCCGATCCTCCTGCCAGCGGGGCATGACGACGCGGGGGCACACGCGGTCCGCGATGTGTCGCCGTCACCCCACCAGAGGCAGCCCGGACGCGCCGCTGATACACGTGTTTTAGTTGCCTGCAAACCCTGTCGGACGGGCGTTCGGCGCGGTAGCGTGCGGGACCAAATGTCCGCAGGCAGACCTGCCCGGACAACTCGCCTGCCCGGAACCAAGGGGTGAAGTAACCGATGAGTGAAGAAGTCGACCGCGATCCGGCACCGGCCGAACAACCCGGCACCGGGCTCGGTGCGATCGCGACCTGGCGGCAGACATCGCTGACGTCCAAGGCGCTGCTGTTCGGCGTGTTCGTCAACCGGCTGGGCGCCTTCCTGCAGATCTTCCTGGTGCTGTTCATGACGCACAAGGGCTTCTCGGCCGGTGAGGCCGGCTTCGCGCTCGGCGTCTACGGCGCCGGCCACGTGCTCGGCTCGTTCGTCGGTGGCTGGCTCACCGACCGGCTGAGCGCCCGGGCCGCGACCCTGATCAGCATGCTCGGCTCGGCCGCGTTGATCGTCTCGATCCTGTACATCAAGCCGTACTGGCTGATCCTGCTCGCGATCTTGGTGGTCAGCACGGTCAGCATGCTGAACCGGCCGGCCGCGCAGGCGATGCTGGCCGAGCTCACCAAGCCGGGCCAGCTCGTGATGACGATGGCGATGTACCGGCTGGCGATCAACCTCGGTACGGCCGTCACGCCGATCGTGGGTGTCGCGCTGGTCTCGGTGTCGTACAACCTGCTGTTCTGGGCCGAGGCGTTCGCCGCGGTGCTGTACAGCGCGATCGCCTGGAAGTTCCTTCCTGGCAAGCCGAGTGCGGCCGAGCAGGCTGAGAAGGCCGCGGCGAAGGCGGCCGACAAGAAGCAGGGCTATCGGGCTGTTCTGGCCGACTGGCGCTATGACTTCTACCTGGCCGCCGTGTTCCTGGTGACCATCGTCTACTGCCAGTACCTCGCGGTGCTTCCGCTGGCGATCGTGGACGACGGGATGAGCCTGTGGTGGTACAGCCTGGTGGTCTCGGCGAACGCGGTCGTCGTCGCGGTCTGCGAGGTACCCGCGACGAAGTACGTGCAAACCTGGCCTTTGCGTATCACCGCCATCGCGGGCTTCGGCCTGGTCGCCGTCGGCTACGGCATGTACGCCATCGCCCTGATCCCAGCCCTGCTGATCGTCGGCACGATCATCTGGACCGCCTCCGAGATCATCGGCGCCCCCACCACCTTCGCCTACCCCGGCATGGTCGCTCCCCCGCACCTGATGGGCCGCTACTCCGGTGCCATGCTGACGGTCTTCGGTCTGGGCAACGCCATCGGCCCCGCAGTAGGCGTCTGGGCCTGGTCCCACCTGGGCCAGACCTTCTGGATCTGGGCCGCCGGCGTAGCAGTCCTCTCCGCAGTCTGCGCCCGCATAGGCATGCGCCGCCCAGACGGCGAGCCCTCCAAGATCCCCGCCCCCACCCCCACCACAGACCCCAGCACCGAACCAGCCACCTAAACAAATGAAAAAGGTGGGGCGGCCCATTGAGGGCCGCCCCAGCTTTTTGTGTACTACTTGACCGGAAGCGCGGTGCCTGGCTCGACGTCCGAGTCTTCTGGGAGGACGTGCATGCCGGTACCGACTGAGGCGCCGGCCTTCAGGCGGATGACCTCGAGGTCCGACTCCACCGTCGCAGCGCGGGCGAAGACGCCGCCGAAGCCGTTGACTACGGTGAAAACGCCCCAGTTGACCAGCCAGGGCACGGGATCGCCCTCTGGCATCGGGAAGTACTCCACCACCGGCCGGATCCGGCGCTGGACGATCCATGACCCGCCGACGGCCGACCGGACCCGCTCCTCCCACTCCTCCGCGCTGGTCTCCGCACGCCAGCCGAGCAGTACCCCGTCGCCGCCGTGCAGCTGGGTCGGCTTGAGCACCAGGTCGTCCTGGTGCGAGAGCACGTAGTCGATCAGGTCGACGCGGCTGCCATCCTCCAGCGTCACCTGCTCCGACCGCACCGCCCGGGTCCACGGCAGGATCCGGTCCAGGCTGGCCAGCGTCTCCGCGTCGAAGTGCTTCCGGTTCGCCTCGTCCGACAGCATCGCCAGTGCGCTCTTGCTCGCGAACATCTCCGAGTCCAGCGGGGTGAAGATCTTCACCTCACCGCGGGCCGCCGCGTCCAGGATCGGCTCGGCCAGCGCGAACGACTCCGGGTCCTCCAGGTCCTCCAGCATGAACAGCCGCTGGATGATGTCGAGCTTCACGTCCCCCAGCCAGACCCCACCGTCGCGCACCTCGAGCTGCCCGATGTGACCGAAGACGGTGTCGATCCCCATCTCGGTCAGCCGGCCGGAGAAGTGCTGCATGTACGGCTCGAGCGTCTCGTAGCTGCTCGGCCAGTCGACGGTCGCCATCTTCGGCCGCGACCCGGGCGCGAACCCGCTCTCGACCAGCATGTCGTTGACCTGCTCGCGCATCGTGTCGACGAAGGTCAGCCGGTGCTTCTGCGCGAACTCCAGCATCACCGGCTGGTCCAGCAACGCGGTGGCCATGTCGGAGTGGTCGATGCCACCGAGCGCGCTGCCCATGTTGAACTCGAGCAACTTGAACCCGTCCTCGGACAGGTACAGGTCACCGCGGCTCTGCTTGGTGACGGTCGTGCCGCGGCTGCGCAGGACCGCCGAGACCTGCGCCTCACTCAGTCCGACGGCCCGGCCGAAGGCGCCGAAGTCACCGCCGTACAGCTTGTCGGGCAGGCTGACCAGGGCGGCGTGCATGTTCAGCATGTCGTGCGCCAGTTGCTCGGTCTCCTCGGCACCGAGGAACAACGGCCGCGACAGGTACCGGCCGCCGTAGAAGGACTGCAGGCCGACGGACTCGGGCTGGGTGCTGGTGAGTTCGGTGGCCGAGATCCCTCGTCGCTTGACCTCGTCGAGATACAGCGCAGTGAGTTCAGCTCGGCTCAAGCCGGTAACCATATGTCGGACCTCCGAGTGGGCTGGGCGGAGCAGAGCCGCTCCTACTCGCAAGAGACCTCGACCTGCCCCCGGAAATACACCCATGGGGGGAGGTATCTGACGGTACCCCCGGCCTCCTCTGGTGGGCATGGAAACCACTGCTCGGCAGGCCACAGCCCGCCACTACCTGATGTGCCCGCCGACCCACTTCGACGTCACCTACTCCATCAACCCATGGATGGATCCCGGCAAACCGACCGACCAGTCGATCGCCATGGACCAGTGGCAGCGGATCCACGACCAGCTGATCGACCTCGGCCACACCGTCGACGTGATCCCGCCGCTGGAGGGATTGCCCGACATGGTCTTCGCCGCGAACGGCGCCACCGTGTACGGCGACCGCGCGCTGGTCGCCCGGTTCCGGTTCCCCGAGCGGGACGCGGAGTCGGCCGGCTACCTCGACTGGTTCGCCGCCAAGGGACTCAAGGTCCGCCAGGCGGCGCTGGAGAACGAGGGCGAGGGCGACTACCTGGCCGCCGGACCGTGGATCCTGGCAGGCAACGGCTTCCGTACCGACCGCCGCAGCCACGTGGAGACCGAGGAGTACTTCGGCCGCCCGGTGATCGGCCTGACCCTGGTGAACGACAAGTTCTACCACCTGGACACCGCGCTGTCGGCGCTCGACGACCGCACGATCATGTACTACCCGGCGGCCTTCACCCCCGGCAGCCAGGGCATCCTGCGCGAGCTCTTCCCGGACGCGATCATCGCCGACCACGACGACGCCGAGGCGTTCGGACTCAACGCGGTCTCCGACGGCAAGCACGTCCTCATGCCCGAGGGCGCCGCCAACCTGGTCGCCCAGCTGCGCGCAGCAGGCTTCGAGTCCTTCGGCATGGACGTCTCCGAACTGCTCCGGGCCGGCGGCGGCGTCAAGTGCTGCATCCTCGAGCTGCACAACCAGGTCTGATGATCGATTACGACGGCAGGAGGTTCCGCGATGTCGCGCACGCCGAGGGCGATGGCCCGTCGGCCGTGTACCGGCAGCGCGGAGACCTCCTGTGGGGTGACTTCAGCGGCGGCAAGGTACGGCGTGGGTCGCTGACCGGCCTCTGCCGGCCCGACGGGTCCATCGAGTTCACGTACACGATGGCGCTGGCCGACGGGACCGTACTGGCCGGGCATTGCGAGAGCACGCCCGAGATGCTGCCGGACGGCCGCATCCGGCTGCACGAGCGCTGGGAGCGGTACGGGCCGCAGGCGGCCAGTGGCGTCTCCCAGCTGGACGAGATCGCCTCACCACTCTGAGCAGGCCTGTGTATCAGGGCGTGAGCAACTGATGCTCTGGTTGTCATGGATCATGTCGCCGCCGTCCCGGCCGGCAGAGCCGCCGGGAACGGCGACCTCACCGTGCTGCTGACCAGCGTCTCCTCGGACTCGCACACCTGGAACCTGGTGTTCCTGCAGCTCGTGCTGGAAGAGCTGGGCCACCAGGTACACAACCTCGGCGCCTGTGTGCCGGACGACCTGCTGATCGCCGAGACGGAGCGCATCCGCCCGGACCTGATCGTGGTCAGCACCGTCAACGGGCACGGCTTCCACGACGGGCTGCGGGTGATCAGCCAGCTCCGCGACCGGCCGGGCCTGAGTCAGGTACCGGCGGTGATCGGCGGCAAGCTCGGCATCGACGGACCGGGCTCCGACGGCTCCCGCGCCAGGCTGATGTCCGCCGGGTTCGACGCGGTCTTCGACGACGGGACCGGCCTGACCGCCTTCCAGTCGTTCGTCCGTCAGCTGACCACCGGCGTCGCTTCGTGAGCCTCCCGTCCACCGGCTCGTTCGGTGACTTCGTCACGGGCGCGCACCAGGCCGGCCGGCTCGTGGTCCAGCCCCGGATGGGGGTCAGCGAGGCCGCCTCGATGCGCCTGGGGTTGCAGCTCACCAAGGCGGCAGCCGCAACGACCGTGGGTACGATCACGCTCGACAGCTACACCCGGGTCGGCGACCACGCCAGCGCCGGCGCGGCCCTGGCGGCCGGCATCGAGCTGAACGGCTACCCGATCGTGGCGCAGGACGTGTCCACCACCCGGGCGGTCCTGGACGGCGTCGTCGGCGTCGACTTCCCGGTCCAGGTCCGGCACGGCTCACCGTTGCCTGCGGCAATCATTCGCTCGCTGGTCGCGGCCGGTCTGCACGCGACGGAGGGCGGCCCGGTCTCGTACTGCCTGCCGTACAGCCGCGCTCCGCTGACCGAGTCGATCCCGAACTGGGCGCTCAGTTGCGAGTTGCTGTCGGAGGTACGGGAGACCGGCGTCGAACCGCATCTGGAGAGCTTCGGCGGCTGCATGATGGGCCAGCTCTGCCCGCCCGGCCTGCTCGTCGCGCTGAGCGTGCTCGAGTGCATGTTCTTCCGCCAGCACGGCATCCGCAGCGTCTCCCTGAGCTACGCCCAGCAGACCGATCCGGACCAGGACGCCGAGGCGATCCTCGCCATGCGCCGGCTGGCTGCGCAGTGGTTGCCGGACATCGACTGGCACGTCGTCATCTACACCTACATGGGCGTCTATCCGCGCACGCCCGAGGGCGCCTCGCGCCTGCTCGAAGAGGCCGCGCGGCTGGCAGTCCGTACGTCGTCCGCCCGGCTGATCGTCAAGACCGTTGCGGAGGGCTATCGGATCCCCACCTTCGCCGAGAACGTCGACGCGCTGGAGACTGCCGCGGCCGCTGCCGCGCGGTGCACCAGGATCATCGGCGACATCGACGACACCGGTATCCACGCCGAGGCGAGCGCGTTGATCGATGCCGTGGTCAACCTCGACCCGGACCTCGGTACCGCGCTCGAACTCGCCTTCCGCCGCGGCTACCTCGACGTCCCGTACTGCCTGCACCCGGACAACGCCGGCAAGGCTCGCAGCTATCTAGACGACACCGGCCGGCTGCAGTGGTCGTCGGTCGGCTCGATGCCGATCCGCGAGTCGGTCCGGCGGACCGGCGCGGGCAAGCTGACCGCGATGGGGCTGCTGTCGACGCTGTCGTACATCGAGCGGAAGTTCGACAGCGCGAGTCTCGAGCAGGAGTACCAGGCCGCACCCGCGGCCGAGCAGCTGCCGGACTCCAAACCACCGCCCCGTGACGAACTGACAGGGAGCAACTTATGACCGAGACCCGGATCCCACCCGCGCAGGCCGCGGCCTCGCTGCCGCCGAGTCCCCGTGAGCACTTGACCTCACCGGTCACCCGGGCGGTCCTCGTGATCCAGAACAAGATGCTGTCCGCGAGCCGCGAGTACCTCGCCGGCCGTGGATTCATGGAACTGCTGCCACCGATCATCGGACCGGTCACCGACCCGGGCGCCCGTGGCGCCAAGCAGGTCGACGTCGACTACTACGGCCACCGGTACAAGCTGATGACGAGCGCGATCCTCTACAAGCAGGCCGCGCTGACCTCGTTCGACAAGATCTTCTTCATCGCCCCGAACGTTCGGCTGGAGCCGCTGGAGACGACGTCGACCAGTCGGCACCTGGCCGAGTTCCACCAGATCGACTGCGAGATGGCCGATGCCGGCCGCGACGACGCGCTCGAGCTGGCCGAGGGCCTGGTCCGGTACGTCGTCGAGCGCGTGCTGAGCGACCTGCCGAGCGAACTGCACACGCTCGGCCGGGACGCCGGCGCGCTGGCCGAAGTACTGACCGGGCACTTCGGCCGACGTACGCACTCGCAGGCCGTCGCCGATCTGCATGCCATCGACCACGACCAGAGCCCGGACGCGGAGATCGACTGGGTCGGCGAGGCGAAGCTGTCGCAGCAGGTGGACCGGCCGTTCTTCGTCACCGACTACCCCAAGGGGTCCCGCGGCTTCTACGACAAGGAGAGCCCGGACCAGCCCGGCATGCTGCGCAACTTCGACCTGATCGCGGCCGAGGGGTACGGCGAGCTGTGCAGCGGCTCCGAGCGCGAGCAGGACTACGCGACCATCGTCGCCCGGATGCGGGAGACGGCCGAGAACCCGGCGAAGTACGCGTGGTACCTGGAAATGCTCAAGCAGGGCGTGCCACCGAGCGCGGGCTTCGGCTTGGGGCTGGAACGCTTCACCCGCTACGTGGCCGGACTCGACTCGGTCTGGCAGGCGAGCGCGTTCCCGAAGGTGCCGGGTATCCCCTCCCCGTGACCGCCTCGCCGTGCCCAAGCGCCCTGGTGGCCGGTTTCCGGCGAAGATGTCCCGCATGACGGAAGCAACCACAGAGCCGAGCGGCACGCTCAGCCTGGGCCAGGGCACGGCCTTGTACGTCGGGGCCGTGCTGGCCACCGGCGTGATCGCACTGCCGGCTCTGGCCGCCGAGGTGGCCGGGCCGGCGTCGTTGCTGGCCTGGCTCGGCCTGGCGATCGTCTCCGCTCCCCTGGCGGCGACGTTCGCCGCGCTGGGTGCGCGCTATCCGGACTCCGGTGGCGTAGCGACGTACGCGCGCCTGGCCTTCGGCGACAAGGCGGCCGCCGTGGTCGGCTGGTGCTTCTACCTGTCTGTGCCCGTCGGTGGTCCCGCTGCCGCCTTGTGGGCCGGTGGCTACGTCGAAGCCGGCATCGGTGGTGGTGAGAAGACGGTATTGATCACCATGCTGCTCCTGATCCTCGCTGTACCGGCCACCAACGCCTTCGGGATCCAGGTGACCGGCCGGGTGCAGATCGCCCTGGCTGCGCTGCTTGCCGTCTTCCTGGTACTAGCGGTCGCGCTGTCGCTGCCACACGCGGACCTGGCCAACCTGCAGCCGTTCGCACCGCATGGCTGGAAGGCGATCGGCCCGGCGGCCGCACTGCTCGTCTGGAGCTTCGTCGGCTGGGAGGCGGTCACTCACCTGACTGCGGAGTTCCGTAGGCCGGACCGCGACGTACCGCGGGCCACTGCGATCGCAGTGGTGGTCGTCTGCGTGCTCTACCTCAGCGTCGCCTTCGCCACCATCACAGTGCTCGGCCCTGGTGCGGCAGAGACCGATGCGCCACTGGGCGACCTGCTAGCGATCGGCCTCGGCGGCAACTCCCGCATCCTGGCCGCCTGTGCAGCGCTACTGCTCAGCTTCGGCGCCATGAACGCGTACTACGCGGGCGCGTCGAAACTCGGCGCCGCCCTGGCCCGCGACGGCTCGCTGCCCCAATGGCTGACCCAGGGCAGTGCTGCCGGCGAGATCCCGCGCCGTAGCCTCACGTTGCTCGGTGGCATGTCCACAGTGACCGCCTTGATCGTGGTCGCAGCAGGCATCACGCCGTCGTCGTTGGTACTGCTCACCACCGGCCTGTTCGTCACTGTGTACGCCGTCGGTGTCGCGGCCGCCGTCAAGCTGCTGCCACGGGGCAGCAAGGGTCGCCTTGCTGCCCTCGTGGCACAGGGTGCTGTCGTAGTCCTGCTAGTGATGGCTGGGCCCTACTTGCTCTGGGCCTTGATCGTCACAGTGGCCGCACTCGGCTATCGCTGGCTGACCCGCGGTCAGCGGCGTCCGTAGAGGGCCTGCATCCCGAGGACGTCGCCCCGGCCGAGCGTGCGCATGTGCCCGGTACAGCGCCGGACACCCGGGTACATCGTGAGGTTGAGGTCCTCGTCGGCGCTGAGGTTCACCAGGCCGTAGACGTGGCCCATCTCGTGGGTCAGGACCGACTCCACGTCGTACCGCCAGCGGTCCTTGTCCGGCGGCAACTCAGGCTTGCACTTGGGGTCGTTGACCGGGTCGTAGGTCCAGTTGTAGTCGGCACTGTTCATCCTGATGTCGGCCTCGACGGCTCGGGTCCGGCCGTGTCTGGTCTCGGACCAGGTACAGGTCCAGGCCAGGGTCGCCTCGAACGAGCCGCCGGGCAGGTCGCCTTCGTCGATCACGCTGTGGTGATCGCGGTCGCCGCAGGTCGTCGCGCCGTCGACGTACACGAAGTTTCCCTGCCTGGCGGTATGGCCGAGGAGAGCGCCGGACGCGCCGTTCCGGCCGCGCATGCCGCAGGTGTTGCGGCCCTGGGTCATGTTGGCGAGGGACCGCCGGACAGCCGCGTCGAAGTCGGACTGCCGGTTGGTGGCGAGCTTGGTGCCCCACGTCGTACGGAACAACCAGGGTGAGTGCCACTTGTAGTCGCGGAGTGCGTAGGTGTCGCGGTCGCAGGCACCGGGCTGACCGGCCAGGTCAGGGAACTGGTTGTCCGGCTCGTGCTTGGCGGGAGCCGAACCGGTACTCACCCGCCCCTGCTCGTCGGTGGTCAGGCTGTAGGTGCGGGCGCCGGACGGGTAGAGCAGGTCCATCGTGACGCTGTCGCCTGGCTGCGGGACGGTGAGTGCGACGCCGTCGCCGGCGTCGATGAGTCTGCCGACGGCTCCGCAGGCGACTGCGGAGCGTGCGGCGAGGGCGGTGGAGTGCAGGACGCCTTCCGGCAACCGGCAGGGATTCGTGACGGCGGCAGCGCCGCCGACGGGCAACGTACTGACAGCCAGCGTAAAGGCGGCCAGCACAGTGGTCAGGCGTGCGAACTTCATGGTTTGTGCCCCCCGGCCCAATTGAGAGTGAAACCCCTTACAGAGAAATTGAGGGAGCGGCCCGGTACGGCTGATACGGGTGTCCGCGAGTCGGTCGGCCGCGGTCCCCGTATTTTCACCGCTCGCTCACCGCCTCTGTCGGTGCAAGAGCTTGCTGCGATCCGATTGAGGTGGCCATCCTGCACGCCGAGACGTTCCCCGAGGCAGCAGTCCGAAGCCGGGCCAAGACCGGTGCTGCCGACGCGTTCCCGCCCGCGGACCAGTACGGGCACGCGCTGTTCGGCGCCGAGACCGGCGGGCCGGAGCCGACCTGCCCGATCGATCGGCACCGGCTCGTACCTCCGGTCTTCGTCCCGCAACGCTTCGCGAAGCTGGTCGAACTGACCCGCGAGCCGGTCTATCGCGACGTCGTGCTCGAGACGACGATCGGCGGGTTCCGGTCCGCGCTGCCGTTGTATGTCTCGGCCTTCGGCTCGACGGAGGCAGCCAGTGTCGCGCTCGGCATCTCCGCCAGCAGGCAGGCCGGACGGCTCGGCATCCCGATGGTCGTCGGCGAGAACGTGATGCCGATGAACAGCTACGGCCGGCTGGAGGAGGACGCCGAACGCTCCCTGCTCGGCCGGATCAGCGCCTACCAGGCCGAGGCGCTCGACGGGTACGGCGGTGTCGTCGTCCAGCAGAGCACCGAGGACGCGGACGCCGAGGTGTGGAACCTGGTCTACAGCGACCCGAACGCCTTGTCGCTCCTGGAGTCGGGCCGGCTGGCCTTCGAACTCAAGGTCGGCCAAGGCGCCAAGCCGGGGCTGGGCGGGATGACGCTGATGGGCGCCGAGTCGGCCGAGCGACTGGCCGATGCCTACCTCCTCGACCCCGTCGTCGGCAACGGTCAGGTCCTGCGCAGCAGCAGCCCGGGCAGCTTCACCGCGGAGATCCTGAAGCAGCAGATCCGGCTCATGCGCAACAACTACCCGCGAGCCCGGATCTGGGTGAAGTTGCCACCAGCACGAGATGTCGCCGCCGCTGCCCGCGTGGCCTGGGAGGCCGGCGCCGATGCGGTGACCGTCGACGGCGCCGAAGGCGGCACGGGCTGGGCGCCTCGCGCGTTCCTCGACCAGGTCGGCCTGTCCCTCGGCGAGTGCCTGCGCCGGATCGGCGAGGAGCGGGCCGGTCGCGAGCAACCCGGCCTCGAACTGGCCGGCGCGACGCCGACCTGCCTGCTGGTGTCCGGGCGGATGTGGGAAGGCGCGCGGATCGCCAAGTCGCTTGCCCTCGGCGCCAACGCGGCCGGCCTGGGCCGGGCCGCGTTGATCGCCGTCGACACCGACCCGGACAACGGCCTGGTCAACCTGGTCGAGTGCCTGGCGCTCGAACTGCAGTTGATCGTGAGCGCCCTGGGCAAGTACCACGTGGAGGCACTCGACCGGGAAGACGTGTGGAGCCCAGTTGGATAAGCCGGCTGGGTAGGCCGGTCGGGTACTAGGCCAGGTGGCGGTTCCGGCGGAGCATGTCGGGCACATCCCGGCGGGCGTGCGCGACGGTCTGCCGGCTGCGGACCAGATCCACCAGTTCCGCCGTCGGCTCGACCCCGAGCTCGGTGGCCAGGCTCTTGCGGAAGAACTCCAGCCGCCGGATCGCCTCCACCACGTTGTCCTCGGCCAGATGCACCTCGATCAGCACCCTGGTCGCGCTCTCCCGCAACGGCTCCAGCCGTACCGCTGCCATCGCCGCCTCGATCGCCTCGGCGTACCGGCCGTCGCAGGTCAGCGCCTGGGCGGTCAGCTCGAGCGCGTGCAGCTGCAATTGGCGCAGCCGCTCCCGCCCCAGCAGGACCCAGTCGTCGTACCAGCCCGGAAGCAGCTCCCCCATCGTGGCCAGCGTCGGCAGCAACCCCTGATCGGCGCCGCACTCGCCGTCGTTGATCACCCGGCGGATGGCGGTGACCAGCGTGCTGACGTCTACATCAAGCGATTCATCCAAACGCAGCGTCTCGTCGCCGGTGACCAGCGGGTGCTCGCTCAACTGCCGCAGCCGCCACAGAGCGGTCCGCAGGCAGGCCTGCGCCTTCGAGTCGGACACCTCCGGCCAGAGCGTGCCAGCCACCTCCGCACGGCTGGACCGGCCGCGGAGCGCGACGTACGCGACCACCCGCCGGGCGCTCAGCGGAATGGACAGCGTCTGCTGGTCCACCACCGCCCGGAAACCGTCGAGCAGCCGGAGTTTCGGTACGTCCGGATTTTCTTCGGGCACAAAATCCGGCGTCGGCTCACCGACTAGACCGGATTCATTCGTCATATGTCCCCCCACAGGCATGAATTCCCACTTCCTGTGATTACTGGGCGACGCTCCGTTACGGCGAAGACTTTCGCCGGATCCGTCTCCCGATATGGGCATCGGCGACCTCCTCATCAGTGACCCCTGCGTTACCTGCGGTGAAGTCTGAATCCTCAGCTAATCGAGTACAAGGCATTGGCCCGGCAGATATCAGACATTTCCCCGGCAGTTCCCGGACGAACCCCTGAACCGGCGCTCGCCGACAGTCTCTGTATCACCCGTGGCGCCCGGCCCCCTCTCGTTGGGTAGTGCTCAGCCCGGGAGGCAAACGCGTGGACGACGACAACACCGACGGTGTCGTGCTGCAGTTCGGTAGCGGTTTCCAGCCCTACCGCCAGTACCTGCTGGAGGGCGCGGCGAAACGCCGGCCGCTGTGGCTGATCGACGACGAACCGGTCGGCTGGCAACAGCCCTACCTGGCCGGCAGCAGCGTCGTCGTTCCCTTGCAGGGATCCGGTCTGGTCCTTGATCACGACGCTCTGCTCGCCGCGGCCGAAGCGGTCGCGCAGACCCACCGGGTCCGCGGCGTCTTCACCTACGACGAACCATCGGTGATCATCACCGCCCTGGTGGCCGACCGGCTCGGGCTCACCGGCCTGACGCCCGCGGGCGCCGAAGGATGCCGCAACAAGGTCAAGAGCCGAGAGGCACTGACCGCTGCCGGACTTCCGCAACCACGGTTCGCGGTAGTCACGACGGCCGAAGCCGCCGCTACCGCGGCCGCGGAGATCGGGTATCCGGTGGTGGTCAAGCCGCGCGGGATGGCGGCCAGCATCGGCGTCGCGCTGGTGAACGGCCCCGACGACATCGCCGCTGCCTTCGAGCGGGCCGACGACTCCAGCCGGAGCGGACCGGTCGCGTACCACGGTGGCGCCCTGATCGAGGAGCTCGTCGACGGGCCGGAGATCAGCGTCGACGGCGCCGTGGTCGACGGCGTCTACACGCCCTTCTGCATCGCGCACAAGCAACTCGGGCCGCCGCCGTACTTCGAGGAGATCGGCCACATCGTCGACGGCAACGACCCGTTGCTGACCGATCCCGAGCTGCGCGAACTCCTCCGCTCGGCCCACGCGGCCCTCGGCGTGCCGTACGGGATCACCCACACCGAGATCCGGTTCAGCTCCCGCGGCCCGACGATCATCGAGGTCAACGGGCGGCTCGGCGGCGACCTGATCCCGTACGTCGGAAAGCTTGCCACCGGCATCGATCCGGGCGCCGTGCTGGTCGACGTGGCCGAAGGCGTCCAGCCCGACCTGACGATGGATCACCGCAGCTGCGTCGGGATCCGGTTCTGCTACCCGCCCGAGGACGCCCGCGTGGTGGAGATCACGGTGCCGGAGCCGGGCGCCGTACCGGGCCTGATCGAGGCGCACCCGATGGTGCCCGCCGGAGCGACCGTACGGCTGCCGCCACGCGCGCACATCGGCCGGCACGCCTACGTCATCTGTACCGCCGACGACCCCGGCACCTGCGCCGACCGGCTGACCGCCGCGGCGGAGCTGGTCGAGCTGAAGTACGAAGCGCTGAACGAGACCGAGTTCTCCGGCCGGCCATGGTGAGCCGAGTCCCGAGCCACAACAACTGGGAGCCCGCATGACAAACCGTGAGGTCGAGTTACTCGCAGTCGGTGGAGGTCCGGCGAACCTGGCCCTGGCCGTCGCGGTCGAGGAGCTCGGGATCGACGGCCTGGCAGAGAACTCGCTGGTGATCGAGCGCGGCCACACGGTCGAGTGGCAGCGCGGTCTGCTGCTGCCGTGGACGAAGAGCCAGGTGGCCTTCGCCAAGGACCTGGTGACGCTGCGGAACCCGCGCAGCAAGTTCACCTTCCTCAACTACCTGCGCAGCGTCGGCCGGCTCGACGACTTCATCAACATGGGCAGCTTCACGCCGTACCGGGTGGAGATCTCCGGCTACCTCAGCTGGGTGGCGCAGTCGCTGCAGAAGGTGAAGTTCGAGCTCGGCTGCGAGTGCACGTCGATCGCGCCGGTCCGGGACGCGTCCGGCACCCTGACCGGCTGGCTGACCAAGCTCGCGGACGGCAGCACTATCTCCAGCCGGTACCTCGTGATCGGCGCCGGTCGCGATGCGTACGTGCCGCCGGTTCTCGCCGGGCTGCCCGCCGACCGGCTGGTGCACAGTACGCAGTACCGGTACCGGATCGCGGAGCTGGCCAAGGACAAGCCGCATCGCGTGGCCGTCATCGGCGCGGCGCAGAGCGCGGCCGAGATGTTCCGGGCGCTGCAGAACGACCTGCCGACCGGCGACGTGAACTGGGTGATGCGGTCGATCGGGCTGCGCGCGTACGACACCAACAAGTTCATCAACGAGCTGTACTACCCGTCGTTCATCGACAAGGTCTGGGACGCGCGGCCGGAGGGCCGCGAGCAGATCCTGCGCGAGATGCACCTGACGAACTACTCCGGCGTCGAGACCGACCTGCTGCAGGACCTCTACACCGGGATGTACCTGGACAAGCTGCACGGCGTCGACCGGCGCCGCCTCATCACGATGACCGACATCACCGGCGCCCGCGAGGAAGGCGACGAGGTCGTCCTCGAGCTGACCGACCGGCGCAGCGACAAGGTCACCGAGTTGCGGCTCGACTACGTCTTCCTCGGCACCGGCTTCGTCCGCGAGATGCCTGCGATGGTTCGCGATCTCAGCGCGGCGATCGGGCTGGACCAGATCGGCGTCACCCGCAAGTACCGGCTGGAGCTGAACGAGGAGTCGGACGCGGCCTGCTACCTGCAGGGGGTGAACGAGGCGACGCACGGTATCGCCGACTCACTGCTCAGCGTGCTCGGCAACCGGGCCGGCGACATCATGAGCGACCTGCTCGCCCGCCGGTCCGGCCAGACCGACGGGTCCGGCCGGACCAACGGGACGCACCGGACCGTGGACGAGCTCGCCGCGGTACCGCTGTCGGCCGACGGCGCGCTGCACAGCTGAACCCTTACACCTGAACAGAGAGGCCGCCATGTCCGCAACAGACAGTTCCCTGCTGCCCAAACCCGGCCGTGGACTGGCGGTCGCCGGCGGTCTCGTCGCCGCTGCCGGCGTCGTGCTCGGCATCGCGTACGCCGTCGGCTGGCTCGATCCGGATCACCATGCAGCCGCGGCCGGTCCGGTCGCACCGGCCGCGGCGTCGCCGGCCCAGCTGATGTGGCGGCTGCTGATCGCGGTCGCCGTCGTCTGCGCGCTGGCGACCGTCTTCGGCAAGCTCGCGAAGATGATCGGCCAGCCGCCGGTGGTCGGCGAGATCATCGCGGGGCTGATCCTGGGCCCGTCGGTGATCGGATCATTGGCGCCCGGGCTGTTCAACGCGATCGTGCCTTCGGCGGTACTGCCGAACCTGAATCTGCTCGCCCAGGCCGGGCTGGCGATCTTCATGTTCACCGTCGGCGCCGAGTTCGGGCGGGACAAGCTCGGCCGGGATCGAGGGGCGATCGCCGGTGCCAGTCTCGCGATCATGGCCGTACCGTTCGCGCTCGGTGTGATCGCGGCGCTGCCGCTGTACTCGACGCTGGCCGGCCCGTCGGTCGGGCGGCTGCCGTTCGTCATCTTCATCGGTACCGCCCTCGCGATCACCGCATTCCCGGTGCTGGCGCGGATCGTGCAGGACTTCGGCCTGGTCGGCACCCGGCTCGGCTCGCTGGCCATGCTGTGCGCGGCCGTCGCCGACGTACTCGCCTGGTGCGCGCTGGCGATCGTGCTCGCGATGATCAAGTCCTCCGACCTCACGACGGCTCTGGTCGCCCTGGTCCTGACCATCCTGGTCGGCGTCGGCTGCGTGTTCGTCCTCAAGCCCGTACTGCGCTGGGCCGCCGATCGGTACGCCGCTGCGCTGCCCACCCCGATCCTGGTGCTCGCTGTTCTCGCGCTGATCCTCGGCCTGGCCGCGGCGACCGACGCGATCGGCGTGCACGCGATCTTCGGCGGCTTCCTGGCCGGGCTGGTGGTACCGAAGGAGATCCTGCCGGTGAAGCAGGTGTCCGAGCAGATCTGCGGGCTGAACCGGGCGCTGCTGGTGCCGGTGTTCTTCGCCTCGATCGGCCTGAAGACCGACGTCAACGCGGCGATCTCGCATCCTCAGGTCCTCGCGGCCGGTGCCTTGCTGCTGGTGGTCGCGGTGGCCGGCAAGTTCCTCGGCGCGACTCCGGTCGCTCGAGCCGGCGGTCTGCCGGTCCGGTCGGCGATCGGGCTCGGCGTACTGATGAACGCCAGAGGCATCACCGAGATCGTCGTGCTGTCCGCCGGCCTCAGCGCCGGGCTGATCAACCAGGGTGCTTTCACGGTGATGGTGATGATGGCGCTGATCACCACGATGATGGCGCTGCCATTGCTCCGGCTGCTCGGATCGTCGCTTCGCGAACCCAGTGCGACCGAACAATCACCCATTGCTGATACGTATGCCAGCGGTGACGCCAAGACCGTCGTTCCGTGACGCCATCACTACGCCTGCGTGACGGCGCCAGTGATCGAATAGTCACCGAAGGCAGCACTGACGACGGCCGCTGGGGGCGCGTGAGGCACAGGTCGCTTCAAAGGTAATGCCGAGTGAGGTTTCATCCAGCCCACAGTTCCCTGCGGGCTGCCTGCTGACGTCCGCCAGCGTCGGCAGGACACACCTGTGCCTTTTTGCCCCCGCCGCCGGTCGCTCATTCTGCGTGAATCAGCGAAAGGACGTGGAACGTGTCGACGATCTCGCCACGCAAAACCGAACGGACGCCCGAGGGAAATCGCCACCACACCGATTCCGGACCTTCGTTGGAGGTCCTCCTCGGCCGGGCCCTGGACTCCGATTGGTCGGCGTGGAAGGAGCTGGAGGGCCGCTACGCCCACCTGCTCACCCACGCGGCCCGCGGCGTCGGTCTCAGCCACAGCGACGCAGCGGATGTCGCCCAACTCACCTGGCTGCGCCTGTGGCAGCACGGACGCCAGATTCGCGACCCCGAGTGCCTGCCGGCCTGGCTGGCCGCGACGGCCCGGCGCGAGGGACTGCGGCTGGCGATCAGCCGGAAGCGGTACCTCCTGTACGCCGACCCGACCGCGGAGCACAGCGACGGCCAGCGGACCGCGGTCCTCGACGTCTACCCGGTCGACGGGGAGTACGAGCCCTCTACGGAACAGGCCCTGCGGCGGCTGCCCGGCCGGTACCAGCGGCTGATCCGCCTGTTGATGTCGGACAGCTGCCCGTCGTACACCGAGATCGCGGAGATGCTGAACCTGCCGATCGGCAGCATCGGCCCGATGCGGATGCGAGCCCTGCAGATGCTCCGCCGGACGCCGGAACTGGCGGGCGCAATGGCCCATTGAGTCAGGCGGCGTGGTCGACGTTCTGTGCCGAAGTCATTGCATTCAGTGGCCGGTCGACTGCATTCTTGGGGCGCCCCGATCGATTGTGAGGAGATCGATGAGAATCCGCCCCAGCTCCGCCCTGCTCGCCACCCTGTCTTCGTTCGTCCTGACCGCCGCGGCCGCCGGTGGTGCCCTCGCGGCGATCCCGCCCGAAGCACCATCGGCCGCTGCCGGTCCGGCCGCCACCGGCCTGGTCGCCGCCCCCTTGGCGACCGACACCGACGGCGACTCGTTGCCCGACACCTGGGAGACCAACGGCTACGACGCCAACGGTGACGGTGTCATCGACGTGAACCTGCCCGCGATGGGCGCGACGGCGAACAAGAAGGACCTGTTCGTCGAGATGGACTACATGAGCGGCCGGCTCGCCACGACGGCCGCCTTCGACCGGATCAAGGCGGTCTTCGCCGCGGCGCCGGTCAGCAACCCCGACGGCAGCACCGGCATCCGGATCCACCTCGACGGCGGGCCGGCGGCCGGTTCGGCGTACAACCTCGGCGGCGGCAACCAGGTGCCGTACGACAGCAACCTGCAGCCCGCCGAGTCGCAGACCGACGCGATCAAGAACGCCAACTTCGCGCCCGCCCGCAAGGCCGTCTTCCACTACATGCTCTGGGCCGACGACTACGACAACACCTGCAGCAGCGGCAACGCGTTCGCCATCCCGAACGACACCTTCATCGTCACGATGGGCCCGAAGTGCAACTGGACCGTCACCGAGAACCGCAACGTGGGCACCTTCATCCACGAACTCGGCCACGACCTCGGCCTGACCCACGGCGGCACCGACCACGTGAACTACAAGCCGAACTACCTCAGCGTGATGAACTACTTCTTCCAGTTCGACGGCGTCCCCCGCACCAGCGGCGCCAACTGGTTCAGCTACTCGAACTTCGCCCCACCCGCCCTGAACGAGAACAGCCTGCGTGAGTCGGTAGGCCTCAACACCACCACCGCCTCCACCTGGAAGACCTACTGGAAGTGCCCCAACGGCACCACCCGCACCTCCGGCGCCGCCAACGCCCCCATCGACTGGAACTGCGACGGCGACACCGCCGACACCGCCGCCACGAGCATCAACGGCGACTCCAGCCGCACCACCCTCACCGCCCAGAACAACTGGGCCAACATCCGCTTCGGCGGCGGCGACGTAGGCGGCGGCAGCCCCCAGTCCAAGACGGCCGCCAGCGAGCTTCGCGAACTGACCCAACAGGAGTACGAAAGCTTCAAGACCCGCTGACCCGAGGAACACTCGGGCTCTGTCGACGGCGCTTGCAACACTTCGGGCTCGCAATGCCAGGGCTCGCGTGGATGCCGGGGTGCTGCTTCGAAGGAACCCTGGATCGCGTCACCGGGCTGCTTGAGTGTCCTAGTCGTGGAGGTGGGTATCAAGGACGCTTCGCGTCCCTTCGGGATCGAACAAGTTCGACCCTTGACACCCACCACCACGACCAGGGAAGGACGCAGCTATCCCGGAGCCGCTGACAAGACCGGCAACAAATGGCAGATTCACCACCAAAGCCCCACCAACCCGCCACGAAACGACCACGGCCAACCCCATCGAGTAGGCCACCACCGAGCCCCGTCCGACCCTTGCCCGACCACCGGCTCGAAACACCCTCCGCCCTCAAACCAGTTGCCCGAGGCACCTAGTGCTCCACCCGAGCATCCCCCGGCAACGGATCCACTCACGTCGAGCACAAAGTCGCCAACCCCGCACCGCCCCGCACGCGCAACCCCCGCCAACCACCCCGACACGCCGAGGGCAAGCGATTACCCACCGAGTTACGCATGCGCCGACGACCGCTAGCTGTCGCTAGCAACCAACTCTGCCCGGCTGGCAGCCGTTCCCCGCAGACCAGACGGCCAGACCACCGACAGCTCAGCGCCCCCGCCACCCCCTTGATCCATTCCTCCGCCGCAACGATCTCGCTCCGCCGCCGTCACCCGCCGACCGAGCGCACCACCCGGACCGCCACGCATACACAACCCCCACCAACCACCCCGACACGCCGAGGGCAAGCGATTACCCACCGAGTTACGCATGCACCGACGACCACTAGTTGCCTCCAGCAACCAACTCTGCCCGGCTGGCAGCCGTTCCCCGCAGACCGGACGGCCAGACCACCGACAGCTCAGCGCTCACCACGGCAACCCCGCGGCCACAGCACCCTTGGCTCAGTACCGCGCAACCACAGCGCCCTCACCACAGCGCCCTCACCACAGCACCGCAACAACCCCGCGGCCCAGCGGCAACACCATGGCGACCGCGGTATGCGGGGAGGCCGGCCTCGGCCGGCGGGTGTCAGTGGTGGGTGAACTTCGGGGGGCGTTTTTCGGTGAAGGCGGTCATGCCTTCGGTGCGGTCGTCGAGGGCGAAGGTGGCGTGGAAGGTGCGGCGTTCGAAGAGGATGCCTTCGGTGAGGGTTGATTCGAAGGAGCGGTTGACGGCTTCCTTGGCTGCGTAGACGGCAGGCAGGGACATTTCGGCGATCTTGTGGGCTACCTCGGCGGCCTCGGCGAGCAGCGAAGCGGCGGGGACGACGCGGGAGACGAGGCCGGCACGTTCGGCCTCGTCGGCGGAGATTGTGCGGCCGGTGAGGATGAGGTCCATGGCCTTCGCCTTGCCGATGGCGCGGGTGAGGCGTTGGGAGCCACCGATGCCGGGGATGACGCCGAGAGTGATCTCCGGCTGCCCGAACTTCGCCGTGTCCGACGCGATCAGGATGTCGCAGATCATCGCCAGCTCACACCCACCACCCAGCGCGTACCCACTCACCGCCGCGATCAACGGCGTACGAACCGCCGCCAGCCGATCCCAGGCCGTGAACCAGTCTGACAGATACATGTCCTGGTACGACTGCGCAGCCATCTCCTTGATGTCGGCGCCGGCCGCAAACGCCCGCTCCGACCCGGTGATCACGATCGCACCCACCGAACGATCGGCATCGAGCGTGGTAGCGGCCTCGACCACCTCCACCATCAGCGCCTCGTTCAGGGCGTTCAGCGCCTTCGGCCGGTTCAGCGTGATCGTCGCGGTCCGCCGGTCGCGGGTGACGATGATGTTCTCGTAGCTGGTCATGAGGCGTCCCGGATCTCGTTGATGATGGCGGAGAAGTCGAGTGCAGAACCGTTGCCAGCGGCAAATTCTTGGTAGAGCGCCGCGGCCAACGCGCCCAGGTTGCTCGCGGCGCCCACCGTCGAAGCCGCCTGGACAGCAAGTCCAAGGTCCTTCGCCATCAACGGAGCAGCAAAACCAGGCTGGTACGACCGGTTGGCCGGACTGGTGGGCACCGGCCCCGGCACCGGGCAGTTGGTCGTCAACGCCCAGCACTGCCCAGAAGCAGTCGACGTCACATCGAACAGCGCCTGATGCGACAGCCCGAGCTTCTCGCCCAGAACGAAAGCCTCGCTGACCCCGATCATCGAGATCCCAAGGATCAGGTTGTTGCAGATCTTCGCCGCCTGCCCAGCCCCTGGATCACCGCAGTGGACGATCCGCCCAGCCATCGGCTCGAGAACCGATCGCACGGCCGCCAGGTCCGCAGCCAGCGCCCCGACCATCAGGGTCAGCGTGCCGGCCGCAGCGCCGACCACCCCTCCGGACACAGGCGCGTCCACCGCGCGATGTCCCGCCGCGACGACCAGCGCGGCAGCCTCCCGGGCATCCGACACCGCGATCGTCGAGCAGTCGACGAACAGCGCTCCCGCAGGCGCCGACGCCAACAGACCCGGCACCTCAGCAGTCCCTTGGTAAAGGTCGAGAACATGCCGGCCACTCGGCAGCATCGTGATCACCACCTCGGCGCCCGCCACCGCCTCAGCAGCAGAAGCGGCCATCAGCACGCCCGCCTCGACGGCGGCAGAGCGAGCCGCGTCCGAAGGATCGAAGCCGGTGACCGCATACCCAGCCTTGACCAGGTTGGCCGCCATCGGCCCACCCATGTTGCCCAGCCCGATGAACCCAACCGTCTTCACGATGCACTCTCCTGACTCAGTCCAAGCTCATCAGCGCCCAGCCCGGCGAAGTACGAAGCAACAACCGACTCAGCCACATCGTCCAGCCGGGCAGGCATCCACTGCGGATTGCGATCCTTGTCGATCACCTGCGCCCGCACGCCCTCGAGGAAGTCGTGCGACCCCTGGAACCGCAACGACAGCCGATACTCCTGATCCAGCGCCTCCCGCAGCGACGACAGGTCCGCCGCCTCCCGCAGCGCCCGCAACGTCACCCGCACCGAAGTCGGCGACTTCGAAGCCAGTACGTCGGCAGTCGACCGAGCCGCCCCCACCTCAGAACCCATCAACCGGGCCAGGATCTTCACCACGTCATCGCCCTCGTACGCCGCATCGATCCACTCACGATCCGCAAGCAACCCAGAAGCCGGAGCCTCCGCAACCACCGCGGCCAAGGCCTCCGCCGGTGCCACGCAAGCAAGCGAAGCGATCAAGCCAGGAAGCCGGTCACTCGGCACGTACCAATCGGCCAGCCCGACAGCGATCGCGTCACCCGCCCGCACCGACCCAGCGGTCAGCGCCAGATGCGTCCCCAGCTCCCCCGGCGCCCGCGACAACAACCAGGTCCCGCCGACGTCAGGGAAGAACCCGATCCCCGTCTCCGGCATCCCGATCTTCGACCGCTCGGTCACGACCCGCACCGAGGCATGCGCCGACAACCCGATCCCGCCACCGAGAACGATCCCGTCCATGACCGCCACGAACGGCTTCGGGTACTCCGCGATCGTCGCATCCAGCCCGTACTCCGCGGCCCAGAACTCCGCCGACGCCGTACCGCCGGCAAGCCCGTCCTGGTAGATCGACACGATGTCGCCCCCAGCGCACAACCCACGCTCGCCACTCCCGGTGAGCACCACCGTCTGCACCGACGGATCGCAAACCCACGAATCTAGCGCAGCCTGAATCAAGTCCACCATCTCGTGCGTCAACGCATTGATCGCCTGAGGCCGATTGAGCACGATGTGCCCCGCCTGCCCGTCCTGGCTGATCAGCACCACCGGCTCACTCATGCCGCCGCCTCGATCAGGGCCCGGCCGACGATCAGTCGCATGATCTCGTTGGTTCCTTCCAGGATCTGGTGGACGCGCAGGTCGCGGACCACCTTCTCGATGCCGTACTCGCTGAGGTACCCATAGCCCCCGTGCAACTGCAAAGCCTTGTTCGCAACAGTGAACGCGGAATCGGTGACGAACCGCTTCGCCATCGCACACACCTTCGCCGCATCAGCCGCCCGGCTGTCGAGCGTCCGCGCCGCGTGATGCAGCAAGCACCGCGAAGCCTCCAACTCGGTCGCCATATCGGCGAGCTGAAACACCAAAGCCTGCTGGCTGATCAACGGCCCACCGAAGGCCGACCGGGACTGCAGATAGCTGGTCGCCTGCTCCAAAGCCCATTGCGCACCACCCAACGAGCAAGCGGCGATGTTCAGCCGCCCACCGTTGAGCCCGCGCATCGCAATGCCGAACCCCTCGCCCTCATCCCCCAGCCGCTGAGAAACAGGCACCCGTACGCCGTCCAGGATGACCTGCCGAGTCGGCTGCGCATGCCACCCCATCTTGCGCTCGTTGGCCCCGAAGGACAGCCCAGCCGCATCGCCCGGCACGATGAAAGCCGTGATCCCCCGCGGCCCCGCATCCCCAGTACGCGCCATCACGACGTACACGCTGGACGACCCGGCCCCGGAGATGAACTGCTTCACCCCATCGAGCACATAGTCGGAGCCGTCGCGCCGAGCAGTCGTGCGCAAAGCACCGGCATCCGAACCAGCCTCGGGCTCGGTGAGGCAGTAGCTCCCAAGCCCTTCCATACTGGCCAGTCCGGGCACCCATTGCTTCCGCTGGTCGTCCGTACCGGCCGAGTCGATCATCGACGTGACCATGTTGTGGATCGACACGTACGCCGCGATGGCGGTGTCCCCGCGTGCCAGCTCCTCGAAGATCGTCACCGCCTCGAGCCGGCCGAGCCCGGACCCGCCGACATCCTCCGCGACACAGATCCCACCCAACCCCAGATCACCCGCACGCCGCAGTACGTCGACCGGAAAGTGCTTGGCCTGATCCCACTCGATCGCGTGCGGGGCCAGCTCGTGCTCGGCGAACTTGCGCACCTCCCGCGCGATCGCCAACAGCTCCTCGTCGTCCGAAGTCATCGGGTCAGCTCATCGTCGGGATGACGAAGCTGGCACCCTCTTTGGCCCCGGACGGCCACCGCGACGTCACCGTCTTGGTCTTGGTGTAGAAGCGGAAGGAGTCCGGCCCGTGCTGGTTGAGGTCGCCGAATCCGGACCGCTTCCAGCCGCCGAAGGTGTGGTACGCGATCGGCACCGGAATCGGTACGTTCACCCCGACCATGCCGACATTGACCCGGGCCGTGAAGTCCCGCGCGGTGTCGCCGTCCCGGGTGAAGATCGAGACACCGTTGCCGTAGGCATGCTCACTCGGCAACCGCAGCGCCTCCTCATAGGTCTCGGCGCGCGCGATCACGAGCACCGGCCCGAAGATCTCCTCGTCGTAGATCCGCATGCCGGGAACGACCTTGTCGAACAGCGTCGGCCCGAGGAAGAAGCCCGACTCATGGCCGGCCAGCACGAAGTCGCGACCGTCCACCAGCAGCTCCGCGCCCTCTTCGACCCCGGCCCCGATGTAGTCGATCACCCGCTGCCGCGCCTCGGCGGTGACCAGCGGTCCGTAGTCGGCCTCTTCATCCAGGCTGTGCCCAACGGTCAGCCCCGCGATCCGCTCCTGAAGCTTCGAGACGAGCGCGTCGGCCGTCTCCGCGCCGACCGGCACCGCGACCGAGATCGCCATGCACCGCTCGCCGGCCGAACCGTACCCAGCGCCGATCAGCGCATCGGCGACGTCATCGAGATCAGCGTCAGGCATCACGATCAGGTGGTTCTTGGCGCCACCGAAGCACTGAGCCCGCTTGCCGTTCGCGGCCGCCGACTCGTAGATGTACTGCGCGATCGGCGTCGACCCGACGAAGCCGACAGCCCGGACCCGCTCGTCCTCCAGCAGCGTGTCGACCGCTTCCTTGTCGCCGTTGACGACGTTGAACACGCCGGCCGGCAACCCGGCCTCGAGGAACAACTCCGCGATCCGCAACGGCACCGAGGGATCCCGCTCGGACGGCTTGAGAATGAACGCGTTGCCCGCGGCCAGCGCCGGCCCGGCCTTCCACAGCGGAATCATCGCCGGGAAGTTGAACGGAGTGATCCCCGCGACCACGCCAAGCGGCTGCCGCATCGAGTAGACGTCGATCCCGGTCCCGGCGCCGGTCGTGTACTCACCCTTGAGCAGGTGCGGACCCCCGGCGGCGAACTCGATCACCTCCAGCCCACGCTGGATGTCACCCTTCGCATCAGCAACGGTCTTGCCGTGCTCACTCGACAGCAGACGAGCCAGCGACTCCATATCCCGATTGACCAGGTCGAGGAAGCGCAGCAGCACCCGAGCCCGCCGCTGTGGGTTCCACGCCGCCCACTCGAGCTGAGCTCGCTCGGCGTCATCGATCGCCGCGACGACCTCTGCCTTGCTCGCCAACGGCACTCGCGCCTGCACCCCGCCGGTGTTCGGATCGAAGACGTCGGCGAACCGCCCCGAGGTCCCCGCCCGATGCTGCCCGGCCACGAAATGGCTCAACTCGTTGCTCAACGTCTCACTCCCGGACATCGCGACTGCGATGGGCAGCCTCACCAGATACTAGGAAGCCCGACTATATACATGGACGTCCTACTAAATCTCCGTGATCTACCCCACCGCCGACCACCGAGCGGCACCCCGTGCCGGAGTGCGACGATGGCGGGAGGCTGAGCACGGGGAGAGCGATGCTGGAGGTTCGGGTACTGGGGCCCGTCGAGGTGACCGCCGCCGGCGTGCCGCTGATGCTGGCGGGAACGCTGGAGCGGGCACTGCTCGTCCGGCTCGCCCTGGCCGGCGGCCGGAGTGTGTCCGACGATCAACTCGTCCGCGATCTGTGGGGCGACGCCGAGCTGGCCCGTCCCGTCCAGCGCCTCCGAGTGCTCGCCTCGCGGCTCCGGTCCAGCCTCGGCCCGCACGCCGAGCTGTTGCAGCGATCACCGGCCGGCTTCTCCCTCGCGGCCAGCGCGCTCGACCTGGAGCTCGCAACCAAGGCCACCGAACGGATGTACCGAGCCCGTACGGCGGGCGATCGCAAAGCCGCCGACCTAGCCGCCACCGAAGCACTCCAGCAATGGCGCGGCCCCGCGCTGACCGGCCTTCGCACTGTCCCGTACGCCGCCAAAGACGCCGAACACCTCGACGCGGAACACCTCGAACTCCAGCTGGCCCTGCTCGAATCCGAAGTCGACCGCCACTCCCCCACCGCCGGCGCCGAACTGGACCGGCTGGCTCGCCAGAACCCACTCCACGAACGCCTGATCGGCCTGCTCGCCCGCTCCCTGTACTTCGACGGCCGCCGCGCCGACGCCCTCAACGCGCTGGCTCAGTTGAAGGAACGGCTCGCCGACCAACTCGGCATCGACCCCACCCCGGCCACCATCGATCTCGAACTGAAACTCCTCCGGCACGATCCAGCCCCACAGCCGCCGGCAACACCGCGAGCGGTTCCCGTCCGCGCCCCCGAGGCGGGCAGCGTCTTCGTGGGCCGAGCCGACGAGTTGCGCACATTGGCGGCCGAGTTGGCCCACCCCGGCCTCGTCACCGTGCTCGGCGGCCCCGGCGTCGGCAAGACCCGGCTCGCCCAAGAAGTTGCCCTCAGCACCCAATCCACCGGCCGCCAGGTCGGCTGGCTCGACCTCGCTCCGCTGCGCTCACCAGCCTCGGTGAACGGCGCACTGGAGGCCGCGATCGGGCTCGACAGCCGCCCCGGCGATCCCATCGCTCACTGCGCCGAAGCGCTCGACGGCAGCCTGCTCGTCATCGACAACGCCGAACACCTCATCGACGAGGTCGCCAAGCTGGTCGCCGAACTGCTCCGTACCGCCCCAGCGCTCTCGATCCTCGTCACCTCGCAACGCCCGCTCCACATCAGCGGCGAAGAGCTCCACCACCTCCACGCACTACCCGCCGACGCCGCAGTCGCCCTCTTCTGCGCCCGCGCCGGCGCACTACCAGGCCCTGAAGCCGAGGCGATCTGTACTGCGGTCGACCGCCTCCCCCTCGGCATCGAACTGGCTGCCGGCCTCACCAGAACCCTCACCATCACCCAGATCGCGAAGCGGATCAACGACCGCCTGAGACTCCTCATCGGCGGCCCTCGCGACAACGGCCGCCGCCACACCAGCCTGCAATCGGCGCTCGACTGGAGCCATGACCTGCTCGACCCCACCAGCCGGATCGTCCTGCGCAGGCTGGCCGTGTTCCCCGGTGGCTGCACTCTCGAAGCGGCCGAAGCCGTGATCCCCGGTGACGACCTCCACGCTGCCGACATCGTCCCCGTGCTCACCGAGCTCGTCGACCGATCGCTGGTGACGGTACGTTCCGCGGCCGGCGTACGACGCTTCGGCCTGCTCGAAACCGTCCGCGACTACGCCACCAACCGGCTCCGCGAGTCGGGCGACGAACCCGTCGTACGGGAGCTGCAGATCGCGTGGTGCCGGCAACTCGCCACGACGGCTGACACCGGTGGCGATCCCGGGTCCAAGGAGCTGATCGCCGTCGTGAACGAGGAGGAGCCGAACCTCCGGTCCGCGATCGACTGGTGTCTGGGCGACGGCGGCCGGCCCGAGGCGGTACTCGGCCTCGTCTCGCCGCTGTGGTGGCACTGGCGGATGCGCGGATCATTGCCCCAGGCACGTATCTGGCTCCGCACCGGACTCGCCCACACCGGCCCGGAACCGACCACCGACCAGGCCGTCGGACTTCGTGTACTGGCCTCGGTCGCCCGGCACAGCGGCGACCTCGACGAAGCCCTCGACTGCGGCGAACGGGCGCTCACCGCGTTCCACGCGCTCGGCGACAGCGGCGGGCTCATCCTCACCTTGTACGGCCTCTGCCTCACCAGCATCGGCCTGGAGAGGTACACCGACGCCATCGACTACGGCGAGGACGGTTGCCATCTGGCCGCGGCCGTCAACGACCAGACCATGCTGGCCGGCCTGCTGGACAACCTCGGCATCGCGCTGCGCTGCCTCGGGCGGCTCGACGAGGCCGAGGCCAAGATCCTCGAGGCCCTGCGGATCCAGCCCAACGACGAGTTCGCGGTCGCTGCCGAGACCGAGCACCTGGCCCTGATCGCCGCCCTCCGCGGCGACCCGGTCCGCGCCCGCCAACTCAGCCTCCAGGCCCTTCGCTACTTCCGCGATCGCGAGCTGGTCGAGGCGCAGGTCGGCATCCTCGAATCCATCGCCTGCCTCGAGGTCGCCGACCACCCGATCGCCGCGCTCCGGATGCTCACCGTCGCCGCCCACCATCGGGAGATCCTCGGTACGCCCGGCTACGTCCCCGACCGGATCGCCGAGCGAACGGCCGCACTCACGGCCGCCCGCAAGGCACTCGGCACGGACGCGGTCCTGATCGAACGTACTGCCCGGGACCTGCCCCTCAAGCAGCTTGTCGACGGGCTCCTCGCACCCGCCGAGTGACGAGCACGAGCCCGGCCACAACCACGACGAGCAGCAACACGACGACCCACGGAATCGTCCACGCATGCGCGGTGGTCCGAACGGCGGCGAAGGTCGCGGTCGAGCCGGCCGCGTCCGTCACCAGGGGCAGCAGCTCGACAGCTCCGGTCAGCCGTCCGGCCGGCGTCACGCCCTTGACCGGAACGGACACCTTCCACGTCTCGCCGGGCAGCAACTGAGGCGAGTCGGCGATGGCACCCGACTGCGATTCCAGCCGGCCGAACGGCCCTGAGACCGAGGCGGTCTGGCGGGCCGCGGCGATCGTGTTGCCGGTGTTGCGGATCTCGTAGGCGACCGTCGCGTCGCCGTTTCCGGCGTACTTCACCTTCAGGTCTTCGACCGACAGGCTCGGCTCGAGCTGTCCGCTGACCCGCAACCGGATCCGGATGGCGAGCCGTCGCTCCACGTCTTTCTGGGTCAGCGACGTGATGACGCCACCGAGGTGGTCGCCTGGTCGCGCATCGGCCGGTACCTCGATCCTGAACGGCACCTCGACCGACTTGCCCGGCAAAATCCTTACCTGCTTGCGATCCGCGTGCACCCAGGTGCCGAGGTCCTTCGAGTCCGAGCCGCGAAGATCCAGCTCACCAGTCGAGGTCGTGAACGCATCACCCGCGTAGACCGCGAGGTCGAGCGGCGCCTTGCCACGGTTCAGTACGACAAAGGCGTCCTGTACCTGACCGCCGGCCGCCACGGTGTAGCTGTAGTTCGCGCGGCTGGAGCCATAGCTGTTGGACGCCGTCTTCACCTGCCAGGGCGCGCTGTCGTCCGCCGCGGCGGTGCCCGCTCCCAGAACAACAGCACCGACAGCGAGCAACAGGACGCCGGGCAACCGAAACATGTCTCTCCAAAAGGGGTGGAAGGGTGGACGCCCCGAAGGACGCCCACCCCCGCGAGGATCAGCTCACCGAGGTGAGGGTGACCTTCTCCTGACCGTCCTGCGTGGTGGTCTTGCTCTCGGTCCAGTTCACGCCGTCAGCGGCCGCGGCACGGACGCCACGGTCGTTGTACGGGTAGTACCGGACCCGGTCGATCACGGAGCCGACCGGCTGGGCCGGGCCGGCACCGCTGTCCGGACCGCACCAGGCGACGCGGCCGAGCTCGACCGCGGCGTTCGGGGCGGCACAGGTACCGCTGCGGATCTCCTCGACCGTGAGCTTGTCGTCGCGTACGTCGACCTTCACGTACGTCCGGACGTGCTCCTGGTTCTCGACCGAGTTGGCCCAGTGGTTCTTCGGGTTCAACGGGTCCGGACCGTAGTTCGGGTCCTTGGAGGTGTCGGGTGCCGTCAGGTCGTAGTACTTCGAACCCGACGCCGAGTTCGCCGTCACGTAGATGACGCCGCCCGGGCCCTGCTCCACCTTGGTGGCGCCCGGCTGCTCGGCCGGGTTCGCCTTCTTGCCGTTCTTGATCACGTAGCTACGCGAGTAGCTGTGGTCGTGACCCTGCAGCACCAGGTCGACACCGAGGTTCGAGAAGGCCGTCGGGAAGTCCAGCCGGCGCAACTGGTTGTCGGTGTCGTTGGCGTGATCAGCCGGCGAGTAGATCGAGTGGTGGTACACGAGCACCGTGTACTTCGCACCCGCGCCCTGCGCCTGGATCACCTTGCTGACGTAGTCGATGTGCGCCGCGTCGGCGTTGTTGGCGTAGGCGTTGCTGTTCAGGTCGATGAACAGCACGTCCTTGTACTTGTACCAGTAGTCGCCGCCGGATTCGGACTTGGCGTCACCGCGGTAGAACGGCGCCGAACGGTCGGTGTTCGGAGTCCAGAAGTGCTGCTCGTACGCCTTGCCGCCGACGTCGTGGTTGCCGATGGTGGCCGCCCACGGGTACTGCCGCAGCTTGTCGGAACCCAGGAAGGCGTCCCACTGCGGCTCGTTGTTGGCGCTCTCGACCTGGTCGCCACCGGAGACCAGGAGCTCGGCGCCCGGGTTCGCGGTGAGCGCGACGTTCAGTGTGTCGGCCCAGCCGGCACCGTCGCGCGCGACGTCCCCGGACGACCCGATCTGCGGGTCGCCGAAGAACAGGAAGCTGTAGTCGCCGGTGAACTCGCGGGTCTTGAACGAGTACGTCGGAGACCACATGCCGCCGTTGCCGACGTGGTACGAGTACGAGGTGTTCTTGCGCAACCCGTCGAGGGTCGCGTGCCCGTTGAAACCGCCGTTCACGGTGTTGGCCGCGACGGTGGCCGGGAAGCTGATGGTCGCACTCGCCGGGAACTTGCCCTTGACGATCTTCGCCGTCTCGGCGAGCTGCACGACCTGCGCCGCGTCGGTCGTGGCGTACCAGCTCACGACGCGCTGGGACTCGGACGCGCCGACTCCCAAGATGATGCGGGTGGGCGCCGGGGCATCAGCGGCCTGCGCCGTGCCCAGGCCGGCACCGAACGCCACCGAGGCGCCGATGGCGGCCACTGCCACCCATTTGATGAGCTTCATCGATTGTCCATCCCCTACGGAGGTGATGCTGTGAAAAGTGCGCTCCGAGCGTCTTCCCGGTCGGTAGAATCCAGGTGAACACGGGTTCACCACTCGACTGCACGCCACGCAACAGTCGAGGGCGCGTCACATCCCGGTCACTCGCTGTACGAACCAGAACAGCCCGGCCGCCGAGACGCCCGCGGCGATCGTGCCGGTCACCCAGAGCGCGGCGATCGGAGCACGGTGACGGAGCAGCGCGAGCAGGGGGAAGGTCAGCGCGATCAGCGACAGCTGGACGACCTCGATGCCGATGTTGAAGACGAGCAGCGACCAGAGCAGCTGCCACGACCAGGCCTCGTCGATGCCGAGCGCTCCGGCGAAACCGAGTCCGTGCACGAGCCCGAAGCAGAACACGACCCCCAGCCGGGTCCAGCCCGCCCGGTCCAGGCCGAGGTGACTGCGGCTGTTCACCTCGATGTCGGTGGCGGTCCGGCCGCGGCGCCAGAGCCGCCACAGATGCCAGCCCGCGACAACCGCGATCGACAAGGCGATGACGGGCTCGACGAAGGACGCGGTCACGTGGACGAGACCGAGCGCGGCCAGTACGAAGGTCACCGAGTGCGCGATCGTGAAGGTCGTCGCGGCGAGCACTATCTCGCGCAATCGGCGGGACCCGGCGATCAGCGCCAGCAGGAACAGGATGTGGTCCAGCCCGGTCAGCAGGTGCTCGGCACCGAGCCGGAAGAACTCCCAGAACCTTTGCCCTGTTGACTGTTGGGTCGAGAGCACCGGGTGCTGGTCGTCGAGGGCGCTGCTGCCCGTCTTCAGGTCGAGGTGGTACGTGACGATGGTTTTGGTGCCTTTGACGTAGCCCTCGGCCTCGGGGAACAGTCCGCTGCGGATCTCGTGGGCGGCGGCTTGGGGGCATTGGAAGTCGAGTACCAGGACGACGTACGGGACGCCCTCTCGTTGCTCCATGGTGAAGTCGCCGTCGCGCTTCGCAGTACAGGCCTGGCCGTCGGCGGTGACTGTGAAGCGTTCAGTCGCGTAGCTGACGACCGAGTCGGCGTGCCTCGTGAGGGCGGCGGCCTGTTGGGTGGAGTCGCCGGAGTCGAACGCGGCGGTGCCGTCCTTGAAGAGCGGGTCGTCCTTGCCCGCATCGGCGGCGGAGACGACGAGCAGGTCGTACTCGAGTCCGAGCTGGGCGCGCACCTGCTCCCTGGCCGGCGACGTGAGGTCGGCGTACACGGTCGAACTGAAGCCGTGCGCTTCCGCCACCGGCGCGGTCCCCAGTACTACGGCGACCGCGGCCGCGGTCACTGCGAGGACCTTCTTGATACCTGACATGGAGCGCACGCTCCACCTGGTGAGTGAACGATCGGCTGCCCGCAGACGAACAAGTGCCGACCACCAGAAGTATCGGCGAACCATGAGGTAGAAAGAGCTGATCCCCTGCTGACGAAGGACGTTTCCGTGCGCCTGCTCCAAGCCGTTGGTACGACGGCCGCGATCGCCGTACTCGCCACGGGCTGTGCATCGGCCGACGACTGGTCGCAACCGCGCGCGGCCGCGCCGACCCCGATCGGCGCCCTCGGCGCCGGCTTCGTACCGACCGTGAAACCGTCGCCCGAGGCAACGATCACGCCGCGGCCCGGCTCGTGGGACGGCGTCCATCCGCCGCAGGACTACCGTGTCGTCCTGCTCACCGCCGGTGACGCTCCGCAGACGAAGACGCTGGTGACGGCGGTCGAGGACTGGGCGACGCAGGAACACGTCAGTCTCAAGACAGTCAAGGCTTCGGACGACTACATCGCGGGGATCGGCGAGGCCATGGACCTACACCCGGACCTGATCGTGGCTGCCGGCAACAATCTCGTCGACCCGCTGGCGATGGTCACTCCGAATCACCTGGACCAGCAGTTCCTGGTGGTCGGTGCGGAACTGGCCGAGCCGACCGGCAACGTCACCGCCGCCGACTGGATCGGAGCGTCCTTCCGCGGCGAGGGTCTAGGCGCCTCCTCCAGCTACGACCCCAGCAGCTTCACCCCGGCCCGCGCGGCCTCAGCCATCCGCGCGGGCGCCGCCAGTGTCCTCACCGGCCATACCGGAATCGTGCTCTGGTTGGCGTAGAGCTTGGCGTTTGACTCCGAAGAGCATCGAGACTCCGGGGAGGGTGGACAGCAGCCAGGCCAGGAGGGCGGAGAGCAGGAACGCGGTCGGCATCAGTACGGCGTACTTGGTCGCGATGCCCGCGTTCCAGCCGACGACGTAGTACGCGATCAGCAGGATCACCGGTTGGTGGATCAGGAAGAACGGCATCGCCGCCCGCGCGATCGGCACCGGCAGCGGTCGCTGGAACGCGGACGCCCGCAGCCCGAAGCCCAGAACGGCGACGAGCCAGCCCCAGACGGCGAGGGTGATCAGGGTGAAGTACCAGACGTACGGCCAGGAGTAGCCCGGGTCGTCCCACCAGGCATCGAGGAAGTCCATGATCCCGGTGACCAGACCGACGAGGAACGCCCCGAGGCCGAGGGCCAGCCCGTAGACCGCGTTGCTTCGGACCGCCGGGATCAAGCGATCGTCCGAGAGCACCAGGAAGCCGACGACGAAGAAGTCGAAGAAGAAGACGAACTCGCCCCAGCCGTGGTCGGGACCGGGAGCGGCCTGGAAGAGCAGATGCACCGGCACGAGCGGCACCGCGAGAAGCAGGATCCTCCCGGGCCGCTCACAACGCACGGCGATCCAATCGACCAGCCGCCGGCCCTGGGGACCGCGCAACCACAGGAAGATCGGCAACCCGAGCAGGGCGAACTGCAACAGGTAGACGAGGAACCAGAGGTGGTACGTATCGCGCAACCAGAGCGGCGGATCACCGCGCAGGTCGCTGAAGAACGTCTTCGCGTCGCCCAGGAACGAATCGTGAGACCGGCCCTTGTGGTGCTCCTCGATGAAGTACTGCGGTGGGGACAGCAGCACGTACGCGACGATCAGCGGTACCAGCAACCGGAGCAGCCGCTCCCGCAGGAAGCCCGTCGCAGTTCGCCACCGCAACGCCAGCCACGCGGCCGCCCCCGAGATCATGAAGAAGAACGCCAGCCCCCACAGCCCGAGGAACGCGATCGCGACCGAGATCCCCCCGCTGGTCTGGGCGTTCTTCACATGCCAGTCACCGTCGTCGAACGGCCGCAACGTGTGGAACACGAACACCCCGCCCACGGCCAGCACCCGCAACCAGTCCAGGAACCACAACCGCCCCTCGTCCGCCATCCCGCAAGGATCCTGCCTACCACCCCACCCGCGCCACCTCCCGTAAGATGACCGGTCATGGCGACCAACGCGGAGCGCACCGCGTCGCGGCGCCGGGAGATCCTGGCCGCGGCATCGGCGATGTTCGCCACCAAGGGATTTCGGAACTCCTCCCTGCAGGAGGTCGCGGCCGCGGCCGGGATCACGCCGGCCGGCTTGCTGCACCACTTCGGCAGCAAGGACCAGTTGCTGACCGAGTTGCTCGCGCATCGCGACGCGTCGGAGATCGCCGAGGTCAACGACCCCGAGCGACCGCACGGTACGGCCTTCCTCGAGCACCTCGCCGACACCGCCGACCGCAACAGTGAGCGACGCGGGCTGACCCAGCTGTACGTCGTGCTCTCGGCCGACGGGGTGACCGACGAGCACCCGGCGCAGGACTACTTCCGGTCCCGGTACGACGGGTTGCGGTCGATGATCGCCGACGAGATCCGGCTGGCCCAGGCCGCCGGTGACGTGGCCGGCGACAAGAATCCGCAGGAGCTCGCGACGCTGATCATCGCGGTGATGGACGGGCTGCAGATCCAGTGGCTGTACAACCCCGAAGCGGTCGACATGGGCGGCCTCGTGCGCAAGCTGATCGGCGCCCTGACTTAGCCCATGGATGTTACGAGCTCTTGACGGCAGCGAAAAACCTACCGAACATTCAGTAGGTAAATCCCGGTTCGCTCCACCGAGGAGTTCAGATGAGGCTTCGCGCCGTCCCGCTCGCGTTGTTCGCCCTTCTCCTGCCGCTCGCGCCGGCCACCGCGGCACCGCCCGACAGCTGGGGTCGCTGCACCCCGGCCCTGGCCGACGGCACTCAGACGATCCAGGTGCGCTTCGGCGATACGGCGTACCCGGTCCGCGTGCATGTGCCGCCCACCACCACGAGGGGGCCGCTGCCGATCGTGCTGAATCTGCACTTCAGCAACGGGAACGCCGACCAGCAGGCGGCGTACTCCGGGCTCGAGCCAGTCGGCGACCGCGAAGGTTTCGTCACCGTCGAGCCCAACGGCAACCTGCCTGCCGCGACGCCCAACCCGAATCAGATCTGGTTCTGGAACGTGCCCGGCGTCCCCACCACCGCCGGCGCCTATCCCCCGCCGGATGCCCGGGACGACATCGCCTACCTGACCAAGGTCATCGACGACGTCACCCGCCTCGCCTGTGGGGACTCCACCCGCGTGTACGTCGCCGGCCACTCCGGTGGCGCCCGGATGGCATCCGCCTACGCCTGCGCCCGTCCGGACAAGGTCGCCGCGCTCGCCGCCAGCGCCGGTCTGCGTGCCGGCCGCCCCTCCCCCACGGACCCGATGTTCCCGGAGGTACAGACCTGTACTCCGAACCGCCCCGTCCCCGTCATCACCTTCCACGGCGACGCCGACACCACGAACCCGTACCAGGGCAGGCCGACCGACCTGCGCTGGGGCTATCCGACTCCCATGGCTGTCCAGTCCTGGGCCCAAATCGACGGCTGCACGAGCGGGCCGACCGTCGTCGCGGTCTCACCACACGTGAACCGCCTGACCTACGACGGCTGCGCCCGCGGTGCCCAGGTGGTTCTCTACAAGGTTGCCGGAGGCACCCATAGCTGGCCCGGGAGCGCCGCCGACTCGGGTGCAACCAAGGAGATCGACGCCTCCACCCTGATCTGGCACTTCTTCCAATCCCATCGCCGTCTCTGAGGAGTTGAACCTGTCATGGGCCTCATGAACTCATTCTCGGGAGCCGGCCTGAGCCAGGGCCGGCCGCCGGAGCAGTAGGGTGATGGGCAGGATCGTGGTGGTCATGGCGAGGAGGGTTGCCCCGCCTAGCACTGCGATCCAGCCCAGGGCTGGTACGTAGGGCAGGGCGCCGCCGGTTACTGCACGGACGACTGTGGTCAGGGTGACGGCTGCGATTGTTCCGCCGATCACGACGGCCACTCCGAGGAGGCCGGCTTGTTCGGCGTTGACCATTCGCTTGACCTGGCGGGTGGTGACGCCGGTGAGGCGGAGGACTGCTACCTCGCGGCGGCGGGCCAGGGCGGCCATGATCATGGTGTTGGCGGCGGCCAGGGCGGCGTACGCGATCATCACGCCGATCAGGAGCTTGTTGAGCCAGGCGCTGATCGCCAGGTCCTTCGCGGTCTGCACGGTGAGCTGGCTGACCGGGATCAGGGTTGCGCTCTCCGGCAATGCGGTCGGTTTGCTTCCCGAAGTACGGAGCAGTACTTCGTCGGGGGCCTGGCCGACGGTCGCGCGGTCGAGGATGAAGTCGCCGAAGCCTAGGCCGCGGGAGTAGATCGCGGTGATCTTCAGGTGCTTCGGTGTTCCGTCGGCGAGCCAGATGTCGGCGGTGTCGCCGAGCTTCCAGTTCTGGGAGGATGCGCGGACCTGGGAGACCGCGACGCCGCCGGGTGTCAGTTCGCCTTCCTTGATCTGGAGGTCGGTCGTCTTCAGGGAGTTGGCAAGGTCCATCGCCTGGGCGGGGACGACTTCTGCGTCCTGCATGACCTTCACGATGACCGACGTACGGCGGACGCCCGTCGCAGCCTCTACGCCGGGCACCTTGCTCAGGCGCTCCGCCGCGTCGTCCGGTAATCCCTTGGGCGAGACCACGGCGTACTGCGCGAGGGTGCCGGCCTGTACCTGCTGGACGGTCTGCCGCTCGAGGTTGTCCTGGAGGAACCAGACGGAGCCGCCGAAGCCGACCGAGAGGACCAGGGCGGTCAGTACGGTCGCCATGCCTCGCGCGTTCGCCGCCAGGTTCCTGGTGGCGAGGTAGCCGCTGTTGCCCCAGACCGCTCGGAGGAGCGGGCTGAGCAGTTTGGCGGCGCGGCTGTTGATCCAGGGTGCGAGCAGGGCTACGGCGAGGACCAGGAGGTACAGCATGCTGACCGCACCGCCGAGGGCCGCCTGGCCGCCGCCCATCACTGCGAAGGCGCTGGACGAGAGGGCTCCGACAAGCGCCGCCAGGCCAAAGCCGAGTCTGACCTTGCCACTGCGGGTTGGCTCGACTGCTGCGTCGGCCAGTGCCTCGGCGGGGCGGATCGCGGAGATCCTCCTCGACGCGAGGAGAGCTGCGACAACGGCGAGCACCACGATGAGGAGCGCCGCCGCCGGCGCGGCCAGAACTCCAATGCTCATGGGGAAATCAGCTGGTACGAAGCCTCTGCCGATCAGCTGGTCGCCCATCCAGCGGCTTGCCAGCAGTCCGGTGGGGATGCCGATCACCGAGCCGATGCCGCCGAGGATCGCGGCCTCGCCCATCAACATCCGGCGGAGCTGCCACGGCGTCGCACCAGTTGCCCTCAGCAACGCGAGCTCACGCCGCCGCCCCCGGATCGACAGTCCGATCGTGCCGGCCACCACGAAGACGATCAGCATCACGACGTACCCGCCGAAGGCGGCACCAACCTGGATCAACAGGTCCCGGGCCGCCGCGAGGTCTGGCCGCTCGACGATTCCCTTCGCGTTGCCGGCATATGCCTTGGCCGACTCCGCCGCCGCAAGCTTCTCCACCGCGGCCTTGACAGCTCCTCGGTCCGCACCGGCTTCCTCGGTGACAGCAATGACCTCGACCCGGCCAGGCGGGGTTTTGGCGCTGGTCGGCGGGTCTGCGACTGCTTCGGCGACTCCGGGGAGCTGGCGGAGTTGGTCGACCAGGGTGGCGGGCATCGTGCCGGGTTCGGGGAGGCGGGTTGTGGTGGTGTAGGTGTCGCCGCCGAATTCCTTGCCGGTGAAGGTGATGTCGCGCTTGGCGACGACCAGGTCGGCGGCGCCGTGGAGCTGCGGCTTGGGCTGGTGACGGAGGCCGGACTCGACCAGTGCGCCGGTACCGGTCATCACCATCACACCGGCGGCTAGAGCGATCAGGGTGGCGAGGACCGTACCCGGTCGATGGCGGAGGAGACGCCCGGCGAGCCCGATCATCGCCGTACTCCCGTGTCAGACATGATGCGACCGTCGGCGAGTACCAGCACGCGATCGGCGTACGAGGCCGCCGTCTGATCGTGCGTGACCATGATGATCGTCTGCCCCTGCTCGTCGACGATCGACCTCAACAGGCCGAGGACATCGGCCGCGGTGTGGCTGTCGAGGGCTCCCGTCGGCTCGTCCGCGAAGACCACCGTCGGACGCATCGCCAGTGCCCGCGCGATGGCAACCCGCTGCTGCTGTCCACCCGACAACTCGGCCGGCCGATGGTGCAGCCGCTCTCTGACGCCGACGCGCTCGACAACCTCGTCCAGCCACCTGCGATCCACCGGTACTCCGGACAGCCGCAGCGGAAGCATGATGTTCTCCTCCACGGTCAAAGCACCCACCAGGTTGAAGTTCTGGAAGACGAACCCGATCTCGCTCCGCCGCAACCGCGTGAGCTTCGCCTCCGACAACCGCGACAACTCCTTGTCGCCGACCCAGACACGTCCGGAGGTCGGCCGATCCAACCCGGCGGCAGTCTGGAGCAGGGTGCTCTTGCCGGACCCGGACGGGCCCATCACGGCCGTGAACGTACCGCGGGCGAACGCAGCGTCGACGTTGTCGAGCGCCGCGACCCGCTGCTCCCCCGCCGCGTAGATCCGGCTGAGCTGCTCCACCCGCACAGCCGCCGTGCCATCGTCCGGGGCCGTTCGTCGGTTCACTGCGAGGTCGGTTTCGGTGATCACTGAGGTCATACCCGCAACGCTAGGCAGCCCGTAACGTCGGCGACATCCCATCCACTGGCGCTTCGGAGGTAGAGCTGACACCACCAACGACCACCTCTGGACACGCCGACCCTCACCGTGCTCATATTTGCCCTGCAAGGATTTCCATCGTTGTAGACCGCCCCCTCTTCGAGATCGGAGTCCGATCGTGCCGATGAGAACAGCCGGTACCGTCCCCCGCGCCCTCACTGTCGCCCTGGCCGCGTGCGTCGTGTCCGCCGGGTTGATCGCCCGGCCGGCCGACGCCACCAACAGCACCGTCGCCAGGCAAACCGTCATCACCGGCAACGCCCGCTTCCAAGTACTCTCCCCCACCCTGATCCGCACGGAGTACGCCGGCGACGCCCAGTTCCAGGACTCCGCGACCTTCAACGCCGTCGGACGCGAGGACTTCAAGCCAGTCCCGTTCACCTCGTCGGTGACAGGCGGCGTACTCACCATCCGGACGAGCGCGGCGACCCTTACCTACAAGGTCGACTCGGGCCCGTTCGACGCGAGCAATCTCAGTATTCAACTGAAGGCTGGACCGACCCCTGTCGTGGCGGCGCCTTGGCACCGGCTGACCTGCGCTGTCGATGCGTTGTGCGAGGGTGAGGACCTGGTTGCCGATGGGCTCGGGGTTGCGACCGATCATCGGGGTTACACCGGTGCGGGGTTCCTTGCTGGATTCGAAACCACCGGAGCGCAGGCATCCGCGGACGTCCTCGTCGCTGACGCCGGGGCGTACGCCTTCACCGCTCGGTATGCCAACGGGACTGGTGGCGATGGAAAGCACGAGACCCGGACGCTCAGCGTGTCCGTTGACGGTGGAGCGGCCCGAGCGGTGTCGTTCGGGCCGACGGACGGGTGGGACTCTTGGGGGCTGGCGTCAGTGCCTCTCGCCCTCGGAGCCGGGCACCACGTCTTGCGGCTCGTCCGGAGCGCGACTGATTCGGGCAACATCAACGTCGACAGTTTCGCAGTACTCAAGGCGGGTGACGCCTATCCACCGGCGAGTGCTCGTGCGTACGGCGATTGCGCCTTCGCGGTCAGCTGCGAGGCCGAGGCCGGTCTCCCAGCCGGATCAGCCGTGGTGGCGAGTGACCATCCCGGGTACGCCGGACACGGCTTCATCGCGGAGCTGAACACCGACTCGAGCCTCACCCAGCGAGTCGTCGGCGTCCCGGCGGACGGCACCTACCAACTCCACCTCCGCTATGCCAACGGCACCGGTGGCGACGGCCGCCACGAGACCCGGACCGCCACCATCACGACCGGCGGCGTGACGCGCACGATCTCCCTCCCGGCGACCACCGACTGGAACGCGTGGGGCACCGCGTCCATCCCAGTCGACCTCAAGGCCGGCACGAACGAGGTCGTCCTCGGCTGCCCGGAGGCGACGAGCTGCCACGTCAACCTCGACACGGTCGCGGTTGCGGCAACCGGCGTACCGGCTCCGCAACCGCACCTGGCGCTCGGCGGATACCGGCGCGGACTCGACGGGGTCAATGGCGACAACGGGTCGCCGACCACCACCGAGGGCCTGCTGCACAAGGACGGCTGGTACCTCCTCGACGACACCACCTCGGCGCTCTACGACGCTCCAGCCCGCCGGGTCACCCAACGCCCGGCACACGGCAGTGCGGCCTACCAGGATGGCTATGTCTTCGGATTCGGCCACGACTACAAGACCGGGCTCGGGGACCTCAAGACGCTGACCGGACCGGCCGAGCTGCTGCCGCGCTGGGCCTATGGCGTCTGGTATTCGGAGTACTTCGATCGCACAGCGGCCGACTACCGCGACACCATCCTGCCCGCCTTCCGCGCCAACGGCGTACCACTGGACGTCCTGGTCACCGACACGGACTTCAAGGCGCCCGACACCTGGAACGGCTGGCAGTTCGACACCGCGAAGTTCCCCGACCCCGCCGGGTTCTTCGCCTGGTCGAAGTCAGCAGGTCTACACAACAACCTCAACATCCATCCCAGCATCATGGGCAACGACCCACAGTTCGCCCAGGCGCAGGCCACCGCGAAGGGCAAGCTGACCAAGTCCGGCTGCGGCGCCGACTGCTACGTCTTCGACTGGGCCGACCCCGATCAGCTCAAGGCCTACCTCGACCTGCACGCCGCGATGATGCAGCAAGGCAACGACTTCTGGTGGCTCGACTGGTGCTGTGACAGCTCCCGCTCCAGCCTGCCCGGCGTCACCCCGGACGCCTGGATCAACCAGCAGTACGCCGACCTGGCCGCGCCGGCGATCGGTCGAGGATTCGTCATCTCGCGGGCCTACGGATCGTTGCAAGCCGGTGGCTACGGCGGTCCGACGGCGTTGGCGACCGGTCCTTGGGCGGACAAGCGCAGCACGCTCCACTTCACCGGCGACACCTCGTCGACCTGGGGCACCCTGCGGATGGAGGTCGGGGCGACGCCGGCCGAGTCGGTGGCGACCGGCATGTCGGCGATCAGCCACGACATCGGCGGCCACAACGACGGCAACGGGCTGCCGGGCAGCGAGCTCTACACCGTCGGCGGGCAACAACGCAGGACGTCGAAGCTGCCCGACGACATGTATGCCCGGTGGGTGCAGCTCGGCACGTTCCAGCCGATCGACCGGTTGCACAGCAACCACAGCGACCGGCTGCCCTGGCAGTACGGGACAGCGGCGGCCGAGTCGGCCAAGCGGTTCCTCAACCTTCGCGAGAACTTGGTGCCCTACACCTACACGCTTGCTCGGGAGGCGGCGACTACCGGCGTACCGGTGGTTCGGCCGACCTACCTGGAGTATCCGGAGGAGCCGGCGGCCTACGCGACGGCCGGTAGTGAGTACCTGTACGGGCCGGACGTACTGGTGGCTCCGGTGACGACGCCGGGGGCACAGACGAGCACAAGCGTCTGGTTCCCACCGGGCCAGTGGACGGACTACTTCACCGGCAGGACGTACGCCGGTGGAACGACCCAGTCGGTCACCACGGATCTCGGGACCATGCCCGTGTTCGTCAGGTCCGGCGGCATCATGACGACCCGCACCGAGAACGTGACCAACGACGTCCAGAACCCCCTGGACAAGGTGACCGCGACGATCGCAACCGGCGCCTCAGGCACCTTCGAGCTCTACGAGGACGACGGCTCGACCACCGACCAGGCGCTGACCGCGACGACCGAACTCACCTACCAGGAGACCCCCAACCGGCACGAACTCACCATCGACCCCACCCAGGGCCGCTACCCCGGTCAGGTGACCGAACGAGAGTGGACGGTGAAGCTCCTCGGCGTCCAGGCTCCACCGGCCCGGATCAGCCTCAACGGCCACCGCCTCGACACCGAGAACTGGGCCTGGGACACCACCACCCGGACCCTGACCGTGAAAGCGCCTTCCCAACGGATCAGGACGGCACTCCGAATCTCCTACTGACAACCCTTTGCACAGGTAGGCTCCGGTAACGCTTCGCGGTCAGAGCGAGGCTTACCGGAGTACTACATGGATGCGGGGGACATATTGGGGCAGTCTCGCGTGCGGCTGGGGATTCTCGGGCCTTTGCGGGTGCAGGTGGGTGGCGAAACAGTGGCGGCCAAGCGGCCGGCTGTTCGTCATCTGCTGGGTGCGCTGCTGCTGCACAGCGGCGAGGCGCCGAGTGCCGCTCGGGTGACGGAGCTCGGTTGGGGTCCGGCCGGGTGCTCGAGCGGGTCGTTGCATACGACCGTGTCGCGGCTCCGGGACTGGCTCAAGGAGGAGTGCGGGCCGACAGCGACCGTCACCTGGGACGGGCACGGATACCGGCTCGAGCTCCCTGACTCGGACGATGACCTCGCGACCTACCGGCAACTCGTCCTGGCGCCGCGAGCGACCGAGCCGACTGAGCGCGCCCACGAACTGCACCGCGCGCTCGACCTCTGGCGCGGGCCGCTCTTCGCCGACGGCCCCGAATGGATCCGCACCGACCCGCTGGTACGCCGCTGGGAGGAGTCGCGGATCAGCCTGGCCCTCGAACTCGCCGACGCGGCGCTGGAGGCCGGCAAGCCCGAGTTCGCGCTGAACCAGTTGGAGCAACTGGCGGCCGAGCTCCCGTACGACGAGCGAGTCCACGCCCGCCTGTTGACCATCCTGCTCGCCTGCGGCCGACGAGCCGAGGCCCTGCGCCGGTACGACGACGTACGCCGCCGGCTGTCCGAAGAACTCGGAGTCAGCCCCAGCGGAGCCCTCGCGGAGGTCCACGCCGAGTTGCTCCGTGAGCCGCGCTCGGCACGAGCCCCGTTCCACGACCGGCCGAAGTCAGGCCAGCTGGTGATCGGCAGTCACGAAGCGATCATCGCCCTGCCCGAGGTCCGCGCCCTGCTCGCCGAGATGCGACTGCACCACCCGGACCTCACCATCAAGGTCCGCCACCTGGACTTCGTCGAACAGGTGACCGCGCTGCCGCAGGGCCAGGTCGACGTCATCGTCGCGTACCTCCCCGTCCCGCCCGGCGTTCCGGTTCAGGTCATCGGCACCGGCTCCCGCGCGGTCGCCGTCAGCAACAACCATGAACTGGCGGGCCGTGACCAGCTCCGGATCGCGGACCTGAAGGGTCACAAGGTGGTGAGCCTGTCCCCCAGCGTCCACCAGGAGTACCGCGACTTCTGGGCCGTCGATCCCCGCCCCGACGGCAGCCGCGTCGACTTCACCGACGACGAGGTCACCAACCTCGAAGAACTCTTCTCAGCCGTTGCCCTGGGCCCCAACATCACCGTCGTCCCGGCGAAGTGCCGCGACTTCTACCCCCGGCCCGACATCGCCTACATCGACGTCGTGGACATGGCCCCCATCACGGTCGCCCTGGCCTGGCTCCCCGGCCCCGAGCGCCCCGCCCTCGACGCCCTGGTCACCGAGGCTGCCCGTCTCCAGGCCTGACCGCGCCTCACGCTTCACCGATGGCTGGGGCAGCAGCAGATCCCGTCGCGTAGACGCTTCCCGCACCATCCCTCATTGCCCAGCCTCCAGACCGAGCCACCTCGGCCGACCCGACCTGGCGCGAGCCACTGGCCGGCCGGGTCAGGTCGCGGTTCGGGGGCGGCACCATTCGCGGCGGGCAGCCAGGCCGAAGCAGAGCGCGGCCACGCTGAGCACTGCCACGATCGCCCATTCCAGAGCGCCGTTGCCGCCGTCCGGGTCCCAGCCGATGAGGAGTTCGATCCATTCGCGGCTGATCAGCGTGACCACCGCCAGCAGCAGCGCAGCCACCGAGAAGCCGGACTGCAGCCAGAAGCGAGTACGTACCGCGGGCAACGAAGACATCAGGCAAGCTCCTTCGACGAGGGCGAGGACGAGGACAAGACGGGCCAGGACTAGGCGATCACCTCGGGTGGGTCGGACAGGCCGAGGGTGTTCAGCAGGACCGCGATCATGCCGGCGGCCGTCGTGGTGCCCTCCGCCAGCAGATTCACCACCGCACCCTGACCGTTCCCACGGACGATCACCGCCCCGCGGACGACCCCGTTGGCGTTCGGATCGAAGCGAACGGTCACCGACGTCGCGTCCCCGGGCGCGATCACCAACGGCAGCGCCGGCAACCCCGGCAGCGAGAATCGGTTGCTCCCGGCAACATCCAGCTGCACGGTGTCGACGGTCAGCGGCGCGCTCCCCAGATTCCGGATCTCCAGCGGCAGATCTCCCGGCGCCCCGGTCCGCACCAGCCCGAACTCCAGAAACGCCCGGACGCTCAACCGCGGCCGCCCGGCAGCGATCCCGAATCCCGTCGCCCGCAGCGTGATCGCACTGTGCGCGGGATCATCGGAGCGGACGATCAGCTCCGTCCCCCGATCCCCCGCCGCGCCCGGCGTGAACGAGACCTCCACCGCCCGATGCTCACCACTCGCGAGCACCAGTGGGAAATTCAGCGGCCCAGCAGGCACGGCCTGCACCGCGAAATCACCGCCCGCTCCAAAGATCTCGGTCACCGTCACTCCGGCAGCACCGATGCTGTGCAGAACGATCCGCCGCCGGGTCGTCGTCGCGACCTGCTGTTCACCGAAGCCCAGATCAGCCTCGACCAGGAGACTCGGCCCAGCCGGTACTTCGAACTCCCACGCGCTCCGCCCATACGTCCCGACCCGGATCACCTGCGGCCGGACAGCCGGATCCACCGTGTTGTCGAGCTCCAGCGCCTGACACGACACGTTCGGAAGATTCGGCCCGACCCGCTCCCACACCGACCCGGCACCAAGCCGCAGCACACCGATGTCCGACGCGACCAGCAGCCTCGAAGGCCCGCCGGTCACCCGCTCCCAGCCGACCCCCATCACCGGAATGTCGGGCAGGTTCCCCAGCGCCGCGTTGAACACCCCGCCGACCTCACGCCACGGCGCGACCCCGCCGACGGTGATCCCACCGGCCGTGGTCAGAAAGACGTGCCGCGTACGCCGCTCCGTCGCCGTCTCGCTGTAGCCCGCGACCACGACAGCCACCGTCGTACCAGCCGCAACGGCCGGATCCGACCGGATTGCAGCGATCGGTCCCCGCGCACCGATGTCGTTGACGTAATTGTTCGCCGCCCCCAGGAAGGAGTTCCCGGCGTTGTTGCTGAACCGCACCGTCCCCGCCCTGAACGGCACCCTGCTCCCCGCGATGCCGACCCACAACTGATTGGCCGCAGGCGCGTGCAACGCGGAGATCTGATCGGTGAAGGTGGCCACATTGACGAAGCTGATCCCACCGTTCGTACTACGGAACAACTGGTTGTCGAACGACACGAAGACCGTCGTAGAGACCGCCCCGGCCACTGGCACCAACGCGACCCGCTGCCGGTTCGTGGCGCCGAGAGGCAACCCCCGACCGATCGTCTGCCCGCTGGCTCGCGGTACCGCACCGGACACCCCGTTCCCGGCGACCCCGACCAGCTCGAAGCTGTTCGCATCCAGGACCCGGATCGCCTGCCCGGCAACATTCGCGGCCAGGTTGCCGGTGACCCCGGTGATCGTCACGTTGTCCCCGGACACGAAGCCGTGACCCTGCGCCGTGACCACGATCGGCGTCGTGTTCTCGGCCCGGAACACCGCAACCGTACCGGCCACCGCGGGCCCCCGCAGCCGACCTGTCCCGGACACATAGGCAGGCTGGGCCGACCCGTCCGACCCGTTCAGCGACAGCCGGGTCGGCGAGATCACCGTCACCGTCCAGCTCGGAGTCGCCACCGAGTTGTTGGCGGCAACATTTCCGGCGACGCCGTCGATCCGCACCTTCTGCCCGGTCGCGCAGCCGTGCGCGACGGCTGTCTCGATCTCGATCGGCGCCGCGAGCGTGGCCGCCGTGATGTTCAGCTCGGTCAGGTACCGATCACCGGCCGCCTGCGGACCCGCGCCGAACGCCGCCACCACGGTCCCGTTCTTCCCGTTGAGGGTGAACTCGCGCGGGTTCAGCACCGTGACCACGTTGCCGCCGTTGGCGATCCCGCCACCGCCGGTGACGTTGGAGATGAACACGCCGTCGCCGGTACGGAACGTATGTCCAGAGGTGACCACCCGGACCGGATTCTCGTTGTGGATCGAGATGATCTGGTGCCTGGCCGGGATCGGGAAGCCGCTGTCGATGAAGGTCCGGCCGCCGTTGGTCGACCGGATGAACCGGCCGCCGTCGAAGCCGTAGACGATGTCGGGGTCGAACGAGTCCACCGCGACGTCCCCACCGTCACCGTCGATCCCGGCCGTCCACGCGCCGATCGCGTCGCCTCGCCGGTGCCCCGCCGTACCGGTGTCCTGCATGCCGGCGAAGATGACTTCGTTGGTACCGACGCCGCGGCCGATGTCCATCCCGCGCAGCAGCGAGGTGGCGAGGCCTTCGTTCAGCTGATCGAACGTCATCGTGCCGCCGATCCCGTTGACCGCGCCGACGCTGCCGGTCCGGTTGATCCCGCCGTCCGTGCCGAGATACACGGGCGTCGGCGACACCGGCGCGACCCCGGACCAGTCCCACCGGGTCGGTGGCGCGAAGACGAGTTCGTGGTGATCCCAGTGCGCGAGGGTCGTACTCGGCGAACTGCCGAAGCCGGCGATCGCATCCATTCCGCCGCGGGTGGCCGGTGTCACCGTCGGGAAGGTGCCGCCGCTGTCGGTCGACCGCCACAGTTGCTGGAAGCCCGCGTAGACGACCTGCGGATGTTGTGGATCGACCCCGAGCGTCAGGTTGTAGACGGTGGTCGTCACACCGTCGGCGGCGGCCCGCACGTTCAATGCCGGACGTCGCGCCCAGGTCGCGCCGAAGTCGTCACTGCGGAACAACCCGATAAAGGTGCTGGAGCCGATGAACTCGTTGTCCTGCACGGATGCATAGAGAGTGCGCGTCCGCGGCAGCAACGACTGCGCGAACACGACTCGGCCGAAACCCAGCCCTGCGGCCACGCCACCCCCGTGCGCGAGCAGGTTGTCGGACTGCATCAGCTCGCCGGTCGACGTGATCGTCAGCCGGAACAGCCCGCGGTCTGGGTTGGTCGAGGTGGTGCGGAACGTCCGGCCGCCGCTGGCGAAGTACACGGTGTTGAAGGCGTCCGCCGGTCCGATGACAGTGGCACCCACTCCCCCGTACGCCGCGTTGAGCGTGATGCCCCCGATCCGGAAGTGATCGTTGTCGACCCGGATCGCGCGGCCGGAGTTGTTGGGCGCGTTGATCCCCGGCAGCCCCAAGACAGTGACGAGGTCGCCGTCGAAGCCGTGCCCGGCCACGGTGACGTTGATCCCTCCCCCGCCGTTCGCCGCAGCTGTGATCGGTACGCCGGGCGCGTGCTGCGGCCCGTCGACGATGCCGGTCGCGGCGACGTACGCGCCGTTGCCGCGTGAGCCGACCAAGGAGAAGGTGTCCGGCGTGAGCACCCGGATCGACCAGGACCGGTTGGCCGCGGTGTTGCCCTGTACGCCGCTCACGGCCACGATGTCGCCGGTGATGAAGCCGTGCGCGGCCGACGTGATCACGATCGGGTTCGGCGCGGCCGGATTGGTCGCGCCCGTCACCGGCCTGGTCGACGGATGGGACGGCCCCCAGGCGAACCCGCTGGTCGCGCCGCCGCCGGCGCCGTGGGACGTCCGCAGGGTGAACTTGTCGTCGTCGACGCGATCGATCAGCCAACTGCCGTTGGCTTGCTGGTTCGGCGCGACCCCACCGAGGATCACCCGATCGCCGGTGGCGAACCCGTGCCGAACCGCCGTCACCTCGATCGGATCGGCGTTGCTCGCCCCGGTCACCCGAGTGGTCCGGTACCAGCCCTGATCGACCTCCAGCGCGGAGATCACGCCGAGCCGGATCGGCCTGCCGTCGTCGTAGGCCGGATGGTTGGCGCCGAAGTTCCGGCCACCGTCGGCCGAGTAGTACAGCCCGGCCTGCGACGCGACCAGCAGCGTGCCACCGGTCGGGCAGACCATCCGGATGATGCCCCGGTCGCTCAGGAACGGTGGCTGCCGCGCGTCGAAGAGAGTCGCGCCCGCGCCGCCGTACGCCGCGTTCATGGTGGCGCCGGGAATCCGCAGGGTGTTGGCGTCGATCCGGGTCGAGTCGCCCTCGCCGACCGCTCCGACCACCCCCGGCAGCCCGACGGCGGCAACACGATCTCCGGTCGAGTAGCCGTGCCCCGCGACAGTCACCCGGATACCACCGGCGTTGTTGACCGCGGCGGTGATCGCCTGCGGCGGCCGGCCCGCCGGTGAGGTGAGTCGCGACCAGCTGACCCCGCCGTCGACCGACTTGAACAGCCCGGCGGATTTCGGCAGGCCGCCGGCGCCTTCGAACAGGTTGCCCGTACCGACGTACAGGATGTCCGGATCGACGGGATCCAACGCGATCGCGCCGATGGCCATCGCCGACAGCTGGTCGGTGATCGGCGACCAGCTCACCCCGTCGTCGCGCGATTTCCAGACCCCGCCGTTGCCGGTGGCGATGTAGATGACCTTGTCCGGGCCCGGTCGCGGGTCGATCGCGATGTCGACGACCTCACCACTGTCCGGCCCGGTACCGAGGAAGATCTGCTCGTTCCCGACCAGCAGCGGCGCCGGGCCGACCTGCTTCCACCGGCCCGGTCCGTTGTAGCTCAGCGCGTTGACGTCGCGGACCGCGTACCGCCAGCGCCGGTTGTCGATCCGGCCGCGGCGGTCGGACTGCAGCGCTCGCAGGGCTTCCGGTTTGCGTTCGGACTCGCCCTCGTTGGCGTCGTTCTCGAACCTCGGCTCGCTCACGATTCCTCCTCGGGGGTGAGCTTGAGCCAGCCCTCCTGTCCCTCGGACGGGTCCGGCGGGATCCGCGCGTCCGCGGTCGAGTTCACGATCGGGTCCTCGGCCCAGGTGGTGGCGTCGGCTCGGTGGTTCCAGGTCCAAGTACCGCGGATGTCGGCGGCGATCGGCATCCGGATCAGTTTCGGATCGACCAGGACCGGGCCGAACCGGAAGACCGGTGCCAGCCGCGACAGGCCGGGTGCGACCCAGGACCGCCGCATGCCGATCTCCTTGCGGGGCAGGAAGCCGGTGGTCGCGTGGACGACGCTGTGCGGCTCCATCAGCAACGTGAGCCAGACGTCTTGCTGCGGTTGCACCCACAGCACGCCGCTCGTGTCGACGTACGGATGGTCGACCGGGGTCGATCCCGGTTGGGCGATGACGCCGAGGTCTGTGGCGAAGTCGGTGTAGTAGTCGGACGTACTGGAGGCCTGGCCGTTGAAGCCCTGGTGTGGCCCGACCGGTCGGGCGAAGTCGGCGGCGGCCGGATCTGAGACGTGCAGGGTGCGGTAATCGTCGCCGACGAAGTACCCGAGCAGGCCGTCCTGCCAATGCGCGAGCGCGCCGACGCGGACCGGGACGCGGATGCCACTGACCAGCCCCGGCGTAACGGGCTCGTCGACCTCGACCCGGACCAGCGCACGGAGTACGGCGATCGGATGGCCGACCAGCAAGGCGAGATGCTCCTCACCGATGTGCCCGAAGGGGTCCACCGACCACAGCGACGAGTCGACGATCCGCAGTAGCGACGAGAGGGCCGTATCGACCGCCGGGGCATCCGGTGTCGCATCGACCACACCCCAGTCGAGCAGCCCCTGGGCGATCCCGGCGAGATGGCGGTTGCGGATGGTGCCCGACGGCGCCGAACCGAGATTGGTCGGCTGGCCGGGCGAGTCCTCCCAGACGATCCCGGCCCCCACCCCGGCACCTGCCTCGACGTCGAGCCGCCCACCGTCGAAGCGGACCGCGCCGAGGCCGACTCCATCAGTGGCGTGGAACTGGAGGTCGCCGTCGAGGTGGTTCGGCAGTACGAACCCGCAGACCGGATTGGTCGCATCGTTCGCCTCGACTGCATCGTCATCGGCCGAGACGAACCGGAACCACAGCCGGCTCGGAGCGGTGAAGCGGGGCGCCAGCTCGACCAGGTCCGGACGATCCGCGACGGTCAACGGCTCGGTCCGCATGATCAGCTCGGGCTTCGCCGGCTCGGTGGCGCTGGAGCCGGCGAGGTCGAGCACCTGGCCGAAACAGTCGACCAGCCGGAGCCGCTTGACCTTCAGGAACCCCGACCGCAGCGGCCAGAAGTCAGCCGGCACGACCCCGTCGGCAGGCTTCGCGACCCCGTCCGCAACGAACCCGGCGCGCAGGATCGAGTTGAACCTGTCCATCGCCCCGACCAGGACGTCCATCTTCTCCAGTTCGTCGGCGATGTGGTCCAGATCGGCTTCGCCTGCGGCCCGTTGCGTCTGCAGCGAGACCATCGCGCTGATCTGACTCACCATCTCCATGCCCGCCTGCGAATGGAACGCATGCGTCGTCTGAGGGGTCAGCGAGATCGAGCCGGCACTCTGCTGCGCCTGCTCCAGCACATCGCGGACCGTCGCCGCGGCGACTTGAGCCGCACCACCGCCCAGCAGCGCACGACCCCGCAGCGTTCGTACGCCGGCCTGATACGCATCCGGCAGGCTGTCCGGCACGGCGTCGAAGTCGATCTCCTCCAACTGCCAGTCGGCGAACTCCGCCGAGCTGTAGAGCTCCACTTCCCAGTCAAGATGCAGTGGAACCCAAGGGATCCTGGGCAGCGCCACAGCCATTGCCGCAGGCAACGTCCCCGCGAACCCACTCAGCGACAGCAACGGCGCGATGTCCCGCCGATCGTCACGCGCGACCTGCCAGACGGTCTGCTCGACGGCGAACACCTCGGCCGCCTGGGTCAGCGCTGCCGCGTCGAACCTGGCGTCACCGCCGAACCGGGACTGCACGGCCACCGGCGCGCTGCCGGGATCGAGCAAAGCCAGTTCGCGAACCAGATCGTCACATTCGACCGGTACGCCGCCATGGTCGACCGTCCGATCGAGGAGGTCCTCACCACGGACCGCCGAGCCGGGCAAGTTGACCAGCCGCCGCGGCGAGAGGCCAGTCACCGTGTGCCCGCTGAGCCTGCAGACCAGCTTCTGCGTCTCGGCGGACATGCCGTCGAATCCGTGCTTGAACGCCCGGCCGCCGCCCTCGATCAGGAACACCGGATCGGCCGGGACGAAGAACCGCGGCAGCGCTCGTCTGGCGTCGATCGTCTGCGTCACCGGCTCGGCGTTGGGCGCCGACGGGACCCTGACCGTGACCTCCTCGACGGCCTTGATCGCCTGCAGCACCTTGTCCATCGAGCCGATCCCGAGCTTGGGCGAGCCATGAGCGATCGGAGTCGCCGACGTGTTGGCCACCAGTACGCCGTCGAAATGCGACTTGCTCAGCAGCGTACCGGCCTTGCGACCCCCACCCGATCGACCGCGGAAGACGCCGGGATCGGTCTTCGAAGGATCCGGTACCACCGAACTGGGCTGGACGGACGCGGTCTGCTTCACCGGCTCCGTGACCACCCCACCAGGCAGGCTGGCGAAACCGCTGGCGTGCAGCCGGCTGTCGATCCGGGCGGCGCTGTCGGGCAGGTCCAATTCGTCCGTACCACCGAGCAGCACCGCTTCGAGAATCCGGGCCTCGTCCGCGTTGCCCTGGTTGGCCGCGAGCCGCGCAGCCAGCGCTTCGGTCAGGGTGTTCCCGATGGTGACCGTCACCGCATTCGCGTCCGGCGGACCACCGACCACGCCACCGAGCAGTCCTTCCGGAGCGACCGCCAAGCCTGCATCGGGCCAGCCGAGTCCGACGACCGCACCGTGGTAGAGCGTGAGTTGCGGCCACGACACCACTTGCGCCAGCCACTTGCCCAACGCTGGAATCCCGGTGTTGGTCAGTTGCGTGGAGGTCTCACCGAACGCGCCGTCGGCCACGATCTTCTTGCCGACGGTCAAGTCGGTCTGCATGGCGAACCGGCTCTCCCGGGCGACCAGCCCCACAGTGCCGGCCGCCTTGGCGCGGTTCTGCGCGTAGACGAATGCCGTCTCGATGTCGGCGGGGTTGACCTCCCAGCCGAGCCCGGTCAGCCGCGACTCGAACTGGGTCGGCGAGCTCAGGTTCTCCCCGATCGGATCGTCGACCATCCGGCTGTGCCAGCCACACACCAGATAGGCCAGCGGGCCGCGCACATCGCCTTGCTTTCCGAGCCCGCCCAGCTGGCTGAGGTCGTCGTAGAAACCGAGCCGGCCCTCGACGTTGTCGAAGTACGCCGACCAGGCGGTGTCGCCATGTCCGAGCGCCGTCAGCGGCTCCTGGCCGGGCACGGTGGTGGACTCCGGATCGACCGGCTCGGTCCATTCGTCGAGCGGTACGACGGTCGGCGTCTCGTCGCCGGCTTCGATCACCCAGCCGCTGACAGTACGCCGCGTCCCTTCCTTGCCCGATGACAGCCGGATCACCAGCCAGCGATCCGGTACGGCGGGAAACGCTACGTCGCCGCTGGCCGCAGTACCGGTCCCCCGGGTGAGCGCGTCCGGCAAGGCCCAGTGCAGGTAGACGCCTGGCTTCCGCGGCTCGCGTTCGGCGAACGGCTCGGCCAGCAACTCGTAAGCAAGTCGATCGCTCCCGGTCTCCGGCACCTCCATCGCGACCTTGGCCCAGGTCCCCTCCTTCTTGCGGACCACCAGCGCGTCCAGCTGGATCGGCACCAGCACTCGCGGGGTGCGCGGCACCTTCGGGTTCCAGCTGGCGATCATGCCCGGCGTCATCCCGTGCGCCAGCGACAGCGAGATCAGCTTGGGATCGATGGCCATCACAGCACCCCCAGGACCGTCTTCACGCTGCTCAGCACGAGCGGCTGCTGCACGGTGAACGTGACGTTCACGAACTCCAGGTTGTGGCCCGGAATGCCGGTGTCGGCGAAGTCCTCCGTACCTTCGAAGTGCTGCCGCCACGGCGGGTCGAGCACCGAGATGGCGAACGACCCCGAGCCTTCCTGCACCACCGCGGTCGGGTTGGCCGCATGGGCATCGATCAACGCTTCGCGAAGTGCGGCGACCCGGATCACGTCCGAGTGCCGTTTCCGGGTCGGTACCGTCACCTGGACGGCCCGCCCGTTCTTCACGATCTGCTGACCGTGCCCGTCCCGCAACGGCACCTTGAGTTGCGACCCGACGTGCCGCACCCCGAACTGCACGCCGTGGTGCGGCTCTTCGAGGATCACCATCTTCGGCTCGGTCTCGAACAGCGCGATCATCAGCGACGGCGCCAGCAGCTCGAGCCGGAGCAGCTTCAGCTGGTGTCCGACCGCGTTGGCCGAGGACGTTTCGAACGGCTCGGCGATGGTGACGTCGTAGGCGCGGACGTCCATGTGCGGCCACTGCTTGACCGCGCTGGACCGCAGCAGGAAGCCGGTGATCAGCTTGGCCTCTCGCTGGTCGGCGTCGCTGACGGCCTTGGCCGCGTAGAAGTCCGTTCCCCGCTGAAGACTCCGGACCATCCGCTCGCTCTGGTCGAGCAGTTGGTGCAGGGCGCTTCCGCGCGCCTGGTAGTGGGCCTCCTCGCGCGACCCGATCTGGCCGACCGCGAGCCCGCCGTCGACCAGCCGGTCGGTCCAGGACCGGTCGACGTAGAAGAACCGGATCGACTCCGGTGGCAGCATCCGGTCGTCGGGGATCAGGTACTCGAACGGCACCCCGACCAGCAGCCGCAGATGCGACAGGAACGACTCCATGTACGGCGGCAGATCGCCGTCGGGCTGCAGGGCCGAGGTCTGCGCCGGATCCTTGAGCCGGGTGAACAACGCCTCGCGGGCGGTGGTGGCCGGAAGTCTCATTGAACGCCTCCAGGCTCCTGCAGATTGGCGAACGCCCGCTGCCGCAACTCGGCCAGCGCGGCCATCCCCACCTGATCGGACAGCACTTGGTCGAGGTTGGTGGTCGGTACCGCCCGGCCGCCGTCGACCAGGACGGACTGGGTGAGCGCGACATCGGCGCCGAGCAGCCGTACCGCGTCGTCGACCGTTTTCAGCGCGAACGCCTTGGCGACTCGTTCGGGCTGCAGCAACGGACTGGCCAGCAACGCTTCCACGCCGAACGGGTCGGTCGGTGGCGCGATGCCCTTGGTCACCTTCTCCAGTACGTCGACCGAGTACCGCAACGCGACCGGGTCCAGCGGGTTCTCGATCAGGTTCAGCCGCATCGTCAACTGCAGCAGGTTGATGGCGGACTGGCGGGCACTGGATCGGAACGACCCGCGACGCCAGCGCATCAGTTCCTGCGCCAGCCGGGCGTCGGCCGCGGCCAGGAGACGACCGACCTCGAAGGCGGCGGCGTACGAGATGTTCTCCGCGCCGGTCTCGGCGACGACCCGGCGGGCCTGGTCGGAGCTGTGGTACGGACCGAGCGCGTCGCGAGTGAGCGGTTGCGCCACCAGCGGGCCGCGGTACCAGCTCTGCTCGGGCGCCCCGAGGCGATCGGTGACGTCGATCTTGATGTGGCCGGTGTCGGTGACCTCGAGCTTGGTGGCCGGCTCGACGTCGCCGATCATGCCGACGTCCAGCCCCTGCATCAACTGGCGGAAGGTACCGTCACCTTCGCAGGTGAACGTCCAGCTGTGCAGCAGGACGAGCTGAGCCTTGGGGTGCAGCACCGCGTCGATGGTGACACCGACATTGACGTTCGCCGTGGTGGCAGTGGCGTTGAAGTTGGTGTTGGTGCTGAAGTTGGTGTTCGTGCTGAAGTTCGTGCTGACGTTGCCGCCGGCGGTGAAGGTGTTCCCGGCGACCAGGTCCTTCGCGGGGAACTTGGCGAACTTGTCGGCCTCGGAGGCGATCACGCTGGTGCCGAGCGAGCTCTTGCTCAGGGCAACTGTTTCGGAGATGTCGGCGATCTCGGCGTTCTGGAAGATGTCGGAGCCGGTGTCGGCGTAGTCGGTGACCGGGAGCAGGTCGGTGCGCTCCTCGACCGAGACCAGGCAGCACACGTAGTCGGCGCCTGACCGCGGCACCCGGTTGCTCATCACCACGGCGAAGTAGCCGTCCGAGTCCCCCGCCGCCAGCTCGCGATCATCGACGTTGACCTGCCGCACGTGAGTGAGGAGCTGTAGCTCCTCGGGCATCGGCAGGATCTCCTTGAGGAACTGCTGGTCCGCCTCGACGGCATCGCAGCGGATACCACTGGGCTGCCCGAGCCGGACGAACACGTCATGCGGCACGATGTCGGTCAGCGCCAGATTGCGCTTGATCGTGCACTCCGACTGCTCGAACATCACCAGCGCCAGGAACGGGAACGGCGTCTCGTCGGCACCAGCCGTGTAGGCATCCCCGAGCGGGCGTTCCCAAGGCAGGGTGCGACGGCCGAGGGCGACGTGCGGAAGCGCGGAGTCGAACGGGCCGTGACCGTTGCGTGGTGGGAAGACTCCAGCGACTTCGTTGGGCGCCAACGCGAATCGCGGGCCCTCGACGTCGAAGAAGAAGTCCTGGCCGGGCAGCGGTTGCCCGGTGCCGTCGATGGCGACCTCGGTCCCCACCCGCATCCGGTACTCGCCGGCGGTCAGTGGTGGGCGGATGTAGTCGAAGAGGATCATCTCGCCGACGCGTGGATCAACCATTGCTCAACCTCACAGACACGCTCCCGTCCACGGTCAGTTGCTCGGCGCCGACGACCTCGGTCAGGGTCGAGCCGTTGAGAGTCGTCGCCCAGTTGGCCGCCGTTCCGGTACCACCGACGACACCGGACAAGACGATCGGCGCGGTCGCTCCGGGCGGGGTGAGCAGGCCGACGGTGACGGAGATCCGGTCGGGGTCGCCGGCGTCGGAGGGGCGGCGGCGTACGTCGTACAGGAAGAGGGTTCGGGTGCCGGCGGTGACCTGGATCGGCTGGCTGCTGACTCGCACCTGCTCGGTGTTGAGGATCACCGATTCGGGGCCGAGGCGGGTGGCATCGGGGTTGTCGATCAGTACGCCGATCACGGAGACGAACGGCCCGAAGTCGGTCTGCACCACCTCTTGCGCCAGCAAGGCGCGTGAGACGGTGATCATCCCGGTCGCCGCCGCGTGCCCACGGATGGAGGCGCCGATCGGCTTCGACAACGAAACAACGGAACCCCTGGCCAGCAAGGTGGTCGGTCCGACCTGGACCAGCTCAGCCCCGAGCTGCCACCCAAGAACCGGCAGCGCTCCGGCGGTAGCCACGTTGGCCGTGATCATGCTGGCTTGAGTTGCATCAGCCAGGTTCTTGATCAGGTTGTCGGGGAGGCGGCCAAGGGCTGTGACGGCTACCATTGCGCAGCCGTCGGACAGTTTGAGTTGGAGTTTGCCGGCGGCTTCCCGGTCGGCGAGGACGGTTCCGGCTGTGCTCAGCTCGGTGATGCGGACGGCGGAGTCGCCGGCGATTTCCAGGTACCAGTCCAGCGCCCGTGGTACCTCCCACACCTGCGTTGATCCGGCCCGGATGGTCACTCCGTCCTTGCGGACCTGCTCGGCGAGTTCGGCCATCGAGGCCGCGACGGTGCGGCCGGTCGGTGCGCCGAGGTCCGGCGTCCGGAGGGTGCGGGCGGATCGGGCGGCACGGGTTGGTTGCGGGGTACCGGACAGAGGCTTGGTGAGTAGCGCGAAGCCGGGTGCGTCGTACGAGGTGATCAGCTCGTTGCGCACGTCCACGACCGGCAGGTCGGCCAGGCCGAGTTGCCGCCCGAGAGGAACGGTGCTGCGGGCAACGGTCTGCTGGCCGGCGACGACTGCTTGCCGTTGGACCATCGACCGCAACCGCGGCTTCTCCAGGAAGACCGGTTTCACGTCGCCCACCCGGATCGGCGGCGGAGCAACGCCGGCGCCCTGGTCTTCCAGGGTGAACCCCTCGGACAGCGCCGACAGAACCGGCGGCGCGGATCTCCGAGTGACGAGCGCGTTGAGCGCCACCGGCCCGTAGCCGTTCTGCCGAAGTCCACTGTCTTTACGGAGGTCTGCGAACTCGACGGCACCACCGGCGGCCACGGATCCGACGATCGTGCCGAGGCCGGTGAGCAGCGTCCCCGTGCTCACGCCGCTGGCGACCTGCGCCAACTCCAGCCAGGCAGCGCCCGCCTGGAGCACCGCGGTGATGTGCCCTGCATCCCGCCGGGCGAACGGCAGCGGCCGGAAGTTACTGGCATCGACCAGCTTGCCGATCGGGATGACATCGCTGGCGTTGTGCAGCCCGGCGACACCCTCCACGATGATGCCGGTCAACGCAGGAAGCGTGTTGGACGCGGCGGGCGGCTTCAGGTCCGGGAAGTAGTGGTACGTCGCCTCCGAGAACTGCCCGATGATCGGCGTCAGCCGGAACAGCCGCTCGTCGATCTCCAGCGACTCGTCGGCCGGGTTCTGGCTGCGCGGAATCAGATCGACGAAGCTCGACGAGTTCTCCGGCTTCTTCGCCAGCACGACCCGGTGCAGCGCGGTGATCTTGTCGGAGCTCTTGTACATCGGGGCGAGGTCGAAGTCGTAGGTCGCTGCGAGATCGGCGTACCGGCCGAAGATGACGGTCGACATCTGGCCCTCGGCGACGTCGCTGTCGAGTTGCAGAGCGAAGCCGCGAGCGGCCATCCGGGTCTCGGTCCGGAACGACCATTCGGCCGCGAGGCGCCACGGCTGTTCCGCAGTACCGGGTGCCACCGCCGCGCCGGCCGGCTCCGCAGGCAGCAATCCGGTCGACACCTGGGCGCTGACCGACGCGCTGTTCGGATCGCCCGAACGCACGTAGGTGTCGACGAATTCGTCCCAGTGCTTGGCGGGCGGCAGGGCCTGGGCGTCGTCGCCGAACGGCACGGTCACCGAGGTGACGCCGAGATCGGCGGTCACCGTGCCGTGGAACGGCGGGCCTTCCAGGTGCAGCTTGGCGCCGACGGAGACGCTGATCTCGATCGTGCAGCAGGCGAAGAAGCAGATCCGGATCCGCAGCCGGGCGCCGACCGAGATGCCGACGTCGACGATGTAGTGGAACGGATCCCACGAGATCAGGATGTCCGTGTACGCGCTGAACCAGACCTGGATCCAGTCCGGTCCGTAGGTGGCTTCCATCCGGACGCCGGTCATCACGGCCGTGTTGGTCAGCGCGAAGTACGACTCACCCTTGATGTGCACGACACCGAGGAAGTCCCAGCGGAACCCGACCCGCGGCACCACCGGGTACTCCGGAAGCGGCTTGAACGCAGGGTGGTAGCCGCCGACCGTGAGCAGGAACTGCGACTTGCGGAACCACATGAAGAACGCGAAACCGCCGGTCAGCTGACAGTCCGGCGTGATCAGCCACGAGTTGTCGGTGAGCTGCGCCTGGACCGAGAACAGCCCTTCCGAGGTGGAGAAGCGAGCCTTGAGCGCGAGCTCGATGCTGACGATGGCGAAGTCGTCGGACGGCAGCGCCATCCGGGCGACGCCGATCAGTCCGACGTCGACGCCGGAGTCCAGCGCCACGTAGAGCACCGCGGTGATGTTGACGAGCTCGAACGACGTGCCGCGAATACCCGCTGCCAACCACAGTGCACCGCGAGCCGGCGGCGTCTGCTGACGGAACTCGAACAGCGCCTGCATCGGGTTGTTGGCCAGCGCCTCGGGCCGGTCGAGTGCCTTGACCAGCATGAAGTCCGGGATCTGGTTCAGGTCCTCCGGCACGATCAGCCGGCGGTTGTAGCCGAGGCCGATGGCGATGCCGGTGAGGTTGATCAGAGGCGTCAGGCCGATCGGTACGAACACGCCGCCGTAGATCGCGAAGGACGTGTACTCGTCGGCCCCGCTGCCGACCACGCTGTACGAGCCGATCACCACCGCGCCGATGGTGCCGATCTTGATCAGCAGCATCCCGTCGTACTCGATCGGCGGCCCGTCGAACTTGACCAGCCCACCGGCGATCGAGATGGCCGGGCCGCTGTAGCCGATCGCCAGCCCCTTCAGGTCCAGCGACCACTGGGTCGGATCGGTCACGTGGGCATAAGGGATGGTGACCGTGAGGTCGTCGACCTCGGCGCTGAGCCCGGCGATCGTGACGCCGCCGTCGATCGCCAGCGAGATCGCCGTGTTGGTCACGCCGAGACCGATCTCGGCGATGAAGATCGGGCCGAAGCCGGCATGGATCGGGATCCAGAAGATGCCGGCCTGCCCGCCGACCAGGACCCTCAGCGGGCCGCCGGTGTTGTCCGGGTGGTCCCAGTACCAGATGTCGAGGTCGGCGCTCGGGTTGACCGATTGGCTGTCACCGCTGGTACCACCGGACGACAGCAGGTTGGAGGCGACCGGGTTCGAACCGCCGCCGGCGTCGAGCGCGGCACCGATGGGCAGGCCGAAGCCGCCGAGTTCGAGGCCTGCGCCGCCGTGCAGGATCTGGAAGCCGGCGGCTGTTTCGAGGTCCAGGAAGAGCAGCGCTCGGACCGATCCCAACCGGAGAAAGCTTTCCGCCACCAGCGCCGAGCCGTCGCCCTTGGCCAGGCCGATGCCGACCCCGTGCAGTCGCAGCCCGAAGTTGAAGTCGATCGAGTCGCCGCCGATGTCGAGCAGCAGAATCTCGAGGCCTTCCGCCGCGGCCGCTCCCCAAGCCGAGGGCGCGCCGAAGAGGATCTGCAGCTCTAGGTCGCCGATGCCGATGGCCTGGTAACCGGTGAGGCCGAGACCGACACGTCCGGACTCAGCGACCAAGCTGAGGTTGAGGGTGCCGATGGCAAGGTCCAGCTGGCCGGCCGCGCCCGCGGCGAATCCGGCGAGCATCTCGAAGACGTTGGGCAGCGTCTCGACCACTTCACCGCCGCTGAGGATGCCTGCGTCGGTGAGCGCGGTCTCCAGGGTGGGACCGTCGGTCCACAGTTTGCGGGTCAGCACGTCGTGCAGCGCACTCACCGCGACCCGGATGACGAGTGGCAAGGCGGCGCCGACGAGGATCGTCTCCGCAGCCGCCGGGCTTGTCGTCAGCGCGAAGTCCGGCGCGAGCTGGACCACCAGAGGACCGTCGAGGGTGCCGCTGCTGAGCGGCAGGCACCGTACCCGGAAACTCAGTGGCGGGCCGCTGTCGACCTCGATCGCAAATCGGGGTACGACGGTGACGCCTAGGTCGCTGAGGTCGAGGCCGATCGAGCTGCCGACGGTGACGCCGGTGTCGTCGACGAGGACGTTCGCGGCCAGCGCCAGCGGTGCGTCGGCGGGCTTCAGGTCGACGAGCGCGACCGCGACGGTCGGGCCGTTGTCGCTCCAGCCTGCGCTGATCTGGAGCCTGCCGGTGCCGGCCGCCACGTCATGGGTCCAGCGGACCAAGCCGTTGATGCTCTGCAGCTCGAGAGTCGGGATCAGGTTGAGCAGGTCGGCGACCGCGGCGGCGATCCCGGCGCGGCGAGTGGCGTCGATGCTGGTGAACCAGGTGCCTTCGAGCATCGCGGTGAATTCGGCGGTGTGCGCGGAGAAGTGGCCGACCGCGTCGTACACGCCGAGGTGCGTGGCCGCTTGCAGGGTGTGGACGAGCCAGGGGTCGCGTGGCTCGGGGAAGTTGGTGAGGGCCTCGTCGAGGACGGCGGGGAGCAATGCCCCGGCGGCGCCACGGAGAGCACCTAGGCCGCTGAAGGTTGGCAGCAGGGTGATCGGGGGGACGCCTTGTGGGGTGACGACCAGCGTCACGCCATCGGGGCCGACGCCGAAGGTGATGGCGACTTGGGGCCAGGTTCCGCTGAGCGGCGTACTGATGGTGACCGTGCCGCCTGGTGCGACGTGGCGGGTGGCGTCGATGTCGAGCGTGAGGCCGACGGCCAGTACGCCGCCGATCGGTGTCGTCGTACCGATCGCGATCCGGGCGGACTGCGGGGCTGCGCCTGGCCCTGCGGTGACGGTGACGTCGGCCGGCAGTTGGAGGCCGAGGCCTGTGGGTAGGCCGATGGCTGTGTTCAAGGTGGTGAGCAGGCCGGAAAGCTTGGCGGGGTCGAGACCGCCGTCGAGTGCGCCGAGAGCACCGGCCAGGAACTCGCCTGGCGTTTGGAGCAGCTGGAGCAGTTGGCCGATCTTCAAGCCAGGCACGAGTTCGGCGAGGACATTGCCGACGACTCCGCTCACCAGTATCTGCGGCAGGGCCGCGTCGAGCTTGGCGGCGAGGTCGCCGATCGATGGCGTGGGCAAGAGGGTCAGGTCGGTGACGAAGGGGGCTGCGTCGAGCCGGATCGTGCCGTCAACGGTTCGATAGGTCAGTGCAACCGGCCCGACGTGGACGACCAGCTCGGCAGTGGGCTGGAAGGCGGGCAGCAAGAGGTCGATGTCGGCGCTGATGCTGATCAGTGGTGGCTCTACTGCACCCAGGGCCGTTCCGGTCTCGATGCCTGTACGCCAGGTGCCATCGGCTTGTCGGCGGACGAACAAGGCGTACGGCGAACCTGGTGGTGCCCAGACGTACGCCAGTTCTTGCGTGCTGACCGGGGTAAACGAGAGGTCTGTGACCAGGCCAGCCCAGCCGTCTGGCCGGGCTAGTGCTGCCGGGATCCTCGCTCGGAGGTAGCCGACCGGGTCGGTGCGTAGCGCTGCGAAGCCGTCGCCGGACAGGCCGGTGATTCCCTGCGCGTCTGTACTGACCAGGTCGAGTGCGCCGAGGGCGGCCGCGAGGGTGGAGACCGGGAGACTCGCGCTGTCCGTGCTCGCCAGTGCGGCGTCGAAGGCCGCGCCGATCAGGCTGGCTGTGCGCGGATCGGTGAGATCAGCCGTAGGAATCGTGGTGCCACGCCAGGCGGCTTGATCCAGCGTCGCGTCCAGAGTGGCTTGGATGCCGGTGCCGGAGCCGGTTGCGGTCAGGCCGAGCAGTAGGCGGCGGAGGCGGCCGTCCACTGCACTCGGTCCTGCTTGGCCGACAATCCAGCCACCGCTGCGGAACAGGTCCAGCTCGACCCGGAGCAGTTGTGCCGGTCGCGGTGCCGGCGGCGGTGCGTCGCCGAGCGGGATCTGACCGAGGCCGAAACGCACTCGGGCCTCGGCCTGCGGCGAACCGGCGGGCGGGTTGCCGATCGATATCGGCATCGCCATTCCGTAGGACAGATGGCTCGGGGTCGGTCGTGCTTGCCCGCTGAGCTGCTGGAGGTACGCGCTCATGCCTGTCTGCATGAAGGTGAAGAAGTCGTCGGAACAGACGCCGGCGATCGTCATCACCGGCACGTCGCCCAGGTCGTACGGCGCGGCGAGGGTGAAGGAGGATGCCGGATACGGATCGGGCGTCGCCAGCGCACCGGGCGCGACGGGTGGCTCGTAGCCCTCCAGGCCTTGCTTGAGGTGATCGAGCGCGTCGCGAAGGGGTGACGCTTGGAGTCCGGCCCGAACGCTGGTGGCCAGGCGGATCGCGTCGCCGACAGCGGGGTCGTCGAGGAAGGCGAGTGGGGTGCCGAGGTGCGGCGTACCGATGGTGATCACGCCTTGCGCCCTGGTCGGGTGGTCGGCGGCGAAGCGTCGCGCGGCGAGACCGGCGTACGAATGCGCGACCACGATCACCGGGCCGGGGTGGAGAACCTCAAGCCGGTCAGCGATGTGAGCGATCTGATCGGCGAGGTACCTGACGTCGCCCCGGCGGTCGTCGGCGAGGTCGGCCGTGTAGTAGTCGGCGGCTGCGGTCACGCTGTCCAGCGCGATCGTGCGGGGGTCGATACCGGCCGTGCGGAGGTCGAAGTGTGCGTTGGGATCGGTGGGGCCTTGCAGGGCAGGCGCCGCGAGTAGGTCGGCCCAGCTTCCGGCGTTGCCGAAGACCGGTCCGACCAGCAATACCGTCCGGGGGCCGGCGCCGTGCAGGGTCTCGATCTGGTTCAGGACGGCGGCGATGGCGTCCGGGTGCCGCGGGAGTTCGAGGTGGGCCGCGTCGACCTCGGCGCCCTGGACCCAGCCGAAGATGTCCGGGCTCTGCGCGTCGCGCGGTACGACGCCGTCGCCCGCGTTGAGCTGCACCTGCAGCGATCGGAGTTGCGCGGCGATGTCTCGTACGGTCAGGCCTTTGACCAGCGAGCTGATCGCAGGGTCGAACCAGGCGAGCTGAACGAACACCTCGGCCAGGCCGGCGAGGTCGGTCGCCGCGTCGACGCGATTGCGCATGCCGGTCAGCCAGTCGATCGGTGGGCCTGCTGGTTCGAGCCAGAGTTCGAGGTCCGGGCCGATATCGTCGCCGTCGGCATCCTTGGTGCCGCCCGGCCATGGCACGCGCCATGGATCGCCGAAAGTCCCGCCGCCGATCAGGAAGGACGGCAACTGCGGATCGAGGTCCGTCGACAATCCTCCGGCCAGCTCGTCGAAGGCGTCTGTTCCCAGCGATGCGAGGTACTGCAGCAGGAGGGCGGCGCTGAGTTCGCCATCTGCGCCGACGTGGGTGATCAGCCGGCCCAGCCAGCTGCGGACGGCACCCAGCGGGTCTTGGAAGAGCAGACCGGGCTGGGCCGGATCGACCAGGCTCGGGATCTCGGCGTCGAGGCCGGGCAGCCGGTGATGGAGTCCGAGTAATGCAGTCGCGAGGTCTGCCTGCGGGCCGGCGATGCCGGCGAGCATCGACAGGAGCAATCGGAGGACGTTCTCCAGGTCGGTGACGGTCAGGCCGAGGGCTGCGGCCGTCGCGGGCAGGTTGGTCAGGTCGAAGGGGGCTGCGGGTGGGAGGTGTACGTCGGCCAGCGTGATGGTCTCGCCATCCGCGGTCAGCGTCAGGCCGTGCGCGTGGATGTCCCAACCGAAAGGCTGCCCGGGCTGCCAGCCTGCGGCCAGGGTGAGGTCGTCGAGGCTGATCGCGATCGGACCGGCGGCGGCGTCGAGCGCTGGACTGAGAACGAGTGACAAGCGTTGGGCGCCGATGAACGAGACCGTTGCGGAACCGGTCGCCGGGAGATCGAAGGCCAGTACTTCGCTGGTCAACGCCAGCGTCGACCCGGCCGGCTCGGCGGCCAGTCGCAGCCCGATTCGCAACTGCTCCGTGGTGGGTGTGTCTGGATGGGGTTGGTGCCAGGCGGCCAGCTGGAGGGTGGCACCGTCGGCGATCGCTATCTCGACGGTCCATGGCTCTGCGGTGGTGCCCTCTCCGGCGACGGCATCGGGGAGGCCGATCACCTGGGCGATCTCGCGCAGAATCAGGTTCCAGCGGTCGGCGTCGCCGAGCACGGCCCGGTGGTAGGTCTCGATTGCTCTCGCGGGATCGACTACCAGCTTGGCCAGGTCGAGTTGGTGCGGCCAGGCGGCGACTGGGTTGCCGGGGTTCGCTGGGTCTTCGGGCGGTACGAGGCCCGCGATTGCTGCTAGGCGGCGGCCGACGTCGGTGCCCAGGGCTGCGTTGATGGCGGCTACGACGGCGTTGGCGGCGGCGGCTTCTACGCTGTCGACGTTGGTCAGGTCCAGTACCGGGTACGGCGTACCGGCCAGCTGGTTGTTGAGGAGTTGGAGAACAGGTTTGAGGGTCGAGCCGTCCCAGCCGATGCCGGCCTCGACGGTGCCGACGCGGACTTGGGGGTTGTCGACGAGAGGCGTGTTCGAGGCGCCGGTCAGGCGGAGCAACGCTCGGGCCTCGGGGAGCACCCGTGCGTTGCCAGTACCTGAGAGAGGTACGTCGGCGATCACGCAGCTCGCGTCGGCACTGACCGTCGGCTGGTTGGGCCCGAGGTCCGTACTGACGTTGACGCCGAAGCCGAAGCGGGCGAAGCCGTCAGCGGCTGGGTCGCCGGAACGGGCGACTGTCGCGTACAGCTCGCCGAGGCCGGCGAGGTCGAGCAGGCTGATCCGCCATGGGTCGACGAGGGTGCCGGTGCCGTCGAATAGGGACGTCGCGCCGAGGAGTCCGGCGAGATGTTCGAGCCACTCTCCTGCGGGCAGCGTTGCCAGCCAGTGCTGTACTGCGGCCGGGCCGTCGGCCAGCTCTGCGAAGGGGAACGCCGGGATGCTGCCGCCGTCGGCCAGCCCGAACAGGCCGAGGAGGTGGTCGGCCAGCATGGTCAGCGTCGGGTCCGGGCCGACCTCGGCGAGCACGACCTTCAGCAGAGCGGCGAGCAGATCCGGTGCCTCGCGGCCGAGCTCGTCGACGTCGAGCACCTTGTCGATCGGCGGTTCGCCGTTGATGCTGAGCCCTTCGAGCACGACCTCGAGGCCGAAGCTCGGGTTGGCCGGATCCGGCACGATGCTGCACCGGGCGACGATGGCGGCCAGCTTGATCGGTTGGGCCGGCGGGGTGAAGGCGGTCTCGATCCGGACCTCGGCCGTGATCGGGTGGGCGGCGGTACCGATCACCAGCTCGAGCGTCGAACCACCCGACAAGATGTCCGCCTGGATCCGCAAGCGGCCGGGCACTGGTGACGTACTGCTGTGGAACTCGCCGCCGACGCCGAGGAGCAGGCTCGATCCGGTGTCGTTCAGCGTCAGATAGAGGTTGCCGCTGGGGAGGTCGCCCAGCAGTGGATGCCATTTCTCCGCGGCCGGGCGACCGGGTTGCTGGATCGGTACCAACGCCAGATCGCAGAACCGGCCGAGCGCAGCCCGCTGATCCGCGTTGCGGACGATTCCTTGCAGCCGGGTCAGCGGCGCCGAGAACCACCCGACATCCAGCTCACCACCGCCATCGACAAGCCCGATCGCCTGCGCCAACAGCCCGAGCTCATCCGATCCCCCGAGATCGAAACTCATCCCGCATCCCCCTCCGGTACTTCTGATCGGCGCGCGCGATGGTGCCGCTCGGCCAGCTCACGCACCGAAACCTCCTGCCGCGCAGCGAACACGAACCGATCCGGCCCGATCTCGACCGACGCCGGCGCGAGCCCATGACTGTCCGCATGACTGACCAGCAGCCGAACCAGCGCCGCCCAGATCACATCGCGGAACAACGTCCCCCAGCGCGCCGCGACCGCCGGATGCCCCAGCGCCCCTTCATCGGTAGCCGCCACCAGCGACGCCGGATCATCGCGCCCGCCGAACACGAACCGCACGATCAACGGCGCCACCCCGAACTCCGCCGACTGCGTATCAACCGCGACCACCAGCGTGTTCTCCAACGCCCGCAGTTGCAGCTTCCCCACATGCAGGACGATCTGCGACCCACGATCACTCCAGACCACCGCGGACGCGCCCGCATTACGCGACCCCGCCAACGCACTCTGAAGCGCCGCCGTCACCACATCCACGCGCAGCTCATCGCGCCACGCATCCGCCCCCGCCGCAGAAACACCACCCATCGCCGGCCCATCCCCCTCGATCCCCGGCACCCCAAACAGACCGTCGGCCCCGCAACACGACGGTCACGCCCCTGCCGAACCCAACCCCCTGCCCCCAAGAACCCCAGGAAACTCCCCTACCCCCGAGACTCCTCCGCCCACCCCACCCCGTCAATCCGCCAGCCCCCAGAAAATCCCGCGCCTCTCCACCAACCGCCGCCACCTCGCGCACCACCTCAGCGGCAGGTGGCAGCGCGCGGATTGCTACATCGGGTACTGCGCGGGCTCGCCGCGCAAGGTGATCCAGCGGGTTTCGGTGAAGGCTTCGATGTTGGCTTCGGGGCCGCCGAAGCGGGAGCCGGTGCCGGAGGCGCGGACTCCGCCGAAGGGGGCGTTCGCCTCGTCGTTGACGGTCTGGTCGTTGATGTGAACGATGCCGGTCGGGATCTGCTCGGCGATCGCCAGGCCGCGCATCACGTCCTTGGTGACGATCCCGAGCGACAACCCGTACTCGCTCGAACCCGCCAGCCGGATGGCGTCCTCCACCGAGTCCACCCTGGTCACCGGCGCCACCGGACCGAAGACCTCCTCGGTGAACGCCGCCGCCCCGACCGGTACGTCGGCCAGGCGGGTGCCTACTCTCAGATTCGCGCGCAGCGCGCACCCGGGGTGGGTGGGAGCGCCGAGTGGTGAGCGACGAAGGAGCGAAGGGCGAGGCGGCGTGGGGAGTTAGTTTTGGGCGTAGACGCTGACCTCGGCGAGGGAGAGCGGGCCGCTCTGGTTTTCCAGTTGGACTCGGAGGTAGCGGGCGGGGGTGCCGGTGAAGTTGAGGGTGGTGGGGGTGCCGGCTGTGCCGGGGTGGCGTTGGGCGGTGACTCCGGCGGCGGTGCGAGCGGTGGCCAGGTCCGGGGCGGTGATGGGGTTGTCGGAGATGATCACCCAGAAGTCGGTCAGGCGGGAGCCGAAACCGCCGTCCGTACGGTTGTAGATCTCGACGTCACCGATGGGGGCCGAGGCGCCGAGGTCGACCTGCCACCAGGCTTCCTTGGCATCGACAGTGGTGTGGGTGACCGAGTTGCCGAAGTAGTTTCCGTCGGTGTTGCCGTCGACCGCCCGGCCCGCGTCGCCGTCGTAGTCGGTGGAGATCTGGGTGGCCGGCTTGTGCAGGGCCAGGTTGCCCGGACGTACGGGGTCGCTGATCAGCTCCGAGCTCAAGTACTCGTGCGACAACGGATCGCGGTACTTCACATGCAGCAACTCAACCGGCCCGGCCGCAATGTCGAGCCCAGCCAGGTTGAGATCGACCCCTCCGTCAGGCCTGACCGTGAACGGAACGGCCCGGCCCTTGGGCGTCTTCACCCAGACCACCGGATTGTTCAGGTTCGGCACCGTCAGCAGATCCTTGTCCCTGGCCGGCCGCTTGAACAAGAACACGTTCATCGTCGCGTCCTTGAAGGTCGTCGCCGCCACCGCACTGGGCCGGATCGGCCCACCCCGCGTGCCGTAGATCGCCGCACCGTACGACTTCATCCACTGACCGACCTCGGCCAGCCGGTCGCGCTGCGGCTTGTCCACCTCCCCCGACGGCTTCGGCCCGACGTTGAACAGCAGGTTCCCATCACCGGTCGCCGTCGAGATCACCGTCTTGACGATCGTCTCGAGCGACTTCACCCGCTCGTTCGGCCGCCACGACCACTGGTCGCCGATCGTGATGCACGATTCCCAGGCTCGCGCCACGTCGAACGCCCCGACCCGCTGCTCCGGAGTCGAGTAGTCACCGGCCAGCGTCGGCTGCGGGTCCGCCCAACCCAGCGCGTACCCGCGATTGTTGATCAGGATCCCGGGCTGAAGGTTGCGCGGTACGGAGTGGAACGTCGGCGGCCGGTAGACGCTCAAATCGGTCGGTGCGATCCCGTCGTACCAGAGGAACGAGATGTCCCCGTAGTCACTCATCAACTGCTTCAAATGGCCCATCATGTAGCCGTAATAAGCGTCGTTGTCCCCCGCGACGATCAGCGGATTGGTCCAGTCCCAGCCCGAGTAGTAGAGCCCGAACTCGATCCCGCGCGAGCGGCAGGCGACCGCGACCTCGTCGACCAGATCCCGCTTCGACTTCCCCAGCGGCGTGGTCGCGAAGTCCGGGTAGAACGAGTCCGCGTAGTTCCGCGCACGGAACATCGGGAAGCCGTCATGGTGCTTGCTCGTCAACACCAGGTACTTCATCCCGGCCGACACCGCGACATCAGCCAGATCCTCCGCCCACCCCTTCGCCGGCAGGAACGACTTGTACGCAACGTCGTAGACCGGATCGAACAGCTTGGCCGGATCGTTGTACGGCGAACTCGTCTCGTCCGTCTTGCCGGCCCGGTACGCCTGCCGCCCCCACCCGGTCTCGCGACCGGTCAAGCTCGCCGGCCCGAAGTGCACGAACAACCCGAACCGCAGCCGCGCCAGCGCCTCCTGCGCATCAACCCGTTGCCCGGTCGCATTCAGCTGGACCGGCGCGGCATGAGCCTGCGAAGCCGTCGAACCGAGCAAAGTGGCAGCAACACCGGCCGCAGGCGCGCCGAGCAGGATCGAGCGGCGGCGAAGTCCTCCAGCAGGAGCAGCGGAGGCGGCGGCGGGAGGACCGGCGGGAGAATCGGAGTTCGACATCGGAGTGACCTTTCGGTGGCGGGCGGCGAGGCACTCAAAATCGGATACGATATTGGAAATTAGAAGCTGCGCGGCCCAGTGTCAATGGCCGGGGCAGGAGGAGAACGTGCGCGACCAAGACCAGGGCCGGCCACCACGGCTGCGGCCCGCGCCCCGCCTGATGCTGCGCGAAAGCGTGTACGAGGCGCTCAAACGCCTCCTCATGGACAACGCCCTCGAGCCCGGCGCCCGCCTCTCGATCGACGGCCTGGCCCGCGAACTCCAGGTCTCGCAAACGCCCGTACGCGAGGCGCTCTTCCGCTGCGAAGCCGAGGGCCTGGTCGTCCGGCGACCGAACGCCGGCTACCTGGTCGCACCGCTGCTCGGCCGCGACGCCCTCCTCGACCTGTACGACCTCCGCCTCCTCCTCGAACCCACCGCCGCCGCTCGCGCCGCCACCAACGCGACCGACCGGGACCGCCGGGACATCGACGACGCGGTACGGGCGATGGCACCCGCCGTCCACGGCGACAGCTACCAGGCATACCGGGAGTTCGCCGAGGAGGACGCGAAGCTGCACGGCACGATCGCGAGCGCCGGCGGCAACCCGCTGATCGCCGACACGCTCGACCGGCTGCGCGCGCACGTCCACACGTACCGGCTGTACTTCCGCCACGGCATCGCCGAGGTCACCACCAGCGAGCACGAGGCGATCAGCGACCGGATCCGCGCTCACGACGCGGCCGGCGCCGAGCAAGCCATGCGAGCCCACCTCGAGAACTCGCGGACCCGCCTGCTCACCGCCTACGACCAGGACTGAAAAACCAAGTCGAATCATCCATGTCAGCGCGCAAAAGTCTCATTTTCCCGGTCGCCTGCTGTCCGTACTGTCGGACGACATGCAGATCTCCCACAAAACAAGGCGTTTCGCCAAACTCGCGGTCGCCATGGTCGCCGTCCTGGCCCTCGGTCCACCACTACTCACCGCCGGCCCCGCACAGGCTCTCGTCACCCACACGCTGACCTCGCCGGACGGGCTGACCAACATCACGGTCACCGACCAGGCCGGCGGCGGGCTGACGTACAGCGTCGTGTCGGGAAGCACCAGCATCTTCGGTGACTCGCCGCTCGGCATCACGACCAGCACCGTCGACTTCACCTCAGGACTCACCTACACGGGCGAAGCGCGCTCGATCATCAACGAGACCTACTCGCTGCCCGCCGGGACCAAGCCGAGCTACGTCAACGACGGCCGGCAGATGACGCTGACCTACACGAAGAGCGGCGCGACGATGCAGCTGGTCGTCCGCGCGTACAACGACGGCATCGCCTTCCGGTACGTGCTTGCGGGCAGCGGCGCCATCTCCATCACAGGCGAGACGACCGGGTTCCGCCTGCCGGCCACGACTGGTGGGTGGGCGGCACCGTGGAACTCCAACTACGAGCAGGACTACATCTACCGCAACGCGACCCAGCTCAACTCGGGCGTCGATCTGACGATGCCGGCGTTGGCCTCGATCAACAACAACGCGTACTTCACGTTGATCAGCGAGGCCAACGGCTACAACTCGAACGCGAGCTACGCCCCCGGCATGCTCGAGGGTGACGGTCTCGGCACCGGGCTGCTCAAGCTGTCCCGTACGCCGGACCAGAGCTTCCCGATGTCGAGCACCTACCCCTTCCAGACCCCGTGGCGGGTAGCGGTCATCGCGCCGAACCTCGACGTCCTCTACAACTCCGACCTGGTGCAGAACCTCAACCCACCGGCCGCGACCACCCCGAGCTGGGTGAAGCCGGGGCGCGCGGCCTGGTCCTGGTACTCCGACGAGGACAGCGCCTCCGACCTCACCAAGCAGAAGCAGATGGTCGACTTCGCCGCCGAGATGGGCTTCGAGTACGTCACCGTCGACTGCTGCTACACCCCGGCCGTCGACCTGCCCGCGATCTCGGCGTACGCCGCCCAGAAGGGGGTCAAGGTCTTCGCCTGGGTCACCGCTGACGCCGGTCAGACCCCCGCCCAGGCGACGCAATTGGTTGCCGATCACAAGGCATACGGGGTGGCCGGCCTCAAGGTCGACTTCTTCCTGAGCGACTCGCAGGCGGTCCAGAAGTGGTACCAGTCGATCGGCGACGCCGCCGGGGCGAACCAGATGATGCTCGATCTGCACGGCAGTACGAAACCGGGCGGCGAGAACCGCACCTGGCCGTGGGTCCTGACGTCCGAGGCCGTGGCCGGTACCGAGCACTACAAGTACCCGCCGCCCACGACCGCGGCCGCCGACGTCACGTATCCGTTCACGCGCGGACCGATCGGGCCGATGGACTACACGCCGGCGATGATCTCGCAGAACGCCTCGGTGCTGACGCAAGGGCACACGCTCGCGCAGGCGATCGTCTACAACACCGGCATGATCAACTACGCCGACTCGGCCGCGGCGTACGAGCAGTGGCCGGGCCGTCACCTGATGCGGGCCATCCCGACCACGTGGGACCAGACCAAGGTCGTCGAAGGCTTCCCGGGTGATCACATCACGCTCGCCCGGCGGTCCGGGTCCGACTGGTTCGTTGCCGGTATGACCTCGCCTGCCCGGACGGCGACGGTGCCGCTGTCGTTCCTCGGAGCAGGCACCTACACGGCGACGATCTTCTCCGACAACGCGTCCGGCCGGGTCCAGGTCAGCACGCAGTCGGTGACCAGTGCAACGACCCTGTCGCTGCCGATGATCGCGACCGGCGGGGTGGCGGTACAGATCTCCCAGACGCCGCTCGCCCAGATCGGCAGTGCCGACACCCGGTACGAAGCAGAGTCGGCGAGCAATACGCGAGCAGGTTCTGCCTCGGTCGACGCCTGCAAGGGGTGCTCGACGGGGTCGAAGGTCGGCAACGTCGGGTCGGGCGGCTCGGTGCAGTTCAACGGCGTCACGGCGACGACGGCCGGTACGCACCGGATGACGTTCACCTACACGTCGGCCGATCCGCGGTCGGTCCGGATCACGGTGAACGGCACGGTACTGAGCACCGAGAATCTGCCCGATTCGGGCGGCTGGGAGTTCGTCAACAAGTGGTCGGTCGACGTGCCGCTCGTCGCGGGCTCGAACACGATCAAGTTCGACAACCCGAGCGCCTTCGCCCCGGACATCGACGCGCTCACCATCGAGCGAGCCACCGAGGCGGAAGCGGCGGGCAACACGCTCGCCGGCGGTGCAGCGACGGGTGCGTGTGCCGGGTGCTCGGGCGGTACGTTCGTGAAGTCGCTCAGCGGTAGCGGCACGCTCGACGTCAACGGCGTCACAGCATCGTCCGCAGGCAACCACACGGTGCGGCTCGATTACGCGAGCGCGACCGCGCAGACCGTCCAGGTTCAGGTCAACGGCGGGACGGCCGTCACCGTCACGCTGCCCGCAACCGGTTCCGCGACGGCCATGGCGACCAAGACACTCGGCCTGACGCTCACCGCGGGGTCGAACGTCATCAGGGTGAAGAGCGCCTCCTCGGCGGCGGTCGGCATCGACAGGCTCAGCGTCGTCCGCTGATCCATCCAGCCGGAGGGCCACGATTCCCGCGGGGGATCGTGGCCCTTCGTATTTCGTCGAATCGTCCATGTACTAACGCCGAACGGCCATGTTCGCAGGCTCGGCCGGTCACTAGGGTTGCGCTCGTGATCACCAAGGAGGACCGGATTCCGACGGTCGGCAACGGCACCGTCACCGCGACGCTGGCCGTCGGCGAATCATCCATCGGCCTGAAGCTCAGCCGACACGATCGGCCACTCGGAGTAGTTGCTCTGGGCATCAGCGTCGACGGCGCCGACCTCGGCTCGGGCTCGACCGTGGTGCGCTCGTCGGAGTTCCCGGCGATCGAGGAGTGGTTCGCCCCGGCCGGCAAGGCGCGCGGCAACCACCTGGTCGACCACCGCGAGCTGCGGGTCGACCTCCACCACGCCGCGACCGATCGCGAATGGACGATCCGCCTGCGAGTGAGCCCCGACGGGATCGCCGTCCGGTACGCGATGCCCGAGTTGCAGGGCCTGGCCGGCGTCACCGCCGACAACACCAGCATCGACCTCGAGCTGTTCTCGCGCGCGTGGGTGCTCAAGCACCAGACCTGGTACGAGACGCCGCGGGCCGGTGTCGACCTCGCCGAGCTCGAGCCCGGTTCGTACGGGTTCCCGTTTCTGGCTCAGTCGGGTGACGACTACCTGCTCGTGTCGGAGTCGGGCATCGACGGGCGGTACTCCGGCGCGCATGCGGCGATGTCCGGTACGACCCTCGGCTTCGAGATCGCCGACGCGGCTGTCGAGATCGCTCGCGGCGATGTCACGCCGTGGCGGGTGTTCATCATCGGCTCGCTCGCCGACGTCGTCGAGTCCCTGTTCGTCGACGAGCTGGCTTCGCCGGTACGGCCTGAGCTCGCCGACGCCGACTGGATCAGGCCGGGCCGCGCCGCGTGGTCGTGGTGGTCCGACTTCTACTCCGGCGCGCAGCTCGAGCAGCAGAAGCGATTCGTCGACGCCGCGGCCGAGATGTCCTGGGAGCACCTGCTGATCGACTGCGGCTGGGAGGAGACCTGGGTCCCCGAGATCGTCGCGTATGCGAGCAGGCGGGGAATCCAGGTGCACCTGTGGACGGTGTGGCACGACCTCGACGGGCCGGACAAGCTCGGCCGGCTGGCGCTGTGGCGTTCGTGGGGGGTGGCCGGGATCAAGGTCGACTTCATGGAGTCGGAGTCGAAGGACCGGTACCGCTGGTACGACTCCGTGCTGCAGGAGACCGCGCGGCTGGGGTTGATGGTGAACTTCCATGGCTCGGTGATTCCGCGGGGGTGGGCCCGGACCTGGCCGCAGGTGGTGGGGTACGAGGCCGTGCGCGGTTCGGAGTACTACGTGTTCTACAACGACACTCCGTTGACGGCTGAGCACAATGTCATCCTGCCGTTCACACGCAATGTCGTCGGGGCGATGGACTACACGCCGGTGGCCTTCTCGGCCGCGGATCGGGTCACCAGCGACGGCCATGAGCTTGGACTCAGCGTGGTGTTCGAGTGCGGGATCACGCACTTCGCCGACGATGTCGCCGCCTATGCCGAGCGCCCACTCGCCGCCCGCTTCCTGGCCGAGCTGGCGCCGGTGTGGGACGAGACCGTACTGCTCTCAGGCACGCCTGACACCGAGGCCGTGATAGCCCGCCGGCACGGCGACCGCTGGTTCATCGGCTGCATCGCCACTGGCCGCCGCCGAACCCTGACGATCAACCTGGACCGCCTCGGCCTGATCAACCCAACCACCTGGCTCGTCGAGGACACCACCGGGCTGGCCGACAGCACTGGGTCTGCCGACGACGCCGCCGGGCTGGTCGAGCGTACGGTGTCCGGCAGTTCTTTCGAGGTCTCACTGGCCGACAACGGTGGCTTCGTGGCGATCGTTTCCGACGGTGAGCTCTTCCGGTCGGCTCCCCGGGCCGTCGTGCATGCGCCGACGGTCGAGCCTGAGCTTGCCGTGTTCGACGACGACAACGTTGCTGTGGTCAGGACGAGCGCCGATGCGCGGGTCCGCGTGGCACCTGGCTGGAGCGCCGAGGTGGCCGGCGACGGGCGCTGGCGGATCCAGGCTCCGAGTGACTTGCCACCCGGATCTCAAGGCATCGTCACCGTAGAATCGACTTCGATGCCTCCGGCAATCACCCATGCGCGAGTCGTGGCGCCACTCGTGGCCGGCGTACATCGTGTCTCTGCTCTGCCCATGCTGGCTTTCCAGAACGAGAGCGGCCCGGTCGAGCGCGACCTGAGCAACGGCGGCGGCAATCCGGCCGACGGGTCCCCGATGCGGATCGCCGGAGCGCACTTCGCCGACGGCCTCGGGGTGTCGACGCCTTCGAAGGTCGACCTGTACTTCGGCGGCCATGCCGGCCGGTTCACTGCCAGCGTCGGCATCGACGACGAGACGCCGCAGACCAGAGTGCGAGCGGTCGTCAGCGGCGACGGCCGGGAGCTGAGTTCCGTCGTACTGGAAGCGGGAAACACCGCCGTCGACATCGAGGTCGATGTCTGCGGCGTTCGCGTTGTCACCTTGTCCACCCGAGAGGTCGCCGCCGGCGACCCTCCAGCACACGTGGACTGGGCTTCGGCCCGCTTCATCGTGACGAAAGGAAACAGATGAACAGGAAGTCGTTGCTGTCGATCGCGGTCGTGGCCGCGCTGCTCGCCGGATGTTCGGGCGGCGGCGACAAGGCGTCGAGCTCCGACGGGCCGGTGACCATCACCTACGGGATCTGGGCCGGCACCCAGACCCCCGCCATGCAGGAGATCGCCGCTGCCTTCACCAAGAAGAACCCGAACATCACGGTGAAGATCCAGGAGCGGCCGTACCCCGAGTTCTGGTCGACCCTGCAGACCGGCGCCGCGGGCGGAACCGCACCCGACGCCTTCTGGATGCTGGCCCAGCAGATCAGGCCGTACGCGGCCGGAAACCAGCTGCTCGACATCACCGACACGGTCAAGCAGGAAAACGTTGACCTCGGCAACTACCCCCAGGCGGTCCTCGACCTGTACGACCAGGGCGACGGCAAGCTCTACGGCCTGCCGAAGGACGTCGACACCAACGCCGTCTGGTACAACAAGGCGATGTTCGACAAGGCCGGCGTCGCCTACCCGAAGGCCGACTGGACCTGGGCCGACTTCCGCGAGACGGCGAAGAAGCTGACCGACCCGGCCGGCGGGACCTGGGGTGTGGCCGCGCCGCTCGACTACCAGGGCGGGTACTACAACTCGATCTTCCAGGCCGGCGGCAAGGTGATCTCCGACGACGGCAAGACCGCTGCCATCGACAGCCCCGAAGCCCAGGCGGGCATCAAGTTCTGGACCGACCTGCAGGCCGACAAGTCGTCGCCGACGCTGCAGCAACTGTCGGACACCGAGGGCGAGACGATGTTCGAGCAGGGCAAGGTCGCGATGTACGTGTCGGGTGCCTACTGGGCGCTCAAGCTCTACGACAACAAGGCGATCCGGGCCAAGGTCGACGTCGCGCCGCTACCGACCGGCGTGAAGCAGGCCACCGTGACGAGCGGGATCGAGAACGTCGGGTACGCCGGCACGAAGCACCCCGAGGAGACGAAGAAGTTCCTGCTCTTCGCGAGTGGCGAGGAGGCCGCGAACATCCAGGCGAAGTCGGGTGCGGTGCTGCCTGCGTACAAGGGCACCGAGAAGACGTGGATGAACGCGATGCCCGAGTTCAAGAACCTGCAGACCTTCATCGATGCCAAGGCATACTCCGTACCGCTGCCGGTGCAGGGCAATGCCGCTGAGTGGCAGGGACTGCAGGCGAAGTACCTGACGCCCGCGTGGGACGGCAAGGTTTCGGTCGCCGACGCTGCGGCCCAGTACGCCGATGCCATCGACAAAGTACTGGCCGAGAACGGATGAGGAAGCGTACCGACTGGGCGGCCTTCGCCATGATCGCTCCGGCGTTCATCGGCCTGGCCGCCCTGTACCTCTGGCCGTTCGTCGCGACCTTCCTGAAGAGCTTCCGGAAGGTCCCGGTCTTCGGCCCGAGCCGGTTCAACGGGGTCGAGAACTACCAGAAGCTGCTCTCCGACGCGGATTTCTGGAGTGCGCTCGGCAACTCGGCGAAGTACACCGTCATCGTTTTGCTGGGCATTCCGTTGGCGGTCGTCTTCGCTGCCCTGATCCAGCAGGTCTCCCGCGGCCGGGGCATCTACCGGGTGCTGTTCTTCCTGCCGGTGGTGACGCTGCCGGTCGCGGTGGGCATGGTTTGGCGGTTCATCCTGAACGGCGATTTCGGGCTGCTGAACTACGTGTTGTCGCTGTTCGGCATCCCGGGCGAGTACTGGGTGGCCGACGACCGGTTCGCCGTTTACGCGTTCGCCGTGGTCGGTATCTGGATGGGCCTCGGCGTGAACCTGATCATCCTGGGCGCCGGACTGCAGAACATCCCTGTCGACCTCTACGAGGCGTCGGCGCTCGACGGCGCGAACCGGGTCCGGCAGTTCTTCTCGATCACGCTGCCGCTGCTCAGCCCGAGCGTCTTCTTCGTGACGATTCTGACGACGATCTCGGCGCTGCAGATGTTCGACCTGGTCTTCATCATGCTCGGCAGTATCAACAACACCGCGCTGAGTGGTTCGAAGACCATCGTGTACCTGTTCTACGAGGCGGCCTTCGTGCAGTTCAAGCAGGGGTATGCCGCGGCGATCGCGATCGTGCTGCTGGTGATCATCATGATCGTGACCGCGATTCAGTTCCGTCTCCAGAAGAAGTGGGTCGTCTATGACTGACCGTCGCGGGCAATGGCGGCTCCATGTCGTCCTGATCATCGCCGTCGTGCTGATGGTCGTCCCTTTCGGCTGGGAGATCCTGACGTCGTTCAAGACCAGCAACGAGGTCGCGTCGCTGCCGCCGACGCTGTTCCCGTCGGATCCGACGGCCAAGGGCTACCGCAGCTTCTTCCACGTCACCCCGTTCTGGGCGCAGTTCTCCGTCTCGGTGATGTCGCTGGTCCTGCGGGTCGTCGGTCAGGTGTTCGTGTCCGCCCTCGCCGGGTACGCCTTCGCGCGGCTGAACTTCCCTTTGCGCAGGACGCTGTTCGCGTGCTTCATGGTGATGCTGATGGTGCCGAGCCAGCTGTTCCTGCTCGGTCAGTTCGACATCATGAAGGGGCTGGGGCTGCTCGACACGGTGCCGGCACTGGCCATCCCCGGCATCTTCTCGGCCTTCGGGACCTTCCTGATGCGGCAGGCCTTCCTGACGATGCCGAAGGACTACGAGGAGGCCGCGCGACTCGACGGCGCGGGCACCTTCCGGACGTTCTGGAGCGTGATGTTGCCGATGGCACGCTCGATGATCGCCGCTCTCGCCGTACTGACGTCGCTGTACTCCTGGAACGATCTGCTCTGGCCGCTGATCGTCGCACCGGCCGGCGACGCCAGGCCGCTGCCGGTCGGGCTCGCCAGCCTGCAGGGGCAGTTCGGCACCGACTACCCGACCCTGATGGCGGGCGCGCTGATCTGCACGCTGCCGTTGGTGATCGTCTTCGTCGTGTTGCAGCGGCAGTTCTTCGCCGGTATCGCCAACAGCGGGCTGAAAGGCTGACCCATCAGACCGCGTCGCGGCGGCGGAACTGGGTCGGGCTCATGCCGTGGAACCGGCTGAACTGCCGCGAGAAGTAGAGCGGATCGGAATACCCCAGCTCGTCGGCGATACTGGCGACCGTCGCCGGCGAGCCGTCGAGCAACTGCCGCGCGCGGGCCATCCGGAGGCTCTGGTGATGGGCCAGCACTCCCCCGCCGGTGACCTTGCGAAACAGCGCGCTCAGATGCGACGGCGAAACCCCGACCAGCTTCGCCAGCTCCGGAACCTTCACGCTGCTGTCCAGCCGATCGGCCAGATAACTCATTGCCCGCTGCAACGGATCGCCGTCGGCAGGCATCACCCGGTCCACATTGATCTGGGTCAGCAGTTTCCACGCCGCCCCCGCCGTACCGATCAGCCAGGCCGGCGACTGCCCCCGCTCCAGACTCGAAACGATCTCGTCCAGCAACGCCACCGCCCGCTCCATCCGCCGGATCGGCACCAGCGGCCGCGCCGCCGAGACCTCGAGCGTCTCCACCAGCTCCGCCACGTCGGTCCCGGACAGATGACACCACCAGATCGACCAAGGACTGTTCTCGTCGGACCCATAGGTGTGCGGCACCCCTTTGGGAATGATCAACGCCGTCTGCGACCCGATCCGATGCGTCGCCTCCCCCACCCGGGCCCACCCGGTCCCTGCCGCACACACGATCACGATCGTCTCGTCGATCCCCCGCGGCCGCTGCATCCGATGCCCCCGGGCCATCGGAAAATAACCCGCCACAGTCACCAGCAGACGCCGCGTCACCGGCCGCCCCAAGGCCCCCGTCACGAGCGGCCGCGGCACCACGACGATCCGCTCGTTCCGAAAGCCTTCCTGGATGGGCATCCCCCCATGATGCACCATCCAGGACACAATTCCCGTTACGAATAAGGCGGTTCCAACTCAGCCGACCAAGGTGAATGTCCTGGTCGCCTTGGCCAGCGTCGTGGTCAGTACGGCCCGGTCGCCGAGCCGCCCACCGGCAGTGAGCTCCACCGCCTGATCCGTGATGCCGTACAGGCTGACGAACCGGGTGGCCACCCATCGGGTGGTAGCTCCCGAGCGGTAGCTGTAGACAAGCGTCGCCATCGTGACCTTGCCACCACGGGCTGTCGTGAGCGTGCCAGTCGCCCTCCCGAGGATCCGCAGCCCCGGCGTACCGCGAAGAGCCACCTCCCGCTTCTTCATCGCCGCGGCCGGCGTGATCTTGTGCCGCTGATCGAGATCGAACCGAATCATCCGGGCCGCCGACGGATCCACGAACCGGTCCTGCCACCTGCCGGTCTTCACCTGCCGCCACGCCCGCGGTACCGACACCACCCCATTGCAGTAGTCCGGCGAGGTGCACGCCAGCATCCGCTGCGCATAAACCGTCGCCTGCACAGTGCTGACCGACTGCGGCGCAGCACCAGCCGGCACCCCAACCCCCAACGCCATCCCAGCCGCCCCCAAGACGGCCGCACCCACTCGCCAAGCCCTCATCACGTCTCCCCTTCGACCGAATACCTCCGATGCAGGTGAGACGCCCCAGCCCATCCTCAGGTTGGAAACTGACGTGCATCCTAAGGAACAACACTCCCCTGACCACCTGAACCTGCAGACTTTGCTCATGCGAATCCTGCTCCGGGTGAAGCCGGGCGCCTCACGGACAGCCGTCGGTGGCCGGTACGACGGCCCGGCCGGCCCCGCCCTGGTGGTCGCCGTCGCCGCTCGAGCGGTCGAAGGCCAAGCAACGAAGGCTGTCCTCCAAGCAGTCGCAACAGCGTTCGGAGTACGCCCCTCAGCCGTAACCCTCGTCCGAGGCGCGACCAGCCGCGACAAACTCGTCGAAATCCACGGCGACGAGACCGCCCTCCAGTCGAGGCTCGAAAGCCTGCGCGACTGAGGCACGCCGCGGTCGGCGTGATTGCGGAGCATTTGCCGCGGGTACCGGAGGCAGGCCCGGTATCACCCGGACACCCTCAGTTGAGGAGGAGACCGATGAGTACCAACCCACTCACGCCGATGCCGCCGCCCCTGCCGGACCCCGACGATCCCAACCGTCCCGAGGACGACCCGGACCTCAACCCGAGCCCTGAACCCGACAGCGACCCCGACGAAGACCCCAACGAACAACTCCCCCACATCGAGGAACTCGGGTAAGACTCCGAGACGAGTCGAACGGGATTCAGCGGTCGAGCGTCCGGTCAGGGGCTGACGGAGTGTTCGGCCGGTGGAGGGCGCCTGGTGTGGCCGGCTGTTTTGTTACGGCGCCTCGGGCGTCCGCGTTGGTGGCTAGTACGGCGCGTAGGTGGTCGACCTCTGGATCGACCGGGCGCAGCGTCGGGAAGGGATCCTTGGCGGGCGGCAGGGTGTCCATGCCTCGGCCCGCGGCGGTCAGGGCCTGGTCCGTCATCGGGCCCGGTGTGGGGTTGAAGGTGCCTTGCTCGCCAGGGGTGCGGACCTGCGTCGTGTACCAGACACGGTCGGCATGCGGGCGCAGTTCGGGGTACTCGACCGCGTAGTACTCGGTGTCCCGCCACGGCTGCTGACAGATGACGCCGGTCTCGAGCTCCGGGTTGGCCTCCATCGCCGCCGCCGTGTCCCGGGCGTACTGCGCCGACATACAGGACCAAACCTCTCGCTGAAACGCATAACCGTCGCCCGGGCGCGCCTCCTCCATCACCCGGATCCGCGCATCCAGCTCGGGATCCTCACTCCGCAACGCCCGCAGGTGATCCGGCGACACGTCCGACCACAACTGCATCCGCTCGATCGTGCCGCCGTCGGTCGTGCTCTCCAGCAAGACGATGTCCGGGTTCTCGTTGGCGAGCATCTCGGCCACCTGCATGTTGCTCAGCTCACCGCTGTCAGTACGGACCGGATCTCCAGTCGCCGGATCGAGCGTCGGCCCGGCCCAGAACAGCCGCGTCCGGTCCGGCCCGGCGTCGACATCGAACCAGCGCTCACCTCGCCGCGTCGCCTCGATCCCATCGGCAAGCCAGTGCGCCAGATCATGCTGAGACTCCAGCGGTACGCCGCGCTCAACCAGCTCCAGCCGCGCCGCCTCGAACAACGCCTCGCTCTCCGCAACGTTCCGCGGCGCGGGAGCTCGTCCCGTATGAGTCGCACGGGCCCGCTCGAAGTGCTCGCCATCAAGCACATCGAGTACGACCCCCAGCGACTCCCTCACTAGTCAGCGCCTCGCCGCACCAACTGCTGCACACTCATCGCCGGGTGCTTCGGATCGAACTCCAACCCCGCATGGGCCGCGTACAGATGAAACTCCAGCCCCGGCCGCTCCCACACCGCCAAATACCCGACCCTGCGCGGGTCGTACTCATCCCGCCACCGCGCCGTCGGGAAGTCCGGATCCACACAGGCGCCGACATACCCGGGCTCCCCCAGGTACCGGCGTACCAACTCCAAATACCGCGGCCATTGCTGCTGCCGCATGATCCGCACGGCCTCGGCGTAGTCCTCCGCCGTCAGCCGGTACGCCGCCCACCCACCCCGACTCGTATCGAACGACGCACTCTCGCCCCCGACCACAACCAGCGACCCCCGCTGAGTAGTGAACGACCACCCCGTCTGCCGCATGTCCACGGCCTCGGTAACCGGCTCAGAACTCCACCCAGCAGCGAGCAGCACCCGGTCCCGCAACTCCCCCAGCGCCGCCGCCCCACCACCGCCCGGCCCCCACATCGCACGCCAGTCCCGCACATCCGCAATGTCCGCCAACACGGCCTCGAGATCGCCCAGCGGCTCGTCCTTGATCTTCACCACCGCAGTATCACATCGGCCTAGACCACCACCCCATATCTCAATTTGACCACTTATTTACCAGTATGAAACCGTGGCCTCAGCTTCCTGGACCAACTGGAGACGTGATGAACCGAGTTCGCCCCGCGGCGGCACTGCTGGCGGCCGTCGTAGCGACGGCGGCTCTGCTCACCACCGGCTGCGACGACCAGCAAGACGCCGACGCAACGCCGAGCCCGTCGGCGCTGAAGATCTCCTGGCAGGACGAGTTCGACGACGCGGCCGGCAGCAAGCCGGATCCGGCGAAGTGGGGCTACCAACTCGGCGGTGAGCCGCAGTGGGGCAACGAGGAATGGCAGTACTACACCGACCGTACCGAGAACGCCGCGACCGACGGCGAGGGGAACCTAGTGATCAGCGCCCGCCGGGAGAAGGTCCCCGGGATGGAGGACTGCAAGTACGGTCCCTGCGACATCACCTCGGCCCGCATCACCACGGCGGACAAGTTCGACCAGGCGTACGGCAAGTTCGAGGCCAGGATCAAGGTCCCGGCCGGCCAGGGCCTGCTGCCCGCCTTCTGGGCCATGGGCGACAACGAGGACGAGGCCGACTGGCCGGCCAACGGCGAGATCGACATCATGGAGGTCGTCGGCAGCGAGCCCGGCAACGTCTACGGCACCATCCACGGTCCGGGGTACTCCGCGACGGAAGGCCCGACGAAGGCCAGCGCGCTCCCCGGGGGCAAGGCCTGGGCCGACGACTTCCACGTGTACGACATCGTCTGGTCGCCCAACCTGATCATCTGGCACGTCGACGACCGCGAGTACTACCGCGTCACCCCGGCCTCACTACCGAAGGGCAAGAAGTGGGTCTACGACCACAACTTCTACCTCCTCCTCAACATCGCCGTCGGCGGCACCTGGCCCGGCGCCCCCGACAACAACACCGACTTCCCCGCCCAAATGCTGATCGACTACGTCCGCGCCTACTCCTGAGACCAACTGCATCACCAGCCGTTGTGGCATCCCCAGACAGCTTCCACAGCCCGCCTATGCGCCCGTGTCGGCGCCGACCGAGTACGCGACCGCCCGATGCGTGTCGTGTTCGGCGAGCCGGGCGACGAGCGATGCCCGCACGTCGTCGTAGGTGTCAGACCCGAGCGGCAGACGGAGCGGTGTCTGTCCACTGTCCACCAGATCGATCATCGCCGTGGCGATCTTCCGCGGATCACCGGGCAACGAGAAGTTGCCGTCAGCAAGCATCCGACGCACCTCGCCGGCCGGGGTGTCCGTGTACTCCGGCATGGCCGGCGCGGTGGCGAGGGAACTGCCGAAGCCAGTCGGCGTCGCGCCCGGCTCGACGATGGTCAGGCTGATGCCGAACGGCGCGACCTCAGCTGCGACAGTCTCACTGAAGCCTTCGATCCCCCATTTGGAAGCGTGGTAATAGCTGAAGTTCGGGTAAGTGGTCTGCCCGCCGGCGGTCGAGACCTGCAGAATCCGGCCGTACTGCTGAGCACGCAGGTGCGGCAGTGCCGCGCGGACAACGTGGATCGAGCCGAGCAGATTGGTGTCGATCACCTGCCGGATCTGTTCGTCGGTGGCCTCCTCGACCGAGGCGAACACGCCATAGCCTGCGTTGTTCACCACCACGTCGATCGTGCCGAGCGCCTTGAACGCATCGTCGACCACGCGCCGGACCTGCCCGGCGTCGGTGACGTCCAGTTGCGCGGTCCAGAGCAGGTCGCCGTACTCCGCGCGCAGATCGTCCAGCGCCTCGGGCCGGCGAAGTGTCGCGGCCACTCGATCACCCCGACTCAGCAGTTGCTCGGTCAGCAGACGCCCGAAGCCGGACGAAGTACCAGTGATGAACCAGGTGTTGGTCATGATTCCCTTTCGATTCGGTACTTCCAGGTTGAGCCGAATCGAGCCATCTCACAAGCGACGCTTTCTGGCCCCAGCCATGCAGAAACATGATATCTGAGGCGCCCTGGTACCGAACTCGACCGCCTCCGCCTGCAATGCGCCAACCATCGCCGACGCAGCCGGACCAGGATCCGCGCCGGTAACGGCCCAGGCCGTCCGCCCGAACCCACTCCCCTCCTCGCGAACCGGAATCCAGCGAACCCCGCGCGGCACCGACTCCGCAGCCACCCCAGGCACCAACGCGATCCCCAGCCCCGCGGCAACCAGACCAAGCCGAGTCGGCCAATCACGAACAGCAAAGGAAACCCGCGGCTCCTCGATCCCCGGCCAAGCACCGAACTCCGGCGCATCCCCAGAACGAGCACCAACCACCCAAACCTCATCCACAAGCTCGTCGGGCCGCACAAACTCACGCGCCGCAAACGCATGCGACTCCGCAACCGCCACACCACTACCGCGCCCACGGGCCAACTCGGACAGCTGCAACCCATCGAGCTCGTACGCCGGCAGCCCCTTCCCCGTCGCCAGAATGGCCACCTCCAACCGCCCCCGCCGCAACGCCTGCAACTGCGCCGGCGTGGACCCCTCCACCACCCGGATCTGCAACCCCGGATGAACCCGCAACAGCCGCCCGATTGCCCTAGGCAACAACACCGCACAGGCAGTCGGATACCCACCCACACTCAACCGCCCAGCCAACCGATCCCGCAACCCCGCCAGTTCCTGCCCCGCCGCAGCAACCCCATCAATCACCCGCCCCGCATGCCGCACCAACACCTCACCGGCAGCCGTCGCCCGCACCCCACGCGCATGCCGCTCGAACAACGCCGTCCCCACAACCTTCTCGGTGACCAACACCTGCCGAGACACCGCCGACTGGCTGTACCCAAGCCGCTCAGCCGCCCCACTGAACGACCCCGCCCGAGCAACCTCCAACACAACCCGCAACCCCACCAACGTCATCTCCACCATCACCAAACCCTAGCCCCAGCCCTCCCCCCAATCGCCGACATCAGCCTGATCCGCCCCCGGTCAGCAGCAGGGTGTGGGGTCGTCTCTACAGCCAGGCATCGCGCCACCGACCCCGAGGGCGCAACCTGTCCAGCCTTGGTCGGGTGGGTGCCTACTCTCACTTTCGCGCGACGGAGGAGCGCACACCTGGGTGGGTGGGAGCGCCGGGTGGTGAGCGACGTAGGAGCGAGCGGCGAGGCAGCGTGGGGTCTTCCGTTGGCTACTTGAGTTCGGCGGAGGTTTTGCCTAGGAGGCGGCGAGCGACGATCAGCTGCTGGATCTGTTGGGTGCCTTCGAAGATGTCCAGGATTTTGGAGTCTCTCGCCCATTTTTCGAGGAGTTCGTGTTCGGAGTAGCCGATGCTGCCGGCTAGTTCTACGCAGCGGAGGGTGATGTCGTTGGCTACCCGGCCGGCTTTGGCTTTGGCCATGGAGGCTTGGAGGGAGTTGGGTTGGGAGTTGTCGGCCATCCAGGCCGCCTGGAGGGTCAGGAGGTAGGCGGCTTCCCAGTCGGCTTCCATTTGGAGGTACAAGGCTGCGGCGGCGGGCTGCTGGAAGATGGGGCGGTCGTAGTCGACTTCTACGCCGGCTTCCGATAGCAGCGAGCGGGTGACCTCCAGCGAAGCGCGGGCGCAGCCGACGGCCATGGCGGCGACGAGCGGGCGGGTGTTGTCGAAGGTTTGCATGACGCCGGCGAAGCCTTTGTCTGCGTCGATTTCGGGGGTGCCTAGCAGGTTGGCGGCCGGGACTCGGCAGTTTTCGAAGCGGATGGTGGCGGTGTCGGACGAGCGGATGCCTAGCTTGTGTTCGAGGCGTTCGACGGTCATACCGGGCGTGTCTTTGAAGACTACGAAGGACTTGATGGCGGCCCGGCCAACGGACTTGTCCAGGGTCGCCCAGACGACCACCGCGTCACAGCGGCCGCCGGCGGTGACGAAGATCTTTTCGCCGTTGATGACGTACTCGTCGCCGTCGAGACGGGCGGTGGTCTGGATGCTCGCCGAGTCCGAGCCGCACCCCGGCTCCGTGATCGCCATCCCGGCCCACACGCCGTCAAATCGCCGCAGTTGCTCATCGGACGCCACCGACGCGATCGCCGAGTTCCCGAGGCCCTGTCGCGGCATCGACAGCAGCAGCCCGACATCGCCCCAGCACATCTCCATCACGGACAGCACCGACGACAGGTTCGACCCGTTCTTCACCTTGCCGTGGTCATCTTCAGCACCAGCAGTACGCCGTACGCCGCTAGCCCCAGCACCCGACCCCGTACCGGACGCCCCCAACCCGTCCACCATCGCCGCGAGCATGTCGAGTTCCTTCGGATACGCGTGCTCGGCCAGGTCGTACTGACGCGAATTCGGCCGCAACATCTCCGCCGCGACCTGATGTGCCTGGTGGATGAATGCGCGGAACTTCCGTGGCGTTTCGAGGTTGATCATCAGACGAGCACCGCACCTTCCATCACGCCGACGGCCCGCAAGTCGCGGTACCACCGCTCCACCGGATGCTCCTTCACAAACCCGTGCCCGCCCAGCAACTGCACCCCGTCGGTCCCGATCTGCATCCCCTTCTCGGTGCACAACCGCCGCGCCAGCGCGACCTCGCGCGCGAACGGAAGCCCTTGCTCAGCACGCGATCCGGCCCGGTACGTCACCAGCCGCATCCCCTCGAGCTCGATCGCGATGTTCGCGACCATGAAGGCCACCGACTGCCGATGACTGATCGGCTCACCAAAGGCAGTCCGCTCGTTCACGTACGGCGTGACGTAATCGAGCACCGCCCGAGCCGTACCGAGCGACAGCGCACACCATCCCAGCCGCGAGAGCCGAACACATTCCGCATAGTCCGAGAGAGTCCCCAACTGCACAGCCGGTACGTCGTCCAGCAACACGCGACTCAACGAAGCCGCGCGCAGCCCCATCGACGGCTCGGCCTCGATCGTCACGCCCGGATGCTCGGACTCGACCAGGAACAGTGCCGGCCCCTGGTCCTCCAGTTGAGCGGCGATCACGAACACCTCGGCCTCAGCACCCCGTGGCACCAACGACTTGACCCCATTGAGCAAATGCCCGGTTCGTTGCCTGGTCGCCCTGGTCTTCAGAGCGAAGGGGTCGAACAACGCGCGCGGCTCGACGATCGCCAGCGCCGCGGCCGGTACCGACCCACCCGTGAAGGCCGGCAGGTACGTCGCCTGCTGCGTCTCATCGCCCCACAACGAGATCGCCGTGCTCACCGCAGCCGGCGCCAGGCACGCGACCGCCTGACCCATGTCGCCATGCGCCATCGCCTCGGCCACCAGTACGCCGGTCATCGCCGACCGCTCGCTGACGATCCCACCGAGCTCTTCCGGTACTTCGATCAGGCTCAACCCCAGCTCAGCCGACTGGGCCAGCACCTTGGTATCCGTCGTACCAGCGACATCAGCCTCAGCCGCGGCGGGCCGCAGTACCTCGGCCGCGTACTCCGTGACGACCCCGACCACCATCTGCTGGTCCTCGGTCGGCGTCAGGTCGAACCGCCCGGTCCCCTTCGCCGCGGGCAGCCGCGACGGCTTGGCCAGCTTCGACGCCGCGACGAAACTCCGCGTCAGCGCCCCAGCCGTCCGGAATCCGGTCTTCGTCGCCTCGAACACCACCCGCTCGGTCTGCTTGCGCCACCCGAACCGATCGATCACCTGCGACTTCGCCAACCGGTTCAGTAGCGCCACCCCGACCCCGATCGGGTCCCGCCGACGGCTGGGCTTCGCATTCTGCTGGATGACCATGCGCCAACTGTAAACCGAAGTTACAACCCAAGTCACGCCTCCTGCCCCGCGACATCTGTCCCACTCGACAGGTAGTGCACCGCGAGACGCTGTACACAAACCGACAGCTCAGCCTGAAGTGCACTACCGCGCGCCGACTATGTCCTGTCGATCGGGACAGCTCCAGGTAGGAGCGGCTCAGGAGTTGTCTGCGATCTGGGCGGCTTTCGCCGCTAGGTAGCGCTGCTCCGGCAGCGAGGTCGTCCGGCGCGCGGCGGCCAGATAGTGGTCGCGGGCCTCGGTCAGTTTGCCGAGGCGTTCGAGCAGATGTGCGCGGACGGCGTCCAGGCGGTGGCTGTCTTTCAGCCGGTGGTCGTCGTCGAGCGTGGTGAGCAGGTCCAGGCCGGCTTGTGGGCCTTCGACCTGGGCGAGGGCGATCGCGCGGTTGAGCGTCACCATCGGGTTCGGCGCCACGCTCTCCAGCAGCAGGTAGAGGGCGAGGATCTGGTTCCAGTCGGTCTCCTCCGTGCTCGGCGCCTCGGAGTGGATCGCTGCGATCGCCGCCTGCAGTTGGTACGAACCGACCTCGCCGCGCGCAAGCGTACGCAGTACCAGCGCGGACGCCTCCTCGATCGGCTCACGCAACCACAGGCTGCGATCCTGCTCGTCGATCGGGATGAGGCTGCCGTCCGGCGTGGTCCGCGCCGCCCGCCGCGCATCGGTGAGCAGCATGAGCGCCAGCAAGCCGGCGACCTCACCCTCGTCCGGCAGCAACTGGTAGAGCAAACGCGCCAACCGGATCGCTTCGGCCGTCAGCTCGACCCGCTGCAGATCGGGTCCGGAGCTGGCCGTGTACCCCTCGTTGAAGATCAGATAGAGCACCTGCAGTACTACGCGCAGGCGATCCGCCCGCTCCTCCTCCGGCGGCAACACGAACCGGCTGCCGGCCGCCTTGATGCTCTTCTTCGCCCGGCTGATCCGCGGCGCCATCGTTGCCTCCGGCACCATGAACGCCTTGGCGATCTCCGCCGTCGTCAACCCACCGACCGCCCGCAACGTCAACGCCACCTGCGATGCCGGCGTCACCGCGGGATGACAACACAGGAACAACAACGTCAACGTGTCGTCCGACTCCGGCACCTGGTCCTGATCAGCCCCCGGCGCGACCAATTCCTCGGCTCCAGCCATCGCCGCCACCGAATCCTCACGCCGCCGCCGGGCACTCTCACTCCGGAATTGATCAGTCAGCTTCCGGGTGGCAACGGTGATTAACCACCCCCGAGGATTCCCCGGTACGCCGTCAGTCGGCCACTGCGTCGCGGCCGCCAGCAACGCCTCCTGGACAGCGTCCTCACACAGATCGAACTGCCCATGCCGCCGAGCCAAAAACCCGAGTACCTGCGGCGCCAGCTCCCGCAACAACCCCTCGACCCGCTCCCCCGAGTTCATCAGCGCTGGAGGTGGCGGAGGGCGGCGGTGGTGGGGATGCGGGTCAGGGGGCCGAGGAGGGAGGCGTCGCGGAGGGCAGCTCGGGCGGCTAGGTGACCGCAGGCGCCGTGGACGCCGGGGCCGGGGTGGATGGCGGAGCTGCCGAGGTACAGGCCGTCTATGACGGTGCGGGGGCTGCCCAGGCCTACGGTGGGGCGGAAGATGAGTTGCTGGTGGAGTTGCGCAGTACCGCCGCCTAGCGCGCCGAGGCCTAGGGAGGCGTTGGCTTGGGTGAAGTCGCTGGGGCGTTGGAGGTCGCGGGCGATGACGAGGTCGAGGAAGCCGGGGGCGTGGCGTTCGATGGCGCGGTCAATCCGGCCGGCGAGCTTCTCGGCGTCGGCGTCGTCGGGTAGGCCGCGGGGTAGGTGCGAGTAGGCCCAGACGGCCTCGGTGCCTTCGGGTGAGCGGGATGCGTCGGCCTTGGTGGTTTGGCCGATCAGCAGGAAAGGTGCCGTGGGCAAGCGGCCGGTGTCGAGGTCGGCGCTGACGTGGACGAGGTCGTCAGCGGTGCCGCCGAGGTGTACTACGCCCGCTTCGCGAGCCTGGCGGGCGCGCCATGGGATCGGGCCGCTGAGGCGGTAGTTGAGTTTGACCGTCGGGTAGTCCCATTCGAAGTTCTCGAGGTCGCGACGGAGCCCGGCCGGAATGCTTGCTGGTGGCAACAGTTCGGCGTACAGGGTATGAGCTGAGACGTCGGCGATGACGGCGCGGCGGACGGAGATCGTCTCGCCGCTCGCGGTCCGTACCGCGGTCGCCTTGCCGGCCGAGACGTCGATCGAGGTGATCGGGGTGCCTGTGGAGAGGAGGGCGCCGGCGCGCTCGGCCCGGCGTACCAGGGCTGACGAGAGCGAACTCGAACCGCCTTGCGCGACAGGGAATCCGACGTCCTGGGCGAGCATCGCGAGGAGCCAGCCCATCGTGCCGCTGACGCTGCCGGTGAGCGGGGCGTCGGCGTGGAACGCGTTGCCGGCCAGGATCGCGCGGCCGCGGGCGCCTTCGAAGAGTTCCTGGCCCATTCGGTGCATCGGCATGGCCATGAAGCGAGCGAAACGAGCCAGCTCCCCCACCGAACCGAGCTTGCGCGCGAGGCGGAGGCCGGGGGCGACGGGCGGCCAGGAAGTGAGCAGCGACTGCAGGAAGGGCGCGCGGATCTTGGTGTACTCCTGGTAGAGACGCAACCAGGTGTCGCCGTCCTTCGGGTGATCGCGACCGATCGAGGCGGCGGTGTCGGCCGGATCCGGGTGGATCGCGGGCGCGTCATCGTCGTCGGGGTCGATCAGGTGCGCCAGGGCGAGCGGGGCATGGGACCAGCGGAGTCCGAAGTTCTCGAGCTCGAGCGCACGTAGTACCGGCGAGGCTACGCCGAGTGGATAGCTGGAGCTGAAGCGGTCGCTGACCCAGCCGTCGCTGGCGGTCGAGCGCACGGCGCCACCCGGCTCGTCGGCGGCTTCGACGATCAGCACGTCCCAGCCGGCGTCGGCCAGGGCGATCGCGCTCACCAGCCCGTTCGGTCCGGAACCGATCACCACAGCATCAACCACACGCGGCAGCATGCTCCCGACCTTAGCTGCTCGCCTCCTTGTTCCGGGCACGGAAGGCCCGCAGGTTCGCAGGATTTCCACACGTCTTCAGCGAATGCCAGACGCCGCTGTTGTTCCGCGACCGGTCGTAGAACACCACCCGGCACCTGTCGTTCTTACAAGCCTTCAGCCGACGCCAGCTATCAACCTGCTGCCCAGCCAGTACCTCCGCCAGCACCCGCGATGTCACGTACTCCGCCCCAGTACCACCGCCGCGCAGCTCCACAGTCCCATCCACTCCCAGCACCAACTCCGCCGCTACACCTCGCGCGCCAACCTCTGCCACCGACTCCGGCGCCGCACCTTCCGGTACGACCAGGCGATGCAACTCAGTGCGGAAGGCCCGCAGGACTTCCAGGTCTGTGGCGGTCAGCTTTGCCTCGCCTGGGAGCACCCGTTCCAGCCAGGCCGTTGCGGTTGCGAGGTCGGCCAGGAGGTCTGGTTGGGTGCCTACTCCTCGGGTGTTGAGGAAGTCGTGGGCCAGGGCCAGCGTGTCCGGCGCGGGGTCCAGGGTGAAGCGCTCGGTGGCGGGGGAAGTCATTGGGTGAGCAGCGACAGGCCGCCGTACCAGAGAGGGCTGGGGTTGAGGCGGTTCGGGTGGCGTTGGATCATCTGGTCGAAGAACTCCTGGGGAGTCGGCTGTCCGGCGAGCAGTTGGGTCACGTCCTGAAGGTACTGCTTGGTCTGGTCCAGGATGATCGGATCGTCCGGCAGTTCGCGGTTCTTGTGGCCGGCGACGACCGCGGTCGGCGTCAGCTCCGCCACCTTGTCCAGCGCCGCGATCCACGCCTCGAACCCGCCGTCGCGACCCTCGACGATGTACTGATGGATGCCGTTGTACGCAACGTCTCCCGCCACCACCAACCCGATCGACGGCACATGCAGCACCGTCGTCTGATCGGTGTCGGTATGACCGACCTCGATCGCCTCCAGCACCTCACCCTCGAGCAAGATCCCCTCAGCCGGCACCGGCACCGCAAGCACCGGCGTCGCCGGGATCTGCCCCGGGAAGATCCGGTCCCACAGCTGCTCCCGCCCCACCCCGGCCTGCTGATGCATCATCTCGATCGTCCCCGGCGTCGCATAGGCGACAGCACCCGGGAAGCGCTTGACCAACTCCCCCGTACCAAACCAGTGATCCCCATGCCCATGCGTCGCGTAGATCGCCGTCAACCGCTTCCCCGACCGCTCCACCCAGTCCCCGACCGCCTGGATGTGCTCGCTCAGAAACGGCGGATCGACCAGCACCGCATCCCGCTCCCCGAAGATCAGCGTCGTCGACAACGGATTCCAGTACAACCGCTCCCCATCCGGCATCCGCTGCTCCCCAGCACGCAGCGCGCTCGGACTCACCTGCACCTCATAGAACAGCCTCGTCGCAGTCATGAAAGAACCATAACTCTTTTACTTCTTACACACCACTCCCCCCGGTACGCCGCTGCGCCGGTACGCCCGCCGATCCGGCACGCCCGCTGATCCGGCACGCCCGCCGATCCGGTACGCCGCCGAGCCCCACCTCGCCGATCCACCCCACCCGCACCGCCATGCACGCATAAGCCACCCGCCCCACCCACCCCCACGCTGCATCCCGCCCCAACCCGCCCCCTTATGCATGCGCAGCCGTCCGCCCGCACCTGCAAGCCAGCGGAAAGGGCGACCCGCGAGCCGATGGGCCGGCAGGTGCCGTCGACCGCGCGCCCGCGAGCCGATCAGCCAGAGCGCGCCCGCGAGCCGACGAGCCGGTGGGCCGGTGGGCCGGTGGGCCGGTGGGCCGGTGGGCCGGTGGGCCCAGCAGATGCCCGCAAGCCGATGGGCCAGCGCACGCCCGCGACGGGGTCGACCAGCGCGTGCCGCGGCCAGCGGGTACCCGCGAGGCGGTAGGCCAGCGGGTGCCGACGAGGCGGTAGGCCAGCGCGTGCCGCGCGAGGCGGTAGGCCAGCGCGAGGCGGTAGGCCAGCGCGTGCCGCGCGAGGCGGTGGGTCGGCAGGCGCCGACGAGGCGATCAGCCAGCGGTTGCCGCGAGCCCCGTGGGCCGGCGCACGCCCGCGACAAGGTCGACTGTCGACCAGCGCATGCCCCGAGCAGGCGAGCCGGTGGGGCTCAGCAGATGCCCCCGAGCGGGTGGGCCAGCGCGTGCCGCAGCCAGCGGGTGCCGGCGAGGCGGTAGGCCGCGCGTCCCGCGCGAGGCGGTAGGTCGGCAGGCGCCGGCGAGGCGATCAGCCAGCGGATGCCGCGAGCCCGTGGGCCAGCGCACGCCCGCGACACGGTCGGCCAGCGGGGTGCCGGTGACGCGGTGGGCTAGCGGGTGCCGACGAGGCGGTAGGCCAGCGCGTGCCGCGCCAGGCGTTGGGCCGGCAGGCGCCGGCGAGGCGATCAGCCAGCCGATGCCGCAAGCACGTGGGCCAGCCCAGGCCCGCGACACGGTCGACCAGCGCATGCCGCGAGCAGGTGAGCTGGTAGGCCCAGCAGATGCTCGCAAGCCGGTAGGCCAGCGCGTGCCGCAGCCAGCGGGTGCCCATGAGGCGGAGGGCCGGCAGGTGCAGGCGAGGCGGAGGGCCAGCGCGTGCCCGCGAGGCGGAGGGCCGGCAGGTGCCGGTGACGCGGTGGGCTAGCGGGTCCGACGAGGCGGTGGGGAGATGGGCGAGTTGGCATGGGGTCAGAGCGGCGGGCGGAGTGGGCGACGCCGAAGTGGGCGGATTGGGCCACGCCGGGGTGGGCGGAGCGGGCCACGCCGAAGTGGGCGGAGCGGGCGAGGCCGGGGTGGGCGGAGTTGGGCGAGGCCGGGGTGGGCGGAGTTGGGCGAGGCCGGGGTGGGCGGAGTTGGGCGAGGCCGGGGTGGGCGGAGTTGGGCGAGGCCGGGGCGATGGTGGGTGGGCCGGGGTTAGCGGTCGATCTGGGTCATTAGGTTGGTGATTTCGCGGGCTCGGCCGAGCATGGCGGGGTCGGCCATTCGGCCGTCGGGGAGGACGATGACGCCGCCTTCGGTGAAGCCGGCCTTCTCGACGGCGGCCAGGAGGGCGGCGGCCTCGGCTACCTGGGTGGCTGAGGGTGTGAAGCACTCGATGATGGTTGGGAGTTGACGGGGGTGGATTGCGGTTCGCCCGACGAAACCTAGGGCGCGGCCGGCCAGCGATGTCCGGCGCAGGCCTTCCTCGTCGTCGACGTGTGGGTAGACCGACATCATCGGTGCGCCGAGGCCGGCGGCTCGTGAGGCTGAGACCAAACGACCGCGGGCCCACGCCAAGCCGTCCGGGCCGTCGACGCCCAGCGAACTCGCCAGGTCGGCTTCACCCAGGGCGACCGCGATCACCCGCGGATCGGCGGTCGCGATCTCGAACGCGCGCTCCAGCCCCAGCGGCGTCTCGATCAGCGCGGTGATCCTTGCCGAAGGCACCCGGTCCAGCACCCACCGGATGTCGTCGGCACTCTCCACCTTCGGCACCCGCACCCGAACAGCCGGTACTGCGGCCAGCGCCGCCAGATCGTCCTCGATCCACGGCGTGCCCGGCGCGTTGACCCGAACCTCGACCGGAGTCCGCCCGGTGAACGCCGCGATCCACGCGACCGCCCACCCCCGCGCAGCCACCTTGTCGTCGACCGGTACCGCATCCTCGAGATCGAACACCACCAGATCAGGGCCCGCAGCAACAGCCTTCCCAAACCGGTCCGGACGATTGGCCGGCACGTACAAAGCCGTCAGCACCTAAACAACTCCTGCCTCACGCAAAGCTGCCAATTGCTCAGGGGTAACGCCGATCTCGGCCAGGACGGCGTCGGTGTCGGCGCCGTGCGGTCGACCCGCCCAGCGGATCGAGCCGGGTGATTCGGAGAGCCGGAAGAGCACGTTCTGCATCTGGACCGGCCCGCCGAGCTCCTCGTCGTCCACCTCGACGATCGTGTTCAGCGCGGCGTACTGCGGATCCGCCACGATCCCGCGGATGTCGTGCACCGGCCCGACCGCCGCCTCGGCCTTCTCGAAGGCGACCATCACTTCATCCAGCGAGCGCTCCAAAATCCAGTTGCCCACGGCATCATCCAGCTCGTCCGCATGCTCAGCCCGCTCCCGGCCACTCCCGAACCACGGCTCAGCAACGAGATCCGGCCGACCGACCAGCGTCACCACCCGCTCAGCAATGCTCTGCGAGCTGGTCGAGACAGCCACCCACCGATCATCCGCGGTCCGGTACACATTGCGCGGCGCGTTGTTGGACGACCGGTTCCCCAGCCGCGGCTGCACGTATCCGGTCTGCTGGTACGCCGTAATGCCACCACCCAGCATCATCAGAATCGGCTCGATGATCGCCATGTCGATGACCTGCCCGGCCCCCGACTGATCGCGCTCTCTCAACGCAACCAGTACCGCGTAAGCCGTAGCAAGCGCCGTAATCCCATCCGCCAACCCGAACGGCGGCAAGGTCGGCGGCCCCTCCGGCTCCCCCGTCACCGCCGCGAACCCACTCATCGCCTCAGCCAACGACCCGAACCCCGGCCGGCGCGACCAAGGCCCGACCTGACCGAAAGCAGTCACCCGCGCGATCACCAACCGCGGATTCACCGACAGCAAGACGTCAGGCCCAAGCCCCCAGCGCTCCAACGTCCCCGGCCGGAAGTTCTCCACCAGTACGTCGTTGGCCCGAACCAAGGAAAGAAACACGTCCCGCCCCTGCGACAGATCAAGCGTCGCCAACCGCTTGTTCCGCCCGAGCGTCTTGAACCACAACCCGACGCCGTTCTTACTCGTCCCATGCCCACGGGCAGCATCCGGCCGCGACGGATGCTCGATCTTCGTCACATCCGCCCCGAAGTCACCGAGGAACGTCGCCGCCAGCGGTCCCGCGAACAGCGTCGCCGCCTCCAGCACCTTCACGCCTTCGAGCGGCGCCGGCCTCATCGAAATACTCCAGGTGTCATCCCGCGCACCGGAAACCGATGGTCTCCGACCGGTCCAGCCCGCCACCGGTGAGCACCAGCTTGAAGCTGACCTCCGGATCCTGCGGCCCGCCGTCGGCGTACCAATCGGAGCCCTCGGCAACGAAGTACGAGCCGCCCTTGAGAATGCAGAACCTGCTGCGCCCGTCGCGGTGCTCGCTCTCGGTCAGGTTCCAGACCAGCGGCTCAGAGCGGGTGAACCGGTCCAGTCCGGCCGCAACCTGCCACTCGTCCTCGGTCGGGAGCCGACCCCCACGCCAGGCCGCGTAGGCCCGCGCGTCCGGCAGATCGACGTACGTGACCGGCTGATCCTCCGTACCGGCGACAGGCGCGCCATCGACCCAGTGCGCGAGGAACCGATTCGCCACCTTCGGCTTGTATCCGGTCGCGCGAAGGAACTCCGCGTACTCCGCGTTGCTCACCTCGCGCACCGCCACCGACACCCCGGAGAGCGTCACCTGACGCGTGACCGTCTGGATGTCATGCAGCCGCGGAGGCAACGGCTTCCACTCCTCCACGTACGGCGCCTGGTCGTACAGCCCCGTCTCGCGCCGCCGGTGCCGAACCGTCAGCGAGTGCTCCCCAGCCGGCACCTCGACCACGTCACCCACAAACGCGCCAGAAACCTCCGGAACGGCAACCCGCACAGCCGGCGACATCGGGAACGCCGAATCCTTCACATGCGGCCGCGACATCGTCCCCAGCCGACGCGCGGTCGCCCGGCACTCCTGCCCGGCCGTCGCCCCGACGCGCACGATCCCAGCCACTCCACGCCCCGGTACGACGAGGTGCACCCCGTCGTCATCCGCCGTGATGGGCACGCCCGACGTCACGTCGTACCAGTCGCCGACCTGATCCTCCGAGCGCAGCACGATGCCCTCGAAGTCCTCGTCGTCGCGATTGATCAGCGTCCAGAAGGTGATGTCGGCCAACTCGAACCGCGACCCGAAGACGCCGTGCTCACGGGCCTTGTCGGGGATCTCCGGGGTTAGCGGGATCCAGTCGCCACCGATCAGTACCGGAGAGAACGCTCTCTGCGCCGCGACCATCCGGCGCAGCGTCGACCGGTCGCGGGCGTTCCAGCCGACCCACGCCGAGAACACCGACTCCCAGACCAGGATTCCGACACCGTTCACCCACGCGGACTGCAACTCATCGCTGTGATCGCGGTTCCAGCGGCGGGTGTGGTGCATCATGTGCCGGCGCTCGAACAGGTGCGCCCGCAGCACGCCGGGCGCCCGGGTGTCGGCGAACCATTGTGCCCAGGACAACGCGTGGTCGCTGATCCTTGCCAACGGCAACCGTGACTCGCCTTCGAAGGCGATCGCCGGGTTTGCCCGCTTGAGCGGCCGGGTGAAAGCCGGGTCAGCCTCCTTCAACGTGTCGAGAAAGGCGCCGTCAGCACCGAACTCGGCAACCAGGGCAGCGAATTCGTCCCCATCCGGCCGCCCGGCACGACGGGTGCCGACATCCCACGGGTTGTAGTCGAAGAACACCTTCAGCCCGAGGTCATGCAGCTTCGAGACCAGCTCCCGAAGGCCCGGCACGTCGCGATAGAAGTCGAACTGGTTGCGCGAGTCGATCCCGATCACCGGGTACGCGTGCCAGAGCACCACCGCGTCGTACCCGCCGAAGTCGTCGATCCCGTGCTGGACGAACTTCTCCGGCGTGAAGACGCCCGCGTCGACGTCGTACAGCTGGTCGTCCCAGAGCCAGACGAGCGCCACCGAGTACGCCGTCTGGGTCCACTCGCGACCGGGCACCTCGTAGTGCAGGCCGCCGTCGTACGCCGTCCGGTCGTAGGCGCCCATCAGCCACTCGGCCAGCTTGCCGCGCCAGCGGGGCAGGTCGGTCGGGTCGTCGGGGGCGCCGAGGATCTTGGCGTCGTCGAGGAAGGCCAGATCGGCACGCAGGCCGAGATCGACCCTCGCGGGCTGATCGATCGGCCTGGGCTCGAGGGGGTTCACAGGTATACCTCCGCAAGGCGCGCGTCGATTGCTTCCCCGTGAGGCACCGAAGGGATCGCCCCCGCGGTCTGAACACTCAATGAAGCAGCAACGTTAGCGCGTCGGACCGCATTCGTCAGGTCGCGGGGTGTAGTTGACTCGGCAGCCAACGTCGCGGCGAGCACCCCGCAGAAGGTGTCCCCGGCGGCGGTGGTGTCGACGACCTCGACCGACACGCCCGGGATACGAATTTCCGCGGCATCCCGGGACAGAATCACCGCTCCGTCGGCGCCGAGCGTCACCACGGCGGCCGGTACCCGGGTGAGCAGGTCGTTGAAGTCCTTGCCGGCGATCGCCTCGGCCTCGATCTCGTTGACCACCAGGAGGTCGACGTGGGCGAGCAGCTCGTCGGACAGGTCGGTCGCGGGGGCCGCGTTGAGGATGAAGTACGCACTCTCTTCGGCGGCCGCCTGGACCGTGGAGAGCGGGATCTCGAGCTGGGAAAGGACGATTTTCGCTTGGCTGATTCCGGTCGATGCCTCGGCGGACAGCTTCAGGTCGGCGTTCGCGGAGGGGGCGACGACGATCGAGTTCTCGCCGTCGGCGGCGACGGTGATGATCGCCGTACCGGTCGGGCTGCCGGAGGTGGAGACGAGCGAGAGGTCTACTCCGGAGCTTTCGAGCGCTTCGCGGAGCAGCGCGCCGCCGTCGTCCGCGCCGAGCGAGGCGACGAACGAGGTCGAGGCGCCTGCGCGGGCCGCGGCGACCGCCTGGTTGGCGCCCTTGCCGCCCGGGCCGCGGGTCAGATCACTCGCCAGCAGCGTCTCGCCGGGCCGTGGGATCCGCTGGACCGCCAGCACCAGGTCCACATTCGCGCTCCCCACGACTACGACCTCAGCCACGCCCCTCCACCTTCCCTCCCGCCACCGACTGCCCATCCACCTGTACTACGCCCGCCTGCACCCCGTCTGCCGGTGCTACGCCTTCCTGTACCCCGTCTGGCCGTGCTGCCACCGTCTGCGCTGCCACCGTGCGCGCGGCGAGGTCGGTGATCGCCACCTGGTTCATGCCGGGCAGGCTGGTTGCCAGCCGGTTGTCGAGTGGTTCGGACCACTCTGCCGGAACGCCGAGCACCGCGCCAAGCACCGCACCCACCGTCGCGCCGGCCGAATCCGTGTCCCAGCCGCCCATCACCGCACGCCCGATCCCGGTCGCGAAGTCAGGCGCCGTCAACGCATACGCGGTCAGCGCCGAGTTGTTCACCGAGTGCACCCAATGCAGGTGCCCGTACTCCGCGTGCAACGCGTCCAACGCATCATCCAGAGGTGTCTCAGCCAGCCCCAACCCAAATCGCACGGCCTTAGCCAACTCGCTCGCGGGGTCAACCACCCCCAGCCCCGCCTCGGCAACCTCAACCGGATCGTCGAGCACCATCGCCGCAGCCGACATCGCCGCCACCCACAGCGCCCCATCCACTCCCGCGCCCGTATGACTCAACCGAGCATCCGCCAACGCCAACCGAGCCGCCGCCGTCCGATCCCCCGGCCGCACCCACCCGTAAACATCCGTCCGAATCTGAGCCCCGATCCACTCCCGGAACGGATTCCTGACGAGCGCCGCCCGCCCCGGCTCTACCCCGTCCAGCAAGTTCCTGTACGCCACCCGCTCAGCCGTAAACACCCGCCCAGCCGGCAGATCACTCAGCCAAGCCGCCGCCACATCCTCGGTCGACAACTCATCCCCATGCCGCTCCACCAGCTGCAACGCGAGGATCGCAAAATTCAGATCATCATCCTCAGGCATCCCGTCGATGACCTCCCGCAAGCTGGTCGGCTTCGACCGCCGATTCCAAGGCCACCGCCCCAACACCTCCGCAGGCACCCCCACCGCGGTGATGTACTCCGCCAGCGGCCACTGCCCCGAGCTCTGCAGAATCTCCCGAATCCCCTCCCGAGGAATCTTCTCCACAGGCTTACCCAACAAGTTCCCAGCAGCCCGCCCCAACCAAGCCTGCAACACCCGCCCACTCGCCGGCTGCGCCGTCTCGCGGGCGGCGGCTGAGAAGTGCGCGCTGAGGGAGGGGTCATCGCCCTGCGGCGAGCTGGCACGGCCTACGGCGCTTCGCGCCGTGGCCGGAGCTGCGGAGCTCTCGGCGCCCGCTCCCCCGCGACCGCGGGGCGCGCGCTGCGCGCTGCTCAGCAGGGGAAGCTGCGGGATCTCGGGAGCGATCCAGCCCGCGAAGCGGGTGTCCAGTTCGTCGAGTAGTTCGCGGGCGAGGGCTCGCAGCTCGGGGGCGGCGGGGTTGTCGGAGGCGCCGGAGACCGGGGCTTCCGTAGTACCGCCTGCGGCGACCCACCGGGCGGTGATGTCGGTGACGTTTACGCCTTCGGTGGTGGATTGGACCAGTTGGTGCGGGAGGAGGTCCTCTGGTTGCACCCAGGTCAGTCTCATGTGGTCAGTCTCTCCAGCGTTTCGGTGCGGTGGGCGAAGCGGCGCGCGTCGGACAGGTGGAGTTCGAGCGCTACGGAGGCCATCACCCGTCCTGGTTGCTCCAGGTCTGTCTTGCTCGCTTCGGCGATCGTCGACGCCCACTCGGCCGGTACGCCGGCTGCGCCGCTCAGTGCACCCGTGATCGCCCCCGCCATCGACGCGATCGAGTCGGCGTCGCGTCCGTAGTTGGTGCCGCCCAACACGGCTTCCCGAACATCCCCACCCGAGACGAGCACGAAACCCAGCGCGACCGGCAATTCCTCGATCGCCTTCGTCCGACTCGGCCGCCGCGCGTCGAGCGACTGGTTCCGGTACTCCGGTCCGACCGTGTCGAACGGCTCGACCGCTGCCCGCAGTACCGGAATCGCCGACTCCCAGTCGGTCAATCCAGACGCCGCCTCAGCCACCGCCTCGACGGCCGCCCGCGTCCCATCCTTGGCCAGCTCCAACGCAGCCGCGACAGCCGACGAAGCCGTTGCCCCAGGCATCATTGCCGCCGCGACCGCAGCCGCCAGCACCCCAGCCGCCTCACGCCCATAGCTCGACTGATGCGCCCCAGCCAGGTCGATCGCCTCCGCATAGGCCCCAGCCGGGTCCCCCGCGTTGGCGATCCCGACCGGCGCCACATACATCGCCGCCCCACAGTTGACGATGTTCCCGACCCCTGCCTCACGCGGATCGACATGCCCGTAATGCAGCCGCGCCACCAGCCACTTCTCCGCCAGGAACACCCGCTGCAACAGCAACGCCTCGGTCTCCAGCTCCGGAATCCAGCGCTTCTCCGTCAGCAACTTCGGCACCAGCGACTCCGCGATCGAGTACGCGTCGAGATGCGTCCGCAACTCGTCGTACACCTCGACCAGCGCATGCGTCATCAACGTGTCGTCGGTGATGTGCCCATCGCCCTTGTGGTACGGCGCGATCGGCCGCGCGTTGCGCCAATCGTCGTACCACGGACCGACGATGCCCGTCACCCAGCCGCCGTGCCGTTCCCGGATCGCCTCCGGGGTCCAGCCCTCGACGGCACCACCGATCGCGTCACCGACCGCCGACCCGACGAGGACTCCCACTGACTTCTCTTCGAGCACCGACATCAGCTGTTGACCTGCCCCCAGCCATCGCTCAGCTTCTTGCCCAGGGCATCCAGATCGATCTTGTTCGCGAGGAACTCCTGCAGCGCCGGAGTCGCGATCTGGTCCTTCCACTTCGGGTAGTTCTCCACGCTCTGGAACGGCGCCTTGGTCAGCTCCTCGCCGCTGGCCAGCGTCTGGGTCCAGCCGTCCTTGCCGCCGGTCGCCTTCTCGATCGCGTCCCGGGCCGCCTTCGTGGTCGGGATCAGCCAGTCGCCCTGCCCGACCGCGGCCAGGTTGTCGGCCTTCATGAAGTAGTCGATGAACTGCGCGGCCTGCTTGACGTGCTTGCCCTCGGCCGGCACCGACAGCGTCTGCGGGTTCGCGGCCTGCTTCTCCGACGTGCCCTTCAGCGGCGGCAGTACCTCCCACTGGAAGCCCTTCGGTGCCTGCTCGACGATCTGCTGGGCCGCATAGTTGCCGCCGACGATCATCGCGTACTTGCCACCGAAGAAGCCCGGCAGCACGTCCGACCCGCTCTGGGTCAGCGACGTCGGGTCGATCGACTTGTCGGTGTAGGCCATCGCGTGGATCCGCTTCGGCACCTCGAGCTCGGCGTCCCCGATCTTCGCCTTCGCGTCCCGCCCGGAGCCCTCGAAGAAGGCGCCGTCGAAGTTCATCCCGAGGTTCAGCACGGTCGCGGTCGGACTCTTCAGACCCCAGCCGAGCCCGTACTTCCCGCCGGCCGTCAGCTTCTTCGCGTTGGCCTGCAGGTCATCCCAGCTGAGCGAGTCGCCCGTCGTCGCGATCCCGGCCCGCTTGAGCAGCGCCGAGTTGCCGAACACGACGTACGACTGGAGCAGCGTCGGCGCGGCGACCACCTTGCCGTTGACGGTCACCGTGTCCCAGACACCCTGTGAGACGGCGTCCTTCGTCTCCTGACTCAGGTACTGCGAGAGATCGGCGAGGTACCCCTGGTTCGCGAACCCGGTGATGTCGGCCGACTCGTCCTGGATCACGTCCGGCGCGGTCGACCCCTGGAACTGGGTGACCAGCTGGTCGTGCACCGAGTCCCAGCTGCCCTGGACGTACTCGACCTGGATGTTCGGGTTGGCCGCGTTCCAGTCCGCGACGATCTTCTTGGTCGCGGCGACGGTCGTCTTCTGGAAGGCCAGACTCTGGAACTTCAGCGTCACCTTCTCCGTCGACCCGCTGTCACCGGAGCCGGAGCCGGAATCGCTGTCGCCACAAGCCGCAAGCGTCACCAGAGCGCTTGCCGCCAGCAACGCGGTCACTAACTTTTTCATTGCATCTCCTCAGGGGAAAACTCAGCCTTTTACAGCGCCGGACAGCAGGCCGGAGGTCAACCGGCGCTGCAGGAAAGCGAAGAACACCAGACTCGGTACGGTGGCCAGGACGGACGCCGCCGCGAGTGGCCCGAACTGGACCTGGCCCTCGGCCCCGACGAACCGGGCGAGCACCAGCGGCAGCGTCTTCAGTTGCGGGTCCTGCAACAGGACCAGGGCGAAGAAGAACTCGTTCCACGCCGAGATGAAGGTGAACATGGCGGTCGCGATCAGCCCCGGCCGCAGCAACGGCATCACGATCGACACGATGGTCCGGACCCGGCTCGCGCCGTCGACCGAGGCCGCCTCCTCCAGCTCGCGCGGCACCGCGGCGACGTACCCCTGCAGCATCCACAGCGCGAACGGCATCGACCAGACCATGTAGACGATCACCACGCCGGGGATCGTGTTGGTCAGGTGCAGCGGCCGCAGGATCATGAACAGCGGGATCACGATCAGGATCACCGGGAACACCTGGCTGACCAGGATCCAGCCGTTCGTGATCGGCCGGAGCCGGCTGCGGAACCGCGCGAGCGCGTAGGCGACCGGCAGCGAGACGACCAGGACGAGCACGGTCGACGCGACCGAGATCTGCAGGCTGTTCCACATCGAGTGGACCAGGCCCTGCTCTGTCAGCGCATCGGTGTAGTTGGACAGATCCGGGTGCTTCGGGAGAATCGACGGGGTGATGCTCGCGAACTCCCTCGGCGACTTCAGCGAACTCGAGAGCAGCCAGAACAGCGGGAACGCCAGGAAGACCAGGTAGCAGATCACCGCGACGTACTGTGCCGCGCGGGCGGCGGGACGCGTCCTCATGCCTCGCTCCTCAACCGGTTCCGCAAGTAGAACGCGAGGAACACGATGATGATCACGACCATCACGTCACCCATCGCCGCGGCCATCCCGAAGTTCCCGTACCGGAACGCCTCGTTGTACGCGAACAGCATCGGCAGCATGGTCTTGCCGCCCGGCCCGCCGGCGGTGAGCACGTAGACCAGGCCGAACGAGTTGAAGTTCCAGATCATGTCCAGGCTGGTGATCGCGACGATCACCGTCTTGAGCTGGGGCAGCGTGATGTTCCAGAACTGCGACCACGCACCCGCGCCGTCGACCGCGGCAGCCTCGTAGAGGGAGCGGTCGATGCCCTGGAGTCCGGCCAGCAGAGTGACCGTCGTCATCGGCATGCCGACCCAGATACCGACGACGATCACGGCCGGCAGCGCGGTACTGAAGTCGCCGAGGAAGTTGATCGGGTGGTCGGTCAGGTGCAGCTTCTGGAGGATCTCGTTGACCGGGCCGTTGGTCGGGTGCAGCAGCAGTCGCCACATGATCGCGACGACCACCGGCGGCATCGCCCACGGGATCAGCGCGAGCGTGCGCGCGACACCACGGAAGCGCAGGTTGGTGTTCAGCAGCAAGGCCAGTCCGAGCGCGGCGACGAACTGCAGGATCGTCACCGAGAGCGTCCAGATCAGCCCGATCTTGAACGAGTCCCAGAACAGCCCGTTGTGCAGCAGCTTGCCGAAGTTGCCGAGCCCGATGAAGTTCGTGTCGACGTTCAGCCCCGCGCGAGCGTCGGTGAACCCGAGCGCGATCCCGCGGATCAGCGGATAGACACTCAGCAACAGAACCGGCAGCAACGCCGGCAGGAACAGAAAGATCGCTTCCCTGTTCTGCTTCGGCCGACCGCTCTTGGGAGCCTGCTGCTCCGGGGTCGCGGTCAGGGTCGCGGCACTCATGGCGTCGACTTCCGCACACTCAGAGTCGGCTGTACGACGATCCGCCGCGGCGCGCGCGTGTCGTCATCGATCCTTGCCAACAGCAACTCAGCAGCCCGCCGGCCACGTTCAGCAGACCCGAGATTGACACTGGTCAACGGCGGAAAACACTGCTCCGCCAGCTCACTGTCGTCCATCCCGATCACCGCAACGTCATCCGGTACGACGAGCTCCCGCGCCGCCAGCTCATGCATGATGCCGACAGCAAGCAAATCGTTCGCGGCAATCACCGCATCAAGCCGGCCACCCCGCGCCTCCGCGCCGGGCCGACCGCCTCGCGCCTCCGCGCCGGAGCCGCGCACACCAATGTCCAGCCCGGACAGCAGTTCCACCCCGGCTTCGCGGCCGGCCGCGAAGGTGAAGTCCACTGCCTCCACCTCGGCCACCGCCCGCAGCCCGCTCGCCTTCATCGCATCGGCGAAACCCTTGGCCCGTGCCGTTCCAGGCACCGTGTCCACCGGACCGTTCACGAACGCGATCCGCTTCCGGCCAGTCGCGAGCAGATGCTCGACCGCCAGCAACATCCCCTTCGGAGAGTTCGCCCGCACAGTGTCGACACCGGCAGAGGCCGGCACGTTACCGGCGACGACCACCGGCACATCGCACTCGCGGATCGACTTGATCAGGTCGTCGTCCACTCGCAGCGGGCTGATCACCAGCCCATCGGCGTACCCGCGAGCCATCCCCCGGACCAGCGCGACCTCGTCGACGACATCCGGTCCGGTTGTCGTCACCACCAGCCGATACCCAGCCGCCGAAACGACCTCCTCGACCGCGCGCATCATCGTCACGTAGACCGGGTTACCGACGTCGGCCACCGCCAGTGTCAGCTGGAAGGTCCGCCCGACCTTGAGCGACCGCGCCCGCGCGTCAGGCACATACCCGAGCTCCTCGACCGCGCGCTGGACCCGCTCGACCATCTCCCCGGTCGCGGGCAGCCCGTTCAGCACCCGCGACACCGAAGCCACCGAAACTCCGGCGGCCCGAGCCACTCCCGCGATCGTCGGCCGGCTCACGCAGCCTCCTGTAATCGTTCTTGTAATCGTTTACAGCGCCGACTTTAAGACCCCTTCCGAGGCTCCGTCAACACCGGACCACCAGTCACCTGGTCTGTACTCCGGGCAACCACCGCCGCCCGCCATCCGAGACGCCCCCAGCGCCCTCTGCTATGTCAACTAATCTCATGAACTTAGTAGCCCATTGCCCAGGAGCAGCCCGATGACTCTGACCTTTCACTGGTTCCTGCCGACCTCCGGCGACTCGCGCAACATCACCGGCGGCGGGCACGGCGCCGACGTCGTGCACCGCGACCGGCGGGTGACGACTCGATACCTCCGGCAGATCGTCACCGCGGCAGAGGAGCTCGGCTTCGAGGGCGCGCTCACGCCGACCGGACTGTGGTGCGACGACGCCTGGCTCTCGACGGCTTCGTTGCTCGATTCAACGGATCGGCTGAAGTTCCTGGTCGCGTTCCGGCCCGGGCTGATGTCACCGACGCTGGCCGCGCAGATGGCGACGACCTTCCAGAACCAGTCCGGCGGACGGCTGCTGCTCAACGTGGTGACCGGCGGCGAACCGGCCGAGCAGAAAGCGTTCGGGGACTTCCTGAGCAAGGACGAGCGCTACCGGCGTACGGACGAATTCCTGGCCATCGTGCGCAGACTGTGGGAGCACGGCGAGCCGTTCGACTTCCGGGGCGAGCACCTGCGGGTCGAGCAGGCCCGGCTGGTGTCGGTGCCGGATCCCGTGCCGCAGATCTACTTCGGCGGCTCGTCGGCCGCCGCCGGTCCCGTGGCGGCTGCCCGCAGCGACGTGTACCTGACCTGGGGCGAGCCGCCCGCCGCGGTCGCCGAGAAGCTCGGCTGGATCCGCAAACTGGCCGCCGAAGCAGGTCGTACCATGCGCTTCGGCATCCGCTTGCACGTCATCACTCGAGACACCTCCGAGGATGCGTGGCGCGAAGCCCGCCGCCTCCTCGCAGCCCTCCCGCCCGAGACGATCGCCAAGGTCCAGGCCGGCCTGCACAAGAGCGAATCCGAGGGCCAGAAGCGCATGCTCTCCCTGCACGGCGGCTCCGCCGAAGACCTGGAGATCTACCCCAACCTATGGGCCGGCGTCGGCCTCGCCCGCGGCGGCGCCGGCACCGCCCTGGTAGGCAGCCACGAAGAAGTCGCCGACCGCATCAAGGAGTACGCCGCCCTAGGCATCGAAGAATTCATCCTCTCCGGCTACCCCCACCTGGAGGAGGCCTACTGGTTCGGCGAATCAGTACTCCCCCACCTCGAACGCAACAACCTCTGGACCCACCCCGCCGGCAACCTCCAACCACCCGACAACGCAGTACCCTTCGCCGTCTAACCCCCTCAACCCCAGCACCAGCGAGATCGAACACCACCCAGCGACCTCGCCCCCCAACCAGCGGGCTCGACCACCATCCGGCGACTCGAACACCAACCGGTGACCTCGGACACCAACCGCTGACCTTGGACACCAACCGGCGACCTTGAACACCAAATAGCGTGTCCACGCCCGCCATCCGATGTTCAAGCCCACCACTGGCGGGCTTGAACAGATGGCGCTGGGCTTGAACAGGTGGCGGTGGGCTTGGACAGGTGGCGGTGGGCTTGAACATCAAGCGGCGACCTTGAACA